>CAVPLC010000088.1:0-159233 GCA_963705835.1 uncultured Actinomycetes bacterium
GACGGCGCTGGCACCGTGCGCCGCCTCGGCGGCGGCCCCGTAGTTGCCGTGGCCGTTGTACAGCACCGCCTGCGCGTAGTCTTTGTAGGTCAGTGCCGCGCCCTCGCCCCGGTCCGAGGCGCCACGGACCATCTCCTCGGCCAGGTCGGCCGCGCCCGGCGCGTCGCCGCGCCACGCGGCGAGCACCAGCGGGACGTAGGGCAAGGTGGCCTCTCTGGCCCCCGAGTCGACGCCCTCACGCTCCATCAGCAAAGCCGCCGCCTTCGACAGCTCGCCGGCCTGGACGTGGATCTCCGCGAGATAGTCCAGCGCGAACGGAAGCCAGCTGAGGGTGCCGTTGGCGCGCGCCAGCCGGGCCTGGCCGTCCGCGAGCTCGAACCACGCCTCGTCGTCCCACATGTCCATGGCGACGATGTTGTACGAGACGGACAGCCAGTCCAGCTCCAGCGGCTGAGCCCGGTAGCGGCGCAGTGCCTCCTTGAGCGCGGGGGCGGCGGCCACGTACCCATCGGCCAGGCGCACGGCGAGGCCGTGGATGAGCAGCTGCGAGAGCGGCAGCGGCTGCGACCCGGAAGGCTGCAGCGTCGCGGATCTCGCGGCGCGCGCCACCTGTCTCGCGTCCTGTCCGCGGGCGAGCCGGCCGGCGTAGATCGCGGCCAGCAGGGCTTCGAGATAGGTCTGCCGGGCCAGCTCGGCGTCCAGGCCCTGCAGCCGCTGCGCGGCGCGCAGCATGAGCGGCGGCGCGTCGCCGCCCCGTCTCAGCGCGAACGCGATCTGGGCCCGCATCCGCTGCACGCGCGCCTCGTCCAGCTCGTCCAGCGGTCCGACCTCAGCCGTTACCAGGAGGGCTTGGGCAGCCTCGAAGTCTCCGGCCGCGTACTTCGCCTCGGCCGCCGCCAGGGCTCGTGAGGCCCGCTTGCCCGGGTCCGGAGTGAGCGCGACGGCTCGCTCCCAGAAGGCCGCGGCGGCGGCAACCCCGCCTCGGCGCAGCGCACGGCCGGCCGAGTCGACGAGCTCCTCGGCCACCGCCTCGTCCGGCCCGGTCGTCGCGTGAGCGCGGTGCCACGCCCGGCGGTCGGGGTCGGCCAGCGGATCGGTCACTGCGGCCAGCGCCTCGTGTACGGCTCGCCGGTCATCGGCGGCGGCGGTCCGGTAGGCGGCCGAACGCACCAGGGGATGCCGGAAGCGCACGTTCGCACCGAACCCCACCAGGTCGGCCGCGGCGGCCAGGTTCACGGTCCCGGTGTCCAGGCCGAGTACCCGAGCCGCCCGGAGGATCAGCGCCGGGTCGCCGACCGGATCGGCCGCCGCGAGCAGGACCAGCCGCTGGACCTCGGCTGGCAGCTCACCCAGGCGCGCTGCGTACTGATCTTCGATGCGCCTGGGCAGGTCCCCCGCGTCCGGAAGAGCGAACCCGCCGGCGAGGTCGGCGGCGCTCCGGCCTCGGTATAGCTCGAGCAGAGCCAGAGGATGGCCGCGTGTCTCCTCCAGAATCCGGGCGCGGACGCTCTCGTCGAGCGGACTCGAGATGACCGTCGCCAGCAGCGCCCGAGCCGACTGTTCATCCAGTCCGCCCAGCCGGAGTTCGGGCAGACCCGCCAGGTGATCCGGCGCGAGAGCTCCTGGGCTCGGCGTCCGGACCGCGAACACCAGCGCTATCGACTCCGCCAGCAGGCGGCGCCCCACGAATCCAAGCACTTGGGCCGACGCCTGGTCAAGCCACTGCGCGTCGTCCACGACGCACAGCATCGGCCGCTCCTCGGAGGTCTCCGCCATGAGGCTGAGGGCCGCGAGGGCGACCATGAACCGGTCGGGGCTATCTCCGGACGCCAGCCCGAACGCGACGCTGAGCGCGCGACGCTGAGGCTCGGCCAGCGACCCGAGCCGGCCGAGCATCGATGCGCACAGCTGGTGCAGCCCGGCGAAGGGGAGCTCCATCTCCGACTCGACGCCGACCACGCGGGCCACCACGAAACCGGATGCCTCGGCGATCAGATGTCGCAGCAGTTCCGTCTTGCCGATCCCGGGCTCTCCCCGCACGACCAGGACGGCGCTCTGACCGCTTCGCACGTTCGCGATGAGCCGTCCCAGGATCTCCAGCTCGACGGTCCTGCCGAACAACCGGGAGGGAGGCTGCACTGTCACACCGACCATCCGGAGTGAGGGCTAGCGGAGACGCTTCACCCCAACGCTACTCGCCACCTCAGACGGGCCGCAACGCGCCATACACCGCTCGGACAGGGACACCTAGCGGCCCGCGATCTGGCCGCCGTCGATGTGCAAGATCTCGCCGGTGATGTACGGCGATGACTCCAGGAACAGGATGCCGTCGACGACGTTGCTGACCTGGCCGACGCGCCCCAGCGGGGGAAGCTGGTCGCCGAGTCCCTCGTAGCTGTCCGCCGGGTGCACCGGGGTCTGGATGATGCCAGGCGAGACGGCGTTGACCCGGATGCCCCGGGAGGCGTACTCGACGGCCAGCGACCGGGTGGCCGCGGCCAGGCCGCCCTTGGTCAGCGCGGTCAGGACCGAGGGCGCGCTGGAGTTCGCGACCTCGGCGAGGGTGGCCGAGATGTTGACCACGTGTCCGCCGTACCGCCTGGCCATCTCGGCGATGACCCGCTGGGTCACCCAGAAGAACCCGGTCAGGTTCACCCCGACGATCAGGGCGTAGTCCTCGGCGGTGTAGTCGGTGAACGGCTTGGAGGAGTACACGCCGGCGTTGTTGATCAGGGTGTCGATGCGGCCGAACCGTTCGAGCGCAGCGTCGATGATCCGGTCGGCGGTCGCGGGCTGGGTGATGTCTCCCTCGACGGTGAGCAGGTCCGGGTCCTGCGACGGCTTGATCGATCGGGCGTTGGCCACCACCGCCCAGCCTCGCCCGCGGTACCCGGCCACCAGGCCGGCGCTGATGCCCTGCGAACCCCCGGTGATGATGGCGACCCGCCGGTCGTTCCCGGTCATGGGGCGATCAGCGCCGGGTCGCTCGGGTGCCGGCTGAGCGGCGTGGTCTCGACGGTCATCCACGGGTCCATGGGCAGCGACTTCAAGATCGCCTGCATCTCGGCGGGGTGGCCGGCGTTCCACAGGCCCAGTGCGCGCGAACGGCCGGGCAACCTCCACAGCCGCAGCAGATGCCCCTCCCCGGCCAGCTCCTTCGTGCGCCGCGCCTCGCGCGCCTCGATGTTGTCCACCGCCTCGCCGGACGTGCCCTCCGGGACGCTGATGGTGAAGGTGGTCAGGAATTCCGTACCCGCGTTCCTGGCCGTCAGCGCTGGGTCGTTCGGGTGCGGCGCGAGCGGCGTCACCTCGTCGGTACGCCACACCCGCAGCGGCATCGAGGCCAGGACTTCCTCAAGCTGGCCGCCGTCCGCGGCGGCGAACAGCCCGAGCGAGCGCCATTCACCCGGTTGCAGCGGCGGGCGCCACAGCCGCAGCAAGTGCCCCGCCGCGGCCAGTTCGCGCGAGCGGGCGGCCTCGCGGGCGCGGATGTCGTCGACGGCCCGTTCCGGTGTCCCGTCCGGGACGTGGGTGGTCATCGTGACGAGGTATTCCATGGCCGGCTCCTCCTGGTGCTGTGGAAGTGGAACCACTATCCGTTCGGTAAAAAAGAATTTCAATTTTTCCGAACGGGCAGTGGTGTTACGGTCCGCATGTGGTCGGCTTGCCCGTACGGGTGGTGCATCAAGTGGTCGCCGGCGTCCCAGTTCTCGCGGAGGCCTGGCGCGGCCAGGTCCCAGTCCGGCCGGATCTGGAGGGTCACCTCGCGCAGGTCACGGCGAAGGTCTTCGAACGAGGGCCGGCCCAGAACCAGTAGCCGTTGTAGACGCTGTAGATGACCAGGCCCGGCTTGAGCACGAGGGTGTGCGGGATCATCGGATCGTAGTAGGGGTCGGTGTACTCGGCGATGTCGAGGTCCTTCTGGATGTGGCGGCCGGCGTCAGACAGGAAGGTCCACTGGGCTCCGACCGAGTTCCGGAATTCGTTGGTCTTGAGGATGTTGTCGGTGGAGATGGTGACGATCTGGGTGTAGGCGACGCGGATCTTCGGGTAACTGGCGGCCAGCTCGACGTGCTGCTGGTGGTCCTTGGGGCAGAACCCGCCGCGGGAGAGGACCAGGATCATCGGGTCGATCCCCTGCAGTTCGCTCAGCCGGCGCCGGGTCTTGGTGTGGTCGGTCAGCTCGTAGTCGGGGAAGATCCCGCCGGGGATGATGTCGGCGCGCATGGTGTGCTCCTTATCCGCTCGCTTCCACGGTCGCGTTCGGGACCGCCGGTCGCGCCCGTGAACACCCTGGTCGGTTGCCCTGGTCCCGGCCCGTGATACGGCGCTGGTTCGACCGTGACGGGAACGGCTACTGAACCCCGCCCGGGACGGGGCCGGGCCTGGCCGCGGAACGGGCCACCGGCAGGGTGAGCATCCGCCCGGCCAAGAGGATCTCGGCGGTCAGCGCGAGCGTGACCGCGACGCTCGCCGCGCCCGCCACCACGACCAGCCACGGGCCAGCCGACCGGGCCGCGGCGACCCGGCCGAGACCGGCGCCGAACACCACGGTCCCGGCGCCCAGCACCACGAACCCGGCCATCATGATCTGCGGATCCCGGGCATCCTCCGCGGCCAGCCCGCTCAGCTGCACCTCGGCCGCGGAGTGACCGGCCTGACGCAGCGAGCTGACCACCCACGCCACGGTAAACAGCACCGGGCCAGCGACCCCGCCCGCCGCCGCCAGCCTGCCGAGCTTCACCGGGCCAGTATCACCCTTGAGATGAGGGCGGTGAGACGATCCAGACGAACGCCGGCGGCTCAGGCGGGGCTGTTGTCGTCCAGTTCGATGTAGTCGAACGTGACCAGGTCGTGCTCGATAAACGGCAGGGTCGCGAGCTGAGCCGGCGCCCCGGCGGCACTGGTGTCGTTGAGGAGCAGGATGGGCCCGCTGCGGTCCGCCTTGAGGAAGACGTCCCTGATGAGGCCGTCGGCGCGGAGCTCGGCGACACGGCGGCCTTCGGCCTCCAGGTGCGGCCTGATGTCCTTGCCGGTCAGGTGGCCGATGACCAGAACCTTCATGACGTTCCCTTCTCGGTGATGTGGGCTACGGCGGGCCGGGCGTCGACGGAACCCTTCTGGCCGGAGCTGGTTTCGGTGAGGAAGTCGGGGATGGCGCGGTCGAGCCTGCGGGGGAACCACCAGTTCGCGCGGGTGGTCAGCTGGAGGACCGCGGGGGTGGCCACCATGCGGACCAGGGTGGCGTCTAGCAGCACCGCCACCGCCATGCCGAGCCCGATGACGCGGAGCACCCGCAGGTCGCCGAGCACGAAGGCGGCGAAGACGCAGATCATGATGGCGGCCGCCGAGGTGATGATCCGCCCGGTCCGGTAGCCGGCGCAAGAAGCGAAGACGGTGGATCAGCCGAGGTGCTCCTAATAGGCCACTCCCTTGACGGCGGCGTACGCGTAGGGGTGGCGGAAGGCGGCGAGCGCCTCGTCAGCAGCGACGGGCAGCTCGAACGAAGCGCCTGACGCCGCGTCGGTGACCGAGACCGTCAGCTCGCCGTTCGTCCGGTGCCACAGCAGCGTGACCTCGATGCCGGCCCCCGCCGGTAGGCGAGCTCCGCCGTGTCCTTGTCCATCATGTCCGGTTCCGTGGATACCTCGTGCTCGGGCCGGGCGAAGTCCGGCCGGAGTTGGCGGGCGACCGTCCCGGTTCCGGGGAATCTGATCTGCATCGCATGCTCCCTTCTGTGACTTGTAGGCCAGCCTCAGGCCAGGGAGGGTGAGCGGGCGTCCTCCGGTTGATGTGATTTCGCGGATCGCTGTTAGCGCGGCCGGGCAGTGTCCGCGGTGGCGAGCAGGATGCGGCGGAGCTGCCTGCGCGAGGTGATGTCGAGCTTGGTGAACACCTTGGCCAGGTGGCACTGGACCGTGCGCGGGCTGAGGAACAGCCGGGTTGCGATCTCCGGGTTCGACAAGCCGTCACGGGCCAGCCGGGCGATTTGTGCCTCTTGCGCGGTCAGCTCACCATCTCGCACGGCCACCGCGCGCCTGCGGGCGGTCTCGCCGGTGGCCCGCAGCTCGCGCCGGGCCCGCGCGGCGAACCCCTCCATGCCCATCGCCTGAAGCATGCCATGCGCGGTGCCGCCGTCACCGCCTGCACCAGCGCCGACCCCGCAGAAGTCTGGCGCAGCGCACCGAGCAGCGACACCCCAGAACCGCTGCGGATCGCGCTCGTCGTGCCCGACGGACACCCACGCGGCCCTTGCCGCCAGGCCCGCCGCGCCGATCCAGGACCGCAGCAAGATCGTCTTCCCGCTGCCCGGCGGCGCCGACACGACGGTCACCCGGGCCGCCGCCCCGAGCCGTTCGAACAGCCCGGACCGGGACACGACTCCCCCCACGCCCGAGCCGCCGACCCGGCCGGCGATGGGTTCCAGTCTCCCCGGCAGGCCCCATAGCCAGATCATCGCACGACCCCACCCGGCAAGCGCCCCGCCGTGGGCAGTCCCGGCAATCCCTGTCGGCCCGCTCGCCGAGGCGGCGAGCGATCGGCGAAATCAATCGGACGAAGCCTGCTCACCGTTCCTGCTGACCTAGCAGGACATGGTCCTGTGCCGGCGGCGGCCCCGAACGGTCCTGGGCTGCCTGGTTGCCTGCCGTGGTCCGGTGAGGCCGTCTGGTCTTGGTGCCGGGTGGCTGCCGGGGGCCTGGTGGGGCGGCGGGTTTCCTGGGTGCGGTCCGGGCTCCCGGGGTGGTCCGGGGCCGCGCCTGGGCTGGCCGTGCCGCCTCCTCCGGGGCGGGCTGGTTCCCTGTCGCGCGGCGCCTGGCCCGGTGGCCGAGCCCGCGTCGCCCGATCACCAGCGCTGCCGCGTGGTGACCGGTCGCCTTCGGGTGGTGCTCCCGCAACGGGGCGAGCCAGTGCTCGGCGGCCCACCGGGAGGTGTAGGCGGGGTCAACGACGATCACCCGCAGGCCCGCATTGGCGGCCATCTGGACCAGCCGGTCGCGGAGCCTGCCGGTGGGGATGCCGCCGATCGCGCGCCGGAACCCGCGTCCTCTCCGGCCGCGTGAGGGCCGGCTGCCGTGCGCGCTCGCGTCCCTCGGCGCGGGCCTGGGCGAAGTCGAGGTCCTCGATGACGATGGCGCGGGCGCCATGCCGCCGCGCGGTCGCGATGATGCTGGTGAGGGCGGCTCGCAGGTGCCCGTCGCGGGTAGTGGACGGCAGCCCGGCCAGGTCCAGGGCGATCGTGGCCGGGACGCCGACGATGTTGCCGTCCGCCGCGACGACGGCGGCGGCGAGGTGGCCGTGGTTGACGTCGATGGCCACGACGGGGTGCTGTCGCAGGTCGCCCAGGGCCAGCGCGGGGGCGGGCGGGACCTTCCAGCTCGCGTCGAGGTACCAGCGGCCGCGTGCCGGGTCGTGGCGGATGTCGTAGCGGACGGCGCCGGTGGCCGCTTGGGCCGCGACCTCGTCGCCGCGGTAGCCGAACTGGACCGGGGCCGAGAGCCGGTAGCGGCCGTGCGGCCGGTTCGCCAGCCGGGTCAGCGGCGCGGGCAGCTTGACTTCCAGCCAGCCCTCATCGGGGTTCCAGCGGATCGTCTGGTTCCCCCACGGCGTGTCTTTCTCCCCGTCGGCGGTCAAGAACAGCCGGGACGATTCCCACTGGCTGCGCCACCGGTCCTGGGTGGGCCCGGCGGCGGCCAGGTTGTTCCTCTTGCGCAGCAGGGCTTTCCCGCCTCGCACCACGGACACGGCACCGCGTTCTGCCTGCCGGTCCACGCGGGCCAGCCGCGCCGTCAGCGTCTGCAGGCGGATCGTCTTGGCGTGCCGTTCGGCGGCGGTCGCGTACCCGCGGGTCCGGCCCGCCTTCTGGCCCGCCTGGACCGCCAGCCGGGCCGCGATCCGGCCGATCCGGGCGGTCAGGCTGGCCCGCTCGGCCCGCAGGTTCTGCCCGGCCAGCCGGACCTGGTCCTCGCTGGTGCGGGTGATCGCCCCGGCCCACCGCGAGGAGGATTCCGCGGTCAGCGCCCGCTTGCGCACCGCCCGGGACCGCGCCCGGCCCCGCGCGTCCAGCCGCCCCTCGGCGCACCGGGCGGCCAGGTCCCGGCCCGCCAGCGACCCCAGGTGGCGGCCCGCCGCCCGCAGCACGGCCTCGTCCACCGGCGACGGACGCAGCCGGGCCCGCACCCGCGCGCCGGCCGGCGCGGCCGCCACGAACGGCGTCGCGACCGGGCGGAGGGAACCAGTCACTAGCCCGCCGCCCCCGGGACACCCCGCAAGCCGGTGCGTACATATTCGAGAACTACCACCTATCCAGGATAGTTTCTAGTACATGCTTTCGCTATCTACGACACACCGGATAAGCCAACGGTTCTAACCCTTCCCGGCCCGAGGTTGGTATTCAAGGACGGCCTCCTGCACTGGCATATGCGCGGGTGAGGAGTGATCTTGAACAGGGAAGAGGGATTGTGATGGTGGATTTCGACTACGTCATCGTGGGCGCCGGAGCGGCCGGCTGTGTGCTGGCCGACCGGCTGTCTGCGGACCCCAAGAACCAGGTGCTGTTGCTGGAGTACGGCGGCCGTGACAAGAACCCGATGCTCTACGTCCCGAAGGGGTTCTATTTCACCCTCCGGCGGCAGCGCTACACCTACCACTACTCGACGCGGCCGGTCGGTCCCGATCGCAAGGTCGAGGATTGGACGCGCGGCAAGGGCCTGGGCGGTTCGACCGTCGTCAACGGGATGATGTGGATGCGTGGCGCGGCGGCCGACTGGGACGGCCTGGCCGCACGCGGCAACCCCGGGTGGACCTGGCAGCGCGCGCTGTCTGCCTACCGGGCGATGGAAGACCATAATCTCGGCGCCTCGGACATGCGCGGCGCCGGGGGCCCGCTCGGGGTGTCGGTGGTCGAAGAGGACGACGAGCTCGTCCAGGCTGTTCTCGCCTCCGCCCAGGACATGGGCTGGGAGCACGTCGCCGATGTCAACGCGCACGACAGCGAGCGCGTCGGGTTCTCCCCGTCGACCATCAGGCACGGCGTACGTACGAGCGCCTACAGCGCGTTCGTCCGCCCGGTCCGCCGGCGCCGTAACCTCACCGTGGCCACCCGGGCCCGGGTCGGCTACCTGCTGTTCGACGGCAGCCGTGTGGCCGGCGTGCGTGCCATGACGGGCGGGCGGGCGGTGGACTACCGCGCCCGCAAGGAGGTGATCCTCAGCACCGGCACGGTGGAGACCCCGCTGCTGCTCGAGCGCTCCGGCATCGGCCGTCCCGAGGTCTTGCGCCGGGCCGGCGTGGACGTGCGGGTCGAAAGCCCCAACGTCGGGGAGAGGGTCATCGAGCAGCGCATGGTGAGCATGCAGGTCCGGGTCAAGGGGAACGTCGGCCCCACCCAGCAGCTCAACACCCTGCCCAAAGACGCGTGGCAGGGGTTCAAGTACCTGTTCACCCGCAGCGGGCCCATCGCCACGAGCGGTTACGACTTGGTCTGCCAGTTCAAGTCCTCACCCGACCTGGACCGCCCCGACATCCAGGGCCTGTTCGTGCCGATGGCGCTCGACCCCAGCGGCGGGGGCCTGAAGCTGGCCAAGCATTCCGGCGTCATGTTCGCGGGTTACCAGATGCGCCCCACCACGACCAGCTCGGTCCACCTCGGCGGCCCGCAGCCGGAGAACCCGCCCGTCATCGATGCGCATTTCCTCGAACACGACGCCGACCGCAAGGCCACCGCGCCGGTGCTCGGCATCGCCCGCGAGGTATTCGCCAAGGGCCCGCTGGCCGACTACGTGGCCGGCGAGGACTTCCCGGGGCCGGCTGTCTCCAGCCCCGGCGACGTGGTGCGCTACGCCCTCAACACCGGCTCGGGCATCTACCACGCCGTCGGCGCCAGCGCCATGGGACCGCAGGCTGATGATGTCGTCGACCCCCAGCTGCGTGTCCGCGGCGTCACCGGGTTGCGCGTCGTCGACGCCTCCGTCCTTCCCCTCCAACTCGCCGGCAACACCCAGGCCCCCACGATGGCGGTCGCCTGGATCGCCGCCGACCTCATCCGCGAAGATTCATAGTTACGATCCGCGGGGAATGTCCTGCCTGCTCTCTTGCCGCCAGTTCTGGCCGAGTTCGGAGTCGTGGAGCCTGCGCAGCACGTGCGCGTAATGGTCCAGCCGGTCCGCGGCATGCCGCATCTCGTTGAAATCGTGACCGCTGTCGCGGGCGGGTGTTTTCTCCTCGGCTCGCTTACGGACGATTTGCAGCTCTTCCCGGCTCAACTCCGCGACCATCTCCAGCGCTTCCTCGAGGTTCACCGCATTCTCTTTCTTCCGGTTACCGGTTATCCCCGCCCAGACTAGGACTCCAGGTACCGCACGGCGGCGATGACGCGGCGGTTGTCGTTGTCGTCGGGGGCCAGGCCGAGCTTGTCGAAGATGTTCGCGACGTGCTTCTCCACGACCTTCGGGGAGATGAACAGCGTCCCGGCGATGGCGGCGTTGGAGCGGCCCTGGGCGATGAGCGAGAGCACCTCCCGCTCCCGCGGGGTCAGCGCGGCCAGGGTGTCACCGCGGCGGCTGGCGGTCAGCAGCTGGCGGACGACCTCGGGATCGAGCACGGTGCCGCCGCGGGCGACCCGGGTGATCGCGTCGATGAAGTCGCTGACGTCGGCGACCCGGTCCTTGAGCAGGTAGCCGACCCCGCCCGGGGCCGCGGCGAGCAGTTCCGCCGCGGACTGGGTCTCGATGTACTGGGAGAACACCAGCACGCCGACGCCGGGATGGTCGCTGCGGATGGCCTGGGCGGCGCGCAGGCCCTCGTCGGTGTGGGTGGGCGGCATGCGCACGTCGACGATGGCCACGTCGGGCTGATGCTCCTCGACGGCCCGGCGCAGCGCCTCGGCGTCGGCCACCGCGGCCACTACGTCGTGGCCGCGGCGGGTCAGGGTCTGGGTCAGCCCGTCCCGCATGATGGCGGCGTCTTCGGCGATCACGATGCGCAGCGAGGTGTCGGTCATCAGGCGTGCCTCGGCAATTCGATGGTGACGGTGGTGGGGCCGCCGGCCGGGCTGTCGACCTCGAGCCGGCCGTCGACGGTCTGCACGCGCTCGCGCAGCCCGGCCAGGCCGCCGCCGGGGACCAGGCGGGCGCCGCCGGACCCGTCGTCGGCCACCGACATGACCAGCCCGGAGTCCTGCTCGCGCAGGCCGATCGTGACGCGGCCCGCGCCGCTGTGCTTGGTCGCGTTGGCCAGCAGCTCGGCCGCGCAGAAGTACGCCATGGCCTCGATGGCGGGCGAGGGCCGTTCGGTGACGGCGACGGTCAGGCCGACCGGGATCGCGCTGGTCCCGGCCAGGATGCCCAGGGCCGGGCCGAGGCCGCGGTCGAGCACCGGCGGGTGGATGCCGCGGGCGAGATCCCGCAGCTCGGCCAGGGTGTCCTTGGCGTTCTGGTGGGCCGCGCCGGCCAGCGCGAGCGTGCGGTCATCGCCGGCCTGCTCCAGGTTCTCCTTGATCTCGCCCAGGGTCATGGCCAGCGCGGCCAGCCGGACCTGGGCCCCGTCGTGCAGGTCGCGCTCGATCCTGCGCAGCCGGGCGGCCGACTCGTCGACCGCGCGGGCCCGCTGTTCCTGCAGTACGCGGGCGCGCTCGGCGGCTTCCAGCCGGGCGGCGCGTTCCTCCAGCGAGGCGTAGTAGGCGCGACGGTACCGGTAGGCGACCGAATCGCCGAGCACCCACGCGGTCAGCGTCACGCCGCCGAGCCCGGCGGCCGCCCCGAACAGGGCGCCGGCTGGATGGGCCGTGTGGGCCGGCGACCAGCGGGCGATGGCCACCACCGAGCCGAGCAGGCAGACCGCCAGCCCGGCGAGGGAGACCGGCCGGGGCCGGTACGCGGCCAGGGTGTACAGCAGCACCACGATGGCCAGGTCCGCGTTGGTCGGCTGCAGGGCGAAGACCGGTCCCGCGCCGCCGGTCTGCACGCCGAAGGCGATCTGGGCGGCCCCGATGACCGCCGCCGCGGTGAACGCCGCCACCGGGTACCGGCGGCGCGGTACCACGGTGGCGGAGACCAGGAAGGTGACCGCGAGGAAGACGCTCCGCGCGGCCGGGCCCGCCTGCCCGGCGACCACCTGGGGCACGCTGAAGCCGAACAGCACCACGGCCAGCAGGCCGTCCGCCTGCCACGGATGATCGCGCGTCCACGCTTTCACCTTGGCCAGCACCATCCAAGCGTAAGTGTTCATGCATCGCGGCGGCTGAAGGCGACCGCGCCGGCGGCCAGCAGGATCACCGCGTAGCCGGCGAACACGGCGAGCTCGCCCCAGGCCGAGAACGTATGCGGGATCTGCCCCCCGATGGTGGCGGTCATCGAGTTGAGGGAGTCACCGCCCGGCACCCACCGGATCAGGTCGTTGTGCAGGAAGACGGGCAGCGTCCTGATGAGTTCGGACACCAGCACGAGGCATCCGAAGGCGAGGGTCAACGCGCCCGCGGTGTTCCGCACCAGGGCGCCGATGCCGAAGGCCAACAGGCCGCAGACCTCGACGAACAGCGCGGTGACGATCAGCGATCGCAGCACGCCCGGCTGGGACAGGGACATGGCCACGTGGGTGCTGCTCAGCAGCATCCGGCCCAGGAAGAACGTGACGAAGCTGGTCGCGAACGACACGACCGTGCTGACCGCGGCGAACACGGCCGCCTTGGCGGCGTAGAGCGTCCCGCGCCGCGGCATCACGGTCAGCGACGTGCGGATCAGCCCGGTCGAGTACTCCGAGGTGATCATCAGCGCGCCGAGCACCACGATGACGAGCTGGCCGAGCAGGGCCAAGCCCGAGGATGGTGTTCTGGGTGGCGTCGAAGCCGGCCCGGGCCTGGGCGGACATGCCCGGCCACTGGTGCACGGTGCCCAGGCAGTAGGCGACGCACCAGGCGATGCTAGCCAGCACCAGCACGAACAAGGTCCAGTAGGTCGAGCGGACCGAGCGGATCTTGGTGAACTCCGAGCCGATCGTGCGCGCCAGCGCGGTGCCGCGGCCTGGCAGGGCGGGGATTGGAGTAGCGATGCCGAGCGAGGTCATGACGGGTCTCCTATGAGTTCGGCGCGGTATTCCACGCTGTCGGCGGTCAGTTCCATGAAGGCGTGCTCGAGCGAGGCCCGGGTCGCGGCGAGGTGGTACAGCCGGATGCCGTGAGCGAAGGCCAGGTCGGACACCTGGTCCTCGGTCAGGCCGCGGATCTCGAACTCCCGGCCGCCGGCGGGCGCGAGAGGGCCGCCCGAGGGTGAGAAGGTGCCGCCCCCGGCCGCGACGACCCGGGACAGGGCGTCGGGCTGCGGGGTCCGGACCAGGACGGCCTGACCGGAGCCGCGGGTGATGAACTCGGCCATGCCGCAGTCGGCGATGAGCCGGCCGCGCCCGATGACCAGCAGGTGGTCGGCGGTGTACTCCATCTCCGACATCAGGTGGCTGGACACGAGCACGGTGCGGCCCTCGGCGGCCAGCGACCGCATCAGGGTGCGGATCCACAGGATCCCTTCCGGGTCGAGCCCGTTGACCGGCTCGTCGAACATCAGGATCTGCGGGTCGCCGAGCAGCGCCGCGGCGATGCCGAGCCGCTGGCGCATGCCGAGCGAGAACCCCTTGGACCGCTTGCCGGCCACGTCGGTCAGCCCGACGATGCCGAGCACCTCGTCCACCCGGCGGCGGCCGATGCCGTTGGTCTGGGCCAGGGCGAGCAGGTGGTTGCGGGCGGTGCGGCCGCCGTGCACCGCCCCGGCGTCCAGCAGCGCGCCGACCTCGTGCATCGGGCTGGGCAGCTGGGCGTACGGCTTGCCGTTGATGGTGACGGTCCCGGCGGACGGGTAGTCCAGACCGAGGATCAGCCTCATCGTGGTGGTCTTGCCCGCCCCGTTCGGGCCGAGGAACCCGGTCACAAGACCGGGGCGGATCGTGAAGGTGAGGTCGTTGACCGCTGCGGTGGAACCGTAGCGCTTGACGAGCCCCCGTGCCTCAATCATCTCCGAATCCTCCCTGCGTAGCGTCATGGCTTCGGTAAAGACGCTACGGATCGCGGCTGGCGGGCGGCAGCAGACTGTCACCCATCTTCGGCTGGGGGATATCCCCTAGGCACGCACCGATGCCCGTTCGGAATAAAAAAGAATTTCGACCGAACGGGCGGTGGTGCACCGGCCCGGCCACGTGCGTGCATGGTCCCTGTGGGCCACCGGGACCGATAGAAGGGCCCGGGGGACCACGGGGCCCGGCGGGGTCCAGGAGCCGGGTCAGGCGTCGTGGAAGACCAGGCCCAGGGTGTGGCGGTGGCCGGAGCGGACGGTGCTGACGCCGTGGCGGACCGGGGCGGCGGACCAGCCGCGCGCGGTGCGCAGCGGGCGGTCGCGGGTGGTGAAGATCAGGCCGTGGCCCTGCTCGAGCACGGTGGCGGTGCCGCGGGACTGGGCGCGGGGGCGCTGCTCGACCAGCAGGAACTCACCTCCGGTGTAGTCGGTGCCGTATTCGTCCAGGGCGATGACGACCTGCAGCGGGAACACCAGGTCACCGAACAGGTCGCGGTGCAGGGCGTTCCAGTCCCCGGCCTGGTAGCGCAGCAGGATCTGGGCGCTCTTGGACTGCCCGCCACGGTGGCACATCTCCAGCCACTCCGCCAGCGTGTCGGGCCAGGGGGCGGGGCGGCCGAGGCGTTCGGCCCAGGCGCGGGCGATGACCAGCAGGTGCGGGTAGAACGCCTCGCGCAGGACGCGGACGGGTTCGGGCAGGTCGTGGGTGAAGTAGCGGTACTGGCCGGAGCCGAAGCGGTACCGTGGCCATGTCGATGGTGGCCCGGAACAGCTCGGGACGGTCGTACAGGCCGGCCAGTTCCTTGCACTCGACCGGGGTGAGGAGCGGCGGGGTGCGGGCGCAGCCGACGGCGTCGAGGTCGCCGGCTGCCGCCCGCCAGTCCGCCTGGTCCAGACCGATCACCAGGGGTCCCCGGTGAGCATGGGCGCCAGGGCGCCCTCGTGGATCAGGAGCCGCTCCTTGCGGTCGGTTCCCGCGGCGTAGCCGCGCATCGTGCCGTCCGCGCCGATGACCCGGTGGCACGGGCGGATGATCAGCAGCGGGTTGGCGGCGATCGCGGCGCCGAGGGCCTGGATCCGGTCGCGCGGGACGCCGAGGTATCCGGCGAGCTCGCCGTAGGTGATCGTGGTGCCGTAGCGGATGGTGTCCAGCGCCTGCCAGACCCGCTGCTGGAACTGCGTGCCGCGCGGCGCCAGGTGGAGGTGGAAGCTGGTCAGCTCGCCCGCGAAGTACGCTTCGAGCTGGCTGATCACCCGGCCGAACGCCTCGGGATCGCGGCGCCAGCCGGGCTGGGGCTCTGGCGCGTTGCGCTGGCCGGGCAGCGACACGGAGGTGAGGGCGACGCCGTCCGCGGTGTCCTCGCCGACCAGGAGGAGCTCCCCTACTGGGCTGTCGAATGTCGTGTAGCTTGTCATACCCAGAAGCTATGCGGGCAGGATGGCCCGAGCTGGCGGATTTCGGACATCGCGATGAGGAGTGCCCCATGCCGACGGCGAATGATCAGGTACGGCTGGCCGACCGCCCCTCCGGGCTGCCCAGGGCGGACGACTGGGAGTTCACCAGCGAGGACGTGCCGGAGCCTGGTCCCGGGCAGTTCGTGGTGCGGGTCTCGCACCTGTCCATCGACCCGGCCATGCGCGGCTGGATGAACGCGACCGCCTCCTACGTCCCGCCGGTCGACATCGGCGCCGTCATGCGGGCCGGCGGGGCCGGCCGGGTCACCGCGTCCGAGCATCCTGGGTTCGCCGTCGGCGACTACGTCTCCGGGATATTCGGCGTCCAGGACTACGCGATTTCGGACGGCCGGGGCGTGATGAAGCTGGACCTTTCTGTGGCCGACGTGCCGACGTGGCTCGGCGCGCTGGGCATGACCGGGCTGACCGCCTACTTCGCGCTGCTGGACACCGGGCGGCTCAAGGAGGGCGACACCGTGGTGGTCTCCGGCGCGGCCGGGGCGGTGGGCAGCGTGGCCGGGCAGATCGCCAAGATCAAGGGCTGCCGGGTCATCGGCATCGCGGGCGGGCCGGCCAAGTGCCGCACGGTGACCGAGGAGTTCGGGTTCGACGCGTGCATCGACTACCGGGCGCCGAACCTGCGCCGGACGCTGCGCGAGTTCGCGCCGCGCGGGGTCGACGTGTACTTCGACAACGTGGGCGGCGAGATCCTGGATCACGTGCTGACCTGCCTCGCGCGCGGGGCCAGGATCGTCATCTGCGGCGCGGTCTCCCAGTACAACGAGCAGCAGGTGCGCGGGCCGGCCAACTACATGATGCTGCTGGTGGCGCGGGCGTCCATGACCGGGATGCTGGTGTTCGACTACGCCGACCGGTACCCGGAGGCGACCGCCGAGCTGGCCGGCTGGTACCGCGACGGCAGGCTCGTCTCGCACGAGACCGTCGTGCGCGGCAGCGTACGCGACTTCCCGCGGACGCTGCTGATGCTGTTCGAGGGGGCGAACACCGGCAAGCTGGTGCTGGCGCTCGACGGGGGCTAGCGCGTCGCGGGGGCCCGGTGGACCAGGTCCAGGCCGCGGAGCAGGGCCTCGATGACCGTGACCGCGCGGCCGATGTCGGGTGCGCGGTCGGCGATCACGTCGCCGTACAGGAAACCGTCACTGACCCGGACGATCGCGAAGGCCAGCGTCGGGGCGTCCAGGCTGGCGTCGAACGCGCCGCGGCCGCGTTCGAGCTCGATGAGGTTCTCCAGCGCCTTCGCCATCCCCTGATGCACCGCGCTGCGGGTGCCGGTCATCAGGCGCAGCGCGGTCTCCGGGTCGGCCTCCAGGAACAGGCGGACCGGGCGGTCGGTGCCGATGGCGCGCAGCACGCCGCCGATCACCGCGGTCAGCCGGTCGGCCCCGGTCAGGTGGGCGCTGGCCCGCACCTGGTCGGCCAGCAGGCGGCGGGCCCGCCACCATAGCACCTGGTCCAGCAGCTGCTCCCGGTTGCCAGCCCGGCGGTACAAGGTGGCGCGGGCGACCCCGATGCGCCGCGCGAGCGACCGCATGTCCAGCCGCTGCCCGGCTACGAAGGTGTCTATGGCGGCGGCGAAGATCGGGCCCGGGACCATGGACGGCGGCTGGGTTCCCTCCGGCAGCACCCTGCGGACGTCGTCGGTCATGGCTACGGGTGCTCGGCGGCGCGCTTCTCGGCGGCTTCGGCGAGCAGGGCGAGCTCGTCGACCAGGTAGCCGGCCAGCACGTCGATGTCGGGCACCAGCTCGCGGCAGGCCACCAGGCCGAAGTGCAGCTGGCCCAGGTAGCCGACCAGCGTGATGTTCAGGCCCTGGCCGTCGGTGACCACCGACACCGGGTAGTGGGCGAGGACGTTGGCCCCGCACAGGTAGACCGGGACGTTCGGGCCGGGGACGTTGGAGATCGTCACGTTGAACGGCGGCAGCCGGTGCAGCAGCCCGGTGGCGAACACGACGCGGGCGGCCCGGGCCGTCAGAGCGGGCGGGGCGAAGTCGCTGACCTGGTCGACCAGGCCCTGCGGGATCACCGCCTGCTGGGCCTTGGCGATCTTCGTGGCCGCGTGCACCATCTCCAGCCGCAGGCCAGGCTCGCCGACGTTGGTGGGCAGCGCGGCCAGCATGGCCGACACCTTGTTGCCCAGCGCCCCCTTGCTGGCCGGGTCGTGCACCGAGACCGGGATCATCGAGATGAGCGGCTGGGCCGGCAGCGCGTCGTGATCGGCCAGCCAGCGCCGCAGCGCGCCGGCGGACATGGCCATCACCACGTCGTTGACCGAGACCCCGAACGCGTTCTTGACCATCTTGACCGTGCCCAGGTCCACGCTGCGGATCGCGAACCTGCGGTGCGCGGTGATCGGCTTGTTGAACGGCGTGGCGGGGGCGCGGCCCGGGGTGGTGGCGATGACCTCGCCGTCGCCGCGGTTCAGCCCGAGCATGCCGCCGACCACCGTGCCCACCACCGGCGCCAAGGTGGGCAGCACCCGGACCAGCTCGTTGGTGAAGCGGACGGTCTGGACCGGGCGCCACGCCGCCTTCACGGCCGCCCGGGCCGCCAGTTCGGCCCAGTTCGGGGCCTTTTCCGGGCGGAACGGCTCGGCCGGGGGCAGCTCCCGGCCCGCCGGCGTGAGATCCATCAGGATGGTGAGCAGCTCGGTGCCGGACACGCCGTCGACCGCGGCGTGGTGGATCTTGGTGTAGACCGCGGCCCGCCGCTTGGCCAGCCCGGTGATCAGGTAGATCTCCCACAGCGGGCGGCTGCGGTCCAGGGGCCGGGCGTGCAGCCGGCTGACCTGCTCGGTGAGCTGGGCGTCGGAGCCCGGGTGCGGCAGGGCGAGCTCGCGGACGTGGTACTCGATGTCGAAGTCCGGGTCGTCGATCCAGTACGGCTGGTCCAGGCCGAGCGGGACGTTCAGCAGCTTGCGCCGCAGGACGGGCACGAGCGGGATGCGCTCGGCCAGGACCTCGGTCAGCCGGGCCAGGGTGAGCGGCTTGGGCGCCTCGCGCGGGTCCAGCACGGTCAGCCCGCCGACGTGGCCGGTGGTGGTGGGCGTCTCCAGGGCGAGGAACGAGGCGTCGAGCCCGGTCAGTTGCTGCATGTCGGGTTCCTCAGGTTTCCATGGCGAAGTGACGGTCCAGCCAGTCGCGGATCGTGTCGGTGGTCACGTCGGGCACCTCGAGCATCGGCGTGTGCCCGACACCGGGGAGGAAAACGGACTCCCAGCGCGGGTTCCTGGCCGCGGCCTGGCGCATGGCGGCCACCTGGACCAGCCGGTCGTCCTCCCCGCCGATGAGCAGCACGGGAACGTCGATCCCGGCCATCATGTCCCGGTAGCGCCCGCGCAGGCCGAGCACCCGCAGCAGCGAGCGCGAGGCCGCGAGGAACGTCCTGGCCCGCACCGTGGCCTGATGCGGGGACACCGGCTTGCGGCGCTCGATGAGCGCGATCTCGGCCGCGGTCATCGTGGGGTTGGCCCGCGACGGGTCGGCGAAGCAGAGCTCCAGGAGCTGCTGGACGGCCTGTTCCGGCGAGCGCTGCATCATGTACCGGCGGACGAACACCTCGCCGAGGCCGGGCAGCGCGTAGAGCAGGAACTGGCCGGTGACCCGGGGGTCGAGCCTGCCCCGGGGCAGCGGCAGCGCCGGGTCGATCAGCACCACGCCCGCCACGGTGTCCGGCTCGGCCGCGGTGTGCAGGATGGATATCAGCCCGCCCATGGAGTTCCCGACCAGGATCACCGGGGCCCCGATGACCTCGCGCACGAACCGGCTGACCAGCCGCGCGTTGGCCTGCACGGTGGCGGTGGCCACCGATCCGGGGGTCAGGCCGAACCCGTGCAGGTCCAGCGCGACGGCGCGGCGGCCCGCGGCCAGCGCGGGTCCGATCAGGCACCAGTTCAGGTGCGAGCCGCCCAGGCCGTGCACGAACACGATCGGCGGCTTGCGCTGGGTCCCTTGCTGGCCTGGGTTGAACTCGATCCAGTGCACGGGACCGTCCAGGTCGGTGACGTGACCCTGGACGCTCCCATGCGGCCGCGAAGTCCTCGGGTGCCGGGCGGGTGCCGGCCCGGTCGGAGATGGTCATGGGTACATCATCCGCATCAGCGCGGGCGGGCGGAACGGGCGGTGCTGCCCGGGCGGTTCGGCCAGCCGGTCGGCGATCAGCCACAGCGTGGCCGGGTCGACGCCGAAGCCGACGTGAGAGCAGCGGACCTCGACGTTCTGGTGCAGCCGCGACTCGGGCTCCACGCAGGCCTGCCAGGACACGATGCCGTCCCAGCGGGAGTACACCGAGGTCGACCGGACGCCGATGGGCCGGGCCCGCTGATCCCGGCTCGGCAGCCGGGCGCCGTCGGCGTGCAGGTGAGCCAGGCGCTGGTAGGGGCCGTGCACGCGGCTCTGCCGCGAGTCGGTGATGGCGAAGGGACTGCCCAGCGTGATGACCTGGCGGATCTGCCTGCGGTGACGGCGGGCCAGTTCCCTGGCGTAGACGCCGCCCAGGCTCCAGCCCACCAGCGACACCGGGCCGCCGGTCCGCCCGGCGTGATCCAGCAGCGCCCGCGGGAGCCCGGCCAGCACCTCCTCGGTCGGCCCGCGATTGCGGCCGAGGTCCCAGCCGCGCACGTCATAGCCCAGCCAGGCCAGGAACCGGCGCAGCGGGACGGTGCTCGTGTCGGAGGCCAGCAGCCCGGGCAGCACCAGCACCCCGTGGCCGTCGCCGCGCGGCGCGGTCGCCAGCCAGGGCGCGGCCAGCGGCAGCGCGGTCAGGTCGGCCAGCGCGCGGAGGGGCTCGGTCAGGAACAGCGCGGCGGAGGGCCGGGGCCCGGTCTGGCCCGTCGCCTCTTGTTCTCCGTCTTGTTGTTCTCCGTCTTGTCCCGATCCCCGGACGAGGTACATCACGGGCTGCTCCGCTCTGTTCGTCGCCACGTTCGTCGCCACGACCTAGGCACGGTGGTGATACACCTTTAATATATGTCTCACCTCTAAGGGGGCGGGAGCATGAGTTTCAACCTGGCGACCATCTTGACCGAGACGACGCTGGCCGCGCCGGATGCTCCGGCATTCCGGTTCGGCGGGTCGGCGACAACCTACCGCCAGCTCGACGAGCAATCGGGCCGCGTCGCGGCGGGCCTGCGCGCCCAGGGCCTGCGCCCCGGCGAGGTGGTGGCGCTGCAGCTTCCGAACGTCCCGCCGTTCCTGACCGCCTACTTCGGCGCGCTGCGGGCCGGGCTGGTGGTGCTGCCGCTCAACCCGCTGCTGATGGCGCCCGAGCTCGAGTACCACCTGGGCGACTCCGCGGCCAGGCTGCTGATCGGGTTCGAGGGCATGCACGCCGAGGCCGCCAAGGCCTGCGAGACGCTCGGCGTCCCGCTGTACCTGGCCGGGGTTGGTCCCGCGGGCGGATCGCTGCCCGAGGGCGCGCGCCCGGTCTCGGAGCTTTTCGGCGCTTTGTCCGCGGACTCTGCGGATATCGAACCACGCGACCCGGGTGACACGGCGGTGCTCATCTACACCAGCGGCACCACGGGCAAGCCGAAGGGCGCCGAGCTCACCCACTTCCAGCTGTACATGAACTGCACCATCGCGGGCCAGCTGTTCGGCTACCACAGCGACGACGTCACCCTGGCCGTGCTGCCGTTCTTCCATGTGTTCGGCCTGTCGTCGGTGATCAACGTGGCCGTGCGGTACGGCGGCTGCCTGTCGATCGTGCCGCGGTTCACGCCCGCCGGGGTGCTGGACGCCCTGGAGGGCGACCGGTGCACGGTGATCGGCGGGGTGCCGACCATGCTGCACGCCCTGGCGCATCAGGACATCACCGGCCGCGACCTGTCGGCGCTGCGCGTCGCGGTGTCCGGCGGCGCGTCGCTGCCGGAGGACATCATGCGGACCTTCGAGGGCAAGTACGGCATCGAGGTGCTCGAGGGCTACGGCATGTCCGAGACGGCGAGCTCATGCTCGTTCAACCGGCCCGGCGACACGCGGGCGCTGTCCATCGGCAAGCCGATGTGGGGGGTCACCATGCGGGTGGGCGACGCCGCGGACCGGCCGCTGCCGCCCGGCCGGGAGAACGTGGGCGAGATCTTGATCCGCGGCCACAACGTGATGAAGGGCTACCTCGGGCGGCCCGAGGCCACCGCGGAGGCGCTGCGCGGCGGCTGGCTGCACTCGGGCGACCTGGGCTACATGGATTCGCGATGGCTTCTACTTCATCGTCGACCGGGCCAAGGACCTGGTGATCCGCGGCGGGTACAACGTGTACCCGCGCGAGATCGAGGAGGTGCTGTACGCCCACCCGGACATCGTCGAGGCGGCCGTGATCGGCAAGCCGGACGAGCGGCTCGGCGAGGAGGTCGTGGCCGTCGTGGTCCCGCGACCGGGTTCCGAGCTGAGCGCGGACGACGTCATCGCCTACACCCGGGAGCGGCTGGCCGCGTACAAGTACCCGCGCGAGATCCGGTTCATGGCCGAGCTGCCCAAGGGCCCCTCCGGCAAGATCCTGAAGTCCGCGCTGCGCGACGCGGTCTCATGAGCCTGAGTGGGCCCCGTCCTGCTGGGCGGCTGACCATCTGAGCAGGCCGATGTCGGCCACCATGTTCACGTGACGGCGCATGGCCTGGCGCGCGCCGGGAGCGTCCCCGCGCCGGATGGCCTCCAGGATCCGGTGGTGGGCGCGCAGCGACCGGGGAGGGCGGTCCGGCTCGCCGAGTGAGCTGCGCCGGGTCTCGCTGATCGGCACGGCGAGGGCGGCCATGAAGTCGGCGAGCAGGGGGCTCTGGGCCGCGCGGGTGACGGCCTCGTGGAACAGGCGGTCGCCCTCCTCGCCGAAGCCGTCCGCGTCGATGTCGGCGGCCATGATCTCCAGGGCGCGGTCCATCGCGGCCAGGTCGGCTTCGGTCCTGCGCACCGCGGCCAGCGCGGCCAGCTGCGTTTCGAGCGCCTCCCTGGCCTCGAGGATCGCCGGCAGCCGATGCCGCTGCGTCATCAGTTCCATGAGATGGCCCGAGTCGTTCGGCAGCGACCTGAGGTAAATGCCATCGCCGTGCCGGACCTCCAGCGTCCCCCGCACCTCGAGCGCGACCGTGGCCTGGCGGACCGACGCCCTGCTCACCCGCAGCGCCCCCGCGAGATCGCGCTCCGAGGGCAGGCGGTCACCCACCCGCAGCCCGGTGACCTCGACATAGTCCAGCAGCCTGGCGGCGAGATGCTCGTAGAGCCGGCGCCGGTCAGGCGCACGAAGGGCATCGGTACTCGGCCGACTGGTCCGCTGACTCGCTGGCATCGTGTCGCGTCACCCACTCCTCCGGCCGGATTGGCAGTCCATCATGCTTCGCTGCAGGTAGCCGGCCAGACCCGTTGACACCCAAGGATAGCGAACATTATCGTTCGGGCTACTGGCTCAGCCACTCAGTGTTTGTCACTTCAGCCCAGGTGCCCGAAGGACGACATGAACACTTTCCTTGTGACCGTTGGCGTAGGGCTCGCCACGGCCGCGATCCTGGCGCTGTCGGCCGTCGCGTTCACGCTCGAGTACGCGGTCAGCCGGATCGCGAACTTCGCCCACGGCGAGTTCCTCACCATCGGCGCCTACGTCGCGTACTCCACGCAGGGGATCTTCCATGAGAACGTCGCGGCCGCCGCCGTGATCGCCGCGGCGGCCGGCGCGGCCGCCGGGCTGGTGCTGAACATCTTGGTGATCGAGCAGTTCAGGGGCCGCAGCGCCATCACGGTCTTGATCGCCACGCTCGGGGTGGCGCTCATCGCCGAGAACGTGCTCGACATGATCTACGGAGCGGCGAACGTCACGTACAGCTTCGCGCAGGGCAACCTGCACCACGTCGGGCCGTTCCTGTGGACCACGTCCGATATCGAGGTGATCATCTCGGCGCTGGTCGTGGCCGGACTCATCTACCTGCTGCTGCAGCGAACGCGCTTCGGCAAGGCGATCCGGGCCGTTTCGCAGGACCGGGCGCTCGCCCAGGTGAGCGGCATCCCGGCGCGGCGGATCATCATGCAGACCTGGGCCCTCGCCGGTGCCGTGGCGGGCTTCGCGGGCTTCGCGTACGCCGCCACGATAGGCACCTTCGGTCCGCTCCTCGGCTTCAACTTCCTCCTGCTCACCATCACGGCCACGGTCGCCGGGGGCCTCGGGCGGCCGTACGCGACCCTCGGCGGCGCCCTCATCGTCGGGCTCGCGATTCAGATCGCCGGCACCTACACCAGTTCGGCGTACGAACTGGTCTTCGCCTTCCTGCTCCTCGTGTTGCTCATGCTGTTCCGGCCGAACGGCGTGTTCGTCCGGCGGAGCTCGGTAGCGGTGCGGGCCTGATGTACTGGGTCAGCGTCTTCACCGAAGCGGGGATCTTCGCCATCCTCGCCCTCGGCCTCGACGTGGTCTGGGGCTGGACCGGTGATTTCGACCTGGCCTTCTACGGGTACCTGGCGCTCGGCAGCTACATGACCTTCGTGCTCACGATCGGCAAGCCGACGCCCCCGGTCGAGTACATCATCGGCTGGCACCTCCCGGTCCTGCTCTCGATCGTGCTGGCCATCGTGGTGGTGGTGGGCTTCGCGGCCGTCATCGGGGCCATCGCCCTGCGGAACCTGCGCGGAATCTACTTCGCCGTGACCACCCTCGGCGCGGTGAGCGCGATGTACCTCCTCGTGGAGAACTACACGCCGCTGTTCGACGGCTTCAACGGTGTCTACGGGCTGGTCAACCCGGGGCAGACGGCGCTGAACCTGACCTACAACGGCTACCGCATCGCGTTCGGCGTGGTCGTCCTCATCGTGCTCTTCCTGGCCTACCTCCTGGTGCAGCGGCTGTCGCGGAGCCCGTTCGGCCGGATGCTGCGCTCGGTGCGCGAGGACGAGCGCGCCGCCGCGGCGTACGGGCGGCAGGTCTTCTGGGCGAAGTACCGCTCCTACCTGTTCGGCGCGGCTCTCGCGGGCCTGACCGGCGGCCTGTTCGCCATCTTCGTCAGCGCGTTCAACCCGTCGGCCTGGACACCGCAGGAACTCCTGGTGATCTACGCGGCGATCCTGGTCGGCGGGCGCGGCAATCCCCGCGGCGTCATCCTCGGCACGTTCGTGGTCTACGTCGGCTTCATCGAGCTGACCCGGTACCTGCCGTCTCCGGCGTCGCGGCCGGACTTCGGTCCGGCGCTACGCCAGGTGCTCATCGGCCTCATGATCATCCTGATGCTCCGGTTCCGGCCGGAGGGTGTCTTCCGGGAGCGGCCCGGCGTCGATAGCGAACGGGAGCCGGCCCGGCCGCTGCCGTCGGACGCGGTCGGGGCGCTCGCGCCCGCGGCCACGGGCGGCCCTGGGGTTCCCGGGGTCCCCGGGGTTCCCGAGGGGCAGGCGGCCGACGACGGGGGTTCCTCGTGAGTGCCATGCTGCTCGAGATCGAGAGCCTGACCAAGTCGTTCGGCGGGGTCCACGCGGTGCGGAACTGCACCTTCGCGGTTCCCGAAGGTCAGGTTCTGGGGCTGATCGGGCCGAACGGCGCGGGCAAGAGCACGGTGGTGGATCTCGTGTCCGGGTTCGGGCAGCCAGACTCGGGCCGCGTGCGGTTCGCCGGCGAATCGATCGTCGGCAAGCGCGCCGACGTCATCTCCCGGCTCGGGCTCATCCGGACGTTCCAGACGCCGCGCGAGTGGCGCAACCTGACCGTCATGGATAACGTCCTGCTGGGGCGGCGCCGGTTCGCCGACGAGTCCGTGTGGCGCTGCCTGACCCGCGCGCGCAGGATCCGCCGCGCGGAGGAGGCAGACCGGGCCGCCGTGCGGGCCATCCTGGAACGCTTCCAGCTCGCCGAGCTCAGGAACGAGCTCGCGGTCAGGCTCAGCGGCGGCCAGAAGCGGCTGCTCGAATTCGCCCGCGTCGCCGCCGCCGAGGCACGGCTCATCATCCTGGACGAGCCGATGGGAGGCGTCAATCCGGTGCTGGGCGTGCGCATCGGCGAGGCCGTACGCCAGTTCGCGGCGGAGGGCCGCACCGTCATCGTGGTCGAGCACAATCTCCCGTTCATCGAGCGCACCTGCCAGCAGGTGGTCGTGATGGACCTCGGCGAGGTCATCGCGCAGGGACCGTTCTCCGGCCTGCGTGACAATCCCCGGGTGGTCGACGCCTACCTCGGCATGGACCAGAGCCATGGCTGACCCACCCGAGGTGGTGCTGAGCACCGACGGGCTGGCCGCCGGATACGGCGGGCCGCCGATCATCGAGGACATCTCGATGACGGTCCGCGCAGGGAAGATCACCGCCATCGTCGGGCCGAACGGCGCGGGGAAATCCACGCTGCTCAAGGCGCTGAGCGGGGTGCTGAAGGTCTCCCGGGGCGAGGTGTACGTCCGGGGCGAGAAGACCACGAACCTCCCGCCGGAGAAACTGGTCAGGCGCGGACTCGGCTACGTGCCCCAGGTCTCGAACATCTTTCCCGACCTCACCGTGCGGGAGAACATGGAAATGGGGGCGTACACGCGCCACCGCGGCACGGGCGCCCGGATCGACGAACTCTGCACACTGTTCCCTGACCTCGGCGTGTCGCTGCGGCGCAGAGCAGGAATGCTCAGCGGCGGCCAGCGCAGCATGCTCGCCATGGCCAGGGCGCTGATGCTCAAGCCCGCCGTGCTGCTCCTCGATGAGCCGAGCGCCGGGCTATCGCCCCTGCTCCAGAACACGCTCTGGGAGCAGATCGAGAAAATCTCCGCCACGGGCGTCGGGATCTGCGTGGTCGAGCAGAACACCCGGCGCACCCTCCGCCACGCGCACTGGGGCTACATCCTCGTGCTCGGGCGCAACAGGCTCGACGGTCCTGCACAGGAATTGCTCCACGACGACACGGTCGTGGAGCTCTACGTCGGCCGCATGAGTTGATGAGACGAGCCTCAGGGCCTGTGCCTTGCAGAAATGCACGCGGCAGCGCCGGAAGGCTCGCACCGGATAGAGGAGAACCAGCGTGAAACCTTCCACGATCAGCAGATCGGCCGCGGCCTGCGCAGCCGCAGTCCTCCTGGCCGCTTGCGCGTCCAGCAGCTCCTCGGGCAGCAGCAGCGGTGCCAGCACGTCCAGCGGCCCGGTCACCTACGGCGTCCTTTCCTGTTTCACGGGCCGGCTGGCCAGTCTCGGCCAGGCCATGCTCCAGGGTTCCCAGGTGGCGGTCAGCGAGATCAACTCGGCGGGCGGCGTCCTCGGCCGCAAGCTCCAGCTAGTGACCGGTGACACCAGCTGTGACGTCGCCGATGGCGTCACGGCCACGAACCAGATGCTGACCAAGAACGTGAGCGGCGTGATCGGCCCGGAGACCCAGGAAATCAACGGCGTCGAGCCGATCCTGGACGCCAACCACATCGTCGATGAGTTCCAGGGCGGCGACACCGCCCGCGATCACCAGACCGACCCCTACTTCTTCCGGGACAGCCCGTCGGACTCCCAACTCGGCGTGGCCATGTCGCTGTACGGGCACCTGCAGGGCTACACCAAGGCCGTCATGCTGTTCTACTCCGACCCGGCGGCCCAGACGTTCCTCAAGCCCGTCTCCCAGACGTTCACCAAGCTCGGGGGCACGATCTTGAAGACCATCATCGTCACCCCGGACCAGACGTCCTACCTGAGCCAGGTCCGCGAGGCGATCGCCGCCCACCCGCAGGTGATCTTCACCCAGGAGGACCCGCCGACCGCGGCCGTGCTGTTCCGCGAGTTCGGCCAGCTGGGCGGCGGGAGCATCCCCTGGATCGGCACCGACGTCACCAGCGGCAGCGACTTCCTCAAGGCGATCACCTACCCGGTCGCTCACGCCGTGCTGACCTCGGTGTACGGGACCTCGGTCACCGGCACGGCGAACACGGCGTTCATCAACCTGTTCAATCAGATCTTCCCGAGCCAGAAGGCGGCCTGCCCGCTGGCCAACGCCAACTACGCCTACGACGCGGTGATCTCGCTCGCCCTGGCCGACGACTACGCGAAGACCACCAACGGGACCACGGTCGCGCACGACATGAGCAAGGTCACGAACCCGCCGGGCACCGCGTGTTACACGTACGCGGCCTGCCTGGCGCTCATCAAGGCGGGCACGAAGATCAACTACGAGGGCGCCAGCGGTGACCTCGACTACAACCAGTACAACAACACCTTCGGCCCGTACGGCGCGTTCAAGGCCACCGCGGCCGGCCTTGAGCAGCAGGTCTACGTGATGTCGGCGAGCGCGCTGGCGGCAGCCACGCCGTAGCGGCGGCGCAGGAACAGGACACGATGTGACGGCGGGCCCACTGGCCGGAGTGCACGTGCTCGACCTCGCACGGGTACTCGCCGGGCCGTATGCGGCAATGCTGCTCGGCGACCTGGGCGCCGAGGTGATCAAGGTCGAGCGACCTGGCACCGGGGACGACACCAGGGGATGGGGCCCGCCGTTCGTGCAGGCCGAGAGCACGTACTTCCTGTCCGTCAACCGGGGCAAGCGGAGCGTGGCCATCGACCTGAAGGACCCCGCTGAGCGCGACTTCGTCGAGGCGCTGGTGCGCTGGGCGGACGTGCTGGTGGAGAACTTCCGGCCGGGGGTGATGGACCGGCTCGGGCTCGGGGACGACCGGCTGGCCGAGCTCAATCCGCGGCTGATCCGGCTGGCGATCAGCGGCTTCGGGGAGCGCGGCCCGGACCGCGACCGGGTCGGCTACGACCAGATCCTGCAGGCCGAGGGCGGCGTGATGAGCCTGACCGGCACCGCGGCCGGCCGGGCGGTCAAGGTCGGCGTCCCGATCGCCGACGTCAGCGCCGCCCTGTTCGGCGTCATCGGGGTGCTCGGCGCCCTGGTGGAGCGTGAGCGCAGCGGGCTCGGCCAGCGGGTATCTACCTCCCTGCTCGCCGGGCAGGTCGGCATCCACACCTTCCAGGCCACCAGGTACCTCATCGCGGGTCAGGTGCCCGGGGTCTCCGGCAACCACCACCCGACCGTCGCCCCCTACGGGGTGTTCGACGCCGCGGACGGCCCGCTGGTCATCGCGGTGGGCAACGAGGACATCTGGCGGCGCTTCGCGCCGCTGGCCGGGCTCGATCCCGCCGACGGCAGGTTCGCCACCAACGCGCTGCGGCTGGGCCACCTCACCGAGCTGCAGCAGATCATGAACGCGGCGCTCGCCCGGCGCACGGTGGCCGACTGGCTGGACCGGCTGCGCCAGGCCGGCGTTCCGGCGGGTGAGCTGAAGACGCTGGACCGGGTCTACGACAGCGAGCAGGCGCGTGCGGAGGACCTGGTCTGGGAGGTGGACCACCCGCGGCTCGGCGGCATCCGCCTGCCCGGTCACCCGGTGCGCTACAGCCGCAGCGCGGTCGCGCCCGGGCTGCCGCCGCCGGCGCTGGGCGAGCACACCGAGGAGTTGCGCGCGGCCCTGCTTCCCCGCGTGCAGGCCGATGACCGCTGACCGCGCGCGTCCCCTCTACGCCGAGATCGCCGATCCCGGGAGCCTGACGCGGTTCGGCGAGGAGATCGAGGCGGGCGATCCGAGCAGCTGGCCGGGCTATCCGGACCAGATCTGCCGGGCCAGGGAGGCGGCCGGCGCCCGGCACGCGGTGACCACCGGGGTCGCGACGGTCGGCGGCGAGGCCTGCGTGCTGGTCGGCTTCGAGTTCGCGTTCCTGGGCGGCTCGATGGGAACCGCCGAGGGCGCCAGGATCGTGCGGGCGTTCTCGGTGGCGGCAGCCGAGCGGCTGCCGGTGGTCTGCGTGGCGGCCTCGGGCGGGTCCCGGATGCAGGAGGGCACCAGCGCCCTGATGCAGATGCAGGCCGTGGCCGCAGCCATCGCGGGAGCGCGCCGGGCGGGCATCCCGCACATCGCGGTCGCGGGCGACCCGACCACCGGCGGTGTGTGGGCGTCCCTCATCGCCGGCGCGGACGTGCTCATCAGCGTGCCGGGCGCGCGGGTGAGCTTCTCGGGTTCACGTACCAGGCCCCCGGGCGCGGACCCCCAATCCCCGGAGTACCTCGCCGACGCCAAGTGGGCGCACGGTTTCGTCGACGCGCTGTCGCCGGTGCCGGAGCTGCGCACCCGGGTCGCCGCCGTGGTCGGCATGCTGTCACCGCGGTCGCGCGGCGACCTCCCCCGCCGGGCGCCGCTGCCTGCCTGGCCCCCCGACGACGGCGACGTCGCCCGCGCGGACCGGTGGCTGGCCGGATACTTCGGCCAGGCCGTCGAGATCCGCGGCGACCGGTGCGGGGGCGTGGATCCCGGCCTGCGCTGCGGCTTCGGCCGCCACCAGGGCACCACGATCGGGTACGTCGCGCAGACCGGCGAGCGGACCACCCCGGCCGGGTTCAGGACCGCTACCCGCCTGCTCAGGCTGGCCGCCCGCCTCCGGCTGCCGGTCCTCACGCTGATCGACACCCCCGGCGCCGCGGCCGCCCCGGCCGATGAGGCCGCCGGCGTCGGCCCCGCGATCGCCGAACTGCTGGTCGCGATGGCTTCCTGTGAGGTCCCCGTGACCTCGGTGGTTATCGGCGAGGGCGTGTCCGGCGGCGCGCTCGCGCTGGCCTCCCCGAACGACCTGTGGATCGCGCGGGACGGTTATCTCGCGGTGACCGCCCCGGAGTTCGCGGTGTCGATCCTCAAGCTCGGCGTCCACGACATCCCGCAGGTGACGAGGTGGCTGCGGCTCACCCCGGCGGAGCTGATGAGCCGGGGCATCGTCACGGGCATCATCGAGCCGTCCGCGAGCACCGCCGGTCACGCGGCCGACCCGAGGTAGTCCAGGGCGGCGCGGACGCCGTCGCGGGCGACCGGCACTCCGGCCCCGGCCAGACCCATCTCCACCCCGCACAGGGCGCCGGCCAGGGACAGGTCGCTGAGATCGCCGAGGTGGCCGATGCGGAACACGCGGCCGGCCAGCCGGCCGAGGCCGGCGCCGAGCGACATGTTGTAGCGGTCCAGGATCAGCTTCCGCACCTGGTCGGCGTCGTGCCCGTCGGGAAGCATGACGGCGGTGAGGGTGCTGGAGTACTCATCCGGGTTCTGGCACACGATGTCGAGCCCCCAGCCGCGGACCGCGCGGCGGGCCGCCTCGGCATGCCGGGCGTGCCTGGCGAAGACGGCGGGCAGGCCCTCCTCATCGAACATGGCCAGCGCCTCGCGCAGTCCGAAGAGCAGGTTGGTGGCGGGCGTGTAGGGGAACAGCCCGGTCTCGGCGGCCGCGAGCACCGGCGGCCAGTCCCAGTAGCCGCGCGGCAGCCGGGCTTGCCGCGCCGCGGCGAGCGCCTTCTCGCTGACCGCGTTCAGGCCCAGGCCAGGGGGCAGCATCATGCCCTTCTGAGAGCACCAGATGGTGACGTCGACGCCCCACTCGTCGTGGTGGTACTCGACCGATCCGAGCGAGGAGATCGTGTCGACGATCAGCAAGGCCGGATGCCGGGCGCTGTCCATCGCCGCCCGGATCGGCGGGATCTGGCTGGCGCACCCGGTGGACGTCTCGTTCTGGACGATGGTGACCGCCTTGATCTGGTGTCCCGGGTCCGCCGCCAGCTTCTCGCCGACCTGGCTGGCCTGGACGCCCCGGCGCCAGTCACCGGGGACAAGGTCGACATCCAGGCCGAACCTGGCGGCCATCTGCGCCCACAGCGTGGCGAAATGCCCGGTTTCGAAGGCCAGCACCCGGTCGCCCGGCGACAGCGTGTTGACCAGCGCGGCCTCCCAGGCGCCGGTGCCCGACGAGGGATATACGGCGACGGGCCCCGTGCTGCCGCACAGCCGCCCGAGCCCCGCGAGCACGTGCCGGGCCAGGGCGGCGAACTCGGGCCCGCGGTGATCGATGGTCGGTGCCGCCATCGCCCGCAGCACCCGGTCGGGGACATTCGTCGGCCCCGGGATCTGGAGGAAGTGCCGGCCGCTCTGGTAGGTCATAACTATGTCCTCTCTTCCCGTGCCTCATCCCGTGGCTCATCCCGTGGCTCATCCCGTGGCCGGCTCCGGCGAGGGTACGGAACTGGCCGAGGCGCTGCGTCGCGTGGTCGGCGGTGAGGTCCGGTTCGACTCTTACACCAGGCACTTGTTCTCGCGCGACGCGAGCATGTATGCGATCGAGCCGATCGGGGTGGTCTTCCCCCGTGATCCGGCCGACGTGGCCGCCGTGGTGAGCACCGCCGGGGAGTTCGGCGTCCCGGTGCTGCCGCGCGGCGCCGGGACCAGCCTGGCCGGCCAGACGGTCGGGCACGCGATCGTGATGGACCTGTCCCGGCACATGAGCCAGATCATCGAGATCGACGCCGAGCGGCGCGTGGCGCGGGTACAGCCCGGGGTGGTGCAGGAGCAGCTGAACCTGGCGGCCGGCCGGCACGGCCTGGCGTTCGGCCCGGACACCTCGACCAGGAACCGGGCCACGCTGGGCGGGATGATCGGCAACAACTCGGCGGGCAGCCAGTCGGTGCGGTACGGCATGACGATCGACCACGTGCTCGCCCTGGACGTGGTGCTGTCCGACGCGAGCCGGTCGGCGTTCGGCCCGCTGACGGCAGGCGAACTGGCCAGCCGCGCGGCCGCGCCGACGCTCGACGGGACGATCTGCCGGGATCTGCCCGCCCTGGTCGAGCGTTACCGGGAGGCGATCGCCACCGGTTTCCCGCGGTTCTGGCGGCAATCCGGCGGCTACCGGCTGGACCGGCTGGCGGGATCTGACCACTTCGACCTGGCCAAGTTCGTGGTGGGCTCGGAGGGCACACTGGTCACCGTGGTGGAGGCGACGGTCCAGCTGGTTCCGGCGCCGCGGCACCGCGTCATCGCCGTGGGCCATTTCACGTCCGTGCAGGCGGCGATCGAGGCGACGCAGGACGCGCTGGCCTGCCAGCCCGCGGCCGTCGAACTGCTCGACCGCGCCATCATCGAGCTGTCCCGCCGCAAGCTCGAATACCGGTCGCTCGGATCGATCCTGCACGGCGACCCGGAGGCCCTGCTGTTCGTGACGTTCTTCGGCGACACCCCGGCCGAGGCGGTGGCAGGGCTGGACCGCCTGGACGGACTCTGGCGCGCCCACGGCCACGGTTACCACACGCTCCGCGCCGTCGACGCGCCCGAACAGGCCGCGCTGCTGAAGGTCCGCGAGGCCGGCCTGGGCCTGCTCATGGCGGCCAGCACCGGCGCGCGCAGGCCGCTGGCCTTTGTCGAGGACACCGCCGTGGAACCGGCCAGGCTGGCCTCCTACGCGGGCCGCTTCCGGGAGATCCTTGACTCCCGCGGCCTGACGGCCGGTTTCTACGGTCACTGCTCGGTCGGGTGCCTGCACATCCGGCCGTTCATCGACCTCAGCCAGCCCGGGCAGGCTGAGCTGATGCGCGCGGTGGCGGAGGAGGTGCGCGAGCTGGTCCTGGAGTACGGCGGGGTGAACTCGAGCGAGCACGGCGACGGACTGGCCCGCAGCGAATTCAACCGCCGTGTCTTCGGTGACGAGCTGTACGCGGCCATGCAGGAGACCAAACGGCTCTTCGACCCGGCGGACCGGATGAACCCGGGCAAGATCGTCGACGCGCCCGCGATGACAGACCACCTGCGCGACGCCGTCCAGCCCGCCCGGCCCGGCGCTCGCGACCAGGCTCCGCTTCGACGTTCCCGGCGGGATGCGCGGCGCCGCTGACCGGTGCATGAACATCGGGCTGTGCCGCAAGACGGCAACCGGGGTCATGTGCCCGTCGTACATGGCCACGCGCGACGAAGAGCACTCGACCAGGGGCCGCGCGAACGCGCTGCTGTACGCGCTGTCCGCGCCCGACCCGCGTGCGGCCCTCGGCAGCGACCGGCTGCACGGCATCCTCGACCTGTGCCTGGAATGCAAGGCGTGCAAGAGCGAATGCCCGCTCGGCGTGGACATGGCCGCGCTGAAAACCGAGACGCTGGCCGTTTACCATGACCAGCACGGTGTTCCGCTGCGGTCACGCATGTTCGGATCCATCCGCACCCTGAACCGCCTGGGCTCCGCCGCGTTCCCGGTGTCCAACCTCGTCGGCCGATGGCGCCCGGCCCGCCTGATGGCGGAGCGCTGGCTGGGGGTGAGCGCCGAGCGGCCTTGGCCCAGGTTCGCCCGGCAGGACCTGCGCGGCTGGTTCCGGCGTCGGCCCGTCCGGGCGACGCCGGCGCCCCAGGGCGACGTGGTCTTCCTCGCCGACTCGTTCACCACCTTCACCGAACCGTCGGTCGGAAGGGCGGCCATCGACCTCCTGGAGCTGGCCGGCTGGCGGGTCCGCCTCGAGAGCGCGGGCTGCTGCGGCCGGGCCAGCCTGTCCAAGGGGCTGGTCGACCAGGCCCGGCGGATGGCGGCGGGCCTGGTCGATCGCCTGGGCGAGGCGGCCGCCCGCGGCGTGCCGATCGTCGGGGCGGAGCCGTCGTGCCTGCTGACCCTGCGCGACGAGTACCCGGCCCTGCTGGCTGACGATCCGAGGGTGCGGCTGGTGGCGGACGCGACGCGGCTGCCAGAAGAACTGCTCGTGGAGGCCATCGGTTCCGGCAGGCTCGTGCTGCCGCAGGACAATGGCGTCAGCGGGCGCCGCATCGTGTTCCATGGCCACTGCCACCAGAAGGCGCTCGCGGGAACGGCCGCGACGATGGCGCTGCTCCGCAGCATCCCGGGGGCCGACGTCACCGAGGTTGACGCCGGGTGCTGCGGCATGGCTGGCTCCTTCGGCTTCGAGGCGGAGCACTACGAACTGTCCATGAGCATCGGCGAGCTCAGGCTCTTCCCTGCCATCCGGGCCGAGGCGAAGGACACGATCATCGCGGCGACGGGCGTTTCCTGCCGCCAGCAGATACTGCACGGGACCGGGCGGCAGGCCCGGCACCCGCTGGAAATCATCCGGCGGGTCGTGGCCACGTGAGGCGGGAGCGGGTGCATGCGTTACCTGAGCATCGGGACGGGGACGGAGATCTCCAGGATCGGGCTGGGCACCTGGCAGTTCGGGTCGCGGGAGTGGGGGTACGGCGAGGCGTACGCCGGGGAGCAGGCGCGCGCCATCGTGCGCCGGGCGCTGGAGCTGGGGGTCAGCCTGTTCGATACCGCCGAGATCTACGGGTTCGGGCGCAGCGAGCGGATTCTCGGCGAGGCGATCGGGCAGGAGTGGGACTCGGTCTTCATCGCGACGAAGATCCTCCCGGTGCTGCCGGTGGCCCCGGTCGTGGAGCAGCGCGCCGTGGCCAGCGCGAACCGGCTCGGCACGCACCGGATCGACCTGTACCAGGTGCACCAGCCCAATCCCGTCGTCCGCGACGGGACCATCATGCGCGGCATGCGGGCGCTGCAGCGGGTGGGGCTGGTCGGCGAGGTCGGCGTCAGCAACTACTCGCTGGACCGCTGGCGCGCCGCCGAGCAGGCGCTGGGCAGCCGGGTGCTGACCAACCAGGTCCGCTACAACCTGGTCGACCGGGCGCCCGAGCGGGATCTGCTGCCGTTCGCCGAATCGACCGGCCACGTGGTCATCGCGTACAGCCCGCTGGCCCAGGGGCTGCTATCGGGCCGCTACCACCGGTCCAGCCGGCCGGTGAACAGGGTGCGGACCGGCAACCCGCTGTTCCTGCCGGAGAACCTGGAGCGGGCGGGCGACCTGATCGCCACCCTGCGCGAGGTGGCCGGCGCGCACGCCGCCACGCCCGCGCAGATCGCGCTGGCCTGGGTCATCCGTCATCCCGCGGTGGTCGCGATACCGGGCGCGTCAAGCGTCGAGCAGCTCGAGAGCAACGTCGCCGCGGCCGACATCGACCTCACCGAGGACCAGTACCAGGCCCTGAGCGCGGCCGCCGGCCGGTTCCGCCCCGTCACCGGGCCCTCCGCACTCCCCCGCCTGCTCCGGACCCGCTTCCGCTAGCCGGGCGCGCCGGAGCGGGGGGCCCGACCGGTGACACGTTGGGCCTTGTGGCACATAGGGCCCGATAGACGGTCCTGGTGGGCCACAAGGCTCGTGCCGGACTGCGCTCCGGATCGTTGAACGGCTCACAAGTCGGGTTACTTGATGGCGACGGCGTTGGCGGGGGAACCGATGCCGCCTGGGGCGTTTAGCGGGGCGCTGACCAGGAACATCTCGTGGATGCCGTCGGCGGCGCAGTCGACGGCCAGGTCGGCGAGCCACCACAGCTCGCCCAGGGCCATGCCGAACTGCCCGATCAGCATGTTGTGCAGGAAGCCGAACGGGTGCGCCTGGGCGCCGCGGTCAGCGGGGAAGACCTCGACGCCGAAGGTGTCGCAGGCGATGGCGGCGGCGTGGCTGTTCCACAGGTACTCGCAGACCGCCTCGGTGTGCGCGACGCCGGGCGCGGTGACGTTGCCGTGCAGCCGGTTCTTGACGTGGACGGGCTGGCGGACGTACCAGGCGGCGAAGCCGGTGTGCAGCAAGATGATGTCGCCCGGCGCGAACTCGACGCCGGCCTGGCGGCGGGCCAGTTCCAGGTCGTCCACGTCGATCGCGACGCTGTCGCCGGGGTCGTAGGGGCGGCCGGCGGCGCGGATCGCCCGCTCGGCGTCCAGCAGGACCGCGCGGCCCGCGATGCCGTGCCGGGCCCAGTGATCGATGGTGTTCCGCTCGCCCGCGAGCACCTGCTGCTCGGTGACGCCGTTGTACATCTGGTCCGGCGCGTAGCCGACGTGAGCCAGGGAATCCCACTGGCTGCTGGCCTGCGGGTAGAAGTTGTCGTAGACGTCGTCAAAGCCTGCCGTGCCCGGCTGGTGCAGCACGTGGTGCCGGGGCGCGCCGCGGAACGTGGCCAGGGCCGGCGCGATGCTGCCCAGCGGCATGTCCAGGCAGAAGACCTGCCCCCGCCGGACCAGCCGGGCGGCCGCGGCGATCCGCTCCGGCGTCATGAGGTTGACCAGGCCGAGGTTGTCCTGCTCGCCGAACAGGCCCCACGCGGACCGGCCGCCGCCCGGGGCGGGCGGGAGGTCGGCGTAGCTCGGCAGCTCAGTCATCGCGCACCTTTCCCTCAGCGGGGAGGAGTTGTACCGGTCGCGGACCGCGCCTGTATTAAAGACCTGGCCGCCGCCTCCGTGCAGGTGACGATGGGAGTCTGTCATGAGCGGGAACTGGCAATCAATCGCGGCTCCTCCGAGCGGATTCAACGCGGAGACCATGCTGCTGCTGACCGACGGGACGCTGCTGGTCCACGACGCCTATCAGGCCGACTGGCTGCGGTTCGTGCCCGACCCGCAGAACGGGTACACGGGCGGGCGGTGGCAGCGGCCTTCGACGATGGCCAATCCCCGGGGCTTCTTCGCTTCGGGGGTGCTGCGCAACGGGCAGGTGTACGCGATCGGCGGCGAGGTGTCCGGGGCGAACAGTGACATCCCGCAGGGCGAGGTGTTCGACCCCGACACCAACGGCTGGACGCAGATGACCGCCCTGGACAAGCCCGCCGCGTTCAACTTCATCCAGGGTGACGCGCCGTCGTGCGTGCAGCTTCCCCGCGCCCAGCGGGCCGCCGCTGACCGCACGGGGCACGATCACGCTGACCAAGACGCCGAACCCCTTCATCCTGCACAACGACCCGTCGGTGGAGCGCAACTGGTACCTGAGCCAGGACCTGCGCGTCTTCCAGGTCACGGCCGGGACCCGTTTCCTGGGCACGCCGTGCCCCAACACCGGCGACCCGGTCGCCGACGCCACCACCTACATCTCCACCCTGATCAGCAACCTCAACAACGACCGGGGTGTGGCAGACACGCTGTTCGGCACGTTGTCGGAGGACGAGGGCGACACGTCGGAGCTGACGCTGGCGCCGGCCGACAACAGCAACACCCCGGTGTTCAACTTCGGGCTCGCCCGCGTCAGGACCCAGGACGTGGCGGCAGCCAACGACGTGCGCGTGTTCTTCCGGATGTGGGCCGCCCAGCAGACCAACGCGATCTACGACCCCGGCACCACCTACGCGAGCCGGCCGAGCGGAAGCGAGAAGATCCCGGTACTCCGAACTGCCCGACGGGTGCCAGGCGTCGATCTACCTGCCGGCCGCGGACAGCGCGACCATTCTCGACTGGGCGACGCGCCTGTACACCACCCACCGGCTGGCCGCCGCGGATGCGCACACCATTTCCATGCCGGCCAGCGGAACCGGCTTCATGCCGATCCCGCAGGGCGGGGACGTCAACTACGCCGGGCTGCTCACGATCGACTTCCCGCCCGGGATCCGGAAGGGACAGCAGTTCGCGATCGCGGTCAGCCAGATCACCAGCACCGGGGCGGTGCGCGAGGTCATCCCCCAGGTGCGCGGCGCGGCGGTGGCCGAGGCCCGTCCGTGGCGGCGCGTGCTGGGCCAGTTCAAGCTGACGGTGCCCGTGCTGACCAAGGCCGACATCCTGCCCGACGCAGAACGGCTGCTGGCCATCCTGCTCTGGACGGCGCAGACCATCCCGCTGTCGAGCCGCTGGTACCCGGTCTTCCAGCGGTATCTCGAGCAGCTCACGGATCGCATCACGTTCCTCGGCGGCGACCCGGCCAGCATCCAGCCATCGCCCGGCGGGATCGTGCCGATCGGGCACCACCCCGGCAAGGGCGGTCACCACGAGCACGGTGCCGGCCGGGAGCGGGTGCACGGCAAGGTGCACGCGCTGTCCTACGACCACTTCGGCGACTTCGAGGGCTTCGTGCTGGAGACCGCGTCCGGGCACCATCGCTTCTTCGCCAGCCGCGAGCGCCGCATCGAACTCCTCGCGCAGCGCGCCTGCGAGGAGCGGCTGCCGACCGTCGTGATCCCCGCCGAGAACGGGCGGGAGCTGCACTCACTACTGCTGGAACACCGCCCGTGACCGGCCGTGGGAGCATGCAGGCGGACGAGGGCGCGCACCACTGCCCGTTCGGAAAAAAGGAAAGCGCACCACGTACGGCGGGCCAGGGACGTGGCGGTCAGGCCTGGCTGGTGCGCTGGCCGGGGGCGGGCTGGGTACGGTTGCGGCGGACGGCGGTGCGCAGGTCCTCGGCGAGGTTCTCCAGGGCGGGCAGCGCGGCGACCAGGGCGGCTTCCTGATCCGGGGGCAGGCCCGCGACGCACTCGGAGATGACCGCGGCTCGCTGCGCGGCGATGCGCTGGTAGACGGCCTGGCCCTCGGGGGTGACCTCCACGCGGGCGGCGCGGAAGTCATCCGGGTCGCGCAGCCGCCGGATCAGCCCGTAGGAGTCGAGCTTGCCGACGACGCGGGACAGCATGGTGGGATTGAGGCCCTCGATCTCGATGAGCTCGGCCAGGCTGAGCGGGCCGCGGAAGTTGGTGATGGCGAGCACCGACGCCTGGGTCGGGGTGAGCCCCTCGTCGGCCGAGGCGGCGTGCAGTTGCCTGGCGAGCCGCAGGACGACCCGCCGCAGCCGGATGACCGTATCCTGTTCCATGCGCGTGTTCACCTCCCGGCCTGGTTCAGGGTCAATCATTCCAGCCCCCGGCCCGCCGCGCTCTATTGATCCTCGACGGTGACTAGAAGCGTTCGGCCAGCCAGGCGTGTACCTCGCCGATGCGGTTGACCAGCAGGGTCAGGTGACCGTCGTGGTCGAGCAGCCTGGCCTCGACGCCGGGGATGTGCGCGGCCAGCCACTGACCGTGGCCGAACGGCACGAACTGATCCTGCCGGCCGTGCATGAGCAGGACAGGTACCGAGATGGCGGACAGCTCGAAGCCCCACGGGCCGGCCTCGGCCACGCTGTCGTCCCACCAGCCCTGGCCGCCCGGGGCCAGGCCCTCGTGGCCGGACCAGGTGAGGAACTCGGCCAGGCCGTCGGTCAGGACCGACGCGTCGGTGGGCGACAGCAGCGTCCGGAGAATGGCGACCAGGTCGGCCGCGGAGGCGGCCAGGCTGGCCTCACGGTCGGATTCCATCTTGGCGCGGGCGGCCTCGGGATCCCGCAGGTACAGCCGCACGTCGTCCGCGTTGAGCTGGCCCATGCCGGCGAACCAGTCGAGCCCCTCGGCGTCCAGCGGGGCCGGCGACGCGAGCGACGCGGCCGCGGTGACCAGGTCGGGCAGCAGCGCCGCGCAGGCCAGCACGTGCGGCCCGCCGCCCGAGATGCCCCACATGGCCAGGCGTTCGATGCCGAGTTCGGCGCAGATGGCCCGCACGTCGGCCACGCAGTCGGCCACGGTACGCCCGGGCTGCGGGGTCGAGCCGCCGTACCCGGGCCGGTCATAGCTGATCAGGCGCAGGCCGCGGGCGGCGGCGTCGATGGCGGTGGGCAGGTACAGGTGCCGGGAGTTCGGCGTTCCGCCGTGGACCAGGACCGGGCGGCCGTTCGGGTCGCCGTCCTCTTCGATGGCCAGGGTGCGGCCGTCGGGGGTGCGGGCGGTGCGCTGCATGTTCGCCCTCGTTTTCAGTCGACGGCGAGGATCACGTCGGAGGCCTTGATCACCGCGGTGACCTGGGAGCCCTCGGTCAGGCCGAGCTGCTTGACGGCCTCGACGGTGATCGAGGCGACCAGGCGGGTGCCGTTGGCCTCCAGTTCGACGTTGGCGATGGCCTCGCCGGTGTTGATGCTGGTGACACGGGCCGGGATCTGGTTCCGTGCGCTTAGCCGCATGGTGTATGACTCCTTCGTCGTGGTGGTTGGTGGTGCGACTTTACGCTAGCCGTTGTTCGGCCCGCGCTGCGAGGGCCGCGACCTGATCGCGCAGCGGCCGGGCCGCGGTGAGGCGGTTGTCGACGGTGAGGTGCGGCGCGGCGGGCTCGTCGTCGAGCCGGATCCGCGCGGCGAACTCCTCGAAGCTGGCCAGCTTGGCCGCGTCGCGCTCGAGCCCGCGGGCGGTGAGCCGGTGGCGCACCGTGGCCCGGTCCGAGCGGACCCAGACCAGGTGCACGGGGTCGCCGCCGAGTTCGGCCACCCAGGAGCGCCAGCGGTCGCGGTCGTGGATCTGGCCGGTGAACGGGCCGGAGAGCAGCACCGGGCAGCCGTGCGCGCGGATCTCGCGGGCGGTGGCGGTCATGCCGTCGTACTCGTGGGGCTTGATGTGCTCGTCGTACCAGGGGCCTTCGCGCTCGCCGGGCGGGCGGTGGTTGGCCTCGAGGGTCGCCGCGACGAACGGCCCGTACATGGTGTCCTTGTCGAGCAGCGCCGGGGTGGGCTTCAGGGTCGCGAGCAGGAGCGCGGCTACGGTGCTCTTGCCGGCGCCGGGCGGGCCAGCCACCACCCATACCGGGGCGTTGCTCATGCGGGGCCCTTGACCAGCCGACGGTAGAGCCAGAAGGCCAGCTTGCCGCGCCGCGCGCCCATCTCGGCCTCGGCCTGGCTGGACGCGGCGACGGCCTGGTAGCCGTAGGCGCGCATCTGGGTCTCGTAGTCGGCGACGGCTTCGTAGCGGGTCAGCTCGCCGGACAGGCGGTGCGCGGTCATCCGGCGGCTGGGCCGGGCGCAGCTGGCCTGGAACAGCTCGAGCGAGGCCGGCGGCAGGCACTGCTGCAGGGCCAGCCCGGCGCGCGCGTCCAGGTGCAGCCGGTAGCCCTGCCGCCGCCCGGCCAGGCTGGCGTCCCGCTCGTAGACGGTGACGTCGGCGCCCGCTTTCAGCAGGCCGTTGGCCAGGCAGAGACCGCCGAGCCCGCCGCCGACCACCGCTACCTTGATGGGGTCCATGCTTTATGCGCTTTACGCGCTTTATGCGTGCTCGCGGGGCTTGGCGCCCGGGACGGCGGGGATGACCATCTCGAACGTGGAGCCCTGGCCGCTGGAGCTGTGCACGCGGACCGAGCCTCGGTGGGCCTCGGCGATGGCCTGCACGATGGGCAGGCCGAGCCCGAACCCGCCTGCATCGCGGCTGCGGTACGGCTCGGCGCGGCTGAAACGGCCGAAGATACGGTCCAGGTCGGTCTGCGGGATGCCGCAGCCCGAGTCGGTCACGGAGATGACCGCGCTGTCCTCATCGAGGCCGACGCTGACCTCGATGCGGTCGCCAGGCTCGGTGTGCGCGACGGCGTTCTCCAGCAGGGCGTCCAGCGCGACGATGAGCCGGTCGCCGTCGCCGAGCACGGTCGCCTCGGCGACGTCCCCCAGCCGCCAGTGGCGCGGTACGTGACCCCAGCGCTCCAGGGCGTCCAGGACCAGCGAATCGGCCGGCACCGGCCCCACCTGGAGGAAATCCGGGGCGCCGGCCGAGGCCAGCAGCAGCAGTCGGGTGGTCAGCCTGCGCAGCCGGGCCAGTTCGCCGGTGACCACGCGCGCGTCGGCGGCCACCGACTGATCGGTGGCGGCCTGCTCGATCAGCTCCGCGTGACCGAGGGCCACGGTGATCGGGGTGCCCAGCTCGTGCGAGGCGTCCTGCAGGAACTGGCGCTGCTGTTCCAGCAGGCGCAGGTTCTCCTGGGAGATCTTGTGCACCTGTTCCATCGCGGTCAGCCGTTCCTGGGTGGCGGCCAGCCGCCTGCGGCCGTGCCAGACCATGACCAGGAACATCAGCGCGATCAGCGGGACCTCGGCCAGGTAGTCGGCGTCCTGCTGGCCCTTGAGGACCTGCACGAAGATGATGCCGCCGGTGGCCAGCGTCACCGCCGCCCAGGTCAGGATGGTGGGCTGCAGGCGCCACAGCCGGAACCCGTAGATCACGGTCAGGCTGATCCAGATGGCCAGGAACGGCACCGTCTGCCAGGAATCGAGCAGGCGCATGGCGGCCAGGTTGAGGCCGACGAAGACGGCCCAGATGATGTCGGGCCACAGCGGGCGCAGCCGCTGCAGCCTGTGGCCCAGCACGGGCACGGCATGTGGTGCATGCGCGTGGCCGACGCCGGCGGCTGCTTCGGCGGCTCCGGCTGCTTCGGCGCCCGGCGCGGTGGTCGCCGGCTGATAGCGACGGACAAGACCCTGCGACCGCACGATCCTCCTGATTTGCGATGTCCTTGAGCTGAGGCTCCCAGCTTGCCGGGGACCGAGGCCCAGGTCAACAGCCGGGGTAGCGAGCGTGGTCCGGGTCCCTTCGGTTAGATGAACCCTCCTATCCAGCCGGGCGATCAGCAGGCACAATGGACCACGACTCACACGGCGAGGGGAGCGACCAAGTGAAGAAGATCAGGCTGACAATCCTGGCCACGGTCGCGATGTCCGCCGCCATTGCCGCCACGAGTGCGTTCGCGCTGCCGTCCCGGGGGGTGCCCGCGCGCGGAGCCTTGCTGAACCATGTGAACTGGGGCGACGTGGCGATCCCTGGGCAGTTGTGTGAGGTCAGCGGCCCGATCCAGTTGCACAACGGCCGGGCCGTGGTATTCCACAGTGGGTTCGGGCCGATCGTGGTGTACACGTCGAGCGTCACGCACGGATACCTGCGCCATCGCCTGCCGGTGGCGGCGCTGCAGATCTGGTGTGCCACCGCGGCCGGGATGGTGAAGGTTCCACTCGCCGAGGGCATCGTGGTGTTCAGCAGCGCGGGCGGCACGGCGCATCTGTTGGGCACCCTGACTCCCCAGTACCACCCGGCGTCCGAGCCGTTCATTCCCTATATCTCGGTTGCCCGCATCGACAAGGCCGGCCACCTTACGACCACCGAATTCTGGTACGCCCCGTCCAATCCGGCCTGCTGTCCCTCCGGACGCGCGACCACGGTCTGGAAGTGGACCGGGCGCACCTTCATTCCCGGCCTTACCAAGATCCACAGGCGGTTATTAGCCGGCCGTTGTTGTTAGCCGGGCCTCAGCGTCGTCAGCGGGGCAGAAAGTCGAGCAGCAGCGCGTTTACCTGCTCCGGTGCGTCCAGCTGCATCCAGTGACCCGGGCCATCGAGGCGCTCGTACCGCCATGGGCCGGCCACGTTCTCGGCGGAGTCGGTCATCTGGATCTCGGTGAGGGCGGGGTCTTTCGTGCTCCAGATGCCCATGGTCGGCGCCTGGACCGGCGGGAGACTCAGCGGCGGCGCCACCCAGGACTCGGGCGGGACGTTGGCCCGGTACCAGTTGAGGCCCGGCGTGAGCGAGCCGGCCGCTTCCAGGTCGGCGATCACCTGGTCGGCGTCGGGGTGGTGACCCCAGGTCCGGAAGTTGGCCCAGTCGTCCCCGGTCAGCCAGCGCTCGGCGATGCCGGGGAACTGGAACAGCAGCATGTACCAGGACTTCTCGCGCTGCCGCGAGGTGCGGCGGAAGGTGGCCGGGTGGCCCACGGAGAGCACGGCCAGGTGGTCGACGACCGCGGGCGCGAGCGAGGCCAGGCCCCAGGCCAGGGCAGCGCCCCAGTCGTGGCCCACGACATGAGCCCGGGCGATCTTGAGCTCGGCCAAGATGGCCATGACGTCCCCGGCCAGCAGACCCATCGAGTAGGCCTCGACGGCCTCGGGCTTGTCCGAGCGCCCGTATCCGCGCAGGTCGGGCACGACGACCTGGAAGCCCGCCTCGGCCAGCGCCGGGACCTGATGCCGCCACAGCCGACCGGAGTCGGGGAAGCCGTGCAGCAGCACGACCGGCCGGCCCTGTCCGGTGACCTCATACTCGATGCCGACCCCGTTGGAGTTGACGCGGCTCATCTGGTCTCCTTTGGATGCTGGCGTTCCTGGAAGATCAGCAGCGCGCAGATCATCTGCACCCAGGTCGTGCCGGTCTTGGACCGCGTGCTGATCACGATGTCGCCGTCACGGTACGGGAAGCCGAGCCACCGGGCGCTGTCCTCGTCAGGGGACTGATAGCGGAACGGCGTGCTGGCCACCCGACGAGCTTAGTGGTAGGCCGCGGGTCACCCTGGCGCTGGCTAGACCGCGTATTCGGTCGGGGTGGTGATGTAGGAGCGGCCGGAGGGGGTATGCCAGGCCAGAACGCCGGGCTCGGGGTTGGCGCTACCGTGCGGGCCTCGCCCGGCCGTAATCCGGTCACCGTTCGCCGGTCGGTGTCGCCTCCGGCTGGTTGGATTGAGGTTATGGAAGAGGACTACCCGCGTCGTCTGGTGGATCGAGGCGTCGTGGTTATCCGGGACGGCCAGCCAGAGCAGACTCGGTTGCGGGGGTGGCTGGATGGCTATGACGGCCCGGTGCCGACCTACCGGATCGAGTTGGTCACTCAGATAGGGAACTACACCTGCCCGTATACCGCTACGGGCCCGGACATGTTCGAGGCCCTTGTCAGGCTTCGCCGCCAACTCGAACCGGACGGTCTGATGGTCGCGGTCCAGGGGTCGCGGCGCGATACCTACCCCAGCGGCATGGCGCGGGAGATGGGCGGCGGAATGCAGGTCTACGTCATGCGCCCTGGACTAGGCGCTCGCCCGGAAGACCTGGTGAAGACTCTTGACGACGCGCCGCCCGGCCAGATGGCGACGGTCGACGAACAGTGGGCATTTGCCGAAGCATGGCGGGCTGAACTACGGAAGCAGTGACGAGCCGCGCATGTGCGCGTCCGAGCGGGCCTGCTTGGCGACCTCGTGCACGTGGCCCTGAATGGGCACGCCGGCCCCGAGGTCGAGGAACTGCCCGATGCTCGCCCGGATCGGGATGGCCCTGGCCGACCCCACCCGGTGCCGGGTGCTGGTCCACCTGGCCGGCGGTCCCGGCTACCCGGCGGAGATGGCCGGGGAGTTCGGCACCCGCCGCGCGAACCTGTCCAACCACCTGGCCTGCCTGCGCGAGTGCGGGCTGGTGCCCAGCAGTGCGAGGGCACCTCGGCGACGATGCGGCCGCCGACCGGGCCGAGCTGATTCCCGGCGCCGCGGGCTTCGGCTTCCTTGAGTACGTAGAACCACAGGAGGTCCTCGAGGCCCAGCCGGGACCGACCTCTTCGGTGGTGAGCGGCGCCACCCCGAGGGCGGCGGTGACCGTTTCCCCAGATGGCAGGCCGGTAGGCGCTCCCCGCAGCAGGTCGCCTACCGCGAGCGAGCGGTAGGCGTCGACATCCACGTCTGCGGCGATCTGGTGGGGCAGGACGATCAGGCTCGCTGGCAGCGCGCCGTCCATCTTTTTGCCCGCTGTGCCGGGGCGTGACCGGGTAGGTCGAACAGCTGACCGAGGTCCAGCCGGTGCCCGGGCGTGATCGGGCCGAAGCCAACCAGGTCCGGGAAGAGGCGAAACGCGGCGGCGCCGGGCTGCAGCTGGCAAGTGTGCCGGACCTGGCTATACCCGTAGCGGTAGGCAACGTCGGCGAACTCCAACGGCAGATACGCCTCGCCGGGCGCCGGACTGAAGAAGCGCCCGCCGCGTGCGAGTCGATCGCTGGCCAGCTCCGTGCCGATGAGGCGACAGGTCCAGCCCGCCGATGGGCATCATCACCGAGACTGATATCAATCAGGCGGAGCCAGCAGCCATCTCCGCCGAAAGGGGGCAATCTCATGGAGGACGCCGTGGATGCATCCGCCGCCGGGGGCGGCGGGCCGATCGTGCTCGCCGGCGCGGGCTACGCCGGGCTGCACGCTGCCCTGCGCTTGACGGCCAGGCTGCGCGGCAACCCCGAGACGGAGCTGGTCCTGGTCGACCGGCACGACTACCACCAGGTGCTCACCGAGCTGCCCAGGGTCGCCGGCGGCACTCGCGCCGCCGACGCGGTGCGCATCCCGCTCCAGGACATGCTGGCCGACCGGGTGAGCTTCGTCCAGGCCGAGATCAGCGGCTTCGACCTGGCCGGTCGGCGGCTGCTCACCGCGGGCGGGCCGATCGGCTGGAGACGGCTGGTGCTGGCGCTCGGCAGCCGGCCCAACGACTTCGACATCCCCGGCCTGGCCCAGCGCGCGCTGTCGCTGTACTCGGCGAGCGACGCCGAGCGGGCGTGGGCGGCGGTCAACGAGGCGCTCATGGCCGCTGCGGCCGCCGCCGACCCCGAGCGGCAGCGCCGCCTGGCGACCGTGGTGGTCGGCGGCGCCGGCGCCACCGGGGTCGAGCTGGCCGGCGAGCTGGCCGAGGTGCTGCCCAAGGTGGCCAGCCAGCACGGCCTGACGCCCGGCCAGCCCGCCGTGCTGCTTGTCGAGGCGGGTCCCACCATCCTGGCGGGCTCCTCACCCCAGCTGATCGACAAGGCCACCAGGATCCTCTCTGACCTGGGGGTCCGGATCCGCACGAACGCGGCAATCGCCGCCGCGACCGAGGAGGGCTTCCGGCTCACGGACGGGCAGCTGGTGGCCGGCGGCGTGTTCATCTGGGCGGGTGGCCTGAAAGCACCCGGGCTTGTGGCCGATTCGGAGCTGCCGACCGGCCACAACGGCCGCGTCAAGGTCGACCAGTACCTGCGCGTGCTCGACCACCCGGAGATCTACGTCGCCGGCGACCTTGCCTCGGTCGTGGACCCTCTAACGGGGCACGTGCTGCCCCCGCTGGCGCAGGTGGCGCTGGAGGAGGGCGAGACGGTGGCCCGCAACCTGGACGCAGAGCTGAAGGGCCGGCCGCTGAAGGCGTTCACCTTCCACGACAAGGGGTTCGTCGTCTCGGTCGGGAACCGCCGTGGGGTCGCCGACATCGCCGGTATCACCAGCGGCGGGCATCTGGCCCACCTGCTCAAGGACGCCATCGAGTGGGAGTACCGCCAGTCCGTGAAGCACCTGCGTGGCTGGGACCCAGTAGCCCGCTAGCCGCACGCAGATCATCCAGTTCGTGCGCGGCATCGACGGCCAGCCAGGAACCGGGATCGGCGCGCCGAACGGCGGATCTCGTATGCGATGGCCGCAGCCAGCGGTCGTCACGAAGCGCGACTGGTAGTCCAGAGCCCGGGCGTTCTGATCGCCGAATCCGGCGTCGATCGAGGCTCAGATTCGGGTGTGGAGCTCGAGGCGCGGATCGACAGTTATGTTCGGTCGAGCCAATGCCGCATCGACCCGTCGAACGGCCAGTCACCGGTTGTGTAGGTGACGCCTAGCTCACGAGTGTCGGCTAGCGCAGCGGGCGGAAGGCGGCGCGCAACTCTTCCGAGAAGAGCCCCGGTTCCTCCCAAGCGGCGAAGTGACCGCCCTTGTCCACCTCGTTGAAGTAGATGACGTTGGGGTACGCCTTCTCGACCCAGCTGCGCGGGGTCCGCCAGATCTCCCCGGGGAACGTCGTGAAGCCGACCGGAATCGAGACCGGCGTGGGAGCCTGGCCGGCCGCACGAGCATTTTCTTGTCCTTCTTCCCAGTACGAGCGCGCAGCCGACGCCCCGGTGCCTGTCAGCCAGTACAGGGTGATGTTGTCGACGATGTGTTCCCGGGTGAGATTGCCCGAAGGTTGTCCGTCGACAAAACCGCGGGCGATCTTCTGGTAGCTGTCCGTATCGTGATCGATCATCCACGCCGCCAGCGCGATGGGTGAATCCAGGAGGGCGTAGCCAATCGTCTCCGGGCGCGTCGCCTGCTCCACGAAGTACCCGGCGCCGGTCGCATGGAATTCGGCGAGCGCGTCGAGGGCGGCACGTTCTTCTGCCGAGGGCGGCGACTCGCTCAGGGCCTCGGCATCGCCCAGCGCCGGCGTGAGAAGGTTGGTGTGGATGCCGATCAGCCCGTCGAGTGCCAGGCGGCCCATCGCGTCGGTGACCTGGGAGCCCACGTCGCCCCCCTGCGCGACGTACCGGGTATAACCCAGGCGCCGCATCAGCTCCGCCCACGCCTGTCCGATACGGATGGGGCCCCAGCCGAGCTCGGTCGGCTCGTCGGAGAACCCGTAGCCGGGGATCGACGGCAGCACGAGGTGGAACGCGTCCTCAGCGCGGCCGCCGTGCGCGGTCGGGTCGGTGAGCGGACCGATAGTCTCGAGCAGTTCGACGACCGAGCCCGGCCAGCCGTGCGTCATGATCAACGGCAACGCGTTCTTGTGTGCCGACTCGACGTGGATGAAGTGGATGTCCAGCCCGTCGATCTCGGTCTTAAACTGCGGCAGCGCGTTCAATCGCGCCTCGCACCGGCGCCAGTCGTACTCGGTCGTCCAGTAGCGCGCGAGGTTCTGTATCGCCGCCAATTGCACACCCTGCGACCGATCGGTGACGAGTTCCCTGGTCGGCCAGCGCGTCGCATTGATGCGGCGGCGCAGCTCGTCGATCTCGCCCTGAGGTACTTCGATTCGGAACGGCCGGACCGCGCTCTCCGCGCTCGCAGTCGTGGTGTCGCTCATGATCGTGTCCTCCCCGTTCGCGTCCGCTGGGCGTCTTGTCGATCGTCAAGTGTCGCGACGTCGACAAAGCGAAGATCCCTCGATGAGCATAGAGCCGAGGAATCCATGAAGCGAGAGGCGGCGCACGACTGACGCGCGCCGTTGGCGATCGGCAAATGACTCCCGACGAAGCTTTCGCTCGGACACCCGGCCCCGCCGAGCTCCGATCATCACGGCCGAGACGTAGCGAGCGCTCAGATTGCCCGTTCTGTCGTCACCATGGGCCGCATCGCCAAGCGCCAGTCACGCGCATTGGGCGGATCTCGCGTGGTCAGGTGCCGTCCCTGACGAGCGCGTCGAGCATCTTCCGCATCGGTTCCGGGTCGCCGCGCATGATCGCGGCGGAGGCCTCAACATTGCGTGCGGCATCAAGGTGCTTATGGAAGAAGGTCCAGGGCGGCGCGGATGATGCTGTCGGTGTCGATGCCGTTGTAGCGGTACAGGTCCTCGATCGAGCCGGACTGGCCGAACTGGGCCACGCCGAGCGCGGCGTGCGGGACGCGGTTGATGGTGGCCAGGAAGGCCAGCGTGTGCGGGTGCCCGTCCAGGACGGTGACCAGCGGCGTGGCACGGTCCGCGGGGAACGCCTGGTCGAGGATCCAGGACTCGCCCGGCTCTTGCAGGCCCTGCCGGATGCGCAGGGCGCGGAACAGCAGGCCCGGGCTGGTGATGCAGACCACGTCGGCGGCGGGAAGGCGTTCGGCGGCGGCCAGCGCCTCGGGCAGGACCGCGCCCATGGCGGCGATGGTGACCCTGGGCTGCGAAACGCGGCGGAGCGGGTACGCTCCGGCCACCACCTGACGGCGGCGGCGTTCCCTGGCCGCGGGGTCGGCGGGCACGTCGGCCAGCTTCTGGCTGACCGGGCGGGTGGACAGCCGCAGGTAGGCCGAGCACCCGCCGGGTTTCCCGAGCCGGGCCAGGCTGGCCAGCAGGCACCACTCGGTGTCGAGCGCGAACGCGGGCTCGTAGGAGATACAGCTCGGCTGCTCGATGCCGATGGACGGGGTGGTGATGGACTGGTGCGCGCCGCCCTCGGGCGCCAGCGAGACGCCTGACGGCGTGCCGACCAGGATGGACTGGCCGCCCGCGTAGATGCCGAACGACCACGGCTCCAGCGCCCGCTCCACGAACGGGTCGTACAGCACCCCGATCGGCAGCAGCGGCTGGCCCCACCGGCTCCAGGTCGCGCCGAGCTCGCCGAGCAGGCCGACCAGGTTGGTCTCGGCGATGCCGAGCTCGATGTGCTGCCCGGTCGGCTTCTCCCGCCAGTGCAGGATCGTCTCGGCGTCGTCGGCGAACCAGTCGGTCCGCTCGCTGGCCGACCACACCCCGACCTTGTTGACCCAGCCGCCGAGGTTGGTGCTCGAGCTGACGTCCGGGCTCACGGTCACCACCCGGCCGGCCGCCTCCGGGGCCTCGCGCGTGAGGTCGAGCAGCGCCCGGCCCAGCGCGGCCTGAGTGGTTGCCACGCCGGTCGGCGTGCGGCCGAGGTCGGTGGGCACGCGGGGCGGGTTAGGCTGCGGGACCGGCGGCCGCTTGAGCCGGCGGGCCGTCTCGGCGCACAGCCGGGCCGCGGTCGTGTCGGCGGCAAACCTTCGCCAGGGCTGGTCGGGATCGGTTCCCAGGTGCACGGCGAGCTCGCGCATCTGCTCGGCGGTGAGCAGCGCGGAGTGGTTCTGCGGGTGTCCCTCGACGGGCAGGCCGTAGCCCTTGATCGTGTAGGCCAGGATCAGCGTGGGGCGGTCGTCGTCGATGGCGTCGTAGGCGTCGTCGAGCGCCGCGAGATCGTGGCCGCCGAGGTTGCGGATGGCGGCGGCCAGGGTCGTGTCGTCCAGGCCCGCGATGAGGGCGGCGACCGGCTCGTCGCCGCCGGGCAGCCTGTGGCGCAGCTCGTCGGGGTGGCAGCGCAGCAGCCGCTGGTACTCGGGGTTGGGCATGGCGTCGATCCGGTGCCGCAGCGCGTCCCCGCCGGGCTGGGCGAACAGCTTGTCCAGCAGGCGGCCGTACTTCAGCGTGATGACCTGCCACCCGGCCGCGGTGAACATGCCGCGCAGCCGGTCGGCGGCGATGAGCGGCACCACGCGGTCCAGCGACTGCCGGTTGACGTCGACGACCCAGACGATCTCGCCGAGTTCGGCCACGCCGGGATCGACGATGGCTTCCCAGACCGCGCCCTCATCGAGTTCGGCGTCGCCGAGCAGCGAGTACTGGCGGGCCGGCGGCCGGCGTGGCCGGCGAAGCGGTTGTTCAGGTAGCGGCGGGCCACCGCGCCCCAGATCGGGGCGGTCGCGCCGATGCCGACCGATCCGGTCGAGTAGTCCACCGGGTCGGGGTCCTTGACCCGGCTGGGATAGCTCTGCAGGCCGCCGAACGCGCGCAGCGTCGGCAGGTACGACTCGTCCAGCTCGCCAAGCAGGTAGTTGATCGCGTGCAGCACGGGCGAGGCGTGCGGCTTGACCGACACCCGGTCCTGGGATTGCAGGTGCCCGAACCACAGCGAGGTCATGATCGATACCATCGAGGCGGACGAGGCCTGGTGGCCGCCGACCTTCATCCCCGCCGGGTTCGGCCGGACCCGGTTCGCGTGGTGGACGATCGCCGTGGACAGCCACAGCACCTGGCGCTCGATCTGGGCTAGCGCGTCGAGGCGGCTTCGGCGGGCACGGGTTCGGCGGGCACGGGTTCGGCGGTGTCCACATGTGCATGACAACATGGCGGTCTTTGGCGCACAACACCGGGAGTCAGCCGACCGGCAGCCAGTAGCAGCGCTCCTCGCCGTAGTCGGCGAACCCGGCCCGGAGCAGGATCGGCCCGGAGGTCAGCACGCGGCCCTTGACCAGGGCCAGGGTCGCGCCGTGCTCACGGGCGAGCCGGAGCCGCTCGGCCAGCACGGCCCGGTAGCTCCCGCGTCCGCGGGAGGCAGGGAGCGTGACCGCGCCCCACAGCTGGGCCACCTCGCCGGACAGCGAGCAGCCGCCGGTCGAGACGGGCTCGTTGTCGACCAGGGCGACCACCCGGAAGCTGGACCAGGTGGCGAGGTCCTCGATCGCCTCCTGGTATTGATGGGCAAGCTCGATCTCGCCTGGTTCGGCTCGTTCCCAGCCCTGGACGGTGACCGCCGAGGCCGCGCGGAAGGTGGCCTCGTCTTGGACCAGCTCGACCGCCACGTCGTCGGGGACGTCCAGCTCCGGCAGGCCGCCGCCGATCTCGCGGGCCAGCACCTGCACCGCGTCGATCATGTCGGCGCCGCGGTCGCACAGGGCCCGTTCGGTGCCGGGCGGCCGGGTCGCGGCCGAGACCCACCAGGCCACACCGGGCAGGGCCCACTCGCGGACGTGCGCGGCCACCTCGTCGAGGACCTCGTCCGGCGACCGGGCCGTCCGCGACCAGGTGACCTGCGCGGCACGGAAGGTGGGATCGAGCACCACGTCCGGGTACCGCATGAGGCGGTAGTCATCGGTGCGCATCTCGATGGCGCCTTCGGGCACCCACTCCATCCCGGCTGCCGCGTCAAGCACGCGCTGCACCGTCCACGAGCTCATCGCCTGACCTCCTGTCCGCCGGGGCCGGGCGTCGCGGTCCAGGTACCGCCTCGCCCCGGTCCCGTGTCTTTCTTTTACCCGAACGGGCCGTGCTGCGCGCGTCCTAAATCCGTACGCGCGGTTCGTTGCGGCGCTGAGGGTGGCCGCCGCGGCCGCGGCGGCCGCGAGCGCGAGGGCGAGGACGGGCCGGCAGCCCGGCAGGCGCCCCGGCCAGCAACGCCAGGAGCGCGAGGGCGTAGCCCAGGGTGCAGACGGCGGCCACCCGGACCAGCCCGCGCCGGTCGGCCAGCCGGCCGCGAAGCGGCCCGGTCGCGGCCTGACCCAGCGTGTACCCGGCCACGACCAGGCCCGCCACCGTCATCGAAGCGTGCTGGGCCGCCACCAGCAGCAGGATGATGCTGACCATGCCCTGGGGCAGGCGAGCGCAGACGTCGGCGAGCGCGAGCCTGCGCAGCAGCGGTTGTGCGAACAGCCCCCGGTACGATCCGGCTCCGCCGGTCATTGGGGCACGATACCTTAACACCCCGGTGCGGCCTCGACCGCTTTAGCAGCTGGGCCTAGACGCTCAATACTTCAGGAATTCCGGGAACTTATGAAACTGATGAAAGGGACGCAACTTTGGCGCGGCGGCGGCTTGTCAGGGTCGCCGCCGCGCGCTGGACCTGCGATGGAGACCAGAACGCGGCTAAGGAAGATCCAGACGGTCGTGCTTTATCTCACCAACGAATGTCTGCCACCGGGTCGGCGTGAAGCCGAGGGCGGGCAGCAAAATGTTCTTGCTGTCGCGGACCGCGATATAACCGTTCGCGAGATGGGCGACTTCGACGCAGTCGCCATTTGCGGCACTGTAGGAGCTCTTTCTCCATGATGTATTACGAAAATTTACCGAACGCATCTTTGAGTCCCTCTCGATAAACTCGAGGTAAAGGCTAATTTGACGGGCTAACTTACGCTAAGTCCATTTATCACGGGCATCCATGAGCATCTGCCGTGATTTCACCTGATCTAGGGCAAGCTCGGACAGGCGATCGAATGAGCGCCGGTACCTGTAGACTTCTTCCTCTTCTTCGACGTACCGACCCCCGGTGAGGGTCTCGATGTACACCACATCCTCGTGGGTAACGTGGTGGACATCACCAAACTGAAAGAGCAGGAAAGCTCCTGTACCGATGGGGTGACGGCCATCGAGCGGGAGAATATGGAGCGTGATGTTATCACGTTCCTCCGACAACTCGAGAAGCTTTTCCATCTGGGACTTCATTACATCTCGGTTACCGAAACGCCGGTATAGGACGGACTGGTCGAGCACGGCGCGAAGGTTGAGCGGATTGTCCCGTGTGAGCACTTGCTGCCGGGCCAGCCGGACCTCCACCCGCCGCCTGGTCTCGCTCGGCGGCACCGGGTCGATCCTCTCGAGGTAACCGTTGGTCACCTCACGGGCGTAGTCCTCGGTCTGAAACAACCCGGGAACGATCTGCGCCGCCCAGCTCAGCGCGGACTTGGCCTCGGCTTCCATCCCGATCAGGCCCGCATACTCCGGCGGGAGCGTCGGGGAGTATGTCTCCCACCACCCCTTGCCGGCCGCCTCCTTCGCGAGGGCCAGCAGTTCCTCGGCGTACCGGCCCTCTATGTCATATAGCGTCAGCAGCTTCCTCATGTCGGGAACGCTCGGCGCGGTCTGGGACGTCTCGATCCGGGAGATCTTGGACGCGGACCACTTCACGCGCTTAGCCACGTCATCACCGGTCAGTCCGGCACGCTCACGCAGCCGACGCAGCTCAGCGGCGAGCCGGCGCCGACGGACGGTAGGACTGGCGGGCTCAGGCACCCTGTCTACCTTCCCGGGCACGACATGTCAGGATTCCCTGGATCATGCAGAGTTAATCCTAGCGCATGACCCGTAGGTTGCTGCGTCAGATGACACACCGAATTATCTAACAGGTGTCCCGATGCAACTTGCAGCAGGCGTCCCGCAGCCGCACAATCGGGGTTGTAGGAGACCCCTACCGACGACCGAAGCAGTAGGCCAGAACACCTGCTGGGCTGGAGGGAGTCATGCACTGTGTCCCGCTGCACAGGAGCATCATCGCGATCGATATCGAACGGTCGACCGGGCCCGGGCGGACCAATCCCATCCGCGCGGAACTGCGGCACGAGGCGTACCGGCTGCTGGGTACCGCCATGCGGGCCGCCGGCATCACCGAGGAGCACTGCGACCCGCTGACCGACCGCGGCAACGGCGTCCTGGCGCTGGTCCATCCCGACGATGACCTGCCCAAGACACTGCTGCTCAATCCGCTGGTTCCCGCCCTGGTCACGCTGCTGGCCGACCGCAACGCCAGCCTGGCCGGCGCGGAGCGGCACCGCCGGGAGCTGCGGCTGCGGGCCGTCGTCCACGCGGGCGAGGTCCACTACGACGGCAAGGGCTACTTCGGCGAGGCGCTCGACGTCGCGTTCCGTCTGCTCGACGCGCCCCGGCTCAAGGACTGCCTGCGCCGGGCGGTGACACCGCTGGCCCTGGTCGTCTCGGAGGACATCTACTGGTCCATCGTCCGGCACGACTACGAGGGCATCCCGGAGAGCGCGTTCGACCCGCTGGTCGGGGTCAGGGTCGCGGGCCGGCGACGCCAGGGCTGGGTGCACGTCCCGGTCCCCCAGCCGGCCCCCGAGCGGGCCGCGCTGGCGACCACGGCAGCCCGGCCGAAGGCCATGATCGCGGCCTGAGAACCGCCGGCCGTTATCGTCCGGTGCTGGCCCCGCGGCCCAGGCGCACGGCGACGGCGATGGTGCCGGCGCCGATCAGCAGGGCCACGGTGTTGGGCACGATGAGGGCCAGGTTGCGCGCGGCGATGCCGTAGCTGACCCACAGCAGGAAGCCGACCATCAGGATCGCGAAGTACCCGACCGACACGTCGCGTGAGGATCGCTGGCGCAGCATCCGGCGGATCTGCAGGAGGGGCGAGATGCCCATCGGGACACCCCACGCGGCGGCGGCAACGGCAAGCCCGGTCACGACCATGGCGCTTTCCTTCGGCAAGGCGCCCAGGCTCGGCGAACCGTGCTCGCCAGCTGACCTGATGAGGGGCGCAAGCACGGCCAGCGCGTATTTTACCAGGTCTAGGCCGCGGCGAGCTCGACGGTGACGTCCATCACGCCGCGGTGCGGCACGCTGGACGACACCCGCCCGGCCCCGGCGAGCAGGGCCAGCGACGCGTGATTATCCGCCTCGACCTCGGTGCTCAGCCGCCGGACCGCGGCGGGGCGGCGGCGTAGCAGGGCCTCGGCCAGGGCCGTGCCCACCCCGCGGCCCTGCCAGTCATCGGCCACGGTGAAGGCGACGTCGGCCGTGACCGGATCGTCAGGGTCCTGGATCAGGCGGGCGATCCCGACCGGCTGTTCCTCGCCGTCGGGCGGGAACACGGTGAGCAGCAGCGCGATGTGGTGCTCGCCGTCCACGCCGCCGACCAGCCGCTCGAGCATCGCGTCGTCGAGGTCGCCGAGCGCGGACAGGAACCGGCGCTGCCGCGACTCCATCGACAGGCCACGGAACATCTCGCGCAGTGCCCGGCCGTCGGTGGGCAGCAACGGCCAGATCAGCGCGGGCGTGCCGTCGCGAAGCCTGACTTCGCCTGGCAGTCTCCGATTGGTGTTCACGTCCGCTACAACACCGGCGGGCGACGCGCTAGTCCGTGAGGCGCCTCACCCGGGGACGGGCGGGCCGACGACGCGGCCGCGCGGGCGGGGCGCTGCTGGCCGGCGGGCTCGTGCTACGCCTGAGCGATGCGTAAGCGGCGGTCGGCCTCAGCGGCGGTCGCTTCCAGCGCGACCGGGGCCGGTTCCGCGTAGGCCTGGGCGACGGTGGCCCGGTTGAAGACCCGCCACGTAACGGCTGACACCAGGGCCGCGACCACGAACCCGGCCCAGTAAGGCGCGGTGATCCCGAACCTGGCCGCGACCGCGCCGCCGAGCAGGGCTCCGACGCAGTTTCCTCCGGCCGCGATGAACAAGATGGTGCTGCTGACCCGGCCGAGCATCTCCGGCGGCGTCAGCCGCTGCTTCAGCGAGTTCCCCACGATGGTCCAAAGAGCGGCGTGCACGCCGAACGCGAACATCATGAACCCCACGACGTAGGCGCTGCGCGAGGTGGCCAGGGTCAGGTGCAGTCCCGCCTCGACCAGCAGGCCGATCCGGATGGTCCAGGTCGCCGTGACCCGCCTGATGAGCCAGTCGCCGCAGGCCGACCCGAGCAGGGCCCCGACCGCCTCGCAGGTGAACAGCACCCCGTAGCCGACGGGGCCGAGGTGCAGGCGCTCCTTCGCGAGCAGCACCAGGACGGCGGTCGCCGCGACGAGCGTGAGGTTCAGCAGCCCGATCAGCACCGTCATCGTGCGCAGCACCCGCTGGTGGGCCAGCCAGCGGAACCCTTCGGCCAGCTCGGACCGGACCGTGCCCGGCCACCGCCCACCGTCCGCCTTCGGTCGCGAGGCCCGGTACGTGCCCGCGACCATCGCGACCAGGACGGCGCTGGCCGCGTACGTGCCCGCATTGACGAAGAACGGGACCCACGCCGCCACCACGAACAAGAACCCGGCCAGCGGTCCGGCGATCATGCTCTGCATCAGCGTCGTGCCGCCGACCAGCCAGCCGTTCGCCCGCTCCAGGCGCTCGCGCGGCACGACGGAGGGGATCATGGCCTGGCTCGCCGAACGGAAGACGACCTCGCCCGCGTTGACCACGAACAGCACGGCATCCAGCAGGGCGATGCTCGCGTGTCCCGTCAGGAGGGCGGCGGAGAGGACGCCCATGACGGCGACCCGGGCCCAGTCGATCACGACCATCAGCCGCCGCCGGTCGAGGCGGTCCACCAGCACCCCGCCGGGCAGGGCGAACAGCAGCCACGGCAGCCACGCCGCGCCGGACGTGGCGGACACGATCAGCGGGCTCTTGGTGTGGGCCGCCACGTACAGCGGCGCGGCGATGATGGACAGGCCGCTGCCCAGCGCCGACGCCGTGCTGGCCGTCCACAGCTTGGTGAACCGCGAGCCCAGGGGTTCCGCCACGTCATGCGACGTTACCTGGTGGTTAGCGCTGGGGCCTGACGGTGCTTGTGGTGCGCGGCGCGCCGTTGTCGTTGAGGTCGTCGAGCACGGCCGGAAGGCCGACCGTGAGCATCTTCCTGCGGACCGCGCCCAGGATCTTGGCCAGGAAGAACCCGCCCGCGCCGGTGAAGCCGGTGTGCTCGAAGGTGAAGCGGGTACCGCCGTCGTGCGGCTCGATGCGGTACGTGACGAAGGTGGCCTCGGCGTTCTCGTCGCCGACCCACGAATAGCGGAGCAGGGACGGCTCGCGCGCCTCGAGGACCTCGCAGTCGACGATCCCGCGCCACCACGGCTGCGGCTTGGCGACAAACTGGAACCGCGTGCCCACCTCGGTGGAGAAGCCGACCGGGCGCGCTCCCTGACCCGTCGCGGTCCACAGCGGAATCAGCTCCGGGTCGGTCACCGCCCGCCAGACCTTGGCGGGGGGATGGGGGTAGTCGCGCACGATGCGGATGTCACTCATGGAAGCTCCTCGGCTGGTCAGGTCCGCGACGGCGGGCTGGTCAGATTTTCTGTAACTATAAAATTATAGCAGTAGAATTTTTTTAGCAACTGTACTATGCTGGAAAGCATGAGTGAACAGACCGTTGTCTGGACGGCGCGGTACGCTCCGGGCGCGGCTGCCGAGGGACTGCGCGAGCGCAAGAAGCGCTGGATGCGCCAGCAGCTGTCCGACACCGCGACGCGGATGTTCATGGACCGCGGCTTCGACGCCTTCCGGGTCGCTGAGGTCGCCGAGGCCTGCGGGGTTTCGGAGAAGACGGTCTTCAACTACTTCCCCACCAAGGAATCACTCGTCCTGGACCGGCTGGACACCACGATGGCCTCGCTGCGGACCGGCCTGGCCGAGCCGGGGGTTCCGCCGGTTGAGGCGGCCCTGCGGATCCTGGACCATGAGCTGAGCGCCATGACCGCCTGGCTCGCCGGCCAGGACGACCCGGCCGAGGCGGCCCGGGCGATCCGGCGTTTCGGCGACCTGATCCGCGCCACGCCGTCGCTGCGGGCCTACCAGAGCGACATGATGGACCGGTTCGTCTCCCTGGCCACCGAGATCCTGGCCGCGCGGGCCGGGATGAGCGCAGATGACCCGGAGCCGCAGATCGCGGCCAGGGCGCTGCTGGGGCTCTGGCACGTTCAGGCCGAAAGCCTGCGCAGGCACCTGGACGGCGCTCCCGCGCGGGTCCACGACCTGGTCACTGCCGATGTCCGCCGCGCCGCGCGGCTCATCGAGACGGGACTTGGCTCGTTCGCGACCCTCGGTTCAGACCTTTAGGTAGCTATGACGCGCGCCGCTGGCGATCGAGCCACAGATCGCGGACCTCGGAGGCGTCGAAGTAGATCTTCGTGCTGGCCGCGTCCCCGGCCCGCGCGGCCAGGTCAGACGTCGACGGCGCGGGCCCAGGGAAGTAGAGCTGCTCCCGTGAGACGGCGCCGTCGGCCAGGGCGCGCTCCAGTACCGCCTGTGCGCCGTCACGGCGCATGTTCCCGTGGCGGCGCCGGTAGACGCCGGTCGTCCCGGTGTGCAGGTCCAGGTTCGGCCGGCAGACGAGCCGATGGTGCGGGCCTTCCCACTCCCGGGTCTCGGGCCAGCTGCCGTCCCGGGCGCGCCGCACCCACGCGCCCTCGGTGTACGCTTCCAGGCTGCTCCACGCCTTGCGCAGGCTGCTCAACGCCTCGCGGTCAGGCGGCGTTTCCTTGAGCACCCCCTGGGCGACGGGCAGCAGGTCGCCGAGATCCGGCCGCAGCGCCTCGTACCGCCGGCCGCGCACCGTCGGCGTGTAACCCGCGACGGTGAAGGCCATCCTGACCCGCAGCTCGAGCAGGACGGACAGTAGCCGGTCGAAGTCGCGCAGGCCCGGCTTGGTGAGGAAGACGTTGGCGCCGGAGCCCATCCCGCATTCCCGGGCCCGCCGGACGGCCAGGCAGGTCTCCTCGAAGGCGCCCGGGCGGTTCAGCTGCCGGTCATGCTCGGCGCCGTAGCCGTGGAAGGCGACCCACAGCGAGTGCGCTCCGCACTGCCTCGCCGCGGCGATGATCTCCGCCCAGTCCTCGCGCGAGGCGAGCGGCGGACCCGGCGTCAGGATCGGGTCATAGTCCTCGCCCAGGTGCGGGGCGAACAGGCGGATCATGTCCGGCGCGTTAGGGTGCGCGGTCACCTCGTGCATCGGGTACGTGGTGTAGTCCAGCCCGCGCTCGCCGCAGAAACGGGACAGCTCATCCAGGAAGAACGCCGCGTCCTCGATCGGCATCGCCGGGTACTTGCGGCCGAGCGCCCAGCAGTGCATGCAGGTCGTCAGGCACCCCGAGACCTCGACCAGCACCTCGACGCTCACGCGACCGATGATCCGTCGGCGCAGGCCGTCCGTCAAAGCCTTTACGGCCCGGACGGGGAGACGCGCATCACATTGGTGGGGCTGTCACATGTTGCCGGGCTGTTCGGTTAGTGAGGTCGTAGCAGCTCATACGACAAGGAGATCACCTTGGACGCCCGTCTCAACTACTACGGCAGCCCCATCGGGTCGAAGGTCGCGAAGTACCTCATCTCGGCGGGCAAGGTCGTGTCGGACTCGACGCTGCCGACCGCAACGAAGCACCTGGTGGAGATCCGCGCCAGCCAGATCAACGGCTGCGCCTACTGCGTCGACATGCACACCAAGGACGCCGCGCACGCCGGGGAGACCCAGCAGCGGCTCAACTTGGTCGCGACCTGGCGGGAGGCCACGGTCTTCACCGACGCCGAGCGGGCCGCCCTGGAACTGACCGAGCAGGGCACCCGCCTCGCCGACGCCGCCGGCGGCGTCACCGACGAGGCCTGGGCGAATGCGGCCAAGCACTACGACGACGACCAGGTCGCCGCGCTCGTGTGCCAGATAGGCCTCATCAACACCTGGAACCGCCTGAACGTCATCACGCAGCAGCCCGCCGGGGACTACCAGCCCGGCCAGTTCGCGTAACCGGCACCCGCCGGAGGGCGGACCAGGGCCGCCGACTTCACTCTGGCCTGATCCAGACCGAGACGTACGCGGGTTCCAGGGCCTGGTGCACGACGCGGGTCAGGTCGGTCTGGACCGAATCCAGGTCCACAGCGTCCTTCAACCCGGCCGCGAACGCGGCGACGGTCTGATCGGCGTCGTAGCGGGCGCGGTTGAACCGCCGGTCCACCACGCGCTGTACCCGGCGGCGCACGGGGCTGAACAGGGCCGCCGCGGCCAGGGTGGCGGCGGCCACCGCCACGCTGCTGTGGAGCCCCAGGACCCCAGTGGCCAGCAGGACCAGGCCGGCGTAGACCCCGACCAGCAGCCCCGTGACGATCGCGTACGCCAGGGTGCGGGAGATGATCCGGTCTATCTCGTACAGCCGGTACTTCAAGATCGCGATGCCGATGCTCAGCGGCAGCGCGGCGAAGCCCAGGATCAGTACCTGCCAGATCGCCGAATTGGTGGCAATGGCCCAGATGCCGAATACTCCGCAGATGGCGGCGCCGCTGGCCAGCCATTTCAGCTGCTGGCGCCGCTCGCCGGATGAACGCCGCCAGCTGAGGACCTGGCGGCCGGTGGCGGCGAGCCAGAAGGCTGCCACGGTGACAAAGAACCCCAGGACCAACGGGCTCATCCAGGCCGTGCTGCCGCTGCCCAGGGAGGCGAGGTTCCCATCGGCTTGCAGAACGACGTGATGCCCGATGACTAGGCCCAGTACGGCGATGCTTGTGGCTAGCACGGAGGCAGTCGCGATGGCCAGGTAGGTCCACGCCACCCATCGCCAGCGCCGCGAGGGCAGCCGGCCATCCGGGAAGAGCAGGATCAGCAGCGGGAACCCGGCCAGCGAATAGCTGAACAGCTGGCTGAGCACAAGCGCCGACGGCCCGGCGAACGCCAGGTCGTGATAGCCGAGCCGGTACACGAGTTCCGCATAGGTCCCCGAGGCCACGGACAGCAGCATGAATACCGCTTCGCCGGCCAGCAGCCAGCCGATCGGGTTGCGCGGCTGGTGGCCGGCTACGAATAGGCCGACGGCCGCGGTCACCAGGATGATCGTCAAAATGCCCGCGGCCGACCATACCTTGCTGACCGTCACCGCGCTGGTCAGGGAGGCCGTTGTTCCCATAAAGGCGAGCAGGACCACGATCACCGCGGCCACCGCCATCGTGATCCTCCGCGGGGTCAGCCGGAAGCGGCCCGCCGTGCGGAAGGTCACGACCGGTCCCTGACTGGCTGTGGCGGACGTACCGGAAAACGCACCCCACCCATAGCCGGAACGTTACGCGGCGAACGTTCCGGAAACGTTACTGCGGTGCGAGCCCGCGCAGCACCTGGGCGTCGACCGCCGGGAGCATCCGACGAGTTTGACGCTCTCGGCTTGGGTACAAAGAGGTTCACCGAAGACTGGCTGATCGCCGACACCTGACCAGGACAATCGGCCCGGCACAAGCCTCTTGACCTTCGACTCAGACGGCGTATTCGGTGGGTGTGGTGGCGTAGGTGCGGCCGTTGGGAGTGTGCCAGACCAGGACGCCCGGGTTCCGGCTGTTCCAGCCGCCAGCCCTCGGCCTGTTTACACCGGTGATGATGCCGGCATGGCGGCGAGCCAATGCACTCGCAGATACACCCATGACCTGGAAAAACGGCGCCGATCGCCGCATCGGTATGCCTCTCAATGCCTTGACCTGTGAGGCACAGCAAGCACAGATCGGCCAGCTCTGCTCGTATCTACAGGCTGTCTTCGTCAGGTTAGGTAAGAAGGTCAGGGCCGTTGGCGAGGTGGGCTGTGGCACGGTGTTCGCCGGGCCGCGCAGGGACGTTCCGCAAGCTGATCCTTCTACGGGCCTGATCGGCACCGTGGGCCCCAGCCGCGCACTGGCCAGATGGGTGCGGGGCGCCATACGCTGAGTGATGCCGCTATGCGCCGCGTCGATGCGGACTGCGGGCGATGGCGGCGCATTGGGAGTGCCGTTACCGGGTGCCCAGTCCGCGGGCGAGGAGGAGCTGCCGGGTGCGGGCTCCGGTCTTGGCGAGGATGGCTTTGAGGTGGTCGCTGGCGGTGTGCTCGGAGACCACCATCTGCTCGGCGATCTGGCGGGTGTCGAGGCCCTCGCAGAGCAGCGCGAGGACCTCGGACTGGCGTCGGGTCAGTCCGCAGGCCCGGGCGTAGATGTCCAGGCGGTCCGCCGCGGTGCTCGGCTCGATCGCCACGGCGATGTCGGTGCCCAGCCGCGACGCCTTGACCGTCACCCAGCGGCTGCCGCCGAGGTGTATCCGCGACCATGGCGGGCCGATGGGGATGCCGTGCTCCTGGGCGACGAGGGCGGCGGCGACGTTGTACGCCGCGGCCGGGATCGGCGCCATCGGCTCGTCGGGCGGGTTCAGCCGCAGCAACGCGTCGGCGGCCGCTTCGGTCTGGCTCCTGACCTGCAGGTCAGGGCCGAGGACCACGACGGCGGGCCCGACCGGGTGCAGATGCCGTCCCGGATCGGCGAAGGTGCGGGCGATGGCCGCGCGCAGCCCGGCCGTCACCGGGCGGGCGAGCGTGGCGAGCAGGCGCAGTTCGTCGGCCTGGAACGAGCCGCCGCCGTAACGCCACAGGTCGAGCACGCCCCAGCAGCCGTGCCGGTCGGCGAATACGACGATGGCGGTATCGCTGACCCCGAGCTGGCTCTGCACGTCGCGCCAGAGCACTGACCGGTCGGGATGCCCGTCCGTCTCTCGCATCAGCGAGGAGACCGTGACTCCCGCCTCGAGCACGCGATCCCAGCGGCAGAACGGAGTGAGGTACCGGGAGCAGATCAACGCGGGCAGCCGCGGCCAGGAAAGGCCGGGCACGTCGGCCAGCGGCGAGGTGCCCACGCGAGACACCGGGTCAGTGAGCGGGAAGTTGTACCCGCCGAACGGGACGGCCCGGCGCACCAGCGCGACGAGCTCCTCGCGCAGCGCCTTGGCCGGCAGCGGCCGGCGGCACACGGCCGTCGCCCGGTCGGCCAGTTCGTGCGAAGCAGCCATCGGCCCAGCATAAGGCGGCGAAAAGATCCCCCGGATCTGGGATAGGACGGCGAGTGTCACCGCCGCAGGCTGGTATTCAACCGATCCGAGGAGGAGACATGACCACCGTCCACATCGAGAACACCGTCCAGGACTTCGACACCTGGAAGGCGAACTTCGACAAGTACGAGCGGTTCCGTGCCGAGCAGGGCGTGCAGTCCTACCGAGTCAGCCGCAGCGTCACCGAGCCGAACGAGGTCCTCATCGACCTGGAGTTCCGTGACCAGACGGCCGCGCAGGCGTTCTTGCCCAAGCTCGAGCAGATCATGAACAGCCCGCAGGCCCAGACGCAGCTGGTGCGGCATCCGGTCCCGCGGCTATACGCCGTCGTGACCGAGCGCGTCCCGTCGGCGACCGGCTGATCTCAGCGCTTCCGGTAGCGAGACTCAGGCACCGCGAGCTCATGAGTGTCGGCTAGCGCAGCGGGCGGAAGGCGGCGCGCAACTCTTCCGAGAAGAGCCCCGGTTCCTCCCAAGCGGCGAAGTGACCGCCCTTGTCCACCTCGTTGAAGTAGATGACGTTGGGGTACGCCTTCTCGACCCAGCTGCGCGGGGTCCGCCAGATCTCCCCGGGGAACGTCGTGAAGCCGACCGGAATCGAGACCGGCGTGGGAGCCTGGCCGGCCGCACGAGCATTTTCTTGTCCTTCTTCCCAGTACGAGCGCGCAGCCGACGCCCCGGTGCCTGTCAGCCAATACAGGGTGATGTTGTCGACGATGTGTTCCCGGGTGAGATTGCCCGAAGGTTGTCCGTCGACAAAACCACGGGCGATCTTCTGGTAGCTGTCCGTATCGTGATCGATCATCCACGCCGCCAGCGCGATGGGTGAATCCAGGAGGGCGTAGCCAATCGTCTCCGGGCGCGTCGCCTGCTCCACGAAGTACCCAGTGCCGGTCGCATGGAATTCGGCGAGCGCGTCGAGGGCGGCACGTTCTTCTGCCGAGGGCGGCGACTCGCTCAGGGCCTCGGCATCGCCCAGCGCCGGCGTGAGAAGGTTGGTGTGGATGCCGATCAGCCCGTCGAGTGCCAGGCGGCCCATCGCGTCGGTGACCTGAGAGCCCACGTCGCCCCCCTGTGCGACGTACCGGGTATAACCCAGGCGCCGCATTAGCTCCGCCCACGCCTGTCCGATACGGATGGGGCCCCAGCCGAGCTCAGTCGGCTCGTCGGAGAACCCGTAGCCGGGGATCGAAGGCAGCACGAGGTGGAACGCGTCCTCAGCGCGGCCGCCGTGCGCGGTCGGGTCGGTGAGTGGACCGATAGTCTCGAGCAGTTCGACGACCGAGCCCGGCCAGCCGTGCGTCATGATCAACGGCAACGCGTTCTTGTGTGCCGACTCGACGTGGATGAAGTGGATGTCCAGCCCGTCGATCTCGGTCTTAAACTGCGGCAGCGCGTTCAATCGCGCTTCGCACCGGCGCCAGTCGTACTCGGTCCTCCAGTAGCGCGCGAGGTTCTGTATCGCCGCCAATTGCACACCCTGCGATCGATCGATGACGAGTTCCCTGGTCGGCCAGCGCGTCGCATTGATGCGGCGGCGCAGCTCGTCGATCTCGCCCTGAGGTACTTCGATTCGGAACGGCCGGACCGCGCTCTCCGCGCCCGCAGTCGTGGTGTCGCTCATGATCGCGTCCTCCCCGTTCGCGTCCGCTGGTCGTCTTGTCGATCGTCAAGTGTCGCGACGTCGACAAGGCGAAGATCCCTCGATGAGCATAGAGCCGAGGAATCCATGAAGCGAGAGGCGGCGCACGACTGACGCGCGCCGTTGGCGATCGGCAAATGACTCCCGACGAAGCTTTCGCTCGGACACCCGGCCCCGCCGAGCTCCGATCGTCACGGCCAAGACGTAGCGAGCGCTGGATCTGGGCTTATAGTCGATCTCGGGGAAGAATGGCATGAGTCTAGGCCGGATCGCGTTCGCCGTGGCCGTTGCCGTCGCGGCCGTAACGGCGTGCTCGGGGTCGGCCGCGGGACCGGCTACCTACTACCTGGCGCTTGGGGATTCGCTGTCGCAGGGAGTCCAGCCGGATGCGGCGGGGACCAGCGTGGAGACCGGGCAGGGCTATCCCGATCAGGTGTACGCGGTGCTGCATCCCCGGTATCCGGCGCTGGAACTGGTCAAGCTCGGCTGCCCGGGCGAGACGACCACCACGATGATTAACGGCGGGATCTGCCGGTACCCGGGCGGGTCGCAGCTGGCCGCGGCCGTGGCCTTCCTGCAGGCCCACCGTGGGCACGTGCTGCTGGTCACCCTGGACATCGGGGCCAACGACCCCGAGGACTGCGGGAGCTGGGCGAGCCTGCGGGGCATGTCCTGCCTGCGGGCCGACATCCCGGGGGCGGTCAGTCACCTGTCCACGATCCTGACGCGGCTGCGGGCGGCGGCCGGGCCCGGGGTGCGCATCGTCGGGATGAGCTACTACCTGCCCGCGCTGGCCGAATGGCGTGACGGCATGCCGGGCCAGGCGATCGCCTGGGTCACCGAGCGGCTGGCGGCCGGCTACAACGATCTGCTGGACCGTGCTTACACGACGTCCGGGGCGCGGGTGGCGGATGTGTTCGGCGCGTTCGACAGCGGGGACTTTACGACTCGGGTCGCGGTGCCGGGGATGGGCATGCTGCCGCGTAACGTGGCCCGGATCTGCCAGTGGACGTGGGAGTGCGCGGCACCGCCGCGCGGGCCCAACCAGCACGCGGACGCCGCCGGGTACGGGGTCATCGCGGGCGTCTTCCTGCGCGCGGCCGGGCTCTAGCCGGCGCTGATCGCCTCGGGCAGCACCTGGGTCGCCGTCGACCGCGCCGGCCAGGGGTAGGAGAACAGCAGCGTGAGGCCGAGCAGGGTCACCATCGGGGTCCACCAGACCCACGGGTTGCGCCAGGAGACCTGGGACAGGAAGGTGAGCCCGGTGGCGGTGGCCGGTGGTCGGGATGAGGTGCCACCAGTCCCGGGAAGCCGCCACCAGCGCCACGGCCAGGGGCGGCCAGACGTAGTAGGACACCATCACGGGCTCGAACACCGAGCGCAGGGTCAGCACGGCCGCGGTCCACCACAGCAGTTCGACCAGGGCGTCGGGGCTCCAGACGACGGTCTCGCGCGCCGCCCGCCAGCGACGCCAGGTGAGCAGGCCGCAGCCGCAGGCCAGAACGACGGTCAGGGCCCGGGCCGGACCGGCGGCGACCGATCCGTCGCTCAGGTGCGGGGCCAGGTAGACCCACGGGGTCGGATGGTCGATGGTCGGGGAGTTGGGCTGGCTGGTGACCGCGTGGACGGTGGCGGACCAGTTGGCCGCGGCGGCGGCGCCCAGGAGCACCGCCGAGGGGATGGCGGCGCGGACGACGAAGCCGGGCAGGCGGCGCGGCTCGACGGCCGCGGCCAGGACCGGGAACGCGAGCAGGACCAGCGGCTGAACCGACACCGCGGCCCCGATGAGCCAGGCGGCCCGGGCCGTCCGCGAGCCGGACAGGGCCAGGATCGCGTACAGCAGCAGCCCGATCGCCACCGCGTCTTCGGGGTGACCCCAGCGGATCGTCACGTTCCACAGGGCGGTCGCGCTCGCGGCGGCGAGGAGGAAGCGCTTGAGGGTGCCGATACGAAGGCGTTCGGCGATCGCGTCGGCGGCGAACAACACCACCGATGAGAGGATGACCGCGCCCGGCCCGGCCAGCAGCCACTCGGTGGGCTGGGCGCCCTGGCGGCCCGCGTGGATCGGCAGCCCGGCCAGGTCGATGATCGCGGCCACCGGGACCAGGATGAGCGCGGTGCCGGGGAAGCTGACCAGGTTGGTGGGCGAGGTGTACAGGCCAGCCAGGTCCAGGTGGCCGAGTCTTTGCGCCGCGACCAGCGTGGCCCACAGGTCATCGGGGACGGCCCAGGCCGAAGTACCCCAGTACAGCGGGCCCCAGATCGTGCCGGCCAATCCGATGGCGATCAGCCCGACCACGCCGAGAATGGGCAGGATCCGCCTGAGCGGCCACGGCTTCGGCCGGGCAGCGGACAGGCCCGTGCTGAGGGCCGGGTTGGGAGCCGGCCCAGAAGTCGGAGGGCCCGGGCTCGGCTGGGCGGCGGTCACCTGCGCATCGGCCCGCTCACGCGTCGCGCAGCCTGAGCACGAGCCCGCCGGCCAGCATCGCGCCCGCGGCCCAGGCGGCCAGCACGCCGAGGCCGGCCCACGGGCTGATGGGCAGGCTGGACAGATCGGTGGTGGCCTGGATGGCGAGCCCGGCGGTCATCGGGCCGATCTGCTCGAGGTGTCGGTGCCACTGTTCATTGGTCACCACGTTAGCGACGATCGGGAAAAGGTACAGCAGGGCCAGGATGATCCCTATGGCCACGGCGGAATCCCGGACCATGGTGGAGATGCCCAGGCTGAGCAGCGCGATCAGGGCCAGGTAGAGCACCGAGCCGCCGGCGGCGCGCAGCATCGTGGCGTTGGCCAGCGACAGCAGCGCGAAGCCGCGGTCGGGGGTGAAACCGTGGCCGGGCAGGATGAGCCGCCCGGCCAGCACGGAGCCGGCCGCGGCCAGGGCGCCGGCGGCCAGCGCCAGGGCCGCCAGCAGGCCCGCCTTGGCGGCCAGCACCGTGGTCCGGCGCGGCATGGCGGTCAGGGTGACCCGGATCATGCCGGTGCTGTACTCGCCGGTGATGGCCAGGACGGCCAGGACGGCGACGATCGCCTGGCCGAACTGGACGCCGGTCAGGCTGAGCTTGGCCTCATCGACCGGGCAGGCGGTGCCGGACGGGCAGCTGACCGCGGCGGTGGCCAGGGCGCTGACCGCGATGGTCAGGGTGACCAGCGCGGCCAGCAGCCAGGCCGGCCCGGCCACGGTGCGCAGCTTGGTCCATTCCGCGCGCAGGGCATAGGACATGTTCATGCGTCCCGTCGGCCGAGCAGGAGGACGGCGGCGGCCAGCGCGAGCGCCGCAAAGCCGGCCAGGACGGCGAGGCCGGCCCACGGGGCCAGCGGGTAGTAGCCGCCGTTGGGCGTGTAGAGCGCCTGGACCTGCGGGTAGGCGGTCGCGGCCTGCTGGACGGCGAAACCGGCCGCGGGGGTGAGGCGCAGCAGCCAGTCCCCCGCGCTGGCCGGCAGGATCGACGCGACGGCCAGGATGTAGGGCAGGACGATGGCCACGATGACCGTGGTGACCGCGGCGGCGCTGCGCCGCATCATGGCGCCGACGGCGAGCGCGAGGACCGCGACCACGGCGATCAGCGCCGCCGTGCCGACCACGACGCGCAGCTCGGTCGCCCACGACACCGGGAAGACGTACTGCCGGCTGCGCGCGATCGACTTGCCGACGATGACCGCGGCGGCCGCGGCGACCAGCCCGGCCACGAAGCTGGCCGAGCCGATCACGACCGCCTTGGCGGCCAGCACCCGGCCCCGGCGCGGGCTGGCGGCCAGGGTGACGCGGATCAGGCCGCGCCGGTACTCGGCCGTGATGAACAGCGTCGCGACGACGATCAGCGCGATCAGCCCGGCGAACGTGCCGATGAGCAGGTTCGTGATCGTGATGCTGGGGCCGCCGGGGGCGCTGGGGCCGGACGGGATCGGCGCGATGTCGCCGGATCCGGTCACGGTGAACTGGCCGCCGGCCTGGTGGTAACTGCCGATGCCCGGCGCGTAGTCGCCGCCCCCGACGTAGTCGCCGGACCAGGCCCCCGCCGTCCACGAACCCGCCAGGCCCAGGTGATCGAAGACGGCCGTGGCCTGGCTGGGAGCCTCGTTGCCGTTGTTCCCGCCGCCGAAGCTCTCCGTGATGACCGCGTCGATCGGCGACGCGGTGAACAGCCCGACCTGGGCGGTCGTGGGCAGCCCGGCCAGCCGGGTGCTGCCGACCTGGGTCCAGTGCGTGCCGTCGGCCGAGTCGTAGCCGGTGATCGTGTCGCCGGAACGGGTCAGCCGCAGCCAGCGCGGGTCCGACGCCGAGACGGCACCGGGCAGGCCCGGCGTGTCCTGCGTGTAGTCGGCCTGCATGCGCACCCCGTGGTCGGCGGTCACCATCATCGCCGCGTACGCCGATCCCTCGCTCGTGCCGTCCTTGATGATCAGGCCCGCCTTGGCCCACGACATGAGCCCGGCGTGCATGGGGATCTGCGGGCCCTGGTTGGCGGGGTTGGCGGTGAGGTCCGGGAGCTCTCCGGTCAGCGAGGTCAGCCGGACGGTGATGCTGCCGTTCCCGGCCAGCGGCTGGCGCACGAAGTAGAAACTGTCGGTCACCGGCCCGCCGCCGGGCCCGGTGGTAAGACTCGGCGCACAGGCCGCGCCGCTGCGGGCCGGACCGTTCCCCGACGCGCACGAACTGCTGCCGCCGGCGCCGGCGAACAGCCCGAGCCCCACGGTCAGCAGGACCGCGACGACCGCGCCGATGACCCAGCCGCGGACGGTGCGGAACTTCGTCCATTCCGCGCGGAGCAGCTGAGCGAAGCCGTCGCGGCCCGCTGGTCTCGGGGTCCGGGCCGGGGTGACGGTGGCGGTCATCGGACGACCTCCCCCGCGCCGTCGGCCTCGGCGGCACGGAACTCCACCGCGTCCCTGGTCAGCTCCATGTAGGCCTCCTCCAGGGTGGCGCGGTGGGCCGACACCTCGGAGAACGGGATCGCGTTGCGGGTCAGCAGGGCAACGATCCTGTCCGCGGGCAGCCCGGACACGGTCGCCGCGTCCGGCCCCGTGACGGCGACGGTGGCCCCCGCGCGAGCCAGCACCGTCATCGCCTCGGTCCGGGCCGTGGTGCGCAGCTCCACCCTGTCCCCGGACGCGGCCGCGATCAGGTTCGCCACGCTGGTGTCGGCGATGACCTGGCCGCGGCCGACCACGACCAGGTGGTCGGCCGCGTCCTGCAGTTCGCTCATCAGATGGCTCGAGACCAGGACGGCGCGGCCCTGGGCGGCCAGGGACCGCAGGTACCCCCGCATCCAGACGATCCCCTCGGGGTCCATGCCGTTGAACGGCTCGTCGAACATGAGCGCCGGCGGGTCGCCGAGCATCGCCGCGGCGATGCCCAGCCGCTGCCGCATGCCCAGGGAGTAGCCGCCCGCCTTCCGGCGGGCCGCCGACTCCAGCCCGGCCTGGCCGATCACCTCGTCGACCCGCTTGCTGCCCAGGCCCTGGGAGTAGGCCAGCCACAGCAGGTGGTTGCGGGCGGACCGGCTCGGCTGCAGGGCGCCGGCGTCCAGCAGCGCGCCGACGTGGTTCAGCGGGCACCGCAGGTCCCGATAGCGCCGGCCGCCGATGAGCGCGCTGCCCTCGTCCGGTGCGTCCAGGCCCAAGATGACCCGCATGGTGGTGGATTTGCCCGCGCCGTTCGGGCCGACGAACCCGGTGACCTGGCCCGGTGCGACGTCGAACGTCATCCCGTCCAGGGCCAGGACCGGCCCGAACCGCTTGCGCAGGCCGCTGACTTCGATGGTTTCGTCCATGCCAGGAACGCTACGGACCGGGGGGCCGCCTCGTCGTCACGCCGGGGAGCGGTCTTCGCATCCCTCCCGCGGGGGACGGCGGGATCCCTGGCCGGGGTGACGCGCGGGCCAGGGCCGCCGTCGCACAATGATTCCAGGAGGAGGATGGTTGACTGGCATCGTGGCTGACTGGCACGGCGGCTGGGCTCGGTATCGCGGGTGGCTGGCCGCGGTCCCCGCGACCCGGCACGCGCCCGCCGTGGCCGGGGTGGCGCTGGGGCTGGCCGCGCTGACCGAGGCGATCGCGCGGAGCGTGGCCGGCCACCTGAGCGTCGTCGGCGTGCTGACCGCGGCCATCCTCGCGCTGTGCACCACGGTGCCGCTGGCCTTCCTCGGGCCGGCGGCCGCCGCCGTCTGCATCGTCGTGGCCGGGGTGCTGTCGCTCACGGCGTTCCGGCTGCTGACCGTGGCGGGCCTGGCCGCCACGCTGATCGCGGCGTACCTGCTCGGCCGGGACGGCTGGTCCCCGGGCGGCGCCCAGAACCGCGGCCAGCTGCTCGCGCCGGTGCTGGCCGTGCCGTTCGTGATCGTGGCGCTCACCGCAGGCCTTTCCCAGGGAACCCTGGAGGGCGTGCTGGCCGTGCTGGCGGCGGCGCTGGTCCCGGCGGCGGCCCTGACCGGGATCGCGCAGCGGGCCCGCGACCGGGCGAACGTGCACGTCGCGGCGCGCCAGGTCATCGCGGACTCGCTGGTGGAGCACACCGCGCGCGGGGAACGGGCGCGGATCGCCCGCGAGCTGCACGACGTGGTCGCCCACCACATCTCGATGATCGCGGTGCAGGCGGAAACGGCCCGGCTGGCCACCCCGGGGATGCCCGCCGCGGGCGCGCAGCGGCTGCGGGAGATCGGCGACACGGCACGGGCCGGGCTGACCGAGATGCGACGCCTGCTCAGCGTGCTGCGCGAGGACGCGCAGGACGACACGATCGCCGCCCGGCGCCCCCAGCCGGGCCTGCAGCAGCTCAACGAGCTGGTCGACGAGGCCAGGCAGGCCTCGGGCGCGGCCCTGCGGCTCATCGTGTCCGGGCCGCCCGCCCCGCTCGACCCGGGCGTGGAGCTCGCCGCCTACCGCATCATCCAGGAGGGCCTGACCAACGCCAGGCGGCACGCGCCGGGGGCCGCGGTCGACGTGGAACTGCGCTTCGGGGAGGCCGCGCTGCGGCTGCGGATCAGGGACAACGGCCCCGGGCCTTCCGCGGCTCCGCGTCCGGGTCCGGCTCCGGGTCCGGGTTCGGCTCCGGCTCGGGTTCGGGTTCGGCTTCGGCTTCGGTGGCCCATGGCCACGGGCTGACCGGCATGCGCGAGCGTGCCGCCGCGGCCGGCGGGGAGCTGCGCACCGGCGCCGCACCGGGCGGCGGGTTCCTGATCGAGGCCACCCTGCCGGCCACGGCGGAGGTACTTGGATGAGCACCGACGCCTCGCCGATCCGGATCATCGTGGCCGACGATCACCACGTGGTCCGCACCGGCTTCGCCGCGCTGCTGGACACCCAGCCGGACTTCACCGTGGTCGGCACGGCCTGCGACGGGACGGAGGCGGTGCGGGCCTGCCGGGAGCTGTCCCCCGACGTCATCTTGATGGACGTCCGGATGCCGGTGATGGACGGCATCGAGGCCACCCGGGAGCTCGCCGGGTCCGGGCCGGACGGCAGCGCCGGGCCCAGGGTCCTCATCCTGACCACCTTCGACCTGGACCATTACGTGTACGACGCGCTGCGCGCGGGCGCCAGCGGCTTCCTGCTCAAGGACGTCACCGCGGAGCGGCTGTTCGACGCGGTGCGCGTGGTCGCGGCCGGGGAGGCGCTGCTCGCGCCCGCCGTCACCCGCCGCCTGATCAGCGAGTTCACCCGGCTGCGTCCCCGGCCGTCCGCCCCGTCCTCGGCCGCGCTCGGCACCTTGACGCCGCGGGAGACGCAGGTGCTGCGGCTGGTCGCGGAGGGCCTGTCCAACCCGGAGATCGCGGCCCGCCTCGTGGTCACGGAGGAGACGGTGAAAACCCACGTCAGCCGCATGCTGAGCAAACTCGGATTGCGCGACCGGACGCAAGCCGTGGTCACCGCTTATGAATCCGGACTCGTAATTCCCGGATCCCGGGAACCGGGCTAGGACGCGGTGGGCTCGCCCAGGACCGGCGCCGGGCGACCGGTAATTTAAGTAATCCCAGCCGTAACAACCGTCACACTGATTTGGCTGTGTAGTGGCAGGAACCGAGGCCCGTTCGGGATAAAAGATCTTTTTACCTAACGGGCAGTGGTGACCGCGGAAAGACATGTCTTCTCGCTCGGTGGGAATTCAGCCGCCGACCTTCGTGGCCTCGGCGAGTATGGCGATGAGCGCGGCGACGGGCCTGGGGGCCACAGGGGCCACCCGAGGCGGCAGACCCCGGACGGGGAGCGGCCCGGCCCACCCGACCGGCTGGCGGCCGCGGGCATCCTTGGCCGCAGGACCACGCCGCGTAGTCCCGGAGCACGGTCACGTAGCACCCGAAGGTGACGAAAGAGCATAAAGCATGATTTGGTGAACCGATTCTGGAAAGAAGCCGAAAAATGGTAACTGAATGTGCTAAGCAACTACGTACCGGGTCTCGTAGGCCAGGATCCGGGACGGCGCTTTCTTGACCTCAGGCGGGGGATGAGGGGCGCAGGGGGGTCGCAGTGCAGGTGTGCCGATCAGCGTGCAGTGCACCCGGTGGCGTGCCCTGCTTATCCAGGGCGACCGCCAGGGCTAACCTCCCGGGCGTTTGGGCGCCGGGCTGCCCTGTTCTTCTGAATCGTCCACCCGAGTCCTGCGAAGAGGTGCCATGGCTACCGACCCGCCACCGCCCCGCACCAGGTCCGCGCGGCTGACGCTGGTCAGCCTGCTCCTGATCCCGCTGCTGTCGCTGGCGGCGCTGTGGGGGTTCACCGCCAGCATCACGCTCGGCAACGTCATCCGTTACCAGCACTACAACACGATGTTCAACACGATTACCGGCAGTGTCACCTCGCTGGAGGAGACACTCCCGGTCGAGCGCGCGCTCACCCTCGTCTGGCTGGGAGGTGACCGCCAATCGACCCTGGTGCGAGCTGGGCTGGTGGCCGCGCGCCGCAACACCGACAGGATTACGCCGCAGGTCCGCAGCTCACTCATGGCGGTACACGGTCTGTTTCGCGCGGCCGCGGTAGCGCAGATGAACGTCTTCCTCGCGGACCTGTCCGGCCTGGGCCAGATACGCGCAGCGGTCGACTCCGGAGCGGACGACACGGTGGCGGCATTCAACGGCTACACCTCCATCAGCATCGCCGAATACGAGATCTTCCAAATCTTGTCGACGGCGCCCGACCCCGAGCTCAGCCTCATGACGCAGGCGGCCATCGCGGAGGCCCGGGGACAGGAGTTCACCGGCGGCGCGGTTTCCCTGATCGAGGGGGCGCTCGCGAGGCGCGGCCTGATGACGCAGCCCGAGCGGGTGCTCTTCGCGCAGATGGCGGGCCAGCAGAACCTGGAGGTCGGCGACATGTTCTCGCTGGCTGACCCGACCATGGCGACCCTGTTCGCGCGGACGTACGACTCGCCCGCCTACCGCAGTCTCCGGGCCATCGAGAACCAGATCGAGGCCAGCCCGGCCGACCGGCCGATACCGGTCAATCCCGCGACCTTCCAGGCCACCGCCCAGGCATTCCAGGCGGAGGTGACGGCGGGCGGGCAGCAGATCGGCGTCGTGCTGGCCGCGCAGTCGGCGCGTCTGCGCGACAGGACGGTGAACGAGCTTTACCTGGCCGGCGGCCTCGGCCTGGCCGCGGTTCTGGCCTCCGTCTTCGTCATGGTGCGATTCGGCCGCAGGCTGCGGATCGAGCTCACCGACTTGTATCAGAGCGCCAGGCAGATGGCCAACGAGCGGCTGCCGCGACTGGTCGAGCGGCTGCACCGCGGCGAGGACGTGAACGTCGAGGAGGAGTCGCCGCCGCTGAAGGTGGGCCATATCACCGAGATCGCGAACGTCGCGCAGGCCTTCTCCACCGTGCAGCGCACGGCCGTCGAGACCGCCGTCGGCCAGGCCAGCCTGCGCAAGGGCGTCAACCAGGTGTTCGTCCACCTCTCGCTGCGGAACCAGTCGCTGCTGCACCGGCAGCTCGGCATGCTCGACACCATGGAGCGGGGGACCAGCGACCCGGCCCTCCTGGGGGACCTGTTCGGGCTGGACCACCTCACCACCCGCATGCAGCGGCACGCCGAGAGCCTGCTGATCCTGGCCGGGGCCACGCCGGGCCGCGGCTGGCGCGACCCGGTGCCGGTGGTCGACGTCCTGCAGGCGGCGGTCGCGGAGGTCGAGGACTACGTCCGGGTGGACGTGATGACCGAGTCCGCCGACGCCGTGGCCGGGATCGCGGTGAACGACGTCATCCACCTCATCGCCGAACTGGTCGAGAACGCCACCGCGTTCTCCCCGCCGAATACCCGGGTGATGATCAGCGGCAGCGTCGTCGGCCACGGCTTCGCGGTGGAGATCGAGGATCGCGGGCTTGGCATAGCGCCGGACGCACTGGCCGCCATCAACGAGCAGCTGGCCATCCCGCCCGAGTTCGACCTGGCCAACAGCGACCAGCTCGGCCTGTTCGTGACCGGCAAGCTTGCCGCCAGGCACGGGATCAGAGTGACGCTGCGGATGTCTCCCTACCGCGGAACCACGGCCATCGTGGTGCTCCCGTGGGAGATCATCGTGCCCGAGCACGAGGCCGACGCCTGGTTCAGGTCCGGGGGCATCGGCCAGCTGTCGATGGCGGCCGCGAACCGAGAGCACAGTCCGGCATTCGGAATGACCGGCCGGCACCGGCTCGGACTCCCACCCTCCCCGCAGGAAGACAGCAGGGCCGACGGGACCGAGCTGGCCGGAGGGCCGCAGGCACCGACGGCGGACGCCGCGTCCTGGTTCTCTGTGCCGCTACCGGCCGCACCGGACCAGCCCGGATGGTCGGAGCCCAGCCCGGCGCAAGCGCAGCCCGGATCGCCGATGGCGGCGGCCGCGGCCTGGGCCATTGGGCCGACGGAGCCCAACGGGTTCGGCGGGTCGCCTGAAGTCACCGGGTCTACCGGAGTCACCGGGTCGGACCCCAATCCTCCTCGCCGGCCCGCGAACGGCACGGCAGCCGGCGGGACCTACCTGGGCCTGCCCCGGCGAGTGCGCCAGGCCAGCCTCGCCCCGCAGCTTCGCGGCGGGCTCGGCGCCGAGCCCGCCACCAGCGTCCTTCACCCGCGAGAGGCCGCCGAGTCATCGCCACTTTCACCCGAGCAGACAAGCAGCCGGCTGTCCGCGCTGCAAGAAGGATGGCTGGCCGGCCGCCTCGACGACCTGGACAGCCCCGTGGCCGACCCTTCGGGGCCGGACCTCGGCGGGCGGCCGGAAGGCACATCAGGCGGGTAATCCGAACCGAACGATCGTGAGGTTGAGTCATGACGCAGACGAAGAGCAACGGGGAGCAGCTCGGCTGGCTGCTGGACAACCTGGTCGCCCGGGTCACGAACGTCCGCCAGGCGCTGCTCCTGTCCAGGGATGGCCTGGTCGTGGCGAAGTCACAGAACCTGAGCCGCGAGGAAGGCGACAACCTGTCGGCCCTGGCCGCGGGCGTGCATAGCCTGGCCCGCGGGGTCGGACGGCAGGTCGGCGGCGAGGAGGTGCGGCAGACCATCATCGAGATGGATTCCGCGTTCATGTTCGTGATGGCCGCCGGGCAGGGTACCTGCCTGGCCGTGCTCGCCTCGGCTGATGCCAACCTGGGCGTAATGTCCTATGAAATGGCCATGCTGGTGCGACGGATGGGCGTGCACCTCACCGCCGGGCCGAGGCAGGACGATCACGAACCAGTCGTGGGCTGAGCGCATGAGCGCGCCGAGGGACAGGTGGCTTGACCGGGAAGCGGGACCGATCGTGCGGCCGTACGCCGTCACGAAGGGACGCACCGCGCCCGCTCCCGGGTCGTACGTCGGGTTGATCGACGTCGTGACGGCCGTCGCCGATCCGCGGCTCCCGGCCGATACGCGGCTCAGCCGCGACCACCGCCGGCTCCTGAGCTACTGTCGTCAGCCCATCACGGTGGTGGATCTGGCCTCCGACATCGACCTCCCAGTGGGAGTGGTCCGCGTGCTGCTCAGTGACCTGAGGCAGTACGGGGTGCTCCGGGTCGCGACTCCTCCGGGATCGGTAACCAATGACCGTCTACTGAGGGACGTGCTGGATGGACTACAGACTCTCTGACACGGCCGAGGCGGGGGTGGTGCCCGCCACGGCCAAGATCCTGATCGCGGGGGGATTCGGGGTGGGCAAGACCACCCTGGTCGGCGCGATCAGCGAGGTCCGCCCGCTGTCTACCGAGGAAGACCTCAGCGATCGCAGCATCGGCATCGACGACATCCGCGGCGCGGACCGCAAGACCACGACGACGGTGGCGATGGACTTCGGCCGGATAACCTTCAGGGCCGACCTGACTCTGTACCTTTTCGGCACGCCCGGGCAGGAACGTTTCTGGTTCATGTGGGATGAGCTGGCCTACGGGGCGGTCGGGGCGGTGGTGCTGGCCGACACGCGGCGCCTGGCCGACTGCTTCGCCGCGGTGGACTACTTCGAGCACCGCGCCACGCCGTTCCTGGTCGCGGTCAACCGCTTCGACGGCGCCCCGAGTTACCGGCCGGAAGATGTCCAGATCGCCCTGGACCTCGACCCGGACACGCCCGTGGTGCTCTGCGACGCGCGGCAGCGCGATTCCGTCAAGAAGGTTCTCATCGCCCTGGTCAGGCACGCGATCACCAAGAGCAGGGCGAACCTGGAGTACCAAGGCAAGCCGCTGCCCGCGGGCTAGTGCGCAGAGGCGACTGCCGCCTGCCCAGCCGTAACAACCGTCAGCCGCCGACCTTGGTGACGTGACCGAGGATGTCTATGAGCGCGGCGACCGCCTCCCGCGCGTCGGGGCCCGCGGCCTTGACCGTCAGGTGCTGGCCGCTGGTGGCGCCGAGGCCCATCACGCCGAGCACGCTCTTGGCGTCCGCCGTGTGGCCGCCCGCGGTGACCGAGACCGCCGAGGCGAACCGGCCGGCCGCCACCGCGAGGGCCCCGGCCGGACGGGCGTGCAGATCGCCCTCCAGGGTGATCTCCTGCTCATAGCTTGCGGGCATGACGAGCCTCCTCAGCCGCGGCGGCGACCGCCTTGACGTCCCCGCCCGAGGCGGCGGCGACCGTGGCCGCGACCGCGCCCTCGACGAACGGCGCGTCGGCCAGCAGCACGCTGGTGGCGTCGCCATGGTCCTCCAGCACCGCGCGCACGGTGAGCACGGCGCTGCCCAGGTCCGGCAGCACCACCACGCCGGCTCCGCTGTCGGCCTGGCTCAGCCCGCGGGACACCTTCGCCGCGCTGGTGCCCAGGTCCCCCTCGTCGGTGCCTCCGGCCGCGATGATGGTGACCGTCCCGCCGCTGACCTGACCGGCGAGATGGGCGGCGCCCTGGGCGAGTTCGGCGCTGTGCGACACGAGGACGATCCCGACGGTGGCGCGGCTCATGGCATATCCTGAATGTTGTTCGGTATCGCTGAAAGGGCGACATGATCCAGTCGGTACAGCGCGCAGCCCAGATCCTCGCCGTGCTCGGCTCGGGGACGCCACGCCTCGGCGTGACCGAGATCGCCGAACGAGTCGGCCTGGCCAAGCCGACGGTGCACGGGCTGCTGCGCACGCTGGAGGCGCAGGACCTGGTCACGCAGGACCCCGACACCGGCAAGTACAGCCTCGGCCCCGGGGTGCTCCAGCTCGGCAACGCCTACCTGGACGGTTCCGAGCTGCGGGCCAGGTCGCTGCGGTGGGCCGAGTCGCTGGCCCAGCAGGCCGGCGAGGCGGTCTGGGTCGCGACGCTGTCCGGGTCGAGGGTGATCGTGCTGCACCACGTGTTCCGGCCGGACAAGACGGTCCAGATCCTCGAGGTCGGCGCGGCCATCCCGTGGCACGCCTGCGCCCTCGGCCACGCGATCGTGGCGCACCTGCCCGCCGGTCAGCGTGCCCGGGCGCTGGCCGCCGACCTGGCCCCGCTGACCGGCCGGACCAAGACGACCAGGACCGCGCTGACCCGCGCGCTCACCCAGGTGCGCCAGCGCGGGTACGCGGTGGAGGACCAGGAGGCGACCGTGGGCGACGCCGGCATCGCGGCGCCCATCTTGTCCAGGGACGGCGTGGTGGCCGGGGCGATCGGGGTGGTCGGCGCGGCCGACCGGCTGCTGGCGCCCGGCACCCGGGACGAGCTCGTACGTCAGGTAGTCCTGGCCGCCAGGGCCACCTCGCGGGACCTGGGCGCGGGCCGCGGCGGCCTGGCGCTCTCCGCGCTGAGCTGAGTCCTCGGGCCGGGCGGGCATCAGCGGTTCACCCGGGCCTCGGCGATGATGCGGGCGGCGCGGGCCGCGGCGGCGGCGGTATCGGTGCCGGCGATCTGGCGGGCGACCTGGGGGACGCGGGCGGCGCCGACGCTGAGCGTTCTGATGCCTAGGCCAAGCAGCAGGGACAGGACGTCCGGGTCGGCGGCGGCGTCGCCGCAGACGGAGACCTTGATGCCCGCGGTGGCGGCGGCGGTTGCCACGCGGTGGACGAGGGAAAGCACGCGGGGGTCGGCGGCCAGGGCGGGCCGGGTCTGGGGACTCGCGCGGTCGAGGCCGAGGACTTCGGCGCTGAGGTCGTTGGTGCCGATGGAGAAGAAGTCGACCGCGGGGGCGAAGGCCGCGGCGGCGGCGGCGGTCGCGGCGACCTCGACCATGATGCCGAGCTCGGGTGGTTCCTGGCCGGCCTCGGCGGCGGCCCGGGCGAGCGCGGCGCGGATGACGGTGACCTCGTTCGAGCGAGGTGACCATCGGGATCAGCACCGACAGGCGGGTTCCTGGGATCCCGGCCCCGGCGCGGACGATCGCGCGGAGCTGGTCGTGGAGCGCTTGCGGCGCCTTGAGGAGCGCGGTGAGGCCCTGCTCCTGGTCCTGGAGGAACGGGGGCACCTTGTCGCCAGAGAAGTCGAGCAGGCGGACCACGGCGGGCCTTTGCCGGAGCTGGCTGAGGATGGGCGCGAGCTGGGCCAGGTGATCCTGTTCCGTGGGCCAGCCATCGGCGCCGGTGAAGGCGATCTCGGTGCGCAGCAGGCCGACGCCGGCGGCGCCGCAGGACAGGCCCAGCCGGGTCTCGGCGGCCGAGGCGACGTTGCACAACACCGTGACCGGCTCGCCGTCGGCCGTCTTGACCTCCGCCGCCGCGGTGGCGGCGGTGGTCCGCTCGGCCGCGGTTTTCGTTGCGGCGGCGGCGAGATCGGGTTCGGCGGGATCGACGATGAGCTCCCCCGCGGCGGCGTCGAGGATCGCGTGGTGCCCGGCCGCCGCGGCCAGCACCCGGGGGTCGGCTCCGGCCAGCATGGGCAGGCCGAGGCCGCGGGCGATGATCGCCGCGTGCGAGCTGGCCCCGCCGCCGACCGAGACCGCGCCGGCCAGGCCCGCCTCGGCCAGCCGGATGAGGTCGGCCGGGTCGACCTCGCGGCGGACCAGGATGAAGTCACCGGCCGGAAGCGGCGCGGATTTGGTGCCCGCAAGGTAGCCGACCACGGCCTGGGCCACCTGGCGGACGTCGCCCGCGCGCTGGGCCAGGTCCGGGTCGGGCAGCGCGGCCAGCAGCCCGGCCTGGGCCTCGCCGGCCTGGCGGACGGCGTCCGCGCCGTCGGCGCCGGCCCGCACCGCCTCAAGTGCCTGGTTGATCAGGGCGGGGTCCCCCGCGATCAGCGCGGCGATGTCGACGATGCCGGCCTGCAGGTCCTGGCCCTGGTCGCGGAGTTCGGCGGCCAGGGCGGCGCGGTCCTTGGCCACGGCGGCGAAGGCGGCGCGAACGTCGTCCTCGGTCGCGGGCCCATGTCCGTTGGCTTCGCTGAGGGGGTCGCCGAGGTAGATCTGGCCCAGGCCGGTCCCTTCGGATACCGGCTGCCCGCGGTAACGGCTGGGTCCGGTCATCGGCCGGTCCGCGCGGCGTCCCGCAGGGCGCCGAGGATGAGCGCGGTCGAGACGGCCCCGGGGTCCTCATGGCCGACGCTGCGCGGCCCGAGATAGCTCGCGCGGCCCTTCAGCGCCTGCATGGAAACGGTCGCCTCGGCGCCGGCGTCGGCCGCCTCGGCGAGCGAGTCCAGGGCCTCGTCATGCGAGGCTCCCTCGGCGATGGCCTTGCCGAAGGCCCTGGTCGCCGCCGCGAGCGCGTCGACCATGGTCTTGTCGCCCTCGCGGGCGGCGCCGAGCTGCTGCACGCCCGCGAGGGCCGCGTCGAGCGCGGCGGACAGCGCGGGCAGGTCGACGTCGGCGGCGTCTCCGAGAGACTTTCCGGCACGGCGGAAGGCCGTGCCGTACAGCGGTCCGGAGGCGCCGCCGACCTTGGATATGAGCGTGTTGCCGGTCAGGGTGAGGATCGCGCCGGGCGTGCTCGGTTCTTTTGGCGCCGCGTCGAGCGCGCCGAGCACGGCGGTGAAGCCGCGGGCGAGATTGATGCCATGATCGGCGTCGCCGATCGCCGCGTCCAGCTGGGTCAGGTGGTCGCGGTTGGCCTCGATGACCGCGGCGACCGACGTGATCCAGGCCCGGAAGACTTCAGCGTCCATGATGGCTCCCTGACTGACGGAAATCGCTAGGCTCCTAGCGTCCCCACCGCAGGGCAGGCGTGTCTACCGGGGCGTCCCACAGCCGGGTGAGCGTGTCGGTGAGCCGGCAGACGGTCACCGAGAAGCCCTGCATCTCCAGGCTGGTGATGTAGTTGCCGACCAGGTTGCGGGCCACGCGGGCGCCGTGGCCCTCCAGGTACTTCTGCACCTCGTTGAACATCAGGTAGAGCTCGATGAGCGGAGTGCCGCCCATGCCGTTGACCATCACCAGCAGGTCTGTGCCGTCTATGGGCATGTCGTCGCTGATGGCGTCCAGGGCCACCGCGGCCAGCTCCTGCGCTGACGTGTGGGCGGCGCGGGTCCGGCCGGGCTCGCCGTGGATGCCGATGCCGAGCTCGACCTCGGAGTCGCCGAGCTCGAAGGTCGGCTTGCCGGCCGCGGGCACCACGCACGAGCTCAGCGCGACGCCGAAGGACCGGCTCCGGTCGTTGACCTCGCGGGCCACGGCGGCCACGGCGGCCAGGTCCGCGCCCTCCTCGGCCAGCGCCCCGGCGACCTTCTCCACGAAGACCGTGGCCCCGGTGCCGCGGCGGCCCGCGGTGTACAGCGAGTCCACGACCGCCACGTCGTCGTTGATCACGACCGGCACGACCTCGATGCCCTCGTCCCCGGCCAGTTCGGCGGCCATCTGGAAGTTGAGCACGTCGCCGGTGTAGTTCTTCACCACGTGCAGCACGCCCGCGCCGCCGTCGACGGCCTTGGTCGCGACGAGCATCTGGTCCGGTACCGGGGAGGTGAACACCTCGCCCGGGCAGGCGGCATCCAGCATCCCGTAGCCGACGAACCCGCCGTGCAGCGGCTCATGGCCGGAGCCGCCGCCGGACACCAGGCCGACCTTGCCGTTCTTTGGTCCGCCCGCGCGCGTGATGACCTTGTTCTCGATGTCGACGTGCAGGCTCGGGTGGGCCGCGGCCACCCCGGCCAGGGCCTGCGTGACGACCGTCTCGGGACTGTTGATGAGCTTCTTCATGACGTTGCTCCACTGACCTTTTCCGGTATGGCATCGGGATCGGGCGAGAGGCTGGTCAGCGCCGCGTCCGCGCGGACCTTGCCGATGGTGACGTAGGCGAGGCCGCCGAGCACCCCGCCGACGAGCTCGCCGATGAGATAGGCGGGGACCTGGGCCCAGGAGACCGTGCCGCCGAACCCGCTCTGCATGAACACGGTGCCAAGGTAACGGGCCGGGTTGATGGCGGCCCCGGTGGCGGGGCCGAGGATGATGATGATCGCGAACACGATGGCGCCGATGGCCATCGGCGCCCAGCCGGGCACGGCGCGGTGGTCGATGACGCCGAAGATCACGAAGACCAGCATGAACGTGCCGATGGCCTCGATCAGCGAGGCTCGCCCGAAGCCCATCGACGCGGCGTTGTACTTGGTGACCCCGCCGCCCGCGGCGACCGTGGCCACACGGCCGAGGGTCAGGAAGATGGCCGCCGCGCCGGCGATCGCGCCCACCAGCTGGGCGGCGATGTAGCCTGGCACCTCGCGCCATGGGAACTTGCCCGACACGGCCAGGGCCAGCGTCACCGCCGGATTGATGTGGCCGCCCGAGATGTGCCCGATCGCGTATACCGCGCCGACGATGACCAGCATGAACGCGAACGAGATCATGCCGAGCTGGGCCATGGAGAAGGCGACCTTGGTGCCGGCCGCGATCACTCCGGTCGCGGCCGCCGAGCCGGCTCCCACGTACACGAGGAACGCGGTTCCCAGGCCTTCGGCGAGAAGCTTCTGCGGGGTGGTGGGTGGAGCTGCCATGCGGGTCGCCCTCGGCCTCGGCCGGGGCGTCTCACCTCCTCCGGCGAGATGGGGGTTGCCATGAAACTTGTTCGACATCGTCGAACGGTGTTTCACGAAACATAAGCCTGGGTCCGCCGGGCGGTCAAGAGGGGAAGCCAGAATTCGCGCGGACGGGCCGAGTCGCGGAGGTAGGCGGGCGCGGGGACACGAAGCCCGATCAGGGGGGCGGGCTAGAGGGGGCGGGCGCCGAAGCGGGTGACGACGGAGGCGGCGATCTGGGTGGCGAAGCGGGCGGCGGCGGGCAGGTCGGCGGTCTGCGGGTCGGGGCCGTAGTGGCGGGCGGCGGCTAGCCAGCGGCTCATGAAGGCGCCGCAGAAGGCGTCGCCGGCGCCGGTGGTGTCGCGGGCGGACGCGGGGTGGGCGGGGATGCTGACCGGGGACTCGCCGGGGACGGCGAGCACGCATCCGGCGGCGCCGAGTTTCAGGGCCACGATGCCGTAGTGACGGGTGAGGCGGGCGGCCATGGTGACCGGGTCCGCGTCGCCGACCAGGACGGCGGCTTCGTCGCGGTTGGGGAAGCAGACCGCGGCGCCTTCGGTCCAGGCTAGGAACGCGCCGGGCGCCATCCGGGCCAGGAAGGCGGCCGAGCCGGGGTCGACGGTGACGGCCAGGCCTCGGGCGCGGGCGCCGGCCAGGAGCGAGAGCGCCACCTCGAGCAGCGCCGGCTCGCAGAACGTGTAGCCGGTCAGGTGCAGCACGGCCGCGTCGTCGAGCAGGCCGGGCGGGAGGTCGGAGGTGCGCAGGTTCAGGTTCGCCGCCCGGTCGGTGAACATGGTCCGCTCGCCGTCGGGGGCCACCATGATCACGATCGAGCCGGTGTCCGCCTCGGGATCGGCGGCCAGGTGGGCGCGGACGCCGACCCTGGCCAGCTCGGCGCGGTGGTAGTCCGCGTCGCGGGCGCCGACCCGGCCCGCGAAGGTGACGTCGGCGCCGAGATGAGCCATCCAGGCGGCCTGGTTGGCCGCGGCGCCGCCCGGGCAGGCGCGGATCACCGACGGGGTGTCGCTGCCGGGCGTGACGTTGCCGACCGGCTTGACCAGCACGTCGTTGATGACGTCACCGCAGACCGCGACCCGGCGGCTCACGGTCAGCGGGGCTCACCGGCTCGTTCGGCCCACGAGGTGGCGATCTGGCCGGCGAGACGGATGTTGCCGCGCGCGATGGTCAGGTTCACCTCGACGCTGGCCCCGCCGGTGACCCGCTGGATGTGATCGAGCAGGAAGGGGCTGACCGCCTTGCCACGGATGCCGGACTCGGCGGCGGCCGCCAGGGCCGCCTGCAGCGCGCCGCTGAGCACCTCCGGGTCGAGCTGGTCGGCGCGGGCCAGCGGGTTCGCGACCAGCAGGGCGGACTGCTCGCCGAACGCCTCCCTGGCCGCCATGATGTCGGCGATCTCCTGCGGGCTGTCGACCCGCCAATCGAGGTCGTAACCGGAGTCGGCCAGCCAGAAGGCGGGGAACCGCGAGGTGCGGTAGCCGACGACCGCCACGCTCAGCGTCTCCAGCCGCTCCAGCGTGGCCGGGATGTCCAGTATCGACTTGACCCCGGCCGACACGACCGTGATCGGCGTCCTGGACAGCACGGTCAGGTCGGCCGACTCGTCGAAGGTCTCGGCCGCGCCGCGGTGCACGCCGCCGAGGCCGCCGGTCGCGAAGACCCGGATGCCGACCCGGGCGGCCAGCACGGACGTGGCCGCGACCGTGGTGCCGCCGGTCATCTTCCTGGCCATCGCGATGCCGATGTCCCGGCTGCTGATCTTGACCACCGACTCGTCGGCCGCGATGCGCTCGAGGTCTTCGGCGGTCAGGCCGACCTTGGGCACGCCGTCGATGAGCGCGATCGTCGCCGGGGTCACGCCCTGGTCAGACAGGATCGCCTCGAACTCTCGCGCGGCCGCAAGGTTGCCCGGGCGCGGCAGGCCGTGGGAGATGATCGTCGACTCCAGCGCGACGACCGGGGCTCCGGCCGAGAGCGCGGCGCTTACCTTCGGGGATTGCTCAACCAGGGACGACACGGGACCGAGCCTAGTACCGTTCCTGCTGACCTAGCAGGACATGGTCCTTTGCCGACGGCAGCCCCGAACCGTCGTGGGCTGCCTGGGTGTCTGCCATGGTCCGGTGAGGCCTGCCGGTCTCCGTGCGGAGCATGGAGCGGCCGTACGGGTAATAACGAGTGACTGTCCCGTAGCGCCCCTGGAGGCCGGATGTGAGCAGACAGCGCGAACCGCTGGTCATCGACCTGGCGACACGGGCCAGAAACGGCGAGCGGGCCGCCTGGGAGGCGCTCGTCGAGCCGTATGCTCCGCTGGTCTGGTCGATATGCGGCCGGTGGCAGCTGGACCGGACCGACGCCGAGGAAGTCGGCCGGGCCGTCTGGCTCCGCCTGCTGGAACATCTGGACAACCTGAGCGATCCGGCCGCGCTACCCGGCTGGCTCACCACCACCACCAAGCGAGAGTGCTACCGGGTCCAAGGCGCCAGGTATCGGCTGGCCTCCGCCGGGCCGATGCGCGGCGCTGAGAACCCATCGGATGAGCAGAACGCGACAGCCGAGGAGGAGCTGCTCGTGGCCGAGCGCCACGCCGCGCTGCGCGAGGCATTCGCGGACCTGCCTCCCGACTGCCAGCGGCTGGTCGTCCTGCTTATCGCTGACCCGCCGGTCCCGTACGCCGAGATCAGCTTGAGGCTGGGCATCGCGGTCGGAAGCGTCGGGCCGTATCGCAGCCGCGCCCTGGACCGGCTGCGCTGCCACCCGGCAATCGCCGCCTTGATCGACGCCGCGGCCGCGGCCGGGTCGCCTGGGTCTGGCGGTGACCCATGACCGCCATTCTTTACGGCGATCTGCCCGGAGCGCCTGTTCCCTGGCCATGAGGGCTACGTTGGGTTGACCCGGCACCAGCATCATCGTGACGTCTTTCGGCCCGATGGGTGAGGCTGACGGGGTGCCCACTCCGGCCCTCGGTGGCAGGCTGGAGCACGGAGTGGCCTTACGGGTAATAACGAGTGACTGTCCCGTGGCGCCGCTGGAGGCCGGACGTGAGCAGACAGCGCGACCCGCTGGCCGTGACCGGCCAGGCCGGTCCTGGCGCCTGCGACGATGCGGCTATCGTCGGCCAATCGGTGGGCGAGCCGGAACGGTTCGCGGTGCTGTTTGACCGGCACTCCGCAGGAATCTACCGGTACCTGGCGCAGCGAGTCGGGCCGGATCTCGCCGACGACCTAGTCGCGGAGACCTTCCTGCGCGCCTTCGCCGCACGGGAGCGTTACGACACCTCACGGCCAGATGCGCGCCCGTGGCTGTTCGGCATCGCGACCAACCTGCTCGGCCGGCACCGCCGGCGCGAAATCCGGTTTTATCGTGCGATCGCGCGGGCGGGCGGCGATCGGGCGGCCGGGACGTCGGTGGCCGCATTCCCCGACGAGGTAGCGGACCGGGTCACTGCCCAAGGCGTCCGCAGGCAGCTGGCGGCCGGGCTCGCCTCGCTCAGCAAGGGCGAGCGGGACGTGGTGTTGCTGACCGCCGCCGCGGGGCTCAGCTACCAGGAGATCGCGATCACGCTCGGAGTAGCGGCCGGAACGGTCTCCTCCCGGCTGTCCCGGGCACGGCAAAAGCTACGGCAGTCACTCGGCCAGACAGACCCACGGAAGGAACAGTGCCGTGACTGAGCTGGACCTGCTCAAGGAGATGTGCGATTCGGTTCCCCCGCAGCGTGAGCAGGCGCGGGCGCGGGCCCGGAGCCGGCTCCTGGCCGCCGCCGGCAGCGCCCCGCCGGCAGCGGCCCGCCGGCGCCCTCGGGCACGGGGGTGGCTCGCCATGGCTGGGAGCGCGGTCAGCGTTGTCGTCGTGGTCGCGGCGGTGCTGGCCGGGGGCCTGATGACCGATGGTCACGGGGACCTTGGCCAGCCCGCCAGCGCGGCGGAGTTGCTGCGGCTGGCGGCCGCCGCGCCCGCGCCGCCCGCGCCTCGCCCCGATCAGTTCATCTACGTCAAGTCGACGGACGTGGCGCTGATCTATACATCGCCGCAGAGTCCCGCTGCTGGCCCGTCTCAGGGCGCGATCCGGGTGACGACGCGGGGTCTGGCCAGGTTCACCTTCGAGAGCTGGACATCGGTCAACGGGACCCGTGATGGCCTGGTCCGCGAGCGTCCCTGCGAGGAGGACTGGCTACCCGTCCACAACCAGTGGGTGCCGGGGAGCAAGTTCGCGGCCTGCGAGTACAGCGTGGGTTGGGGTGCCCCTCCCGGGCACACCAGCCCCGTGCCGAACCCGCCAGGCAGCTACGGGTGGGAAGCGAGGCTGCCGACCTCGCGGGCCGGGCTGACGCGCTACCTGGAAGGGCTGAAAGCGGTCCCGGGAACGCCGCCCGCGGAGCGGATCTGGCGCGGGATCTACGGCCTGTTCCAGGACAGTGCGCTGCTGCCAGCCTCACTGCGCACCGCCGTCTACGAGCTGGCGGCCTCCTTGCCCGGGATTCGGCTGATCCCCGGCGTCACCGACGCCGCGGGCCGGACCGGTGACGCGATCGCCTTCGACGGCGGCGGGTTCCGGCAGGAACTGATCTTCCAGCCGCACACGTACCACCTCCTCGGCATCCAGGAAAGCGTGCTGACCACTGCGTCCGCCGCCACCTGCGCCAGCCAGCAGCCGCTCGGTGGCAAATGTGACGGCACGACGCCTGTCCCGGCCGGAACCGTGGTCGACTCCGAGGCCTACCTTCAGGTCAGCGTCACCGACTCCACCCCGCCGCTACCGCCGAACGGCGCGGCGCCGCTCGGCAGGTGACCAAGCGACCGCGAGCGCTGCGGAGGCGACCCGGGCGGATGGGAGCCGGAGGGTTGCCACGGTACCGGCGCGACATACTAGTACCCCTGCGGGCCGACGACGTTGTGCAGCGGCTCGCCGGCGGCGTAGCGGGCCAGCTGCTCCTTGACGATGTCCCTGGCCCGCGGGACGGCATCGGTGCTGAGCCCGGCGACGTGCGGCGTGAGCAGCAGGCCCGGCGCGGACCACAGCGGGTGCCCGGGCGGGAGCGGCTCGGGGTCGGTGACGTCGAGCGCGGCGCGCAGCCGGCCGGAGTTCAGCTCGGCCAGCAGCGCGGCGGTGTCCACGATGGCGCCGCGGGCCGCGTTGACCAGCAGGGCGTGATCGCGCATCAGGCCGAGGAACCGCGCGTCGACCAGCCCGGTCGTGTCCGGGGTGACCGGGACGAGCAGGATCACGATGTCGGCCCCGGGCAGCAGCGCGGGCAGGTCGTCGACGCCGGCCACGACCCGCTGGTCAACGCGGCGCGCGTGCCGGGCGACGCGCTCGACCGTCACGCCGAACGGGACCAGCAGCCGCTCGGTCGCCTCGCCGATCGAGCCGTACCCGACGATCAGCGCCGTCCGGCCGGCCAGCGGCTCGCTGACCGCGGGAGCCCAGGTGCCCGCCTGCTGGGCCGCCATGAACCTGGGCAGCTGCCGGACCTGGCCGAGGATCACGGCCATGATCCACTCGGCGACCGCGGGGTCGTGCGCGCCCCGCGCGGTGCACAGCGTGACCCCGGGCGGGACGTAGCCCAGCACGTTCTCGGCGCCCGCCGACATCAGCTGGATCACCCGCAGCCGCGGCAGCTTCCCGAACACGGGCAGCCGGGACCGCGGCACGCCGAACGGCAGCACCACGAACTCGACCTCGTCGGCCGAATCCGGCAGGTCCTCGCCGCCGTCCCAGACGTCGGCGGTCATGCCGTCGGGCAGGCCGCCCATCGCCGCCACCCAGTCCGCCTCGGGCAGCCACACCCTGATCGTCCGCATAGGGGCGAGGCTACTGTGCTGCCTCGCACTACCTCGCCGCGGGCTCGAGGGTACGGCGCCACGACTGCGGGACGTGGTCCCGGTCCGGCGTGACGTCCGAGCCGATGATGACGACCGGGCACGGCGCGGACCGCAGGCACACCCGGATGACGGGACCCGCACCGCGATACGGGTCCGGGTCGTGGACCGTGCGGCCGAGCACGAGCATGTCGGCCTCCCGCGCGTGGTCGAGCAGCACGCGCGCCGCGAGCCCTTCGTTGATCTTGGTGCGCACGGTCACGCTGGGGTAGCGGCGGACCGCGTCGTTGACCGACCGGCGCAGCACGTCACGCGCGGCGCCCCAGCTTCCGCCGGAATGCCTCGGCGTCGGGACCGCGTAGCTGGCGGTTTGATGGCACGCGGACTCCAGGGCGAGTACCGCGTGGACTTCGGCGGCGCGCAGGCTGGCTTCCCTGCACGCCCATCGCAGGGCGGCGACCGACTCGGCCGAGCCGTCGACACCGACCACGATGCGCCGGACAGCGGGATCTATGGCCATGCGAAATCCTGTTCCTACCTATTCGCCACCTCTGACACTCCCGTCCGTCCCGCCCCACGGCCGTACGTCAGAGTTCCCAAATCTTGACTGACAGTTTCCGATCGTAAACCGCGAGAACGCCCCTGACGAGAGGCGGGTGCCGCTTTTCCCGGCGATGCCTTCCACCCCTGAGGGCCAAGGGTCACCGTATCGTTATAAGACATGGTGCGGGCGAAAAAGACCTAATGACCGTCTTGTCCCAACATATGCCGCTCACGACCCATCTGCGAGGATTGGTAGGGCGGGTCTGCGAGGATTGCTGGGCCGGGCAGGCGATCCGAGTGTGGTCCTCGTCACGTCCGGGTGCGACTTTGGGTGGCAGAGCGGACGCACCAGTGCCCGTTCGGACAAAAAAGAAATATCTAGCAGACCGGGGCACGGACGTCCAGGTGTGAGCCGGCGCGGCCCTTGCGCACGTGGACCTGGGCGGGGACGCGCTGCCTCAGTTCGGACACGTGGCTGACGATGCCGACCATCCGGCCGCCCTCGCGCAGGCCGTCGAGCACGGTCATCACCTCCTCCAGCGTGTCCTCATCCAGGCTGCCGAACCCCTCGTCGACGAACAGCGCCTCGATCCGGGTGCCGCCCGCCTCGGCGGTGACGACGTCGGCCAGGCCGAGGGCCAGGGCCAGGCTGGCCAGGAAGGTCTCGCCGCCGGACAGCGTGCTGGTATCGCGGTCCACGCCGGTCCAGGCGTCGCAGGCCAGCAGGCCCAGGCCCGAGCGGCCCGCGCCGCGGCGCGCGTCGGTGTGCACCAGGCAGTAGCGGCCGGAGGTCATGGTGAGCAGCCGCTCGCTGGCCGCGGCCGCGACCTCTTCCAGGCGGGCGGCGAGCACGAACGAGGACAAGGTCATGCGCAGGGTGTTCGCGCCCTGCCCGGCGGCCAGGTCGGCCAGGCGGCGCGCCTCGGCGGTCTTGGCGATCTTCGGGCACAGTGCGTCCAGGCGCTCGCCGAGCTGGGGGGCGAGGTCGGCCAGTTGCTCGGCCCGGTGCTGGGCGCGGTCGTACGCGGCCAGGGCGTCGTCGTGAGCCTGGCGCGCCATGCCGACCTCGGCCGCCGCCCCGGCCACGTCGGCGGACGGGTCCAGCGGCACGTCGAGGTCGGGATCGGCCAGCAGGTCCGCGACGGCCCGCAGCGCGGCCTCGTGGTCGCGGATGGCCTGGTCGGTCTCGCTGCGCCAGCCCTGTGTCCGCTGCGCGTCGCGGGCTGCGTCGGGGTCGGCGAACCCGGCCGCGGCCGCGGCCTGCGCGGCCCGTTCCCGGGCGCCCTGGGCGTCGGCGTGCGCGCGGATGGTGGCGTCGGCCGCGTCAGCGGCGGCGGTGAGCGCGTCGGCCGCCCGCTGGGCGGCGCTCAGCGCGGTGTCCAGGTCGGGCTGGCCGTCGAGCTGGGCCAGCAGCGACGTCCGGTGCCGGGCGGACCGCTGATCGGCCTCGGATGCCTGGCGGAGTTCGGACTCGCGCTGCTCGGTCAGGCCGGCCAGGTGCTTGTCGGTGCCGGCCAGGTCGGCGTCGAGGTCGTCGAGGCCGGCCTGGAGCTCGCCGTGCCGGGCCGCGGCCGCGGTGAGCTGGGACGTCTGCGCGGCCAGCCCGTGCGCTTGGGTGGCGAGCCGGGTGGCCTCGGCCTCCAGGGTGGGCAGGTCCGCGGCGGCGGTGAACCCGGAGGCGGCCAGCCGGGCGGTCAGGTCGGCGACGAGGATGTCGGCCGCGGCCAGCTTGGCCCCGGTCAGCTCGGCCCGGTCCGCCGCGACGGCCGCGGCGGCGTCGGCGGCCTCTTCCTGCTCGCGGGTCACCCGCTCGCCGCGCAGCTCGCACAGCTCCGGGTGGTCCAGCGACCCGCAGACCGGGCACGGCGCGCCGTCGACCAGGGTGGCCGCGAGCTCCGCGCGCATGCCGTCGATGCGCGCCTCGCGCAGCCGCGACGCCTCGTCGCGCAGGCTGGCCGTTTCCAGCCGCCCGGTGAAGTAGGCCTGCTCCTGACGGCGCGCGTCGGTCCGGGCCTGGACCAGGGCGGCGGCGTCGGCGGCGGCCCGGCCGTGCCGGTCGGCCTCGGCCCGGGTCGCGGTGAGCTGGTCGCCGGCCTCGCGGGCCTGGTCGCGCTGCCGGCTCAGGTCCAGTCGGTGCTGGCGTCCGATGCTGAGGTCGCTTTCGGCGGTATCGATCTGGAGGGCCAGCGCGGCAGCCTCGGCCCGGGCCGTGGCCGCGGCCTGGTCCTCGTCGTCGGCCTGGCGGGCCAGGGACCGCAGCGCCTCCAGCCGGCCGGCCTTCGCGACGTGCTCCTGGCTGGCGGCGCGGAGTCCGGCGGGGGTGGCCTCTGGTTCGCCAGCCTGCGAGCGCGCGTGCTCCTCGGCGGCGCGGGCCCGGGCGAGGGCGGCGGCGGTGCGTTCGGCCTCGGTGAGCGCGGGGGCTACCTCGGCGGCCCGGGCGGCGGCGTCAAGCTCACGGCGCTGGACGTCGATGAGGTCGTGGCGGGCGGCGAGTTCGGCGTTGGCGCACATGGCGTCGTGGCGGCGGCGCTGGCGGTCGGCGAGGCGTTCCGCGTCGCGCTGGGTGTCCAGGGCTTTGCTGAGCGCGTCGCGGAGGCTGTTGACCTGGTCCCGGCTGGCCGCGGCTTCGGCGGCGGCGGCCCGGGCGAGCCCGGCGGCCCACTGCGAGTCGGGGAGCGCCTGGTCTTCGGCGTCGGCGGCGGGCGGCAGGACGGCCGCGACCTGGGCCACCCGGGCGATGTGCTCCTTGATGGCCTGCTCGGCCTCCTCCACCTCGCGGGCGGTGGTCCGGCGCCGTTCGGCCAGCCAGTCCTCCACCGCGCGGAACCGGTCGGTGCCGAACAGCTTCTGCAGGAGCTTGGCCCGGTCCTCGGCGCTGGCGTGCAGGAACTTGGCGAACTCCCCCTGCGGCAGCAGCACGACCTGGTTGAACTGAGGGGCGGACATGCCCATCAGGTCCCTGATCTGTTCGTCGGCCTCACCCGCGCGGGTGGAGACGGCGCGCCAGGCGCCGCCGTCGGACTCCTCGAGGAGCACCTTGGCCTGCTCGGTGGTGGTGCCGCCGCCGCGGCGCTTGGGGCGTTCCTGCTCGGGCTTGCGGGTGATCCGCATCCGCCGCCCGCCGACGGTGGCCTCGAGCTGGACCTCGGTGGGCGCGCCGGCCGCCGCGTGGTCCGAGCGCAGCCGCTTGGTCTTGCCGCGCTCCCCCGGCACCTGCCCGTACAGGGCGAACCCGATCGCGTCCAGCAGCGTGGTCTTGCCCGCGCCGGTCTCGCCGTGCAGCAGGAACAGGCCCGAGGTCGCGAGGTCATCGAAGTTGACCTCGACGGTGCCGCCGAACGCACCGAACGCGGTCACGCGCAGCCGGTGCGGGCGCATCAGTCTTCTGCCTGGTCATGAGTGCGGACGGCTTCGAACGCGCTGGTGAGGAGCTGTCTCTCGCCGTCCGTGACCGGCTCGTTGCGGACGTGCCTGACGAACTCGGCCGCCACGGCCAGGTCGTCACGCCCGGCGACCCGGGCCCGGTAGCCGCGCTGGTCCTGCCCGGCGCCCTCCGGCTCGAAGGTGAGCACCAGGACGTGCGGGAACCGGGCGCGGAGCGCATCCATGGCCCCCTCGGGACGGGTCGCGTCGGTCAGCGCGACCGACACGAAGTCGTCCTCGTACCGGGCGTAGGCGGGCAAGGCGAGCAGGTCCTGGATTTTGCCGCGGAGCACGGTCAGGCGGCGGTAGGCGGGCGCAGGGACGCGCTCGGCGGTGACGGACCCGTTGGCGTCGAGCTCGACCAGCCAGCTGCCCTTGTGGTGGTTCGCCTCGGAAAACGAGTAGGGCAGCGGGGAACCGCTGTAGCGCAGGTGGGGGGCCAGCGTCTGCTGGCCGTGCAGGTGGCCGAGCGCGGTGTAGCTGAAGCCGGCGAACAGCTCGGCGGGCACCTGCCCGACCCCGCCGACGGTGATGTCGCGCTCGGACTCGCTGGCCGCTCCCCCGGTCACCCAGGCGTGCGCCATGACCACCCGGCGGCGCACGCCGCGGGCGTCCGCGTCGGCCGCGATGGCGCGGACCGCGTGGCCGAGCACGCCGGCGTGCCCGCGCGGCACCTCGGGGTCACCGGCTTCGGCCAGTTCCCCGCGGACCGCGTCCGGCTCCAGGTACGGCACCCCGTACACGGCCACCGGCCCGTGCGCGTCGTCGACGATCACCGGGCGGGACAGCTGGGTTATGCGGGTGCGCAGGTGGACGCCGGTCTTGTCGAGCAGGCCGCTGCCGAACCCGAGCCGGCGGGCCGAGTCGTGGTTGCCGCTGATCAGCACGATCCTCGCGCCCGTGTCGTGCAGCCTGAGCAGCGCGTCCTCGCACAGCTCGACCGAATCGACCGGCGGCACGGCGCGGTCGTACACGTCCCCGGCGACCAGCACCACGTCGACCCTCTCGGCGCGTACCACCTCCACGAGGTGATCGAGGAACGCCGCCTGCGCCGCGCGGAGATCGGCCCGGTGCAGCGACCGGCCCAGGTGCCAGTCGGAGGTGTGCAACATCCGCATGGCCCGGACCATAGCGGAGGGGACCGACATTACGCCGCGGTACCGGGGTCGAGGCGAATACCCTTGCTGGGCATGAGGCTGGGTACGAGAGCTGTGCTAGGTGCGGTACTGCCCGCGGGGCTCGCCGCCGGGCTGCTGGTTGGGTGCAGCGGGTCGACGCCGCAGCCGCAGACGACGGCGAGCGCTTACCTGTCCGCCTGGGCCACGCAGAACTGGGCGGCCATGCGAGGGCTGGTCTCCGATCCGCCCGCCGACTTCACCACGGTCAACCAGGCCGCGTTCACCAACCTGTCGGTCAAGCAGGCCAGCTTCACCGCGGGCACCATGACCACCACCGGGTCGAAAGCCGCCGAGCCGGTCACCGAGCGGCTCACCCTGGCGGGCCTGGGCACCGTCACGATCGGGTCCCAGCTGCACCTGGTGCTGGCGAACGGGAAGTGGCTGGTCAGCTGGTCGCCCGCCACGATCGCGCCGCAGCTCGGGACCGGCGACCAGCTGTCGCTGGCCAAGACCTGGCCGGCCCGGGCGGCGATCCTCGGCAAGGACGGCACGCCGCTGACCACCCAGGGGCAGGTGGTCACGATCGGCGTGGAGGGGCTGCGGATCAAGAACGCGTCCGCCGTGAAGGCGGCGCTGGTCTCGGTGGGCGCGACCGCCGAGCAGGCCAGCAGCGCGATCGCCGCGGCCAAGGCTCACCCGACGTTCTTCGAGCCGGTGTTCACCGTGACCCAGGCGCGCTACAACCAGATCCAGGCGACCATCTACCCGATCCCCGGCACGGTGTTCCAGTCCAGCAGCGCGCGCAGCGCCATCACGCCCGGCCTGGCCGCGGGCCTGGTCGGCACGGTCGGGCCGGTCACGGCCCAGGAACTCAGCCAGCTCGGCGCGCCGTACGACGCGTCCAGCATCGTCGGCCAGACCGGGCTTGAGCAGGCCGACGAGAGGCAGCTCGCCGGGCAGCCCGGGGCCACGGTCACGGTGACCGGCAAGAACGGCTCGCGCGTCGCGACGGTGGCCACGCTGGCGCCGCACCCGGGGACCGCGGTCATGACCACGATCGACCCGACGGTGGAGCAGGCCGCCGAGATCGCGCTGACCGGGCAGAAGAAAAGCGCCGCGCTGGTCGCGGTGAACGCCATGACGGGCGCGGTGCTGGCCGTGGTATCGGTCAACTCCGGCGGCTTCGACGAGGCCATCGACGGCGGCTTCCCGCCCGGCTCGACGTTCAAGGTGATCACGTCGGGCGCGCTGATCACCCACGGGCTCACCCCGCGGTCCGCGGCGAGCTGCCCGGGCACGGCCACGGTGGACGGCGAGGTGTTCCACAACGCCGAGGGCGAGGCGCCGGTCAGCACCTTGCTGCAGGCGTTCACCGAGTCGTGCAACACCGCGTTCATCCGGCTGGCCACCGGTCACCTGACGCCGCCGGACCTCCCGGCCGCCGCGTCGATGTTCGGGCTCGGCCAAAGGCCACACCTCGGGCTGGTCGCGTTCGGCGGCTCGGTGCCGAAGCCCGCCGACGAGGCCGACCTGGCCGCCACCGCGATCGGGCAGGGACGCGTGCTCATCTCGCCGCTGGCCATGGCGATGGTCGCCGCGGCGGCCGACACCGGGACCGCGCACTCCCCGCTCCTGGTGCAGGGCGAGTCCGGGGCGGGCGCGGCCACCGGCACGCTGTCGCCGGCCCTGGTCAGCGATCTGCACGAGATGATGGCGTCGGTGGTGGACAGCGGCACCGCGGCGGGCCAGGGGCTTCCGGCCGGCACCTTCGCCAAGACCGGGACCGCGCAGTACGGGACGAGTGCGCCGCTCAAGACCGACGCGTGGCTGATGGGCTTCAAGGGTGACATCGCGTTCGCCGCGCTCGTGGTCAACTCCAACGGCAACGGCGGGCCTACCTGCGGGCCGATCGTGGCCAGGTTCCTCGACGGGGTGCCGTAGGGCGTTGCGAGCTCCTGGTTTTCGCCGCGGGTGGCTGTGGCTGGCTTTGGCGGGCTACGGGGTGTCCGCTTTCGTGTGCTGCCTGCTGACGGTGCGAAGCCGGGCGGCGTTCGGCGACCTGTCGATCTACGCGGCGGGCGGGAGCGCGGTGCTGCACGGGGCGCACCTGTACCAGCTGCGGTTCGCGTTCGGGCTGCGGTTCACCTACCCGCCCTTCGCGGCGATCGTGTTCGCGCCGCTCGCTTTGCTGCCTGCTGTGACGGGCGAGGTGCTTGTGACGTTGGCGACGGTGGTGGCGGTGCCGGTGGCGTCGTACCTGGTGCTGCGGCTGCCTTCTTCCCGGGCTTTGCTGGGGCGCTCGCGGGCGGTGGAGGTCGCGCTGGTGTTTTCCGCGGCGGCGATCTGGCTGGAGCCGGAGCGGACCAACCTGAAGTACGGCCAGATCAACGTGTTCATCGCGGTGCTGGTGCTAGCGGATCTGGCGCTCTTGGCGCGGCCTTCGCGGCTGTCGTGGCTGCGGGGGGCGGGGATCGGGCTCGGGGCGGGGCTGAAGCTGACGCCGGCCATCTTCGTCGTCTACCTGCTGGCCACCAGGCGGTACCGGGCGGCCGCGACCGCCGCCGCGGTGTTCGCGGGCACGGTCGCGCTGGCGTTCGTCCTCGTGCCCGGCGATGCCGCGCAGTACTGGGGCACGAGCTTCTTCGACCCGGGGCACGTGGGCCGGATCCAGAACGTGGCCAACCAGAGCCTGCTCGGCGCGCTGGCCCGGGTGCTGCACACGCTGTCGGTGGGACCGGTATGGCTGCCGGTCGCGGCGGTGACGGGCGTGGCGGGTCTTGCGCTCGCGGTCCGAGTCGGACGGGCGGGCGACGAGGCCCTGGGGTTCGCGCTGTGCGCGGTGACCAGCCTGCTCGTGTCGCCGATCTCGTGGTCGCACCATTGGGTGCTGGCGGTGCCGGCGCTGCTGCTTGGGGTGGTGGCGGTGGTCAGGCGGTTTGCCGGCGCGGGCGGCTTCGGTTTTGGCACGTTGGCTGGGCTCGTCGCGGTTCTTGGTATCGCGGTAATCGGCTGGGCGGGGCTGATCTGGCGGGTCCCGCTCGGCGGCGGGCGGTATGACGAGCTGGGCCTGACGCCGTGGCAGCTCGTGGCCGCGGACTCCTACGTGCTGGTCGGGGTCGGGGTGCTGGCCGTGGCGTTTGCGGCCTCGGTCAGCCAGGCGTCGACCTCGGCCTTCCAGCGGCGCTTGTCGGCCTCGGGGGCGAAGCAGGCGTCGAACGAGTTGCGGGCCAGCACCGCCATCGAGCCGTCGTCGAACCCGAACTCCCGGCGCACCGCGGCCAGGTTGTCCTCCACGTACCCGCCGAAGTAGGCCGGGTCGTCGCTGTTCACGCACGCCCGCAGCCCGGCCTCGAGCATGCCCGGCAGCACGTGCTGGCCGAGCGTGTCCACGACCCGCAGCGCGACGTTGGACAGCGGGCACACGGTCAGCGCGGTCTGGCGGTCGCGGAGTTCGGCGACCAGACCGGGGTCCTCCATGGACCGCACCCCGTGATCGACGCGCTCCACGTGCAGCAGGTCGAGCGCCTCGTGCACGGTGTCCGGGCCGCCCTCCTCCCCCGCGTGCGCGACGAGCCGCAGCCCTTCGGCCGCCGCCCTCTGGTACACCTGCGTGAACAGGGACGGCGGGTAGCCGATCTCGGTCGAGTCGAGGCCGACGCCGATGAACTTGTCGCGGAACGCCAGCGCATCCCTCAGAGTCTGGGCGGCCGCGGCGGAACCGTGGTCGCGCAGGAAACACAGGATCAGGTCGGCGGATATCCCGTGCTCCTTCTGGCCGTCCGCGAGCGCGGCGGTGAGACCGCCGAACACGGCCTCCAGCGGGACCCCGTGACCCAGGTGCGTCTGCGGGTCGAAGAAGATCTCCGCCCGGCGCACCCCGCCCGCCGCGGCCCGGTCCAGGTAGGCGCGGGCCAGGTCGTAGAAGTCCTGCTCCTGCTGGAGCACCCGCAGGTTCGCGTAGTGCAGGTCCAGGAAGGACTGCAGGCTGTCGAACTGGTACCGGGCGCGCAGTTCGGCCAGGTCGGTGGTGGGCAGCGCGACCCCGTTGCGGGCCGCCAGGCGGACCAGGAGCTCGGGCTCGAGCGTGCCCTCGATGTGCAGGTGCAGCTCCGCCACGGGCAGCAGCATCCGTGTCCCCTTTCCACGCACCACGGCCCGTTCGGAAAAATCCATTAATTCCTAACGGACGGTCGTGCTCGCGTCACCGGCCGGTCGGTGGCGATTAATCCGCGGCCGCCGCTCCGTCATATCACCGGGCGGCGGGCGGCGTTATCTCGTTGGCCGGGTTCGCCGGGTTCGGTAGGTTCGTAACAGCGGGTTTGAGGACGGGGTGACAGGAGGATTCATGTCAGATGGAAACGGGGTCGGCGGTCAGCCCGCGATCCTGGTCGAGGGCCTGACCAAATCGTTCGGGGACGTACACGCGCTGCGCGGGATCGACCTGTCGGTGCCGCGGGGGACGGTGCTCGGCGTGCTGGGCCCCAACGGTGCGGGCAAGACCACCGCGGTGCGCATCCTGACCACCTTGCTGCTCCCGGACGGAGGGCGGGCCGTGGTCGAGGGGCATGACGTGGTGCGGGAGGCCGCGGCGGTGCGCCGGTCGATCGGCCTGGCCGGGCAGTCGGCCGCGATCCAGGAGGAGCTGACCGGCCGGGAGAACCTGGAGATCATCGGGCGGCTGTACCACCTGAGCCGGCCGGAGGTCCGCGTCCGCGCCAGGGAGTTGCTGGAGCAGTTCGGGCTGGCCGACGCGGCGGACCGGACCGCGAAGACCTATTCCGGCGGCATGCAGCGGCGCCTGGACCTGGCCGCCAGCCTGGTCGGCCGGCCGCGGGTGCTGTTCCTCGACGAGCCGACCACCGGCCTGGATCCGCGGGCGCGGCTGGGGATGTGGGACGTCATCAGGTCGCTGGCGGCCGGGGGGACCACGCTGCTGCTCACCACCCAGTACCTGGACGAGGCCGACGAGCTGGCGGACCAGATCGTGGTCATCGACCACGGCCTGGTCATCGCGGCGGGCACCGCCGAGGACCTGAAGGGCAGGATCGGCGGGGACGTGATCGAGTTCACCGTGCCGGACCGGAGCCGGGTCACCGACGCGGTCAAGGCGATCGCGCCGATCGGCGAGGGTGAGCCGCACGGCGACCTGGAGACCGGCGTGGTGGCCGTGGGCGTCGGGGGCCGAGGATCCGACGCGCTGATCGAGGCGGTGCGCGGCCTGGATGCCGCAGGCCTCGTGACCCGCGGCCTGGCGCTGCGCCGGCCGTCGCTCGACGACGTGTTCCTGGCGCTGACCGGGCACGCCGCCGAGGACGAGCAGCAGAACGGACGCCGGCGCGGGCGGCGGGGACGCCGGCAGAGCAGGCGATGAGCAAGAGCGAGGGGGTCCAGGGGGGCGGTCCCCCCGGGAGGAGCGGGGGGGTCCGGGGGGGCAGTCCCCCCGGGAAAATAATGCGAGGACGACGTCATGACGGCGATAGCAGAGCCGACCTGGGCGCCGGGGCTGGGCAGCAGGATCCGCTGGGGGGTGAGCGACACGCTCACCCTCACCAAGCGCAGCCTCCTGGTGTGGCTGCGGGTACCCGCCTACCTGGTGTTCACCGTGATCCAGCCGGTGATGTTCGTGCTGCTGTTCCGGTACGTGTTCGGCGGCGCGATCCCGGTGAACGTCCCCGGCGGCTACGTCAACTTCCTGATGCCGGGGATCATCGCGCAGACCGCGGCGTTCGCCACGTTCGGCACCGCCATCGTGCTGGCGCAGGAGCTCAAGAAGGGCGTGATCGACCGGCTGAAGTCGATGCCGATCGCGCGCTCGGCCGTGCTGACCGGGCGGCTCGTCGCCGATAGCGGCCGGATGCTCATCACGATCTTGATCATCGTCGGGGTGGGCTACGCGGTCGGGTTCCAGTTCCTGAACGGCGCCGGCCTGGCCATCGCCATGATCGTGCTGGCCACCGTGTTCGGCGTGGCGATCTCGGTTATCTCCGCGTTCACCGGGCTGGCCATCGGGGACGAGGAGTCCGTCCAGGCGTTCGGGTTGATCTGGCTGTTCCCGCTCACGTTCGTGTCCTCGGCGTTCGTGCCGATCGCGACCATGCCCGGCTGGCTGCAGGCCTTCGCCAACAACCAGCCGGTCACCTACGTCATCAACACCATGCGCGCGATGGCGCTGGGCGGCCCGATCGAGGCCAGCCTGTGGAAGAGCCTGGTCTGGCTGGCCGGGATCTTCATCGTGTTCGTGCCGCTGGCGGTGCGGGCCTACCGGCGGGCAGCGTGACAGGGACGGCCCGCGGTCCGGGACTTCGTTCGCGCGTGCCGCGACGCGGCCGCTGGCTGGTGATCGCGGCCTCGTGGCCGCTTTAGGGCGCGGCCAGGCCCGGGCTTCCGCTGCCGTAGGGCCGGGTGAGGATCTCGAGCAGGTGCCCGTCCGGGTCCTCGAAGTACAGGCCGCGGCCGCCGTCACGGTGGTTGATGACGTCCCGCTGGGTCCGGGCCGGATCGGCCCAGTAGGGCAGGCCTTGTTCCCGGATGCGGTCGAAGGACGCGTCGAACTCCTTCTCGTCGACCAGGAACGCGTAGTGCTGCGCGGTGATAGGGCCGTTAGTCTCATCGAAGTCGAGAGACACGCTGTTTTCGGTCTGCACCACGAGGAAGTGCCCGAAACGGGTGGCCGGGGGCAAGCCGAGAATCCCGCTGAGGAACGCCGCGGACTTCTGCTGGTCGCGGCACGAGACGATGGTGTGGTTCAGTTGGACGCTCATGCCCGTCGTTCTTCCCGTCCAGCCGCCATCGGAACGGCAGCTTCGGTGACGGTCATCGACGGCCGGGCGGTCGGCGCGGGCGTGCCCGGGCCGCTGACCCTGCAGCTGCGGGACCGCTACTGGGCCAGCCACGAGGACCCGCGGTATTCCACCCCGGTCCGCTACGACGAGCCGGGCTGACGCATGTGCCGCGGTCAGGCGGGGGCGACGCCCAGCTGGCGGGCCATCAGCTCGACCAGTTTCTGCAGCCCGCGCATGGGGCGCACGATGACTGTGAAGCTGGTCAGCTGGTCCTGGTCGTTCCAGCGGAGCATGTCGACGCCCTGGACGTAGACGCCGTCCAGTTCGGCCTCGAACTCCAGCACCGCGCTGGCCTGGTCGTGCCACTGCGCGACGTAGCGCAGCGAGGGTCCAAGTACCACCATCGCGCTACGGAGGTACCACGTCGTCAGCGCCTTGCCGGGCTGCGGCTTGAACACGGCCGGCGAGCGGAACACCACGTCGTCGGCCAGCAGGTCGTCCAGGAGCGCCGGGTCCCCGGACTCGACGACGGCATGCCAGGCCCGCACGGCGGCAGGTTGCTCAGACATGGCTGTACTCAACCTCAGCCAGCCGCAAACATCAAGGCACCGGGCGGACGTCGCGAGCACCTCCACGAACATCGGACCCGAATCGAGAGTCCGTCCCGCGGCGGCAATCTGTTCCCCGTGTAGGCCAGGGCACCGTTGGCCGGGCGCCCGCCTGGTAGGCGGCTGCGTGCACGCGTCAGGTTCGAGGAGGCAATGGATGCCGGGGCTGATAGACGGGAAATTCCGAGCCGTCTGGCAGCCGGATCGCTGCCAGCAGGCCCCAGCCCTGATCGGAGACCTCCTGCGCGATTTCGGCCCCCTTGCTCCTCAACTCGGCAAGGGTGGCGCCGATGTCATCGCACATCAGGTACAGCTCGTGACGGCTGTCACCGTCGGCTGGATGAATAGCAAGCTCGGCCGGGGGCAGCGCGAAAATGAGCCAGCCTCCGCCCGCATCTACCGACGCCATGCCGAGCACGTCCGCGAAGAACGCACGGACCTTCTCAGCGTCCGGGGAAAACACGATCGCATGCATGCCAGTGATCACGCCGCGATCCTAACCGCCGACCAGCCGGTGACCCCGCCAACGCGCGCGGCTGCCCGGAAGATCGGGACTGTACGGTGGCCAGCGGCCCGGCGGTCATCTGGCTCTGTTCCTTCTCCACGTCATGCATGCTGACGTGCGGTGATACCTGCGGTTTATCAGCCGCCCGTGAACATGTATTGGAGTACCGGGCGCGCTGCGGCTTACGTTCAGAGCCGTGCAGGTCCCGCGGGAGCACCTGCGTGGCGATATCGTCGCCGCCGGCTTTTCGAGGACAACACGACGGGCGCCGTCGACGTCGCCCTCGCCGGCTACCTCGGGTAGCCGGTCCCGCGTGCAGGCGGCCATTCAGAAAGGCATTTTATGTTGCGCACTCTCCGCAGAAGGGCCGTATTCATGGTCGCGGCGGCAGGTGCCGCGGTCGTCCTGGGTGCGGGCTCGGCGTTCGCGGTCGGCGGCTGGACCATCGTCGCCGCGCCGCCCACCGGGCAGAACGCCACGTTTACCGGCGTGGCCACGGTATCCGACAGCGACGCCTGGGCGGTCGGCTACCGTAGCGGCGCCGCGTTCACCAACGTCGGCGCGAAGGTACTCATCGACAACTGGAACGGCACCGCCTGGTCGCAGGTCGCCGTGCCGGCCACGCCGGGTAACACCGCCCTGCTGCTCGGGGTGAGCGCGAGCAGCGCTACCGACGCGTGGGCGGTCGGGCGGACGCAGCTGAACAAGTCCGACTTCGAGCCGGTGGCCCTGCACTGGAACGGCACCGCCTGGTCGGTATCGCCCGGGTTCGCCACCGCGATCTCAATCATCAGCGGCGCCTCAGCTGTCGGGGTGGCGGACATCAGCGCGGGTGACGCCTACGCGATCGGCAACAGCGCCGCCACCGCCGTCGGCTCGCTCGCGCACTGGAACGGCACGGCCTGGTCCCCGGTGACCCTGCCCCTGCCGGCCCACGCCAATTCCAACACCACGCTGAACGCGATCTCCGCGGACGGGCCTGACGACGTGTGGATCGTGGGCACCTTCCTGGACTCGGCCAACGGGCAGAACGAGACCTTCTCTGAGCACTTCAACGGCACGGCCTGGAGCGTGGTGCCGATGCCGCTGGTGAACAGCTCGAACATCAATGCGTTCTTCCAGTTCAACGGCATCAAGGCGAACAGCGCCAGCGACGTGTGGGCGGTCGGCGACAGCGGCGTCGTCGATGTGCCCGGCAGCAAGACCCTCATCGAGCACTTCAACGGGACGGCGTGGAGCATCGTGCCGAGCCCGTCGCCCGGCTCGATTGCCATCCTCAGCGGCGTCACCACGTCGAGCGCCGCGAACAGCGTGTGGGCGGTCGGCGCCGACACCCCGGCCGGCACGTCGGCACGGCAGACCCTGACGCTGAACTGGAACGGCACCACGTGGAACGTGGTGGCCAGCCCCAACACCGGCAGCACCGACGGGGTTGGCGCGGTGGCCACCAACCCGGGCGCCGCGATCGTCTGGGCGGTCGGCGAGAGCGGCCCGGCGGGCTCGTTCAACCCGCTCGTCCTGCAGAACGGCTAGACCCAGATCAATGACCGTTTCATCACGGCCTCGACAACGCTCGAGCCCAATGAAGCGATCATGGAAAGAAGGCAGTAAGTGAACAAGCACATTCCAGCCGCGGCAGGAGGCATCGTGCTGCTCGGCCTCGCGCTGGGCTCCGGCGCGGGCACCGCGTCGGCGGCGGGCACCGCGGGCACCCGCGACGCCACCTTCGGCAGCGGCGGCATCGTGGTGACCAACCTGGGAGCGGACCCGTTCGGGAACGCGATCCAGGGCAACGTTTCCGCTGCCGCCCTGCAGTCCGACGGCGACATCGTGGTCTCCGTCGTGAACACCGCGACGGGCGACTCCGGACTGCTGCGGTACCTGCCGAACGGGACCAGGGACACCACGTTCGGCAACGGCGGCTTCGCCGCGTTCCCAGCCGACGCCAACCCCGCCGGGGGCTTCTCGCCGAAACTCGCGGTGCAGTCCGACGACAAGATTCTCGCGGCCACGCAGGCCATCGCGCCCAACGGGAGCGGCGAGTTCGCGGTCGTCCGGTTCAACGCCAACGGCTCCGTGGATCAGGGCTTCGGCCACGGCGGCGTGGCCGCCAGCATGCTGCCGGATTCCGGCGTCCAGGGCGCGCAGGACGTGCTGGTGCAGCCGGACGGTAAGATCCTGGCCGGCGGCGAGGCCGTGTCCAACACCGTTGAGGGGGTGTTCGACGGCGGGCTCGTCCGCTTCAACCCGGACGGCAGCGTCGATCAGGGCTTCGGCACCGGCGGGCAGGTGCTGGTCCGCAACGATCCGTTCACCACGCTGGGACTGGACGCCAGCGGAGACATCTTCACGTTGTCGGTCGGCCCGGGCGCGACGACGGCGGGCCGCCTGGAGTTCAGCCCGGCGGGCCGGCAAGACGCCAGCGTCACCCCGGCCGCCATCACCGTCAGCTCGCGAGGCAGCCTGGCCGACTTCCTGCCCAGCGGCGGTTTCGTGATCTCCGGCGAGGCGTTCCCGGACGGGTTCAAGGACGGCGACCTCCAGGTCAGCCGGCACAACCCGGACGGCAGCCTGGCCTCGGCCACCGCGCCGTTCGACTGGGGCAAGACCATCGATCCCCGCAGTGACGGCGCCGGCGCGCTGGCCATCCAGGCCAACGGGCAGGCGCTGGTCAGCGAGGGCGGGTTCCAGGGCGCCCAGAAGGTGGCGCGCTACAACGCCGGCGGAAGCTTTGACGCCGGCTTCGGCACCGGCGGCGTGGCGAGCACCCAGGTCCAGGACAACGACAGCGCGGCCGTGCTGCTCACCCAGCCGGACGGGAAGATCCTCGCCATCGGCTCCGCGCAGAACACCACCACCGGCGTGGTCGACGTGCTCTTGGTCCGCTACCTCGCCTCGTAGCCAGCCCGACCGGTGCCGGCCCGCGCATGATGCACGGGCCGGCACTCGGCGTCTGAGCACGGCATCGATGACGGTATGTGAGAATCTCAGCGTAGGCGACGGCGGCCGGGAGGCCGGGAAGGAGCCCTGCCATGTCCCAGACCCTGCCCCCGCCGCTGTTCGACCCGTTCGCGCCTGGTTTCACTGACGATCCCTACCCGCAGTACGCGGCGCTGCGCGCCGCGGCGCCGGCCTATCAGCATCCGTTCGGGTTCTGGCTGCTCACCTGCTATGACGATGTTTCCTGGCTGCTGCGGGCGAGCCTGTCGGTCGAGGAGCGCAACATCGCCGCGGGCCCGTTCACGGAGCTGCGCGAGCAGATGTACGGCGAGGAGGCCGCCCGCCCCCGCGGCGTGTCCATGCTCGACCGCGACCCGCCGGATCACACCCGGCTGCGCCGGCTGGTGTCGAAGGCCTTCACGCCGCGGGCCGTGCAGGCGCTGCGGCCGCGCATCACCGGCCTGGTCGACAGCATGCTCGACGCGGCGGAGCGAGAAGGCCGGGTGGATCTCGTCGACGCCCTGGCCTTCCCGTTGCCGTTCGCCGTGATCGCGGAGATGCTCGGCACGCCGCCGGCCGATCACGAGCGCATCAGGCAGCTGAGCGGCACGGTGGTCCGCTCGCTGGAGCCCGTCGCCGATCCCGCCCTGGCGGCGGCCATCGCGGCCGCGGACGGCGAGCTGCGCGCGACAGCGGCCGGCATGATCGCGTGGAAGCGCGCCAATCCCGCTGATGACCTGCTGACCGCGCTCATCAACGCCGAGGACGACGGCGACGTGCTCGACGACGACGAGCTGATCGCGCAGACCCTGCTGCTGTACATCGCCGGGCACGAGACGACGGTCAACCTCATCGCGGGCGGGACCCTGGCGCTGCTGCGCCATCCGGCCCAGCTCGCGCTGCTGCGAGACGATCCCGCCCTGATCGCCAACGCCGTGGAGGAACTGCTCCGTTACGACAGCCCGGTGCAGGTGAGCAGGCGGATCACCACCGAACCGGTCAGCATCTCCGGTGTCACGATCCCAGCCGGGGCCTTCGTCATGGCCAGTCTGGGCTCGGCCAACCGGGACGAGGGGTTCTGGGGGCCGGACGCCGCCGAACTCAGGCTCGGCCGGGAGAACGCACGCCAGCACGTCTCGTTCGGCGCCGGGCCGCATCACTGCCTGGGCGCGTCGCTGGCCAGGCTCGAGGCCTCGATCGCCCTCGCGCGGCTGACCGCCCGGTTCCCCGGGCTCGCCCTCGACGGCCAGGTCGTCTGGAACGGCCGGATCAACCTGCGCGGACCCGCACACCTGCCAGTATCGCTGGGCACGTAGCCCGGGTCGCTGACCCCGAGCCGGGTCCCGCGCGGAGGGGCGACCACGATCCGGCAATCCGGATACCCGTGCCCATTGACGGCCAGCCGGTCACGCCATCGCCCGGCAGAATTGGTCCCGGATCTATTGATCTGATTGGACCTTACCGGCAGGACCCATTCCTGTCAGGGTCGAGGTGCATCCCTGACCTATGGCTCATGCGCTGATCATGGGCGCGGGCCGGCACGGCCGACGATGACAGGAAGGATTCCGATGAGCGAGTTCACCGTCACCCGTACCCTGAAGGCCCCGCATGAAAGGGTCTGGCAGGTCCTCACGCAACCCAGCCACTTCGAGGGCTGGCTTCCCGCCAAGCCGGGGACGGCGGTGCTGGACGTGCGGACCGGAGGGTCTTGGCAGGCGACCGTCATCTCCTCTGACGGTGAGGAGATCGCGCTGACCGGACGCTACGACGAGGTGTCCGAGCCGGAACGCCTGGTGATGACGGTGCCCGGCGACGCGGTCACGGCGATCACGCTGACTCCCGCCGCGCGCGACACCACGCAGATCGCCTACGCCTTCGACGTCGATGAGTCCATGCACACCATGGTCACGCAAAGTGTCGATGATGTCCTCGGCCGGGTTTCCGCGGTCCTGGCTGGGATCGCGTAGGAGGGCAGGCTGCTGGCTAGCCTGGGCATCGGCCAGGCCGACGTGTTCGGCTACAGCCCCGCCGCCCTGCCGATGCCGTCGCGCGGCCCGCAGCTGGACGCGGGGCTCAGCATGCCGTGTCGACCAGCTTGGCGTGCTTGGGTCTGCTGGAGCTGGCGCCGTCCTGCGGGTTTAGGATCAACCTGATGGCTGGAACCGTAGGTACCGGGTCCTCGACGACGGCGAGCGGATCGAGGGTACCTGGTGTCACGTGTTCATTAAGAACGGGCCGACTTGTTTCCTGGCCGACCTGAAGGTCTACGCGGACGGACTGATCGACTGCGGGGTTGGCTTGCAGGATGAGAAATCGTTCCGCATGTCCAGGCACGACCTGCAGGCCAGGCCCGTCTACCACCACAGGCGCGACTCGATCGTGCGCACCGGCACGCCGCTACCGGACGATCGAGGTCTGCGCCGGTGCACACACTGTTACCGCCGCAGACCTCCTGCCCGACGACGTCAACCACGCCCGGACCGCATCCACCGGCACTCAAGTGCGCACTAATTTGGCCCAGCTCAGGTTACAGTTGATGATCAAGCTAAAAATGCCCAAGGCAATGTGGCGAGTAATCCTTACCAGCCTTGTAGTCATTGTTGGCAATACTGCCTTGACCGAGCCTGCCTGGAAAGAATCGTCAGCGTCGACCAGCCCGGGCAACCCAGCCATCACGACGTCTGGCGCTGTGGATTCTGAGCTAAAAGCGCTCTTGAACGATGGTGGGCCAAATTCCACCACGTCCGCCCGTCACAACTCAAACAGCTCTGCTCTGGTCGCGGCAGCGGCGGGCGCTGATAATAAGCAGTTCTACCAGCTAGGTGAATTGCTGGTACGGGATGGACTCGCCAACACCATTATCAATCTCAGCCGCGAGATGAACGGCTGGTGGTACGCATGGAGCGAGTGGCACGCGCCGTCATCTGAACTCGATGCTTTCATCCTTGCCTGGCGGCAAGTCGTCACGACTATGCGATCGGTGCCCGGTGAGCATTTCAAGTTCTTGTGGACCATTTATCCCGGGGGGGCAACGGTAGCGGAGTGCTGGCCTGGCGGCGCATACGTCGACTACGTGGGAACGGATATCTTCGACTGGCACGGCGACCCTAACGGCACGTACCCGCACACCGCATCCGGCGCGCTCGACTGGACCCTTCACTGGCAGCAGACCCTGACTGCCGCCCCAGGCGGATTGGACTGGATAGCCCAATTCTCCAAGCTCACTGGCAAGCCCATCGTCATCCCTGAGTGGGGCCTGGACTTCCACACCTTCGGCGGGCAAGACGACACGTATTTCCTTGTCCAGATGACGGCATGGCTGAAGGCTCATCACGCTATCGGCCTTTACTGGATACAGGGCCACGTTACTTGGTCCGGCTGGCCTGGCGGCCCGTTGCTGGCTAACGTGGGCGCATCGGCGCAAGGTTACAGCCCTGGTGCTGTCAATGGCATGGGGAAGCTACTGGGCGGGCATCTGCAGTACGCGGCTGTCTATCTGAAGGACCAGGAGACAATATCGGACGCCACGGCGCAGCCTGTTCTAGCTCCGTGGGAATACGCGGGCTACCTGTTGGTTCTGAGCGTCGATATCATTCCGAACCCGCCGATCGTTAAATCCTATTCCGGACCGCCCGAGCCCGGAAGCAAGCCTTACCAGCTTTCCAGCTACCCCGACGCGGTAGCTGCACTCAGGCAAGGACTCGGATGATTTCGAGGTGAAAATCGATGCCATGCTATTGAAAGCGGGGGCCGTGCGTCGGCGTCGCTGGATGCCTTCGCCAAAGGGCCGTGGCCGGATTCGCGGTCGAGGACCCCGGCTTGGTGATCGAGCCTGCGGCGCTGGCAGCGGCCAGGCGGTCGCTGGATTCCTCCGGCCTGCTACTCCTGGGCGAGATGCACGGCGTCCGGGAGAACCCCCTGCTCATCCGGGCGCTCATGCAGGCGTTCGGGCTCACCAGCCTGGCCCTGGAATGGCCCGATGACCTGGCACCGGTGATCCAGGCGTTCCTAGCCGGCGAGACGCTGGCCGATCACCCGTGGCTGTGGGGCGGCGATGGCCGGATTACCGCTGGTCACCTGGCGGTGCTGGCCGAACGCGCCGCGGCCGGGCCGTTGAAGGTGATCTTGTTCGAACGGGGTCATAGGCGCGAGCTGGAGCTGGTCCCAGCGCGATGAGGCGATGGCCCGCCGCCTGCTGGCCGGCTCCCCCTCCGGGGCCCGCACGCTGGCGGTAGCTGGCAATGCCCACATTCCGGCCAGTCCCACCGACCTGGGCACCCCGCTGGGCGCCTGGCTGGCCCGGCAGCGGCCGGGCATCCGGGAGATCCAGATCAGGTACGGCAGCGGGCGTTTCTGGAACTTCAAGTCACGCCGGTTCGCCCGCCGCGCCAGCCCGCACGGGCCGGCACGGCTACGCCAGGACACCGGCGAGCTCGTCCTGGACCTGCCCGCGGCCACCGAGGCGGTCGTACCCCAGAGACCTTAGCCATCGCCACCAGCCGCTCCTCGGCCAGCTCACCCAGCGTGGAACTCACGAATACCCGCAGCCGCTGGTCAGGAGTCTGAATGAGCGGGTGGCCTTCGGGCAGCACCGGCGGCGCCGGGGCCGGCTCCTGACTGACAGGGTCGATGGTGGGCCTGTCAGTGCCGGGCTGGCCAGACGGGGTGGGCGGAAATGATTGCCTGGTCGGGGTCGTAGGTGGCCTTGATTTTGACCGGCCAGTGGATAGCCAGCTGGATAGCCCGGCGTGCCTTGGCTGCTGCCGGGTGGCGCGAGTTGCTTAGCGCGGAGGCGCGACCGGCACCGTCGTATCCGGGCGCACAGGCAGGACCTGTACAAGCTGGTCACGCGAGGTGATTCCGAGCTTGACGAACACTTTCCGCAGGTGATAGGCGACGGTCGCACGGCTGATGAACAATTGCGCGGCGATCTCCGGGTTTGAGGCACCCCGGCCGGCCAGCCGGGCAATCAGCGCTTCCTGCGCCGTGAGGGGGTCGGTCGTGTCGACAGCACGTTCGCGGGCCTGCCCGCCGGCCGCCCGCAGCTCGATGCGCGCCCGGCCGGCAAACGCCGCGGCGCCGATCGAGTCGAAGATCTCGTACGCGCGGCCGAGCTGATCGCGGGCGTCACGTCTGCGCCGCTGGCGGCGCAGCCACTCGCCGTACAGCAGGCGGGCGCGAGCCAGATCCACCCGCAGGCCAGCGCGGCCGAAGCGGTCGATCGCCTCGCGGTACAGGTTCTCCGCATCCTCGCCGTCGCTGACCAGCGCCCGCGAGCGGGCCTCGGCACCCAGCGCCCAGTCGGTCCCGCACGCGCGGGCGATGCCGGAGAGCCGCTGCAGCGCGCCGGCCGCGCGCTCGGGTACCCCGCTGCGCACCGCCGCCTCGACGAGCTCGACGAGCTCGACGCTGGCGAACTGCACCGCAGGGGAGTCCTCGCTCGCCCGCTGCGCCGCGGCCAGCGCCTCCTCATAGCGGCCCAGGCTGTTGCACAGCACCGCGTCCGCCCAATGCACGAAGCTGAGCGCTCGACCCTCACCCCGGCGCTCCGCGTCGTCGGTGGCGGTCTGGAGCAGGTGAGCGGCTTGTGCTTCCCGGCCGCGGAAGACGGCCAGGGCCAGGGCGCCGTACGGCGCGATGCTGCTCCCGGTCGCCTCGGTGACCGACTCGGCCTGCGCCACCAGCGAGGCGGCCTCGGCGAACTCCCCAGCGAACAGGTGCACCGTCGCGCGCATGTTAAAAACGATGGGAAGCGTGACAAGCGCACCAGCGTCACGGGCGAGCGTGACCTGGCGGTCGGACAGCACGTCCCAGCTGGCGTAGTCCCACACAATCAGCGCGGCGCGGCAGGACAGCCAGAGCCAGCGCAGCCCCTCTTCCCTGGAGACATCCGTCCCGCGGAAGGCGCTGACCGCCTGGCGGAGCACCGGCGCCCCCGCCGGGTAGCCCTCGCAGATCAGCAGGGCCAGGCCATCCAGCAGCAGATCGGGCCCGCGCAGCGGCCCCGGCGGCGGCGGCGCCGCACGCGCCGCCTCGGCGACCTCCCGCATCCCGCCACCAAGCGCCAGGCGGCCGACGAATGTCGCGGCGGCCATCGCGTCCAGGTACGTCTCACGCGCCAGCCCCATGTCGAGCGGCTCGAACTGCCGGGCCGCCTTCAACAGCAGCGGGGGTGCGTCACTGCCGCGGCTGGAGGAGAACGCGATCTGGCCGCGCAGCAAGTCCGCCCGGGCCCGCCGGAACTCATCCGGCGGCCCGGCCTCCGCGGTGGCCAGCAGTCGCAGGGTCGCATCGAGGGAGCCGGCCTGGTAACTGGCCTGCGCCGCGGCCAGCGCCCGCTCCGCCCGGCGCGCCGGGTCCAGGGTCAGGGCGGCCGCGCGCTCCAGGAACGCGGCCGCCGCGGCCAGCCCGCCGCGCGCCTGGGCCCGGCCCGCCGACCGCTCCAGCTCCGACGCGACCTCCTCATCAGGCCCCGGCGTCGCCTGCGCGCGGTGCCAGGCCCGCCGATCCGGGTCGGCCTGCGGATCGGTCGCGTCGGCCAGCGCCTGGTGCGCGGCCCGCCGGTCGGGCGGCGACGCGGCCCGGTACACCGCCGACCGCACCAGCGGGTGACGGAACATCACCCGCTGGCCGATCGTCAGCAACCCGGCGTCCGACGCGGGCGCGATCGCCCCGGCCCCGATCCCGAGCCGCTGCGCCGCCCGCCATACCAGCGCCGGCTCCCCGGCCGGCTCCGCCGCGGCGACCAGCATCAGCCGCTGGGTGGCGGCCGGCAGAACCTCCAGCCGCCGCCGGAAACTATCCTCAATCCGCCCCGACAACCCCGGCGCCCCCGGCGCCCCGGGCACACTGGGCACACCCTGCGGCAGCTCAAGCAAGGCTAGCGGATTGCCCCGCGTCTCCGCGACGATGCGGTCCCGCACCCGCTCATCCAGCGGCCCCCTGATCACTGAGCTGAGCAGCTCCCGCGCGTCGCCCGCACCCAGGCCCCCGACCAGCAGTTCCGGCAGTCCCCGGTACTCCTCGCCCTCCTCACGTGTGGCGAACACCAGCGCGACCGGCTCGGCCAGCAGCCGGCGCGCCACAAACGCCAGCGCCGGGGACAGGTTCTGACCGCCCGCCCGCTTGCCCGCGTGCACCTGGGGAATGTCGCCTTCGTGCTTGAAGCCGTCGCTGCGCAGCTTGAGGACGACGGGCCCGGCGAGCGCCGGGAGATTCCAGGCGAGATTGGCCTCCCCGGCGCGCCTGTTCTTCAGCAGGGTTCCCAGAAGGGGCACGGCGAGCCTCCCGTAAGGCGGGTGCTGGAGCGCCGAAATTCTAGAACACCACGAGCGCCTTTGGTGCCGTCCGGGCTAAGGGGCAAGGCGTGGACGCGGCCTCGACACCGCGGCGGGCAATGACCTCTGCGGCCGCGTCGATGAGTGCCCGGCGGGCATCCTTGTGTAGACCACCCGTGAGGAGGGACATGCAACGCCAGGCCCTCCCGCGACAGAAGGAGGGTGTGGATCCCGAGACCCGTTTCCGCGCCTTGTTTGACGTGGGGTACGCGGCGCTGTGCCGCTACGCCCGGCATCGCGGGCTGACCGGCCCGGACGCGGAAGACCTCGTCGCGCAGACCATGGAGATCGCGTGGCGGCGCATCGACGACGTACCGACGGCCGAGCCGCTTCCGTGGCTGTACGCGGTCGCTCATAACCTGTGGCGCAACCAGACGCGCCGGGACCGCCGGCGGCGCGAGCTGGTGGCCCGCTTCCGGGCGTCGCCGCGGGCCGTGGCGTGCGAGGATCCCGGCGGCCTGGAACCCGGCGTGCTGCGGGCCGCGCTGGCCTCGCTCAGCCACAGCGACCAGGAGGTGCTCCGCCTGGTCGCCTGGGACGGCCTCACCCCGGCCGAGGTCGCCGTCGTGCTGGGCTGCAGTCCCGTCGCGGCGCGCACCCGGCTGCACCGGGCCCGCGGCCGCCTCGCCGCCCGGCTCGGCCTCGGCCCGAGCCGGCACCGCGCGGCGGCGGGACACAAGCAGGGTGACAGCCTCGATTCGGTGGAGGTGCCGTGATGACTCCCCTCGACGACGACCTGCTGACCGCGCTGCGGGCGGCGCGTCCCGATCCCGGCTACCAGCCGTCGGCCGGCTCGGGCGAGGCCACGGCGATGCTGGCCCGCGTCCTGCAGGCCCGTCCGGAGCCGGGCCCGCCGGTGATCCGGCGCCGGCTCCTGCTGGCCGGGATCCCCGCGATGGCCGGGGCGGCCGCCGTCGGGGTGCTGGTGGCGTCCGTGACCTCATCCGGCCCCGGCAGCACCCGGCCCACGGTCTCCAGCGTGCGCACCGCGGTGCTCGACGCGTTCGGCCGGGCCAGCGGCGACATCGTCTATTCCACCCGGACGATCCAGACTCTGGCCGGACCCGTGCTAACCCAGCGCGCCTGGGCGTATCCGGCGTTCCCTGTCCCGGGACAGCAGGTCCGGTTCCGGCTGTTCCTAGTTCCGGGATGGCGTGCCCGAGGAGGACACGGAGTCCGTTTACACCCAGGACGCCGCCGCCGGCCAGCTCTCCATGTCGACCACGCAGGGTCCGAGCAGCGCCGAGATCACCGACGTCGAGTACGCCACCCGGACCTGGTCCCGGCAGAAGAGTTCCTCGGTGCTGCTGGCGGGGAGCCTCAGCCCGAGCCTGATCCGGGATCAGATCGCCAGCGGCGGATTCACCGTGGTCGGCACGGTGCGCCTGCAGGGCCGCCAGGCCGTCGAGCTCACCTGGTCCCCGCGGCGCGGCCCGATGACCGTGACGACGACGCTGTGGGTCGACGCGCAGAGCTACGTCCCGCTGCGTTCGGTGGAAATGATGCGGGCCGGGCCCCGCGACAACGTGCTCGAGACGGACACCACCGACTACCAGATCCTGCCCGCCACCCGAGCCAACCTGGACCTGCTCAACCCGCCCATCCCGGCCGGCTTCACCGAGACCGCCACGTCACCCCACTTCTAGAAGGGCGCTCCAGATACCTGATCTCAGGGATGCCCTGACGCTTCACTCCGGTGATGCTGGTCGGCGTGAGGGATGACATCGGCGAGGTGCTGGGCGCGGTCGCGGACCTGGTCCCCGAGTTCCGTATGCGGGCCGGCGAGGCCGAACGGCTCCGGACCATGCCCGCTGACCTGGTGGAGCGGGCCAAGACGGCCGGGCTGTTCCGGCTCAACCTGCCCCGGTCGCTGGGCGGCTACGAGCTGGCCCCGGCCGTGACCGCGGAAATCTTCGAGCAGATCAGCCGGGCCGACGGATCGGCCGGCTGGACCATGGTGATCGGCAACAGCACTGCGTTCTTCGCCTGGCTGGACCCGGCGGTGGCCAAGGACATGATCAGCGACGACCCCGGGTTCGTCTCCACCAGCATGTGGGCCCCCCTCGGGCGGGCCGCGGAAAAGCAGCCTGGTGCGTTCACCGTGTCGGGCCGCTGGCCGTTCAACAGCGGCTGCCCGCACGCCAGCTGGCTCCAGGTCGGCGTGTTCGTCACCGAGAACGGCGCGCCCGGGGTGCGGGCCGACGGGATCCCGGACTGGCGGTTCGCGTTCGTGCCCGCCGGGTCCGCGGTGATCGAGGACACCTGGTATGCGCTGGGCCTGTGCGGCACGGGCAGCCATCACCTGTCCTTGTCCGGGGTGCGGGTCCCGCCCGAGCACCTGGCCGCCCCGTTCTTCGAGCCCGCCCGCCACGACGGGCCGCTGTGGCGGATCCCGCTGGTCACCCTCGGCACGATGTTCCTGGCCGCGGTCCCCCTCGGGGTCGCGCGACGGGCCCTGGACGAGTTCGCCGCCATCGCGATGGGCAAGGTCCGGGGTCCCGCCGCCCAGAGCATCGCTCACGACGCCGACGCCCAGTCCCAGCTGGCCAGCGCCGAGGGGATGCTGGCCTCGGCCCGGTCGTTCCTGTTCGAGGTCATCGCCGACGTCTGGGATACGGCCTGCGGCGGAGACCCGCCCAGCCTCGAGCAGCGGGGCCGGGTCCTGCTGGCCGGCAACCAGGCCGCGCGCGCGGCCACCGAGGCGGCCGACCGGGTGCTCAGGCTGGCGGGCGCCGAGGCCGTCTTCGCCGGTCATCCCCTGCAACGCTGCTTCCGGGACATCCACACCGCGGGCCAGCACATCCTGTTCAGCCCCGGCCGGGGCCAGGCGTACGCCAAGGTCCGCCTCGGCATCGACCAGCCAACCTTCATGATCTGAGCTGTCCCCTCCGCGCGGACGCGTTCGTCGCTAGCCAGCCGCGGGGCGTTAGTCTGCGGAGATGTCCCGGGCGCAGCGGCTGAGCGTGGTGCTCGCGCTCAACCTCGCGCTGGTCGCCGCGCTGGTGGCGGTGGGCGTCGGCGCCCACTCGCTCGGGGTGCTGGCCGAGGGCGGCGACTATCTCCTCGACGCCGCGGGCGCTGGTGTGGCGCTGCTGGCCATCGGCCGTGCCGCCCGCCTGGCCCGCGGTGGCCGGCAGGCGGACGCGGCGGCCACCACCCGGATCGCCGCGCTGATCAACTGCGGGTGGCTGCTGATCCTCGAGGTGCTCGTGGCCGGCGCCGCCGTGGACCGGCTCGCCACCCGCACGCCCGAGGTTCACGGACTGCCCGTGCTGGTCGTGAGCGGCATCGCCGCGCTGGCGATGACCGCCGCCGCGGTCGTCCTGCGCGGGGACGACGATGACGGGCAGGAGCGCGACCTGTCGGTCGCGGCCGTGCTGCTCGACACGGTCGCCGATGCCGCCGCCGCGGCCGGCGTGGCCGTGGCCGGCGCGATCATCTGGGCCGTCAGGGGCTGGTACTGGCTGGATCCGGCGGTCGCGCTGGCCATCGCGGTGCTGGTCGCCTGCCAGGCGGTGAGGCTGATCCGGACGGTGCTGAGGTCCGCGCCGGCGGCGGGCTGAAACTCACGTGCGCGGCCGGGCCTCCTGGGGTACCGTCCGGCGGGTGGAGGATGTCTCGGTGTGGCAGAAGTTATGCGCGGACCGTGCCCCGGCTGTCGAAGGCCATGGCTCGCTGCAGGGCCGCGGCCCGCATCTCGGGCGGGATCTCCACCGGGCCGCCGAGCCCGCTGGTGTTGACGCCGGCCTGGGCGGCCTCCTCGACCACGCTGCCGACCAGGATGGCCAGGTCGGGGGTGCGGTGGAAGACGAGCACGCCGTGGTTGGCCAGCAGCACCGCCGGGACGCCGGCGGTGGCGGCGCTGCGGATGTTGGCGACCGCCTCAGCCGACCCGCGCGGCCCGTAGCCGGCCACCGGCACGCCGTCGGCCAGCCCGAACATGGCCATGGCCTCGACCCAGCAGCCGATGCGGCGGTGCGCGACCGCGTAGGCCGTGGCGTACGGCGAGTGCGTGTGCAGCACGCAGCCGACCTCGGGGTGATCTTGGTACATGGCCGTGTGCATGGCGACCACGGCGCCCTGGATGGGCGGCAGGTCGCCCTCGAGCAGGGTCCCGTCCAGCCCCACCCGCACGACGGCGGAGGCGGGATGCCCGCGCAGCGACGGGCCGGCGGTGAAGTACATCTCCTGCGCACCGGGCACCCGGACGCTGACGTTGCCGTGCCCGTTGGCGGAGATGGCCCCGCTGGCCACCACGCGCTGGGCGATCTCGGCGACCTGCTCAGCGAGGTCCTTGTCCATGACGCACCATCCCCTCCCGGGGCGATGGTAACGCGTTACCCTGCGGGTCGGCTATCCCGGCCCGGGACGGGCCGGACGCTGGCCGCGTGCCGCCGGGCCAGCTCACGGTAGAGCTCGGGGTTGGTCTGCACCCACTGCCTGGCGCCCGGGCTGAGCTCACCGACGATGCGCGCGGGGACCCCGGCGGCGAGCAGGCCGTCACCGATGACCATCCCCGGCGGGACCGTGGCCCCGGCCGCGACCACGGCGCGGCGGCCCACGACCGCGCCGTCGAGCACCGTGGCGCCGTTGCCGACCAGCGCTTCGGCGCCGATGACCGCGCCGTGGACGACGCACAGGTGACCGATGGTCGCCCCCTCCCCCACCTCGGTCACCGGGTCGGCCCCGCCGTGCAGGACCGACCCGTCCTGGATATTGGCGCCGCGGCGGACCAGGATCGGCCCGAAGTCGGCCCGCAGCACGGCCCCGTACCAGACCGACGCCTCGGCCTCCACGTGCACGTCCCCGACCAGGGTGGCGGTGGGCGCGATCCACGCGCTGGGGCTGACGTCAGGCTCGCGGCCTTCGAAGGCGAACAATGGCATCTGCCTATGATGCACGCGGGCACCCTAAGGCGGCCCTTCGGCTCGGATTCGGATCGTGGCTATGCTGCACCTTATGTCAGGGCCAGTGGCGGGCACCGCCGAAGTGCCTGGTCCGGTGAGCGACGGCGTGCAGCGGATCCAGGCCGTCGACCGGGCCATCGTGCTGCTCAAGGCGGTCGCCGCGAGCAGCACACCGCCGACCGTGCTCGAACTGGCCCGCCGCTGCGGCATCAACCGGGCCACCGCGTGGCGGCTGCTGCGCACGCTCGAGCATCACGGGCTGGTCGACCGGGACTCGGTCACCCAGCGGTACACGGTGGGCTACGGCGCCACCGTGATCGCGTCGGCCGTGACCGACGACGCGCTGATCCGCCGGGTCCGGCCGCTGCTGACCGACCTGTGCCTGCGCACCGCGGAGGCGGTCACCCTGGCCGTGGCCAGGCGGTTCAACCTGGTCTACGTCGACCAGGTGGAGCCGCCGAACATGATGGCACCGAACTGGCTGGACAAGCCGCTCCCGCTGCACGCCACCTCGGGCGGCAAGGCCTTCCTGGCCTGGCTGGGCCGGGACGAGCGCGACGCCATCCTCCCCGCGGAACTGCCGCGCTACACCGACCACACCGTCACCGACCGGGAGGAGCTTGAGCGCGAGCTCGCCGAGGTCCGCCGGACCGGGTTCGCGCTGTGCGACCGGGAGTACGAGGAGTTCTCCTCGGGCGCGTCCGCGGCCGTGCTCAACTCCAGGCGGGCGCCGATCGCGGTGGTCAACGTGTGGGGCCCCGCGCCGATGAACTCGGCCCGGCGGCTGCGCGAGATCGGCCGGGAGGCCACCAAGACGGCCGCCGAGATCCGCGATCTGCTGGACTGAGCGCACGCAGGATGCTCCGTTCGGCCCAAAAAATACTGGCGCGGGACGGCCACCCTTGGATATTGACCGGTACCGGAAAGGCCCTATACGCTGCACATTAGTAACAAAACGTTCGTATCGTGAACAGTGGGAGGCCCGCGATGGCAGGCAAGGTCATCATCACCTGCGCGCTCACCGGCTCCGGGCACACCCCGTCGATGTCGCCGTACCTGCCGTACACGGTCAGCGACATCGTCGACCAGGGAGTGGCCGCCGCCGAGGCGGGCGCCGCGGTGCTGCACCTGCACGCGCGGAACCCGGAGGACGGCAGTCCTTCGCCGGACACGGCGCTGTTCGCCGAGTACGCCAAGGGGATCAAGGCACGCAGCGACGTGGTGGTGAGCTTCTCCACCGGCGGCGGAACCGGCATGACGCCGACGGAGCGGCTGCAACCCGTCCTCGAGCTGAGGCCGGAGCTGTGCACGCTGAACCTGGGCACGATGAACTACGGCAGCTTCCCGATGATCGACCGGTACCGGGGGCAGTTCAAGTACGACTGGGAGGAGCCGTACCTGGAGTCGACGAGGGCCGAGCCGTTCGTCTCCACGTACGCGGACATCGAGTACATGCTCGAGGTGGTCGGGCCGCAGACGGGAACCCGGTTCGAGGCCGAGGCGTACGACACCTCTCACCTGTACACGCTGGCCTACTACCTGGACAAGGGGATGGTGCAGCCGCCGGTGTTCGTGCAGACGATCTTCGGGACCATGGGCGGGATCGGTCCGGACGTCGACCACATCGTGCACATGAAGCGGACCGCGGACCGGCTGCTTGGCGACGCGTACCAGTGGTCCACGCTGGGCGCGGGCCGGTTCCAGATGGGCATCGTGACCGCGGCGGCGATCATGGGCTCGCACGTCCGGGTCGGCCTGGAGGACAGCCTGTACCTGGGCAAGGGCCAGATCGCCGAGTCCAACGCCAGCCAGGTGACCAGGATCAGGGGGATCCTCGAGGCGCTGTCGCTGGAGGTGGCCACGCCGGCCGAGGCGCGGGAGCTACTGGGCCTCAAGGGCCTGGACAATGTGGGCTACTGAGGCCCATCTCGAACTCGAGGGCATTACCGGCGTTACGTTCGACAGCGACGGGCACCGCCTGGTCGGGGTCTTGTACCTGGCCCGCGGGCCGGGGCCGAAACCCACCGCGCTGCTGCTGCACGGCTGCCCGGGCCTGGAGAAGAACCTCGACCTCGCGGCGGCGCTGCGGGACCGGGGCTGGAATGCGCTGCTGTTCCACTACCGCGGCTGCTGGGGCAGCGCGGGCCGGTACGACCTGCGCACGATCTCCCGCGACGTGATCGCGGCGGTGGACTTCCTCGCTGAGCACCCGGCGGTGGACGCGGGGCGGATCGCGGTGCTGGGGCACAGCATGGGCGGCTGGGCCGCCGTCGTGACCGCCGCCGTCGAGCCGCGGCTGCGCGCGGTGGCCGTATACGGCGCGGCGGTGCGGCTCTGGGCGAGCCTCCGGCTCAGCCGCGAGCGGGTAGAGGAGGAGTTCACCCGGTTCCTCGCGGTCACGCCGGAGGAGTTCGCGGCGCAGGTGTCCGAGGTGGGACGGCGGGTTGGCGCGCTGGATGCGGTCGCGGCGATCGGGCCGCGGCCGCTGCTCGTGGTGCACGGCACGCAGGACCGGTGGGTGCCCGTGGCGCAGGCCCGTGAGCTCGCGGCGCGGGCCGGGCCGGGGTGCCGGTACGTCGAGGTGGAGGGGGCGGACCACGCCTTCTCCTGGCACCGGGCCTTTCTGGCGGAGCTGGTCGCGGGCTGGCTCGACGAGGCGCTGACCTGTGAGGGGGCGAGGGGATGACTGGTGTGCGGCCGGAGCAGGCGCGGCGGGTGGGGATCGTCGGCGCCGGGGTGATCGGCGGCGGGTGGGCGCTGCACTACCTGCGCACCGGCTTCGACGTCGACGTGTACGACCCGTCGCCGGACGCGCGCGGTGACCTGCTGCGCATGGTGTCGTCGAACTGGCCGCTGCTCGAGCGGATGGGGCTGCGGGAAGGGGCGAGCCCGGACCGGCTCGCCTTCCACGACAGCCTGGCCGGCGCGGTCGGCGACGCCGACGTGGTGCAGGAGAACGCGCCGGAGAACGGGCCGGTCAAGCGGCGGGTGCTGGCCGACGTGGACCGCGCCGCGCGGCCCGGGGTGGTCATCGCGTCGAGCACGTCGGGGTTCGCGATGACCATGCTGCAGGCCGACTGCGAGCACCCCGAGCGCTGCGTGGTCGGTCATCCGTTCAACCCGCCGTACCTGATCCCGGTGGTCGAGGTGGTGGGCGGCTCGCGGACGGATCCGGCGGCGGTGGACTGGCTGGTCGCGTTCTACGCGTCCACGGGCAAGCGGCCGCTGCGGCTGAGCCATGAACTCCCGGGGTTCGTGGGGAACCGGCTGCAGGAGGCGATGTGGCGGGAGGCCCTGCACATGGTCGCGGCGGGCGAGGCGACGGTGGAGGAGATCGACGCCTCGATCGCGTTCGGGCCGGGGCTGCGCTGGGCGCTGATGGGACCGTGTTCTCACGTTCCACCTGGCCGGAGGGGCCGGGGGCATGGCGCACATGCTGGACCACTTCGGCGCCGCGCTGGAAGAGCCGTGGACCCGGCTGCAGGCGCCGCCGCTCACGGCCGAACTCCGGGACCGGATGATCGAGGGCTGCCTGCGGGAAGCCGACGGACGTTCGGTCGCCGAACTCGAGCGGCTGCGGGACGGCTTCCTGGCCGACCTGCTCGACCTGGTCGACCGGTACGCGGTGGCGCCCCGGGTTCGCGGGGCCGAGGCGGTCGCTGCGGCCGGGCCGACGGCGGCGGCCCTCGGGTGATGTGATCCTTGACACACTGCACAGGCCGTCTTTACCATCGGCCTAAATCACATTATGCACATTATGTTCGCATCATGAACTCAGAACTCGTGAGCGTGTAACAGGACGAACACCGCGGCATCCGGATCCATAGCGGCCTCACCGCTTCGCGCACCGCCGGGAGCAAGACATGACCTTCAGCCGCAGGGAATTCCTCAAGGCCGGCCTGGCCGGCTCACTGGCCGTGGGCGCCGGCGGGCTGCTCAGCGCGTGCGGAACCGGCAACACGATCAAGGCGTTCACCACCTCGACCGCGGGCAAGCCGCGCATGGGCGGCCAGTTGCGGGCCGGCCTCACCGGCGGATCGACGGCCGACACGCTGAGCCCGCTCAACCCCATCACCAACGTCGACTTCTCCAGGATCAACAACCTGTACGAGCCGCTGGTCGGGCTGACCCCGGAGGCGCTGCCGGTCAACGTGCTGGCCGAGGAGCTCACGTCTAACGCCAAGGCCACCGAGTGGACGATCCGGGTCAGGCAGGGCATCACCTTCCACAACGGCAAGCCGCTGACCGCCAACGACGTCATCTACACGTTCCGGCAGATCCTCAACCCGAAGGCCCCGGGGGCCGCGGCGGCGGGCCTGGCCTCCATCGACGCGAAGGGCATGACCAAGCTCGACGCGTACACGGTGCGGATCCCGTGCAGCACGCCGTTCGCCACCCTGCACCAGGCCCTGGCCATACCCGGCTACTCGGACATCATCCCGGTCGGCTTCAACCCGGCGGCCCCGGCCGGCACCGGCCCGTTCAAGGTGAAGAGCTTCAGCCCGGGCACCCAGTCGACCTTCGTCCGCTACGACGGTTACTGGCAGGCCAGGCCGTATCTGGACGAGATCGTCATCACCGACTACGCCGACCAGGTCAGCCAGGTGAACTCGCTGCTGGCCGGGCAGGTCAACGCGGTCAACCTGCTGTCTACGGACGTGATCTCGGAGGTCCAGGGCGAGAGCAAGAACGTCCTGCTCTCGGCGGGCGGCGGCTGGAACCCGTTCACCGTGCGGGTGGACGCCAAGCCCTTCAACGACGTGCGCATCCGCCAGGCCCTGCGGCTGGTCGTCGACCGCCAGCAGATGCTCAACCTGGTCTTCGGCGGCTTCGGGACGCTGGGTAACGACGTGTTCGGGATCTGGGCCCCGGAGTACGACCACAGCCTGCCGCAGCGGCACCAGGACATCGACCAGGCCAAGTCGCTGCTCAAGGCGGCGGGCGCCGAGGGCCTGCACGTCACGCTGGTCACCTCCGACATTGCGCAGGGCACGGTCCTGGCCGCGCAGGTGTTCGCGCAGCAGGCCTCGGCGGCCGGGATATCGGTGAGCGTGGACGACGTGACCGTCAACGAGTTCTACGGCACGAACTACCTGAAGTGGGCGTTCGCCCAGGACTACTGGTTCTACAACTTCTACCTGCCGCAGGTGTCGCTGGCCACGCTGCCGACCGCGCCGTTCAACGAGACGCACTGGAACAACGCCCGGTACAACTCGCTGTACGCCCAGGCCATCGCCACCACTGACGCCTCGCTCAGCACCGAGCTCGCGCACGAGATGCAGCAGATCGAGTACAACGAGGGCGGTTACATCATCCCGTTCTTCCCGCCGGTCATCGACGGTTTCGGCGCCAACGTCGGCGGACTGGTCCCGTCCAAGATCGGCTTGTCGCTGAACGCCTACGACTTCAAGGGTGTGTGGCTATCTTGACAACCGCGACTGAGGCACCCGAACGCGTCGGCCCCCCGTCCAAGGCCGCCCGGCCGCATCCCATCCGGGACCTGCTGATCAAGCGGAGCCTGATCGGCATCCTCACGCTCGTGCTGGTGTCGATCCTGGTGTTCGCCGCGACGCAGACGCTGCCGGGCAACGCGGCGAGCGCGGTGCTGCAGAACACGGCCACCCCGCAACGCCTGGCCGCGCTCGAGAAACAGCTGGGCCTGAACCGGCCCGCGGTCGAGCAGTACTGGACGTGGCTCACCGGCGTCCTGCACGGCAACTTCGGCACCTCGCTGGCCAATGGGCAGCCGGTGAGCACCCTGGTCGGCGGGCGGATCCTGAACTCGCTGGTCCTCGTGGTCCTGGCCGGCGTGATCGGCACGCTGATCGGCGTGGGACTCGGCGTGCTCTGTGCGGCGCGCCGGGACAGCGTCTTCGACCACGTGCTGTCGGTCATCTCGCTGGCCGTCACGGCACTGCCGGAATTCGTCGTGGCAGTGGTCCTGGTCATCTTCTTCGCCGCGGTCGTCGTCCACTGGTTCCCCGCGGTCTCGGTGTTCGTGCCGGGCACCGCGCCGTGGTCGAACCCGAGGGAGCTCGTGTTGCCGGTGGCGACGCTGGTCATCGTCGTCGTGCCGTACGTGTTCCGGATGATGCGAGCGTCGATGATCGACGCGCTGGAAAGCGACTACGTGCAGATGGCACGGCTCAAGGGGGTGCCGAAGTGGCGGGTGCTGCTGTTCCACGCGCTGCCGAACGCCATCGCGCCGACGATCCAGGTGATCGGGCTGAGCTTTCCTGTACCTGGCCGGCGGCGTGGTGGTCGTCGAGTACGTGTTCAACTACCCGGGGCTCGGGCAGGCCCTGGTGTCGGCGGTCTCTAACCGGGACATCCCGCAGATCCAGGCCATCGTGCTGGTCCTCGCGGCCTTCTATATCGCCGTCAACATCCTGACCGACGTCATAGCGCTCGCCGTGAGCCCGCGGCGGCGGCTGCCCAGATCCTGAGGAGGTGCCCGTGGCGCTCAAGGGCAAGGGACACAGGCCCGAGGTGATCGCCGTACTCGGCCGGGCGGTGCGGACTCCGCGCGGCACCGTCGGACTGGTGATCGCGGGGCTGGTGATAATCGTGGCCGTGATCGGCCCGGCCGTCGCGCCGTACTCGACCACCCAGTTCGTGACGGCGCCGTTCGCCCGGGCCTCGAGCGCCGCGTGGCTCGGCGGTGACGTCCTCGGCCGGGACGTGCTGACCCGGACCCTGAACGGCGGCTGGGAGCTGCTGGCCATGGCGGCCGTCGCGACCGCGCTCGGCGTGGTCGTCGGGGCCCTGCTCGGCGTGATGGCCGCCTATTACGGCGGCCTGTGGGACAGCGTGATCATGCGCGCGGTCGACGTGATCCTGGCCTTCCCGCAGCTGGTGTTCGCGCTGCTGCTGGTCAGCATCCTCGGCCCGAAGATCTGGCTGATCGTGCTGGCCGTGGCCATCTCGCACGCGCCGCAGGTGGCCCGGGTGGCCCGCGCGGCGGCGCTGGACATCAGCGAGCGGGACTTCGTCAAGGCCATGCAGATCCTCGGCATCCCGGGCCGCCGGATCATCCGCAGGGACGTGCTGCCCAACCTGACTTCGGTGCTCATGGTGGAGATCGGACTGCGGCTCACCTATTCCATGCTGGTCATCGCCGGGCTGAGCTTCCTCGGCTTCGGCCTGCAGCCGCCCGCGGCGAGCTGGGGCCTGATGATCAACGAGAACCGGGTCGGGCTGATTGCCAACCCGTGGGGGGTGCTCATGCCGGCCATCCTCATCGCGCTGTTCACCATCGGCGTGAACACCTTCACCGACTCGGTGGCACGGGCCTCGCTCGGGGTCGGCGGCCGGGCCATCGAACCGGAGGCCGAGCTCAGCCTGGTGGCGAGGGAGGTGACATGACCGCCCCATCCGAAAACATCCCGGTGACCGCCCCGGCCGAGGACATCCCGGTGACCAAGGCGGAAGCCAGCCGGGCACGCCCCGGCTGGCGGTGGAGAACCTGCGGATCGTGATGCCAGCGACCCGGAGGCGGCCGGAGGCCAACGTCGTCGACCAGGTGTCGTTCACGGTCCAGCCGGGGCACGTGCTCGGGCTGGTGGGCGAATCGGGATCGGGCAAGACCACGGTCGCGCTCGCCCTGCTCGGCCTGGTCAAGCGGGGCCTGGCCATCGGCGGCGGCAAGGTGCTCATCGACGGCCGCGACATCCTCGCGCTGTCAGAACACGAGCTGCAGAAACTGCGCGGCCGGACGGTCGCCTACGTCCCGCAGGACCCGGGCAGCGCGCTCAACCCGGTGCTGAAGGTCGGCACCCAGCTGCGCGAGGTCTTCGCCGTCCACGGCGGCGACACCGACCGGCTCACGCAGGTGATGGCCGAGGCCGGCCTGGAGGACCCGGGCCCGATCCTCGCCTCTTACCCGCACCAGCTTTCCGGCGGGCAGCAGCAGCGGGTGGCCCTGGCCATGGCGTTCGCCTGCCGGCCACGGCTGATCGTGCTGGACGAGCCGACCACCGGCCTGGACGTCACCACCCAGCGCCGGGTCCTGGATACCGTGCGCGGGCTATGCCACACCTACCAGGTGGCCGCCGTCTACATCACCCACGACCTGGCCGTGGTGGCCGAGATCGCCAACCACGTCGCGGTGATGTACGCCGGCCGGCTGATCGAGATCGGCGCGGCGAGGGAACTGTTCGCGCACCCGGCGCATCCGTACACCCGCGGGCTGATGCGGGCCATCCCCTTGATGGAGACCTCCCACCAGCTGCACGGCATGGCCGGCTCTCCACCTCGCCCGGGCAACCGCCCGGCCGGCTGCTCCTTCCAGCCGCGCTGCGAGTTCGCGATCGCGGAGTGTGAGCTGCGCGAGCCGCAGGCGGTCGTCGTGTCGGATACCGGGCACGCGGCCAACTGCGTGCGCGCCCTGGAAGTCACCGCGCTGTCGGGCAGCGCCCTGCTGGCCCGGGAGCGCACGGTGCCTGCGGCCGCGGAACCGGTGCTCATGGTCAGCGGGGTCTCGGTCTCCTACACGAATAAGCCGGTGCTGCGGGACGTCAACCTCGACGTGGGAGCCAAGAAGGCGGTCGCGATCGTCGGCACCTCGGGGTCGGGCAAGACCACGCTGGCCAGGTGCGTCGTCGGTCTGCACAAGGACTGGACGGGCACGATCACATTCGGCGGCCAGCAGCTCCCGCCCGGCGTCCGCGGCAGGACGCAGGACCAGTTGCGCAAGATCCAGTTCGTCGCGCAGAACCCGTACTCCTCGCTCAACCCCCGGCAGACGATCGGCCAGATCATCGGGAATCCGCTCTCCCACTTCAGCAAGCTCCCGGCCAGGGAACGCGACAAGCGGATCGGGGACGCGCTGACCTCGGTGGCGCTGCGGGAGTCGTTCGCGGCGCGCTACCCCGACGAACTGTCCGGCGGGGAGACGACAGCGGGTCGCGCTGGCCCGCGCCCTCATCGTCGACCCTGAGCTGCTCGTCTGCGACGAGATCACCTCGGCGCTCGACGTGTCGGTGCAGGCGGCGATCGTCGAGCTGCTGCTGCGGCTGCAGGCCGAGCGCGGGCTCTCGCTGATGTTCATCACCCACAACCTGCCGCTGGTCCGGAGCATCGCGGACGACGTGACGGTGATCAGCGCCGGGCAGGTCTGCGAGCACGGCACGGTCACGCAGGTGCTGACGGCACCCAAAGAGGCCTACACCCAGCAGCTGATCGCCGACGTGCCCAGCTTCGAGCACACCGGGTGAGTCCTGCAGGACTCGGTACCGGCGGCCGGCCCCTCGACACTGGAGGCAGGACCGTGCCGCCGGAGTGGATCGACTACAACGGCCACATGAATGACGCCTATTACTTCATGGCGTTCACCGAGGCGACCGAGGCGTTCCTGGACCACGTCGGCCTGGGCGCCGTCTACCGGGCCCGGACCGGCAGCGGGATCTACACGGTGGAAAGCCACCTGTGCTTCCTGTCCGGTGTGGTCGGGGGCGCGGTTTTGGCCTACCAGACCCAGCTGCTCGGCCACGACGCCAAGCGGCTGCACGTGTTCCACCGGATGAGTGATTCTGGAACGCTGGTGGCGACGTGCGAGCTGATGTTCCTGCACGTCAGCGGGGAGCGGGTGGCGCCGATGCCGCTCGAGGCGGTCGCCGCGGTGGACGCGCTGGCCGTCTCGCACGCCGCGCTCCCCCGGCCGGACCGGGCCGGCAAGATGCTGGGATTGCTTTAAGCCGAATAAAGGCGTGCAGCCACTGGCCAATATAAGCACTGTCCCCGCCTGCGCAGGGAAAATACATCAGCGTGGCGAAAGCGAGCGTACTACCTGGCATGCACAGACACCTCGTGTCCCCAGACTACGATCCTTACTGGTGTGAAGGCGAGAGTTACCGGCCAGCATGTGACAAGGATCAGAGTATGAGGGTATGCTGTCCGTGATTTGAGCACCGCGACATCGGTGTAACTGACCTTGGCGTGCGAATCCACGGCGTACGTGTACTGGCAATGCGCCGTGGTGACGATTACCTGGTTGCCAGGTTTCAGGTTCCAGAGGTGCAAAAATGGATTTCCGGCCGTGATGTCGTGTGCCGCCACCCCGAAGTTAACGCCGCCAGGCATCGAGGTCCCGGTGATGTGTCCCGGCCCGAGGGCGAGCTGGGTCAGCGTCGTTCCCTCGACGACCGCGAACTTCCACCGAGGGCCGAAGGCCGGGATCGTCATGAGTGCGAACGGCTGAGACGGCTTCAGACGCTGCGGCGGGTCGGTGCATGCTGAGACAGCGGGTACCGGCTGTGAGACACCGGGTACCGGCTTCTGGGTCGCCCACGTGCGCTGTAGCTGCTGCTGCAGGGCATGCTGACGGTGACCGGCCAGCGGGTCTGCCACCGTCCAGGCGACAAGCCCGCCGAGCGCGAGCCCGGCAACAATCAGCAGAACACCCAAGCTCTTTCCCACGTTCATAACAGGACGCTGACCCGGGGCAGTCGCGCGGCGCGGCCAGTGGTGTCCTGCAGGATGCTGGCCTGGCTCACGATCTCTGTCAGGTCACCATACGCACTGTGCGCCTGGAGAAGGATCGCCAGGTCTACGGGGTCGCCCTGCCACCGGGTGATCTTCTCGCCGTCCACCGCGATATTGTCATCGGTAAGGTCATCGATAGGCGACTGGCCAGCATTCAGCATCCGCACTCGCTGCTCGCTGATATCGCAGCCGGTAACGTCCATTCCGGCTGCTACCGCCTGCTGGGCTAGCGGCAAGCCGACATAGCCGAGACCCATCACCAAAAGTTTTGTCATGATATTTTCTTCTTCTTGAGGTTTTCGATGCCGAAGATGAAGAGCTTAGTCCTCGTCGTGTCCGTGTTGCCCTATGATGAGCGGATGGAATGTCGTCTCGAAGGACCAGCCCTCTGCATGGTCGGCGGCGGCCTCCCAGCAGAATGCCCCCCGGAGCGATGGATATTTGGTGACCAGCGTCTTCCAGACCGTGGCGAATGATGAGAATGTCATCGTCTCGGAGACGACGCTGGCGATGCCGTACCCGAGCCCGACCTTGGCGGCGTTGTAATTGACGAGCGGCAGCCAGGCGGACTCAATGCTGCTGATCTCATTGCTGATCTTGCTGCTCTCCGTGGAGAGCCCTTCGAGATCGTAGTACTGCGGTGCCACGAGATCGAGGACTCCGGCCTTGTAGAGCGTGGAGCAGAGATTCCTGTCGGCCGAGGACCACGGCGCGGGCGGGTACGTGATCATGAAGTTGCTGCCAAACGCCGCCTTGAGTTTCTCGGAGATATAGACCATCTGCGACGGGTAGAGCGTGCCGCCCTCGATGTCGAGGTCAACACCGTCGAATCCGCCGAGCTGCGTATGGATCTTCTCGATGCTGGCAGTGAAGGCATCCGATCGTGTCTGAGTACTGAGATCGATGTAGGAATTGGCGCCGCCCACGGACAGGATGACGGACCGCCCGGCGGCCCGGATGGCCGCCAGGTCGGTGTTGAACTGCGTCGCGCTCTCCCGGTTCTGAGACCAGCACACGGCTCCGGTGGTCCCGGGCGGCCCTCCCACAGGCACAGCCGCGAAAAGCCAGATCGTGTTGTAACCGGAAGGGATAGCGCTCAGGGCCGGGCCGTTCCATACCGGCCAGTAGCACCCGAGAACGCGGGACGGAAGAGCGGGCATTGCCGGGTTCACACTTCTTCCATGGAGACACTAATTCGCGACCATCTCGTAATCGTCAGTTGTGAGCGTCCCGTTGCCGCTCAGCGCGACGCCGAAGCTTACCGCTGTCGCACCTGCTGGCAGCGGGGCCGTGGTGAATGAGATCAGGTTCCAGCCGGACGAGTTGGGGATGGCGAACCCCGACGTCCAGTAATTCCAGACGTTGTTCGCATCGCGGTAATAGGCGACGATGCCTGCACTCCCTGACCATTGTCCTTTTGTCCAGGCCCAGAAGGTGTACGTGTGGCCGGGCTGGGCGAGCGGCGTGTAGGTGTTGCTGGACGTCGTGCCCGAGCCGCGCTGGACGATCACCCACTTGGCGTCCCCGCTCTGCCAGTTGGAGACCGAGACGGTAACAGCCTGGGCACCCGTGTGCGCGTCCGCGGTGGTCCCGAAGGTAGCGGTCCGGGTACCCCAGCCCGCCGTCATCCATCCGGCTGGCCACGTGGTCGGGAAGCTCCCGGCGTTGCCTGCTGGCCAGTCCGTCTCGACAGACGCGTTGACCACGAGGCCGGATGCCGGTTCGGCAGTCGGCGGCATGGCCACGAGCCCGCCGGTCGCGTCGGCCCGCATGGTGCGGGTCGTGCAGAACCCATTGGCGTTCATCCAGTCCACGATCGGCTGGAGCGCGTTATACAGCGTCGTTCCGGTCGTGTCGTGGAAGGCCAGGATCGCGGGCTGTGACGGCGTGGACTGCTGCATGCCGGGGTAGAAGCGCCCGCTGGCCGACGTGTACCCGACCGTCACGTTCTGGACGATCTGATCCGTGCCGACACCGGCCCAGTCGCGGCTGTCGGCGATCACGCCGCCCGTGCTGCTCTGGAGCGCGAACGGGGCCACGATCTGGAGCCCGAAGGTGTTCCGGATCAGCGTGTCTTCCTCGGTGTTCACATCGCCGTACGGCGGCCGGTACGTGGTCGGGGCCGGCAGGCCGAGAGCGGTAACTGCGCTCTGCGTCTGCCCGATCTCGCTGGTGACCTGCGCGTCGGTCAGCGGCGCGGTCCCCGTGGAGGCCCCCGTGAACGACTGGTGATCCCAGGTGTGGTTGCCGATGATGTCGCCCGAGGCGACCTCGTTCTTGACGATCTGCGCCCCGGCGCTGACCTTATCGCCGATGACGAAGAAGTAGCCCTTGATGTTGAGGGCGTTCATCTCATCCAGCAAAGGCTGGGTCGTGGTCGTGCTCGGGCCGTCATCGAAGGTGAAGATCGCGTAGCCCTTACAACTGGTGTTCAGCAGCGGGCGCACGGCAGGCGCGTCCGTAGCCAGGCCTGCCACCTTCGGTGACGCCCCGGGCGACGTCGGCAGCGTCGTGGCCGGGTGCAGGGGCCTGATCAGCGGGCTATTCGGATTGGTCTCATACGGAATGGTCGATGTTGCCTGGCCGGGACCTCGCTTCGCTGGCGTCATCGCGCCAGATGGCGGAGCGCGGAACGCCGGGCCGTCAGGCCCGTTCACGCCGCCAGGGATTGCCGGGCCAGATGGTACGGTGCCAGCCGACGCAGCTCCCGTAAAGGCAAACGCGACCAGGGCTATAGCCGCGCCTCCCGTAATGATCCTTCTTTTAAACGCATACATTTTCCTTTTCCTCCTTCTTATTGGCTGTCACTTCGACAGTTTCCCGAGTACCCCATCCAGTCTGCAAGCACGTAAAAATGGCATAGAAACGCAATGCCCGCAGCACGAAGAAGCTGTAGAAGATGACGACCGGCATGAGCAGCCACTCATAAAACTGCTGCCGGAACCGCATGTCGCTCCGCTTAATCGTGAAGGTCCGGAGACCCTGCCCGTATCCGACGAGCAGCGGGATGATGACGAAGAACGGCACTACCGCCGGCCTGACGACCGGCGTATAGACGAACAAGATCAGGAAGGTGCACGTCGACAGGACCACCTGGAGCCAGCCCAGCAGGTTCAGCCAGTACGCTGGCTTGTGCACCGGCAGGTAGCGGAACCGCCAGAACGCGCGGATCGTCGCGCCCCGCATCCACCGCAGGTACTGGCGGCGGTGATGTGAGTACCGCTCCGGCATCAGCGTGAACGAGAACGATGTCGGCTGCTGGATAGCCTTGCCCTTCAGGAGAGCGTAAATCGTGAGCATCGAATCATCGCTGGTCTCGATCCTGCGGCCGAAGAACGTCTCATTGAGGTAACCGTCGAGGTTCTCCCGGAGGAGGCCGCCCCGATAGAAGGCCAGTGCGCCGGAATTCACCAGTACCCCGCCGACCGATGACATCATCGACCGGTCTACGAGCTGACCGACCGTGAACCAGATGTTGGTCAGCTTGGTCAGCAGGTTCACGCGATTGCTGACCAGCACCACGCCCGCTACGGACTGGACCCTCGGGTTGCTGAACGGCTTCAGGCCCTCCTCGATCGCGTGCGGGTCCAGGACGGCATCCGAGTCGACGGTCAGGTAGAAGTCCGCATCCGGCGTGGCGGCGATTGTACGGCCCTGGGCATGGCGCTTGCCTGCATTCGGCTGGCGCTCCCAGCGGGCCTCGACCCCGGCTGCCTCGGCCGCCTCGAAGAAGCGGGCGCGGATATCGGTGTAATCCACCTTGGAGCCGTCGTCCACGACGAAAACGCAATCCGGCGGGCGGGTCTGCCGCAGCATGGACTCCAGGCACTGCCAGAGCGCCTCCGGGTCCTCATTAAAGGCTGGCACGTTGACGACGAGCCGAGCCGCCGCCAGCTGCCTGTCCTGCCGCCGAGTCGTGGTGCACGTTCGCTCGGTAAAGCAGAACAGCATTTCCACGAAGAGGAACGCGAACGCGTAGAGCCAAACGTAGGGAAGGTGGGACACCTCGCCCTTCGCGGTCTGCGCGAGGAGGCCCACCACGTGCCGGACGACCCAGAACAGCAGTGCGGCGATGAGCAGCGCGGTAGTGATCACCGTCGCCTTCGGCGCTGCTCTCGCCTCAAGCACGACTTCTCCTATCGCTCGTTCACGAGCTTGTTGCGGCGCCAGGTCTTGCGGATCAGAACCGCGCCGGTTGCCACCAGGACAGCGCCGGCGGCCAGCAGGTATCCCTGGCCGATGATCAGGCCCCCGATGGCAAGCCCGGTCACCCCGGTGATCGGTAGCTTTCCTCCGTATGGCATTACTTCTCCTTCTTTCTATTTGATGCTCGTTTAGCTGCTGATATTTTGGGCGCGTCTTTGGTCTCTTGGCCATGCCGCCACTCGATGCGATCTCGTTAAACAAGATCACAGCCCATCTCGCGAAGTTAGCTGATCGGCCGAGTTTCCGTCGCTATTCGCTCTCGCCACTCCACGATTGTGAGAACTCGCACTTTCGGCAGAGTCCCAAGAGCGCGAAGCCATTCGTGCGGACTGCGGGGACTTCGCTGGCTATAACGAATACGCCAGGCATGTTGCTGTCTGGCATGAGCATTGTCGCCATGAAGGCCTCGTTGTAGTGGTCCTTCAGAATGCTCTGGGCCTGGTCCATAGAAATGGCGAACCAGCGGACGCCAGCTCGTCCGGTGAGCTTCTTGATGACTTCGATGACAGCCTCGTCACGCTCGGACATGTGACGATCTTGTTGTGGCTGCCGGGAGCCGGTTCGCTGTTCACGCCTCCAACGTAGGCGAGGCCCGTAGCAACGGGGTTGGCCGTTCAGTTGCAAACGTGTAGCAGTCGGCCCTGGATCTAAATTTTAGTGTCTCGTGTTTTACGGTCTGAGGCGCGGGACAATGGGAGCATGTCTTTAAAAAAAGATCTTCAAAGGCGGGGTTACACGCGCGAGCGGGGTCGCCTGACACGACTGCTGCGGACGACCACCGAGAGCGCGCGAGTTGGCTCCGGCGAGACGATCGTTCAGCGCCACGTCGTTCCGGCGAACCGGTGGCTCCGGAAGCGACGATAGCTCGCTTCGGCTTGCTGGCTTGCTCCGGTGACTGCTTCTTCCTTGTCGTCCGAACGGTCCGGCGTGCGTGCCTCGGGCATGCCCGCCGCCCGGGCGGCGATGAGCGCGGCCCCGCGGGCGGTGAGCCATCCGGCGCCGGCCGGGTAGAGCGGCACGGCCAGCACGTCGGCCAGCAGCTGACGCCAGGCCGGATGCCGGGCGCCGCCCCCGGCGAGCCGGATCTTGTCCGGGGCGCAACCCACGGCCCGCATGTCATCGAGCTTGCGGCGGAGCAGGAAGGCCACGCCCTCCAGGGCGGCGCGCATCAGGTCCTCCCGCTGGTGGGCCAGGGTCAGGCCGATCCAGGCGCCGCCCCCGCGAGGGGTTCCTGGGGGCTGTCCCCCCTGGCCAGGAGAGCTTTCCTCATCCCAGCGCTCGCCGGCCAGTTGCGGAAGGAAGACCGGGGTGTCGGCCTGCCAGGGACGCGCGGCCGTGGCGTAGAGCTCGTCCCAGCTCGCGTTCAGCGTGCGGCGCACCCAGTCCAGGGCGACGCCGACGTTCTGGGCGCCGGCCAGGCGGTACGTTCCGCCGTCGACGGAGCGGAACAGGTTCGTGGTGCCGCTGAGGTCCGCCAGACTCGGATATTCCGAAAATGGAATATCTGGATCCGGGATGGTGGTGGAGGGGACGATCAGTTGGCCGCCGGTGCCTAGGGTTAGCAGGGCCCAGCGGGGGTTGCTGGGGAGCTGGGCGGCTGGTGGGAGGTGGGCGGCTGGTGGGAGGTGGGCGGCGAGGAGGGAGGCGGCGGTGTCGGCGGCGCCGGTGGCGACGGGGAGGCCGGGGGGTAGGCCGAGTTCGTCGGCGGGGGCCGGGCAGGAGGGTTCCGGCGATCTCGGCGGGCGAGCGGATGTTGGGGAGCATGTCGGTGCGCAGGCCGAGAGCCTGGGCGACGGCGGTGGCCCAGGTGCCGCGGGGCAGGTCGAACAGGAGGGTGCCGGAGGCGTCGGTCGGGTCGGTGGCGGGCTCGACCCGCAGACCGGTCAGGCGGTAGCGGAGCCAGTCCTTGGGCTGGAGCATCCAGCGGGCCTGACGGTAGGCGTCGGGTTCGTGCCGGGACAGCCAGAGGAGCAGCGGGCCGGCCATGCCGGCCGACGGGGCGTTGCCGAGGCGGGCGCGCAGGTCGGCGGGGAGCCGCTGGTAGTCGGCTACTTCGGCGGCGGCCCGGCGGTCAAGCCAGATGATCGGGGGGCGAAGCACGCCGGACCGTTCGGACAAAAGAATAAGGCCGTGCATCTGGCCGACGGCGGCCAGGCCGGTGACCTCAGCCCGAGCGGGACCCCCGGTGACCTCGGCCCGAGCGGGACCCCCGGTGACCTCAGCCGGAGCGGGGCCCAGGGCCTCGCGGACGGCGGTGCGGACGGCGCGCCACCACTGCTCGGGATCGGCCTCGGCCCAGCCGGGCCGGGGCGTGCTGACCTGGTAGCCGGCCGCGCCCTGGCCGAGCACGGTGCCGTCGCGGGCGCACAGCAGCGCCTTGACCTGGCTGGTGCCCAGGTCGATGCCTAGGACGGCCGGCGGGGTATCCACGCGGGTGAGCCTGGCGCGGCGATGCTCTGGCAGTCATCGCCCGCGATCGGCCGGACCTCGATCGTGCCGAGCCAGGCCGTCGGATGCTTGGACGCCACCTCGATCGCCTCGTCCAGGTCGGCGCATTCGATGATGTCGTATCCGGCGATCTGTTCCTTGGTCTCAGCGAACGGGCCGTCGCTGACCAGTACCTCGCGGTCGCGGACCTGCACGGTGGTGGCGTCGCTCGCGTACCTGAGCCGCTCGCCCTGCAGGGCCACCCCGCGTCGCTCCATCTCCTCCAGCCAGGACGCGAACGGGGGAATCTCCTCGATGCGGTTCTGCGGGTAACCGGCGCGTTCGGCGTCCTCGTCGATGCAGTGAATCAGCATGTACCTCATGGGCTGCCTCCGGAACCATCATGTCGGGTCGTCATGACGACGATTACGGCCGGGGCGGATGGACAGCCTGACTACAGGGTTTTACAGGTCGACGTCGAGCATCATGGGCGTGCTGGGCTGGCTGGAGCCGCTTGCGGGCTCGTCGGTCAGGGCCAGGTGGTCGCCGTCGTGCAAGCCGGAGGCGATGACCGGGCCGGTCATGCCGTGGCTACCCTGGGGCAGCATGCCGACCGGGCGGGTCCCGGCCGGGCCGATCAGCCACAGCTCGTAGCCGCGCGAGGAGGGCAGCGCATGCAGGCCCGCGGCGGTGAAGACCAGCGCGCGCTGGGCATGGGACATGACGATGGTGGCGGTTCCGCCGCCGGTCACCGGGCCGGTCATCATCCGGGCGTCCTTCGCGGTCAGCACCACGGCGATCTGGTGGCTGCTGGCCTGGGCCTGGTCGAGCTGCTGCTGGATGCTGCCGTTGGAGACGCCGAACACGACGGCGACGGCGAGCGCCGCCGCCGCGGCCGCGCCGGCCGCCGCCATGACCAGGCGACCCGGCCAGGCCAGCGAGCGGAGCCAGGCTCCCGCCCTGGACACGGCGCCGACGCGGGCGGGCGAGTCCGGCTCGGCGGCGGGGGCCTGCTGCCGGGTCACGGCGGCGGCGGCCATCACCCGTTCCTTCAGGCCCGGGGGCAGGGGGGCCGCGGTGGCGGCGCCGAGCCGGGCGGTGGCCTCGCGCAGGCCGGCGATTTCCTGCGCGCACTCATCGCACCCGGCCAGGTGCCGCTCGAACCGCACCCGGTCCGGCTCGGAGATCGCATCCATGGCGTACGCTCCGGCCAGGGTGTGCGCGTCACGGGCGCGTGCGGTGCGCCGTTTGCCCTGGGTCAGTTTCATCCCGCCACCCCCAGGCAGTCGCGGAGTCTGATCAGCGCATCCCGCATCCGGGTCTTGACCGTGCCCGTCGGCACGCCGAGCAGGCTGGCCACCTGATCGTAGGTGTACCCGCCGTAGTAGGCCAGGGTCACCGACTCGCGCTGCAGGTCGGTGAGCGACTTCAGGCAGCGCCGCACCCGCTCGCGCTCCAGGCTCGACTCCACGGCCTCCATCACCTCGTCGTAGGGGATGTCGGCCGACGCGGTGCGCCGCTCGCGTTCGGATTCCTTCTGCACGGACCTGACCCGGTCCACGGCCCGGCGGTGCGCCAGCGTCATCACCCAGGCCATCGCGCTGCCGCGGGTGGAGTCGAACTTGGAGGCGTTCCGCCATACCTCGAGCATGACGTCCTGGGTGACCTCTTCGGACTGGGCGGGATCGCGGATCACCCGCCGGACGATGCCGAACACCGACGGGCCGACCTGCTCGAAGACGGCGTCGAACGCGCCTGGGTCGCCGCGGGCGATCAAGCCGATCTGGGCGGCGAGATCCTTGGCTGCGGCTTTTGCGGGCCGGGTAGGGGTCTCGGGACCGTCAGGGTCTCTGGGGTCCGGGCCGCCGGTAAAGGTCACAATTCATATTCGTAGCAGGAGCCGAGCAGGGTTTGGGCAAACCCGCTGCGTGCCCGCGCCGAATACAGAACATGGGGAATCAGCGTCAGCGTCAGCGGAGTCGAGGAGGAGCGCGTCGCGCGGGCCTGGGCGCGATAGCGGGGTTGCTGGCCGCCGCCACCGCGCTGGGCGTGGGGCAGCTCGTGGCGGGGCTGACCGGCGCCAACGGGTCACCGGTGGTCGCGGTCGGGCAGCTGCAGATCGACTTCACGCCGCCGTGGCTGAAGAACTTCGCGATCAGGGAGTTCGGCTCGGACGACAAGCTGGTCCTGGTGAGCGGCATCGTGGTGGTGCTCGCGATCTTCTCGGCCGTGATCGGCGCGCTGGCCACGCGGCGGCTGGCCTACGGCATGGGCGGCCTGGCGGTGTTCGCGGCCGTCGGGCTGACCGCCGCGGCGACCCGGCCCACGGCGACCGCGGCCGACCTGCTGCCTACCGTGGCGGCGACGGTGGCGGCGGCGATCGTGCTGCGGTTGCTGATCAACCTGGTGGAGCGGCGGTCAGTTGGTACGCCTGTGGCGTGGGAGGCCAGGCACAGGAGGGCTGAGCTGCCGGTGGTTCCGGATCTGCCAGGCCGGCCGAGGTGTGCCGGGCGGTTCTGGCGGGGTCATCAGGCCGTCCGCGGCACGGGGGGATGACTGGGTAACCAGCCCTGCTCCAGGTCCCGTGGATCCGGCGCGCAGGAGGTTCCTGGCCGCGAGCGTGGCGACGGCGGGCGTGGCCGGGGTGGCGGGGCTGGCGGGGCGGCTGCTGGCCGAGCGGACCAGCGTGGCGGGCGCGCGGAGTGCGTTGCGCCTGCCTAAGCCGTCGGTGACGACGATGGCGCTGCCGCCGGGGGTCGACCTGCACATCCCGGGCCTGGCCTCGTTCATCACGTCCAACAATTCGTTCTACCGGGTGGACACGGCCATCGTGCTGCCGCAGGTGTCGCCGTCGAGCTGGCAGCTGCGGATTCACGGGATGGTGGAGCGCGAGATCACGCTCACCTTCGACGACCTGCTGCGGCGGCCGCTGATCGAGGATTACATCACGTTGTGCTGCGTGTCCAACCCGGTCGGCGGGCCGTACATCGGCAACGCGTTGTGGCTGGGCGCGAGCCTGGCCAGCCTGCTGCGCGAGGCGGGGATCAAGGCCGGGGCCGAGCAGCTGTTCTGCACGTCGGTGGACGGGTTCACCTCGGGCACGCCGGTCACCACCGTCATGGACGGCCGGGACGCCCTGCTCGCGGTGGCGATGAACGGCCAGCCGCTGCCGGTCGCGCACGGGTTCCCGGCCCGGATGGTGGTGCCCGGCCTGTACGGGTACGTATCGGCGACCAAGTGGGTGACGGACATCAACGTCACCACGTTCTCGGGCAACTACGCCTACTGGGTGCCGCGCGGCTGGTCGCAGCAGGCACCGATCAAGACCGAATGCCGGATCGACGTTCCGAACGGCGTGAGCCAGATCTCGGCCGGCCGCGCCACGGTGGCCGGGGTGGCCTGGGCCCAGCACAAGGGCATCTCCGCCGTTGAGGTCCGAGTCGACGGCGGTCAGTGGCACGAGGCTCGGCTGGCCGCGGTGCCCGGCATCGACACCTGGCGGCAGTGGGTCTGGGAGTGGGACGCGACGGGCGGGAACCACGTGATCGAGGCCCGGGCCACCGACAAGACCGGCTACACCCAGACCGCCGCCCAAGCCCAGCCCGAGCCCAACGGGGCGAGCGGCTATCCCATGGTGGCGGTCACGGTCGGTTAAGGGGTTCGATGTTCTGGCCTTTCCGGCGGAGGCTGAATTGACCGCGGGGCGGGGAGTTTCGGAAAGGCGTGACGGGTTAGTCTCAAGAGAGATTCCGCGGTCAACGTTAGGCGCGCCGATGACAACCCCGATGCCAAGATCAGAAGAACCACTACCGGAGGGTCCCAGGCTGAACCCCGGACAATTGTGGGCCGGCGGCGTGGCGACCGCGGTCGTCGCGGCCCTGATCGCGCTGGTCGGGATCCTGGTATGCCGGTGGCTGTTCAACATCCCGATCCTCGCGCCGCGCCGGGCCGGCGCCTGGGGCGACGCATCGACCGGGACGTACACGCTCTCGGCCGCCGGGGCCGCGCTGGTCGCCACGGCGCTCATGCACCTGCTCCTGGTGGGCACGCCCCGGCCGCAGGCGTTCTTCGCCTGGATCATCGGGCTGGCCACGGTGGTCGCGGTGGTGTTCCCGTTCAGCACCACGGCCCCGGTGTCACAGAAGCTCGCCACGGCCGTGGTCAACCTGATCCTGGGCATCGCCATCGGGACGCTGGTGACGTCGGTGGCCGGCCGGGCGGTGACGCCGCCGTCGGACAACGGCGGCTACGAGTCCAACCGCCCGCCCTCGCGAACGCCCGACGACCGGTACCGCTGAGCGCTGCTCGGGCCTCCCCGTACGGAGGACGATCAGCTGAGAGGCGGGGGTTTGCTGCGTACGCCAAGCGCGCGCTTGACATCCCAATCATGCTTGATATAGTTAGCAGTGGATGTTCATAAGGAGGCCGACACCATGGCTAGCACCCCCGCTCAGGAAGAGTTCCTGGCCATCACCCGTAAGAGCCAGGAGGCCGTGATCACTGCGATCAAGTCCTGGGTCGAGACGGTCAAGACCACCACGCCCAGGCTCGCGTCCGTGTATGCGCCGTTCGTGGACCGGTTGCCGAAGCTGCCGGCGTTCGGCGTGCCGTTTGCGGACCGGCTGCCCAGGCCCGAGGAGGCCGTGGCCAGCACCTACCATCTAGCCGAGCAGCTGCTGGCCAGCCAGCGGAGGTTCGCCGAGGACCTGCTGAAGGCGATGACGCCGCTGATACCGGGGCGTCCTGAGAGTGCACCTGCCGAGCGGACAGCCACGAGCGCCGTGGCCGAGAGTGCGCCGGCGAGCGCGGCACCCAAGACGACGGCCACCGCGAGAGCGGCGAAGAGCACGGCCGCCAAGAGCACGGCCGCTAAGAATGCGCCCGCGAAGGGTGCGGCGGCCGGCACCGCAGCGAACAGGGGCGCGGCGACCGGCACTGCGGCGAAGAGGGCGACCGCGAAGAGCTCGCCTCGGAGCACGGGCGGCGGCCCGGCGCCTGAGGGCACGGCCGCGAGCTAAGCGCGCGCTGTGGCGTAGGCGAACTCGGTCTACGGATAATGCGGCAGCCCGGATTTCCGGCTGCCGCATTAGTTTGCGGGCCACGCTGGCTGCCACAGGACGATACCACAGGACGATACTTGCGGCATGCCGTTTCATCCGCCGCCAGCAACCGCGGGTTGGCAGCATCGGGAGGCCCGTTCGGGGTTCGAGGTCGTCTACTTCAGGGCGCTGGAGGGCGGGTGGGCCATCGACGGGACCACGGCGGCCGTCGAGGACGCCCAGACCTGGGTCGTGAGCTACAGCATCGAGCTGGATGACGGCTGGGTCACACGGAACGCGCATATCGGCGCCAGGACCGTATCGGGATTGCGCGAGACCCGGCTGGAGGCAGACGGCGCCGGGCGCTGGCTCGTCAACGGTGATCCCGCGCCTCATCTGGACGGCTGCCTGGACGTGGATCTGGAGTCCTCGGCCATGACCAACGCGCTGCCGGTTCACCGGCTGGACCTGCCGACGGGGGCGCAGGCGGGCGCGCCCGCCGCGTACGTCCGCGCGCTCGACCTGAGCGTCGAGCGGCTCGAGCAGGCGTACCTGCGGATCCCGGATGAGGGCGCACATCAGCGGTACGACTACGCGGCCCCGGCCTTCGGCTTCACGAGCCGCCTGGTCTACGACGACAGCGGGCTGGTCCTCGAGTACCCCGGAATTGCCCAGCGCGCACGCTGACCGTGCGCCGCGCTAAGGGGCGTCGTCGGGTCCCCAGTCGATGCCGTGCTCGGAGAGCCACGTGCGGTCCCCGGGCCGGAGATCGCCGGGCTCGCTGGGGCGCGCGTTCACCGCGGCGGGCTGCAGGCCGCCGGTCCCGCCGACATGAGCGGCCCATTCGTCGCCGCGCTCGAGCACGATCTTCTCGAACTGGGGCGGCCTGCGAAGCAGCAACCGCCTGCTGCACTCGGTGCACGACCACTCTTCGACGTCCTGCGCCAGCGTTCTCGTCCGCGTCATCTGGTGTGGGGTAGACAACCGAACTCCGATCTCCAGCAGGCCCCTCTTGGTTATGCCCAGCTTTGCACGTCTACCCTCGCCGGCTCGGGCAAACGGGCCGCCCGGGACGAAGTGTCGCGAGATCGGCACATAAATAGACAGAACACGTGTATCAGCCGGCCCTATCTGCAGTCCGTACCCGTAGCCACACGGAAACCAGGCGCCGGTACCGGTGGCGTGCGCGGGCAAGGTGTCCGCGCAGTAGCCCCAAGCAAGGAAGAATCAATGTCACTGCTTTCAAGCGCACTGCAGACACCGGCCACGGACTTCGGCGTAACCGGCATCCTGGACGGTCAGGTCACGGGCATGGACGTGCTCGACCCCACCGAGAACAACGAGAAGACCTCGCTGCTCGAGACCGATGACGAGTTCGACGTCGTGCTCTCCTGGCAGCTGACCGGCGCGGCCACCCCGATCGTCGGCGGCTCCTGGATCGTCACGCTGTACAGCGACGACATGGACGGGGTCGGTACGATGACCGGGCCTCTCGGCACCGCGACCATCCCCATCACCGGCGGGGTCACCCCGCTGAACTTCCAGTGGACGTTCAAGGTCAGCCCGCCGGTGCCCAAGGTGGGTGTGTACAAGCTGACCGCGGTCATCAACCACTCGCCGACTGGCAACCCGGCCCAGCTTGACGAGATGTTCGGCTTCGCCGAGTCCACGCCGATCCAGATCACCGATCCTGTGATCGAGAGCAACTAACCCAGCACCTCTACAACCAGCCGCCGCGGCACCAGTCCACGAGGGCGTGCCGCGGCGGCTCGCCATACCCGGCGCCCAGCGCTGAGCCCGCTGGGTGCCGACGCTGGCGGAGCGCAAGGCCCTTCTCAGCCAGCCCCGTGGGCATTGAAGGCGCACCAGTTGACGTAACTGCGGGGATTGTCAGTGTCCTGTGACTCCCGGGCCTCATGCAGCGCATGGGCCAGCGTGGCGCCACGCGAGAGCGCGAGATGCACAGCGGTCATCAGGTCGGCAGTCTCGACATCGGGAACGGCGGCGGTGCTGGCCAGGATGCCAGCGGTGCCGCGAGCCAGCAGGGCGCTGACGAAACCGAGGACCTCGTCGCCTGTATAGCTGACCTGGGAGCCGGATTCGCAAGAGGCCATTACTAGCCGGTGTGGCGCAACACCTCGCGCGTAGAGTTCCTGGACGGTGAACGGACCGTCGCTGAGCAACAGCGAGGAAAACATGGGGTTGTCCGCGCGGAGTGTTCCGTGGCAGGCGAGATGGACGAGATGCGCGTCGGCCAAGGCGATGGCGACCGCATCGGCGGTGCTGGCGGGGGGCGTGATGCTCATCGCAACCGGGTGAATGTCGGCCACTGCCTGCACTTCGGCGACCGCGCCAACCAGATCAGGCCCCGCCACCACGACCACGCTGCCATCCGTTCCGTCGCGCGGCCAGGCCTGCGCCGCCTGCGCGGACCGGGCCCAGAAGGTGGCTGAAGGTGCCAGGCACACTGGCCCGCGGTGCAGCGCCGCCCACGGGACGCCCTGCAGGTCAGCCGGGGGCACGATTACGAGCTCGGCGTCGGCGCTCACCCGCAGGGGTTGCAGGAGGAGCCCGCTGAGCCTGCGGATCCGCTCGTCCGCGCTCAGACGCGCGGCGGCGAGCGAGGCCTGCTGACTGGTGCGGGTCAGGCGGCGCAACGCGAACTGGAACGCCCGCAGCTGCTCGCGGACCTGTGCCAACGGCCCGAGGGCGGTGATCCGGCTGCCTCGTGGCTCGATGACCACGGCGAGCAGGTCCCCGTCGAGCAACCCGTATGCGATGAGCACTTGCCCATTCAGCCGATCCCGCAGGCCACCTACCGTGATCGGGGCGGCCGATGTCATGGCGATGGATCCTGCCCGCCACGTGGCCCGCCGGATCCGGCTCTCGATGACCGCCTGCTCCGCTCCGGTGTGGGCCAGAGCCGCAGGCCGTGTACCGTGGATGCGCTCATCCCGTTGCTCGGCCTGCACCGCACGCAGGGCCGTCAGGTCGTCACGGAGACGGTCGAACGCGGGCGGCTCTACCACGAGCAGGGCGGCCGCACGGCTGCGCTCCATCCAGTTCAGCACCCGGGCTGGCGAGCCGTCTTTGATCACGACATCCAGGCCGATGAGACCCAGCTCGGCGCCGTGGCCCGAGGCGAGCGCCCGCAGTTCCACCGACGGCAGAGCCCCGCGATGGCGTGCGAGGTCGGTAAGGCCGCGGCGGCAATGCGCCAGCGCCTCTCGGTCCCGGTGGCGCATCCGCGCCGCCAAGGCGGAGGACAGCCGACCCCGGAGCCTGACCAAGACGGGGGCCCCGCGGGCCAGCGAGCCGGCGCGAGTCAGCGCGGCAATGGCCTGGCGGCGTCGGCCGAGCGAGGCGGCCATCAGGCCGGCCACGAGAAAACCTTGAACCGCAGCCGAGGTCGTGCCCTGGGCATCTAGACGTCTGGCCGCGGCGCGGACCTCGCCCAGGTCGGACAGCGTCGCAGTGCCGGATCTCAGCTGCGCCTCGGCCTTCACGAGAATGGCGCGGGCGCGCCATGTCGCCCGAGCCTGCTGGCGGAACGCGGACACGGCCGCCGTCGCCGCTGCTCCCGCCTCCGCGGTGTCGCCCGCCAGCAACGCGAGCCGTGCGACGCGCAGCAGTGCCTCGGCCGCCATCAGCGGAACCCCGGCAGCAGAGAATTCGTCCGCCGCACGGCGGCTTGCGTAGGCTGCCTCGGGCACCAGCCGCAGGTCCGTCAGGGCGTCGGCATACTCGATATAGTGCTCACCGAGCGGCAGGGCGGCGTCCCGGTACGCATGTTCGGCCTCCTCGAACATCCGTAGCCCTTCCGCGAACCGCCCGGACTGCACGGTTACCCACGCGCGGCTCTGAATGATGACGGGGTTCCAGGCCGGCACGATGGCTACGGCGGTCGGCAGCGCCTCATCCAGCCGACGCAGGGCCTGGCGGTACCGGCCCTGCTCGGACTCGATCAGGGCCAGGTTGTTCGCGGACGCCACCTTGCGCCGTGCGGTGGCGGCCGACCCGGACAGCAATCCATGATAGATGACCGCGGCCTCGTCCAGCCGGCCGATATTCTGCAGCAGGACAGCCCGGTGGAAATCCAGTTCGGCCAGGCCCGGGCCGCTGACCAGCGCGGCAGCGGTGCGGAGATCGCGCTGCGCCGCCGCGATCCGGCCAAGTTCCAGGCTGACGGAGGCGCGGCTCATCAATAGCTCGGCAAGCGTCTCGTGGAGATGGTGCCGGCGCGCAATCCGGCAGGCTTCGTTGAGCAACCGACTGGCCGACCGGTCGTCCAGCCGGAGTCGTTCGGCCCAGGCCATCGCCCTCAGCGCCAGGGCCAGCGCCTCTGGCTGGCGCGCCCGCCTGACCTCCGTGACGAGCGCCTCCGCAGCGGATCGGAATCGGTCCGGGTCGGCGATTACGTCATCGAACGCCTGCCGTGCGCGTATCAGCAGGTCGTCTGGCGTCTCCGTATTAGTCAAGACGTGATCCAGCGCTACTGGCCACGCAGCCGGGATTGTAGTAGCAACGTCCTATCGCCATATGAGAAGGATCGGTGAACTCGATGCCGTTTGACGAGACAAAAAAGGGTGATCCATTCTACGGTGATTTCCCTGACCTGCCGGATAAAGGACCATGGGCGGATCTCGCCGCCACCGTTCAGCGCCAGGTCCGTGAGCTAGCGCAACTCCGTTTCATGCCGGATGCCCGGCACCGCTTCCTCGAGCAGTTGATGCAGCGGCGGCAGTCGGCCGACCGCTCTGGCGACAACATCGTCGCCCCCTTCGACTTCCTGCCCGTCGACGCGGGCTTCGACATGCTCATCGTTCCTGATGAGCTCCTGCTCGCCAGGCCGCACCCCGAGTGGGAACCAGACCGGGACACGAGGAGTCTGCTCGTTTACCTCGGCCTGGAAATCGGCGAAGTGGACTGCCATGAGCTGCGCCGCCGGGTGCTGCGGCTGATCCCCACCACGCAGATGGGGCCGAAGCAACTCGCTGACGCGGCATGGCTCCTGCGCAGTAACGGGTTTGAAGCATCGGTGTCCAACATCACGCCGACGTCGCCGATTATCAAGCCGCCTCCCTCGGGAACCCCAGGCGGAGGGGCGCCTCCCACGGGATCCTCAGCCGGAGGGGCGTCAGGGGTCGAGCCACAGGCCCAGGCCCTGCGCCGGCCGGGCAGCGACGGCCGCCCTGGGGAGCCGGCCGTGGTTGCTGTCATCGACACCGGCATCCCCCAGGCGCCCCGCGAGGATGGGTGGCTCAACGACGTCCCGCGGGATGGCAACATCGACCCGCTCCACGTGTTCCCCCTACCCAACGGGGACGGCTATCTCGACGACGCGGCCGGCCATGGCACGTTCGTCGCCGGGTGCATCCAGCAGGTCGCACCTGGCGCGGACATCAGGGCTTACCGGGCGGTGGACAGTGACGGCATCGGCAGCGAGGTGAGGGTGGCCTGCGAGCTGATCCGGGCGGTTAAACAGGACGGCGCTCAGATCGTCAACCTGTCCGTCGGCTGCCAGACGCCGGACAACGTGCCGCCCGTCGGGCTCAAGGCGGCGCTGGAGATCATCGGCGAGTGGGAGCGCGAGACGGGCCGCGAGGTACTCATCGTTTCGGCGGCCGGTAACTTTGGCGACACGGTTCCCTGCTGGCCCGCCGCGTTCCGCCGGGTGGTATCCGTGGCCGCCCTGGCGCCCGACCTGACCGGTGCCCCATGGTCGACGAGGGGTCCCTGGGTCACGTGTTCCACGATCGGCCAGGGGATCTGCTCGACATTCGTGACGGGTGAGGAGTCACCTCAGCTGGATCCGCAGGCGACGGTGTTCGGTCCTGACGCGTGGGCGGTGTGGAGTGGCACGTCGTTCTCGGCGCCGCAGATCGCGGGGGCTCTGGCCCGGCTGCACCAGGTCGACGGATATTCGCCCCGCCAAGCGCTGCGCTGGCTTCTTTCGGCGGGCCGCCCGCTGCCGGGGTTCGGCCAGGCGCTGAAGATACTCCCGGGCGTCTGACCGCGCAGAATCGCCGGTCGGCGTCATCGCCGCCCGGTCGCCGAGTTCCTTTACGAGCACCGCGCGGAATTCCTCTGATGCCCGCGCGTCATCCTTACCCGATCCCGCCCGGCGGCCGACCGCAGGGCTAACACTCGGCTGGGTGGCACTTCCCGCCGTGGCGAGGGCAGGGGCGGGATCGGCGCGGGGCGGGCTCAATGCGGGGGCCGCAGGGCAGCAGGACGGGACCGACCCCGGGGATCGCCTGGGCCCGGGCCTCGGCGAGCAGGGCCTCGGCTGCTTCCTTGCCGGTTTCGCCGCTCTGCGACATCCGGGCCGCGACCAGACCGGTCACGATCGGGGTGGAGAACGACGTGCCGCTCCAGCGCGCCATCCCCCAGAAGTTCCGCACGTCATCCGTGTAGGGGTAGTCCTGGCAGGTATACGGACCGGTCGCGAAGGCGTTGACGAGATTACGGCCGGGCGCGTAGACCCTCACCCAGTGGCCGTAGTTGCTGAACGTGGCGCGGCCGCGCCAGTCGGCGCCGAGCGCGCCGACGGAGACCATTCCCGGGCTGGCGGCCGGCCAGGTCGGCTTGCGGTTTCCGTTGTTGCCGGCCGCCACGACGCACGCGACGCCCTGGTGCTCGCGAAGGTGCCGGAAAAAGCCCCAGAAACCCAGCGGGGACAGCTCTTTCCTGGTCGTCGCAGTGATCGACAGGTTGAAGACATCGACCCCGAGAGCCAGCGCCCGGTCGAGTTCGGCGCCCAGACATGATTCCAGCACGCTGCCCGCGATCTGGAAGATGTTCGAGACGATGACGTCCGCCTCGGGGGCCATGCACCGGATAATCCCGGCCACGAAGGTGCCGTGTCCGGCATAGGCGGGGATGGTGGTGATGCCGTTCACAGTGGTAGCGGACGGATCCCAGTCCTGCGGGGTCCCGTCCTCTTTGAGCGCCCGCGTCACGCCGTTAAGCCAGGGGTGGTCGACGTCGGCGTCTTGCAGCAGGCCGGTATCGGCCACGTAGATCAGAACCCCGGCGCCGCTGTTTTCCAGGCAGGGCGAGGGGAAGGGCTCGGCGCCGTAGTACACCACTTCCGGCTCGGTGGCCGGGCAGGGGCCGGTCGGGGCGACGGTGAAGACGTGGTCGGGCGTCGCGATGCCCGCGCCGAGACTCTTGTCGATTATCTTCAGCGAGTCGGCCGCAGTGGGGCGATTTTCGGCCGGGAGCTCGTCGCTCTGGGTCAGGAGGGAAACGCCGGGAACGACCTGCCGGACCTGCCCCTGGGAGAACTTGAGACCAGGGTTGAAGATCTGGAACACGTCCTGGACGTACTTGTCGCGGACGAGGAGCCGGCCCTCGGCGTACATGTATTCGATCCCGCCATCAGGGGCGGGAACGTCAATGATCGTCAGGTTTTGCTGGGCCAGAAATTCAGCTTTGATGGTCTGGACCTGGTCCGCGATCCTCTCCACCAGGCGACTTTCCCAGCTCTTTGGTCCGAGCACGATTCCTCCAGATTGTGGCAGCTTGGCGTAGCCGATGCTGGACTTGAGCCAGACCCGCCGTAAGGTGCGTCCGCAGGCCGGGCAATTGTGCGGAGCGACCCGCATGTGTGTTTGATACACCCTGGGTGGGACGCACGCTCAGGAAGGGGCCGACAACGCCAGTCACGTTTTGCAACTTTTCATTTACTAATAGTGTGCACGCGCAGGAAGGCGGGTCATGAAAGCGCCGCAGCGCATTCGGCAGATTCACGATGGACCGTTCCACCATGGGCCTCTAAGATCAGTCTTGTGGCAGGTGAAGCCCCCTCGGCAGCCGCCGAGCCGGGAGAACTGGATGACCTGCTGCCACTTACCTTGTCGCGTCCACGTGAGGCATTGGCGAAGGCGCGAGCGATTTTGCGCGAGCAACCGAGCCCATATGCGGCATCGGTGGCTCACCAGGCTGCGGGAATCGTGTTGCGTGAGTTCGGTGATGTCGATTCCGGAATTGCCGAGCTGCGGAAGGCGCTGCGCCTGGCCCGCCAGATCGGCTCGGTAAGCCGCCAGGCTGACGTGCTCGCCAGCCTGGGCGTGGCGCTGGTCTACGCCGGGCGGACCGCGGCCGGGCTGGCTGCCTTCGACCGTGCGCTGCGGCTATCCAGGGGCACGCAGGTGGGGCAGGTGCTGCTTCGGCGCAGCGTCGCACTGCTCGCCCTCGGCCGGCATGCGGCGGCATTGGACGACGCGCGCCGGGCAGTGACGCTGCTGCGCCGTTCGGGCGACAAGATCTGGACGGCGCGGGTGGTGGGTCATCGCGGGCTGATGTATCAGACACTGGGATTCCCCGCCCGCGCGGATGCTGATTTCGCCGCCGCGGCACTTCTGTTCGCCGAAACCGGCCAGGTGCTCGAATCCATTTATATGGTACACAATCGCGCGATGGTCGCATCTTCACTCAATGACATTCCGACGGCTCTTTCTTACTTCGACGAGGCCGCATATCGTTACGAACCGCTGAAGGTGCTGGTGCCAGACCTCGACCATCGACCGGTGCGCGGTGCTGCTGGCGGCCGGCCTGGCCAGCGACGCGCTCGCCGAGGCGGACGCCACTGTCAGCGAGATCGAGCGGTTTCGCGGCCAGTCCGATCAAGAAGGCCGAACTGCTGCTGGTCGCGGCCAACTGCGCGCTGGCCGCCGCGCAACCGCAGGCTGCCCTGGACCGGGCCCAGGCCGCCTACGGCATGTACCGGTCTCAGCAGAACGCCTGGTGGCTGGCTCGCACCCGGCTGGTGCTCGTCCGGGCCAAGTTCACGGCGGGCCCGGTGTCGGCTCCGCTGCTGCGCGAGGCGAACCGGGTCGCCGCGCGGCTGGACGACGATCGGCTCGAGCGATGCGCCGCAGGCGCACCTGCTGGCCGGGCGGGTGGCGCTGGAACTGGGCCACCGCGACGCCGACCGTCATTTCATCGCGGCGGCCAAGAGCCGGCGGCGCGGCCCGGCGATGGCCCGGGCCAGCGGGTGGCTCAGCGAGGCGCTGCGGGCCGAGGCCGCGGGCCACCCGCGCCGGCTGCTGGCCGCCTGCCGCCGCGGGCTCGAGGTGCTGGACGAGTACCGGTTCACCCTCGGCGCCTCGGAACTGCGGGCGCAGGCTACCGCGCACGGCGCCGAACTGGCCGTGCTCGCGCAGCGTCATGCGCTGCGCGAGCACCGGCCGCGGCAGCTGCTGACCTGGAGTGAACGCTGGCGGGCCACCGCGCTCGCGGTCCCCGCGGTGCGACCCTCGGCCGACGCGGAGATCAACGCGGGCCTGACCGCGTTCCGCAAGGCGACTAGCCAGATCGAGGAGGCTCGGCGCCTGGGCCGACCGAACGCCGGGCTGCAGCGGGAACAGCAGCGGCTGGAGGGGGTGGTTCGCGCGTGCGCGCTGCGGGCGCACGGCGGTCCGGGCCCCGGGCCCCGCATGATCGACGTCGCCGACCTGCTCGACCGGCTTGGTCCGGCCACGCTCGTCGAGATCGTCGACGTCGACGGCATGCTGTACGTGCTGGTGTGCGGGGCCGGACGGGTCCGGCAGTTCACCGCGGGCCGCACCGCCGACGCCGTCCGCGCGGCCGACTTCGCGCGGTTCGCGCTGCGCCGCCTGGCGCGGAGCCGGCCGGGCGACGACCTGGGCAGCGCGCTGACCGTGCTGGAGGCGACCGGGCCGAGGCTGCAGGACGCGCTGTTCGGCCCGGCGGCCGGGCAACTGGGCGACGGCCCGGTCATCGTCGTCCCGCCCGGCAAGCTGCACGCCATCCCGTGGGCGCTGCTGCCCGCGCTCGGCGACCGCGTGGTCAGCGTGGCTCCGTCGGCGAGCGCCTGGATGCGCGCGCACGCGGCCGCGCCGCCGACGCACCGCCGCGTCACGCTGGCCCGCGGGCCGGGCCTGAGCACCGACGGCGCCGAGGTGCCGCTGGTCGCCAAGCTGTACGACGACGTCACGGTGCTGGCCAACAGCGGCGCCACGACCCAGCAGGTGCTGTACGCGCTGGAGGGCGCCTGGGTGGCCCATATCGCGGCGCACGGGACGTTCCGGGCCGACAGCCCGCTGTTCTCCTCGCTGCGCATGCACGACGGGCCGCTGACCGTGTACGACTTCGAGCAGCTCGACCGCGCGCCGTACCGGCTGGTGCTGCCGAGCTGCGACTCCGGCGTGCTGGCCCCGACCGGGGCCGACGAGCTGCTCGGCCTGGTCAGCAGCCTGCTGCCGCTGGGCACGGCCGGCATCATCGCCGCCATCGTCCCGCTGAACGACCGCGCCGTGGTGCCGGTCATGGTCGACCTGCACACCTACCTGCGAGAAGGCCAGACCCTCGCCGAATCCCTGTACCGGGTCAGGCGGGGCCTGGCCGACGACCCCATCCAGCAGGCCACGGCGCTGTCCCTAGTGACGCTGGGAGCGGCGTAAGAGGTCAGGGTCGCGATCGAAGCTGAGCCGGGCTAGGTCGGCGTCGATGTTGTGCCAGGCGTAGGCGTTCGTCGCCGTCTGCACGAACTTCACCGGCACGGCGCGGCAGGCGCCTATCGCGGCGCCCAGCGCACCGAGCAGCTGATTATCGTCGAGAACATCATTCATGTGACTCGCCATCCTTCACCGCGTCAAACGGTTGCACCCTGTCGGACTGACGGAGCCCGGGGAAGGCCGACTGAATACACCGCGGCGTTCACGAGTACCCGGACGCGGCCAGATGGTTAGCCAGGGAAATGAAACGACGGCCTGCCTTGTTGCCGTTGGTTACGGGGACGACATTGGGATTGGGGCGGTTGCGCTTTCAATGAGGACAAGGAACACCACGGGAACGCAGGTTTCGCAGCACGGGTGGCTGCGGCGGCTGGCCCTCTATACCTGGCGCTATCGCCGTGGTGTCGTCGTCGCGCTGGGCGGCGCCCTGCTGGCCGCGGTCGCGACGGCCGCGATCCCGCTCGTGCAGCGGCGCATCATCGACGACGTCATCGTGACGCACCGCCAGTCGGTCTGGCCGCTGGCCGGCCTGCTGCTGGTCGCGGCGGCGGTCAACTTCGGCGGCATCTACCTGCGCCGGTACTACGGCGGGCGGCTGTCCCTTGACGTCCAGCACGACCTGCGTACCGAGCTGTTCGGCTCGCTGTCCCGGCTGGACGGCGCGCGCCAGGACGAGATCCGCACCGGGCAGCTGGTCGGCCGGTCCATCTCCGACCTGAACATGGTGCAGGGCATCATGTCCATGGTGCCGGTCACGATCGGGAACATCGTGCTGTTCGTGCTGACCCTCGGCATCATGGTGGTCCTGTCGCCGGTGCTCACCCTGGTGAGTGTCGCGGTCGCGCCCGCGCTGTGGATGATCGCGCTCGCGTCCCGGCGCAAGCTGTTCCCGGCCAGCTGGGACGCCCAGCAGCAGTCCGGCGAGGTGGTCGGGCTGGTCGACGAGGCCATCGGCGGCGTGCGCGTGGTCAAGGGCTTCGGGCAGGAGGAGCAGGAACAGGAGCAGCTCGAGGCGGCGAGCGCGAACCTGTTCGCCTCCCGGCTGCGGATGATCCGGCTGACGGCCAGGTACAACCCCGCGCTGACCGCGATCCCGTCACTCGGCCTGGTCGGCGTGCTCGCGCTGGGCGGCTGGCTGGCCATTCACGGCTCCATCAGCCTCGGCACGTTCCTGGCCTTCTCCGCCTACCTGGCCCAGATGACCGGCCCGGTGCGCATGCTCACCTACGTGATCACGCTCGGCCAGGAGGCGCGGGCCAGCGTCATCCGGGTCTTCGACATCATCGACTCGCAGCCGGTCATCACCGACAAGCCGGACGCGATCGAGCTCCCGGCCGACGCGGCCGGCCTCAGCTTCGACGACGTCCGGTTCGGATACGTGCCCTCGGAGCCGGTGCTGCGCGGCGTGTCCTTCCGGGTCGAGCCCGGCGAGACGGTGGCCGTGGTCGGGGCGTCCGGCTCGGGCAAGTCCACCCTGGCCCTGCTGCTCCCCCGCTTCTACGACCCGCAGGGCGGCTCGGTCCGCATCGGCGGGTACGACGTGGCCGACGTGACCCGCGACTCGCTGCGCGCGGCCATCGGGCTGGTCATGGAGGACAGCTTCCTGTTCTCCGACACGGTGCGGGCCAACATCGCCTACGGCAGGCCGGACGCCACCGAGGAGGAGATCCTCGCCGCGGCCCAGGCCGCGCAGGCCCACGAGTTCATCGTCAGGCTGCCCGACGGGTACGACACCGTGGTCGGCGAGCAGGGCCTGACCCTGTCCGGCGGGCAGCGGCAGCGGGTGGCGCTGGCCCGGGCCCTGGTCACCGACCCCCGGCTGCTGGTGCTCGACGACGCGACCTCGGCCATCGACCCGCGCCTTGAAGCCGAGATCCACGTGGCGTTGCGTGCGGTGATGCGCGGCCGGACCACGCTGATCATCGCGCACCGCAGGTCCACGCTGAACCTGGCCGACCGGATCGTGGTGCTGGACCGGGGCCGGGTGGCTGACATCGGCACCCAGGACGAGCTGGCCGAGCGCTGCCCGCTGTACCGCCAGCTCATCATGGGCCCGGACGACGACGACTCCGAGCCCGCCGTCCAGCTCATCCGGCCGCGCCAGGCCCGCACCGTGGAAGACGTGCTGGACGGCCGGGTCCCGGGGCGTGCCCGGGCGCTGGCCGCGGCCGGCCACGGGCACATGGGCGGGACGTTCGAGAGCCTGCCGCCCTCGCCTGAGCTGCTGGCCCAGGTCGCGGCGCTGCCGCCGGCCGCGGACGAGCCGGACGTGGACATCGCCCAGGCCCGGGCCGCGGACCGGCACTTCTCGCTGCGCCGGCTGCTGCGGCCGCTGGCCTTCGCGCTGATCATCGGGCTGGTGCTGGACGGCCTGGACGCGGTGGCCGGGCTCGCGCTGCCCGCGCTGGTCAGGAACGGCATCGACAACGGGGTGCAGCAGAAGGTCTTCGGCGCGATCGTGGTGGTCTCGCTGATCGGGCTGGCCATCGTGCTGGCCGACTGGGTGGTCAACGTCGTCGAGACCATGGTGGTCGGGCGCAACGGCGAACGACTGCTGTACACCCTGCGGGTCAAGCTGTTCGCCCAGCTCCAGCGTCTCGGCCTGGACTTCTACGAGCGCGAGCTGTCCGGCCGGATCATGACCCGGATGACCACCGACGTGGACGCGCTGTCCACGTTCCTGCAGACCGGGCTTGTGACCACGGTCAGCTCGGTGCTCACCTTCTTCGGCGTGCTGGCCGCGCTGCTCATCATCAACCTGCGGCTGGGCCTGGCCGTGCTGACCATCCTCCCGGTGCTGGTCGTGGCGACGCTGGTGTTCCGGTCCAAGTCGGCCAAGGCCTACAACGACTCGCGGGAGAAGGTCGCCGCGGTCAACGCGGACTTCGCGGAGAACGTGGCCGGGCTGCGGGTGACGCAGGCGTTCCGCCGCGAGCGGGCGAACCGTGACCGGTTCGGCGGGCGCAGCTGGGCCTTCCGGGTGTCCCGGCTGCGCGCGCAGCGTAACATCGCGCTCTACTTCCCGTTCGTGCAGACCCTGTCCACCGCGGCCGGAGCGATCGTGCTGGTCATCGCGACGGGTCAGATGCGCAACGGGGCGCTCACCGCGGGCGCGCTGATCGCCTACCTGCTCTACATCGACATGGTCTTCGCCCCGGTCCAGCAGCTCTCCCAGGTGTTCGACGGCTATCAGCAGGCGATGGTCGGGGTAAGGCGGATCACCGACCTGCTCCGGCTGCGCACCTCCACGCCGCAGCCGAGCGAGCCGCTCCCGGCCGACCGGCTGCGCGGCCGCATCGAGCTGCGGGACGTCGACTTCTCCTATGGCAGCGCGAGCAACGCGATCAATGCGGGTGAGTCTGACGATCAAGCCGGGTGAGACCGTGGCCCTGGTCGGGCAGACAGGGGCGGGCAAGTCCACGCTGGTCAAGCTCATCGCGCGGTTCTACGACGTGACCAGCGGCGCCGTGCTGGTCGACAGTACCGACGTCCGCGATTACGACCTGGCCAGCTACCGGCACCAGCTCGGGGTGGTACCGCAGGAGTCGTACCTGTTCGCGGGCACGGTCCGGGACTCGATCGCGTACGCCAGGCCGGAGGCCAGCGACGCCGAGGTGCAGGCGGCGGCGCGCGCGGTGGGCGCGCACGACATGATCACCGGGCTGCACGGCGGCTATGACCACGCGGTGTCCGAACGCGGCCGCAACCTGTCGGCCGGCCAGCGCCAGCTCATCGCGCTGGCCCGGGCGCAGCTGGCCGATCCCGCCATCCTGCTGCTCGACGAGGCGACCGCCGCCCTCGATCTGGCCGCCGAGGCGGCGGTGAACCGCGCGATCAGCGAGCTGACCGCGGCGCGCACCACCATCGTGGTCGCGCACCGGCTCACCACCGCGGCGCGCGCGGACCGGATCGTGGTCCTGGAGTCCGGGCAGATCGCGGAGATCGGCAGCCATGACGAACTGCTGGCCGCGGACGGGATCTACGCGTCGCTGTGGGACGCTTTCGCCGGGGAGTCCGAGCTCGTCGCCTGAACTCCGGCCCGGCACGCATCCGGGAGGCACGCAGGTGGCGGGGGCCGACACCCAGGACCGTTCGGGATAAAAATCGGGGTGAGGCCATGTACCGGTTCCTTTACCGGGTGGTGCTACGGCGGCTGCCCGCGGAGACGGCGCACCGGGCGGGGTTCTGGCTGATCCGCGCAGTTGCCGCGGTCCCGGGGGCGGCGTGGGGGCTGCGGCGGTGGCTCGGGCCGCGGGATCCGGTGCTGCGGGTGCGGGCGCTCGGGCTCGATTTTCCCGGGCCGCTCGGGCTGGCGGCCGGGTTCGACAAGGACGCGCGCGGGACGGCCGGGCTGGGCGCGCTGGGGTTCGCGTTCGTCGAGGTCGGCACGGTGACGGCCCGGCCGCAGCCGGGGAACGACCGGCCGCGGATGTTCCGGCTGCCCGCGGACCGCGCGCTGGTCAACCGGATGGGGTTCAACAACGACGGCGCGGCGGCGGCCGCGGACCGGCTCCGCAGGCAGGGGGGCGGCCGGCGCTCAGGGACCCGGACGATCGTCGGGGTCAACATCGGCAAGACCAGGGCGGTGCCGCAGGAGCAGGCGGCCGCGGACTACGCGGCCAGCGCGCGGGCGGTGGCGGGGGTGGCCGACTACGTGGCGGTCAACGTCAGTTCGCCGAACACGCCGGGGCTGCGCGACCTGCAGGCCGCCGACCGGCTGCGGCCGGTGCTGACGGCGGTGCGCGCGGCGCTCGACGAGGGTGCCGCGGGCGGGCAGCGCGTGCCGTTGCTGGTCAAGATCGCACCGGACCTGGCCGACGCGGACGTGGACGAGGTCGCGGACCTGGCGGTCGGGCTCGGGCTGGACGGGATCATCGCGACCAACACCACGGTGTCGCGGGACGGGCTGGTCAGCTCCCCGGCCGAGATCGCGGCGGCCGGGCCGGGCGGGCTGTCCGGGCCGCCGCTGCGGCCTTCCGCGGAGGCGGTGCTGCGGCGGCTGCGGGCGCGGGCCGGGGACCGGCTGGTGCTGATCGCGGCGGGCGGGATCGAGACCCCGGATGACGCGTGGGAACGGCTGCGCGCGGGGGCCACGCTGGTGCAGGCCTACACCGGGTTCGTGTACGGCGGCCCGCTATGGCCGCGGCGCATTCACACCGGGCTGGCCCAGCGCCATCCGGACCATCCGCTTGTAGACCTTGGCGATTCGCTCGCCGGCGACGGCCTCGATCGGGCGGCCGGCGTCGGGTCCCCGGGCGCCGCCGTCCGTCGGCAGCCGGTCGAGGAACGCGCCCCACTGGGACAGGAGCGCCGCCGTCCGCTCGGAGCGCAGCGAGCGCGTCATCCTGCGCCGGGCCGAGGCGCGCCGAGAGGTGAGCACGGTCTTGAGCGCGTCGAGATCCGGGCGGATTGATTCCGGCAGCAGCGCTCGCATCGGCTCGAACTCGAGCAGGTAGACGTCGAGGTCGCGGGCATCGCCGGTCACCTGCTGCAGCCATTGGTACTCGGCGCGGAAGCGGCCGAGCGCATCCGGTTCGAACACCTGCCGGAGCTCACGCTGCACGGCGCGCGTCCTGCGCACCGACACCCTGAGGTCGTGCAAGAACTCAGGGTCCAGGTCGGCGATCGCGCCATCCATGTTGGCCTTCGTCACCGCGAGCAGCGCCTCCAGCACCGCCGCCGCGGCTGCGTCCCCCCGCGCGCCGCGCTCGAGCCGGAGCTCGACCTTCGACGGCGTGCCTTCCGGGCGCCCGCCGCTGGCGAGCACAGCTTCGTCGAGAAGCGGCTCGTCGGTCCGGCACAGCCCGAGCCTGCTCGTCAGCGCGTCACCGACGCGCTCGAGCGCCTTGTCGTAGCCGCGCACCGCGACGACGTGGACGCGCGGGCGCAGCCGTCGCCGGCCGAGCGCGGGTTGCTGCAGACGCATCCGGACGACGGTCTTGCGCTCGGAGTCGAGCACGTCGAGCAGACGCTCGCGGTTGCGGATCTCGACCACCGGGAGCAGCGCGCGCTCCTCGAGCAGCGGTTCGAGCGCGGTGCGCAGGCCGCCGCCCGGGACGTCAGCCGCAAACACCGGCCGGCTCGGCTTCGCGAGCGGGGCGCGCGCCACGAGCCTGTCGGACGTGCGCTCGGTCAGCGTGAGCTGGCCTTCCTCCCAGGCGGCGAGCAGGCCGGCCTCGTGGATGCGCCCGTCGAACGTGTCGAGGAACAGACGATTCGTGACCGCGGACCTCCCGTCGCGGACGTCGAGCAGCTCCGCCAGCGCCCGGCCGGCTTCGGCGAGCGTCATTCCCTCGGGCAGCAGGTAGTCGGACGCCGTCATCGCGCGAGCGCCTCGAGCCTTGCGAGCGCGTCGTCGATCTCCGCCGCGGCGACGATCAGCGGCGGCTCCAGCCGGACCGTCGTCGGGCCGGTGGCGTTCACGACCAGCCGCTGCTCGAGCAGCGCCCGGCGTGCGAGGTTCGGAGCATCCAGTCCCTCGATCAGATCGATCGCGAGCATCAATCCGCGGCCGCGAACGGCCGCCACAAACGATATTTGCTCGAGCCCGGCCGCGAGGCGAGCGCCGAGCTCCCGGACGCGCTCGAGCAGCGCCTCGTCAGAGCAGATCGCGAGCGCCTCGAGCGCGGCCCGGCAGGCGACGGGGCCGCCCGCGAACGTCGAGCCGTGGTCCCCGGGGCCCAACGCGTCAGCGAGCCGCTCCCCGGTCACGAGCGCGCCGATCGGCAGCCCGCCGCCGAGGCCCTTGGCGCTGATCAGTGCGTCCGGCGTGACGCCGACCTGCTCGTACGCCCACAGCGATCCCGGTGCGCCCCATCCCGCACTGGATCTCGTCGAAGATCAGCGCCGCCCCGGCACGGTCACACGCCTCGCGCGCGACCTCGAGCAGCTCGTCGTCGACGACGTGGATCCCGCTCTCGCCCTGGATCGGCTCCAGTAGTACGGCGGCGGTCCGCTCGCCGACGGCGCCCACGAGCGCGTTCACGTCCTTTGGCACCACCACGAACCCCGGGACGAGCGGCGCGAACGGCGCCTGCTTGGACTCCTGCGGCGTGGCCGGACAGCGCTCCGTAGGTGCGCCCGTGGAACGCCCCCTCGAGCACCACGATCTCGCCGCCCGGGCGCGCCCGCCGGGCGAGCTTCAGCGCGGCCTCGACCGCCTCGGTTCCCGAGTTGGTGAGGAACACCTTGCCGCCGAGCGAAAGGCTGGACAGCCGCTCGGAGAGCCGCAGCGCCGGCTCGGTGTAGAACAGGTTGGTCGCATGGGTCAGCCGCCCCGCCTGGTCGCGGATCGCCTCGACGACGCGGGGATGGCAGTGCCCCACGTTCAGCACGGAGATCCCCGCGAGGAAGTCGAGGTACTCCCCGCCATGCTCGTCCCACAGCCGCACACCGGACCCGCGCACGAACTGCACCGGGCTACGGACGTACGTCGGGATCGCGTAGTCGCGCTCGAGGCGCTCGAGCTCGGCGAGCGTGGTCACTCCGCCCCGGACTCCGCGGGACCGATGCGCGTGCCCTGCCCGGCGTCGGTGAACAGCTCGAGCAGCAGCGAGTGCGGCGCCCGCCCGTCGACGATGTGCGCGAACGAGACTCCGCCGTGGATCGCGTCGAGGCACGCCTGGAGCTTCGGGCGCATCCCGCCGCTGACCTCCGCGAGTGCCTCCTGCACCTCCTCGGCGGTCGCCTCCGAGGTGACGCTCGCGGGGTCGCTCGGATCTCGCAGCCAGCCGGGGACGTCGGTCAGGAACACGAGCTTGTATGCGCGCAGCGCGGCCGCGATCGCGCCGGCCGCCTCGTCGGCGTTGATGTTGTACGAGTTGCCCTCGCGGTCGGCGCCGACGCTCGCGACGACCGGGATGTAGTCCTCGGCGATGTGGTTGAGCACGTCGATGTCGACCCGCTCGATCCGTCCCACGTAGCCGATGTCCTGGCCGCTCGGCGACGCCTGCCGGCTGGCGCGGAACAGCAGCCCATCGTCGCCCGAGAGCCCGACGGCCGGCTGGCCGTGGCGGTTTAGCCGCAAGACGATGTCCTTGTTGATCTTTCCCACGAGCACCATCTTGGCGATCTCGACGGTGGCCTCGTCCGAGACGCGGAGGCCGTCGACGAACTCGACGTGCAGGCCGAGCCGCTGCATGTAGGTGGTGATCTCGGGACCGCCCCCGTGCACGACCACGGGGTTCATCCCGACGTACTTGAGCAGCACCACGTCCCGCGCGAAGTCCTCCTTCAGCGCGGGGTCGTTCATCGCCGCACCGCCGTACTTGATCACGACTGTCTTGCCGAAGAACTCGCGGATGTAAGGCAGCGCCTCGAGCAGGGTGGCGACGTCGCGCATTTACGTGGGCCTCCTCGCAGGTGCGCTCGCACCGAGACTCGTCACGGGCAAGTGGGCCACAACTACGAGGTGTACTCCGAGTTGAAGACCACGTACTCCGGGCTCAGGTCGGAGAAGTAGACCTCGGTCTCGCCGCCGTCGCCGGGCAGCGTCAGCACATACTCGACCTCGTCGCCCGCGACCAGCTGCTCGAGCTGGAGGAGGTCGTCAACGACCGCCAGGCCTGCCGAGACGACCGGCCGCCCCTCGATCTCGAGGTCGACGAGGAACCCGTCCCCGGACGGATACGCCATGCCGGCCGCCTGGAGGATGCGGCCGAAGTTCGGGTCCGCCCCGTGGAGCGCGGTCTTCACCAGCGGGGAGTTCGCGATCGCCCGCGCCACCGGCTCGACAGCTTCCCCGTCGCCTCGCACGACGATCCTCCCGACGCGCTTGCTGCCCTCGCCATCGGCGACGATCTCGAGCGCGAGCGCGCGCAGCAGCGCGTCCATCGCCTCGCCCGAGGCGCAGCTCGTCGTCGGTCTCGGGCTCGACCCTCACGCCCGCCGCGCCGTTCGCGAGCGCGAACACGGTGTCGCTCGTCGAAAGCTGTCCGTCGACGCTGATCCGGTCAAACGACCGCTTGACGGTGACCCCGGTGAGCAGGTCGAGCGTCCCTGCGGACAGCTCGGCGTCGGTCTGGACGAAGCAGAACATCGTCGCGAACTTCGGAGAGATCATTCCCGCGCCCTTCGCCTGCGCCGCCAGCCGCACCACTCCGCTCGGCAGCTCGACTTCGAGGGACGCCCGCTTCGGGCCGCGATCGCTCGTCAGGATCGCCCGGGAGAGCGTATCCGCGTCGTCGCCCAGCTCGGCCACGGCGGCGCGGACGCCCGCCAGCAACGGCCCGCGCGGAAGCTCCGAGCCGATCACGCCGGTTGATGCGACCCCTACCTGGCTCGCCTCGATCCCGAGCAGCTCGGCCGCCAGCACCTGGGTCGCGCGGGCGGTGTCGAGCCCGCGCTGGCCGTCGCCGGTGTTCGAGCCGCCCGAGTTGGCAACGACCGCGCGCAGCCGCGCCAGCTGCGCCTCGCGCGAGGCGATCACCGGCGCGCCGACACGCGCGTTGGTCGTGAAGCGCGCGGCGGAGACCGTCTCGGGCGCCTCGGAGAACAG
>CAVPLC010000089.1:0-33446 GCA_963705835.1 uncultured Actinomycetes bacterium
CGCTCAACCTGGTCAAGCGGGATTTCCCGGCGGCGAAGATCAACACCAAGTGGTACGGCGACGGGACGGAGATCAAGACCGGCCAGGGCAAGCTCTACCTGGCCTCGGTCCTGGACATGGCGTCGAGACGGGTGCTCGGGTTCGCGGTCCGCGAGCACCATGACGCGGCCCTGGCCTACGGCGCGCTGGCCATGGCGGTGGCAGTGCGCGGCGGCCAGGTGCCCGGCGTCATCTTCCACTCCGACCGCGGCAGCGAATACACCGCGGGCGCGTTCCGGGCGGCCTGCCAGCGGCTGTCCGTCTGCCAGTCGATGGGCAGGCCCGGATCCGCGCTGGACAACGCGGTCATCGAATCCTGGCATTCGACCCTGGAGTTCGAGCTCCGCTCGGTGGAGCACTTCGCCACCAAGGCCGCGGCCCGGGCCAGGGTCCCCGCCTGGATCCACGACTACAACCACAACCGCCGGCACTCCGCGCTGGGCATGAGGTCGCCGGCCGGCTACGAGCAGGCGCTGGCGGCCGGGGAGGCGGCCTGAGATGGCCCCCGCTTCTCCGCCACCCAGGATGCCCCGGTGCTCGGCCCTGTCCAGGTCGTTCCTCTCTGGACAGGGCCTGCGCTCCGGGGGTTACATGGCAGCTATCACGAAGCGAGGACAGGCACGATCAGCTAAATCAAAGTGTCCACGCTTTGAGGGGAACCCCGCTATCGGGGCGAGCGAGACGTGTCGTGGCGGGTTACTGCCGGGTGCTGACGGCTGTGGCGGCCTCGTGGATGAGGGCGGCCACCGCGGCCGGCTGCGACACGTAGACCGAATGACTGGCGGTGACCTCGACCACCGTGGATCCGGTCCGTTCGGACATGGCGCGCTGGGCGGCCGGGGGGATCATCTTGTCGTCGGTGGTGAGCAGGTACCAGCTGGGCCGGGCGCCCGGTCTCCGCGATCGCGTACGCCTGCGGGTTCGGCGACCTCAGCGGTTTCAACCGCGCCTTCAAGCAGGCCTACGCGGTCAGCCCCAGAGAACTGCGCAACGCCTCAACCAGCACGGCAGAACCACGCCGCTAGCGCACGCCGTACAGGTGCTCAAGGGCGAGCTGGTCCAGATGCTCGAAGGCCATCCCGCGCTCGCCTAGGGCCTCGACGTCCGGGACGAAGCCGGCGATGTCCCGCCACGTCTCGCCGTCGGCCAGGGTCGGCACGGCCAGCAGGTCGACCCGCGCGGCCCGCAGCGCTCGCTGTACCTCAGGGTCGGCGCGGAAGGCGCGGACCTTCTCCCGCAGGATGAGGTAGTTGCGCATGCACGCGGCGGCCGAGGCCCACACGCCGTCGTCGTCCTCGGTGCGGGGCGGCTTGTAGTCGAAGTGGACCGGCCCGTCGTAGCCGCCGGCCTCGAGCGCGTCCACGACCCAGAACGCGCCGCGCGCGTTGCCCGCGCCGAACCGGAGGTCCTGGTCGTAGCGCGGGCCGTTCTGGCCGTTGAGGTCGATGTGGAAGAGCTTGCCGTGCCACAGCGCCTGGCTGATGGCGTGCGCGTAGTTGAGCCCCGCCATCTCCTCGTGACCCACCTCCGGGTTGATCCCGACCAGCTCCGGGTGCTCGAGCTCGTTGATGAACGCCAGCGCGTGCCCGGCCGTCGGCAGCAGGATGTCGCCGCGCGGCTCGTTCGGCTTGGGCTCGATCGCGAAACGCAGCCCGTACCCGTGGTCAAGGACGTATCCGCACAGGACGTCCATGGCCTCCTTGTACCGGTCGAGCGCCGCGCGGATGTCCTTGCTGGCCCCCGATTCCGCGCCCTCCCGGCCGCCCCAGCAGACGTAGACGCCGGCGCCGAGCTCGGCGGCCAGGTCGAGGTTGCGCATCACCTTGGCCAGCGCGAACCGGCGGACGTCCCGGTCGTTGGCGGTGAACGCTCCCTCCTTGAACATCGGGTGGCTGAACAGGTTGGTCGTCGCGGTGGTCACGACCAGGCCCGTTTCGGCCAGCGCCCGCCGGAAGTCCGCGATGCGCTTGTCCCGCTCGGCCCCTGTCGCCGAGAAGTCGAAGACGTCGTTGTCGTGGAAGTTGACGCCGTACGCACCCAGCTCGGCGAGCTTGCGGACCGCCCGGTCCGCGGCCATCGGGGGCCGCACCGCCGGGCCGAAGACGTCCACTCCCTGCCAGCCGACCGTCCAGATGCCGAATGAGAAATGATCCGCCGGCGTCGGCGCATACGGGTCCGTGGTCATGGCTCGATCCCTTCCTGGTCGCAGATCAGTCGAAGTTGTTCTTGCGGCCCTCGCGGACGTAGTCGACGGTGGACCTGATGTGCTGCTCGCCGTGCACGGCGCGCTTCTTGGCGATGTGGCCGAACATCTGGATGCCGAACCCGCCGTCGAGGTCGCTGACGATCCGCTGCTTCCACGGCCGCCGGACGATCTGCGTGGTCAGCCGCCGAACCGTCCGAGGCTGGGTCATGATGTGGTCCGCGATCTGGTAGGCGCGCGGGATCAGCTGGTCGCGGGGCACGACCTCGTTGACCATTCCCCACTCCAGGGCCTGCCTGGCGCTGATCGCCTCGCCGGTGAGCAGCGCGTAGGCCGCGCGCTTGACCCCGAGCAGCTCCTGGAAGGCGTTGTGGATGCCGTCCGCGGGCACCGAGCCGATGTCGTAGTGCAGGTCAAACAACGTGGCGTCCTCGGCGGCCAGCGTGATGTCGCACATCAGCACGATCTCGGAGTGGAACCCGGGCCCGTTGAGCAGGCCGATGGTGGGGATCTCCACGTCGTTGACCAGGGCGCTGACGTTGATCCGCCCGTCCTTGTAGGCGTACTCGTAGGCCCAGTACTCCATGTCGGCTTCCTCGAGGGCGAAACCCCCGGGATCGGAAGCCATCATGAACTCCGGCCCCGAGCCGGTCAGGATCAGCACCTCGTTGGACGGATCCGCGCCCACCGTCTTCAGCATCTGCCCGAGCGAGCGGTGGTTCTGCACGCTGAGCTGGACCGGGCCGCCCAGGGTATGCGCGGCGACGAGCAGGACGCCGTCGTCCCGGCGCTCCATCCGGTAAAAGTCCCTGAACGTCTCCCGGTACTCCTCGAATTCAGGCGTGGGCACGAATTCCTGCAGCGACATGGTCGCACCAAGCTCCTCACACGGGTGAGTACTCGCCGCTCCCTGCCTCGGCGGCGATAAGCGGCACAGACGGCGCCGGACCAGGCCGGCCGAGCGCCGACCAGATCGTCTCGACGATCGTCCCGGCGGACAGACCGTATTTTTTGAAGAGGAACGGAGCGTCGAGCGAGCCTTCGGCAAAGGTATCCCGCAGCCCGACCCGGCGCAGCGGGCAGCCGAGCCCGGCCTCGGCCATCGCCTCGGCCACGGCCGAGCCAAGGCCGCCGATGACCGAGTGGTTCTCGGCCGTCACCACCAGGCGCATCCCGCGCGCCGCGTCCAGCACGGCGGCCGAATCCAGCGGCTTGATCGTCGCCACGTTGACGACCGCCACGGACACGCCGTGCGAACCCAGGACCCGAGAAGCAGCCAGCGCCGCGGCCAGCATCATCCCGCTGGCCAAGACCGCCACGTCCCTGCCGCGCAAGACCACCTCCGCCCGGCCGAGCCGCAGCACGTGGTCGTCGTCGAAGATCACCGGGATCTCCCCGCGCTTGAGCCGCACGTAGACCGGGCCCGGCACGTCGGCCACGGCCGCCGCCACCTGCCGGGTCTCGACCGCGTCGGCCACGTCCAGCACCGTCATGTTGGGCAGCGCCCGCATCAGCGCGACGTCGTCGATCGCCTGGTGAGAGGGCCCGCCCGGCGTCGACACGCCGGGCATGAACCCGATGATGCGCACCGGCAGGTTCGGGTAGGCGATGGCGTTGGCGATCTGGTCGAAGGGCCTGCGGGTGGCGAAGACCCCGAAGGTGTGCACGAACGGGAGGTAGCCGCAGCGGGCCAGCGCGCCGGCCATGCCCATCATGTTCGCCTCGGCCATGCCGCCGTGGATGAACCGCTCGGGGAACTCGGCCTGGAACAGGTCGACCTCGGTCTGCCGGGTCAGGTCGCCGGACAGGCACAGCACCTCGCCGCGCCGCCGGGCCAGGTCGGCCAGGGCCCGGCCGTAGGGCTTGAGCTCGGTCCGGTACGGCGGCTCACGCACGAAGCGCCTCCAGCTTCCCGGTCAGTTCCGCCACGGCGGCCGCCGCCAGTTCCGGCGGGAGCTTGATGAAGTGCCCGTCCGCATCCGGCGGCAGGCAGTCCAGCCCGTGCCGGGTGGACGTCCGGCAGACCAGCACGCTCGGCCGGCCCCGCTCGGCCGTCGCCGCAAGAAGCGCGGCGCACACCGCGTCCACGTCATGGCCGTCCACATCGACGGCGTGCCACCCGAACGCGGACCACTTCGCGGCGATGGGCTCGATCGTGGTGATGGTGTCGACCGGCCCGTCCACCTGCGAGTTGTTGGCGTCGAGCAGCACCACCAGCCGGTCCAGCCGGTGGTGGGCGGCGAACAGGGCGGCCTCCCAGACCTGCCCCTCCTCCAGTTCCCCGTCGCTGACCATGGTGAATATCCGGGCGTCCGAGCCGCGGAACCGGTCGGCCAGGGCGAAACCCAGCGCGGCCGACAGGCCCTGGCCGAGCGAGCCGCAGGTGTAGTCCACGACCGGCGACCGCTCGGTGCCGATCGCCTCGAACGCCGAGCCGTTCTGCCCGTAGCCGGACACGTCGATCAGGCCCAGCTCGGCCGCTGCCGCGAACGGGCCGATGATGTAGTGCGCGGGCGAGCAGACGAGCCGGTCCACCCCCGGACGCGCGGTGGCGAACGCGGCGGCCACCTGCTCGGCCGACGACAGCGCCTGGCCGAGATACCCGAACCCCTGCGGCGCGACCATCCGCACCGCCCGCAAGCGGATCCGGAGCGCCAGCTCACGCGGGTCTGCGACGGTCCAGCGAGTCCCCGGGTCGGACACGTGCAGGGGCGCGCTCATCGAACCTTCCCGTGACGCAAGTGGCTAGGTGGCTTAGCCGCATTATGGCCGACGCGCCGCGCCCCCGGACCCCGGCTAGGCCCGGGCGCTGAGGTTGGCCAGCGGATCGGCTGGCGCCGTCGCCTTGGCGGCGGCCATCGAGTTTCCCGCCGGGCACGTTAGGTCGGCCGCAGTCCGGGTACGCGCCCGGAACCTAACCGGATCGGACGGAGGGCAGCCGCCACGTGGAACGTTCAAGCATGACTCAGCTATCTCATGACCAGGAGCACTCGACCGGGGAACTCGTCAAGATGATGTCCGAACAGGTCAGCGTGCTCATCCGCGACGAGCTGAAGCTCGCCCGGCTGGAGATGACCAGCAAGGGCAAGCAGGCCGCGCTCGGCGCGGGGATGTTCGGCGCCAGCGGCGTGGTGGCTGTCTACGGCGTGGGCTGCCTGCTGGCGTGCGCGATCATCGCCCTGGCCGGCGTGCTGGCGGCGTGGCTGGCCGCGCTCATCGTGGGCGCGGCCTTGCTCGCCGCCGCGGGCTGCGTCACGCTGATGGGCAAACGGCGGCTGCGGAAGGCCGCGCCTGCGGTGCCCGAGCAAACCGTGGCCAGCGTCAAGGCCGACGTTGACGAAATCAGGAACGAGATCAAGAACAGGACGCACCCATGACCGCACCCGAAACCCGGCAGGAGATCGAGCAGGAGATCGAACAGACCCGGGAGCGACTCGGGGCGACCGTGGAAGAACTGGCCGCCAGGGCCGATGTAAAGGCCCGGGCCCGGGGGAAAGCCGCCGAGGTGAAGGCCGGGGCACAGGCCAGGGCCGCGGCGGTCTCCGGGCGGGCCAAGGCTGAGCTCACCGCCCTGCCGGGGCGCGCGCGGCGAAGCCCGCTGGTCCAGCGCCGCTGGCCGCTCGCGGTGGCCGTCGGCGTCGTGGCCGCCGGTGCGGGGGCCGTCTGGCGGTGGCGGAAGGCATGACCGCGCTGAACCCACGGCATGACCGGCCCGCGGACGGCGGCGCCGGCGGCAGAGCGGGGCAGGCCGGTGAGTTGATCCCCCCGCAGAACGAGGTCTCTGGCGGCCCGCGGACCCCGCTCGAGCCGGGCGGGACCGGGTGGAAGAACACGCTCAAGCGCACCGGGAAGAAGTTCGTCCGCGACCGCTGCAGCATGACCGCCGGGAGCCTGGCCTATCACTGGTTCCTGTCCCTGTTCCCGGCGCTCATCGCCCTGCTCGGGGTGGCGATCCTGCTCGGCGCCGAGCTGAACGCCGAAACCGAACGCCAGGCCGCCGCGCAAGCCGGCCCCGAAACCCTCTCACCTGCGCGTCGTGGCCTCGCTGACGGTAGCGTGAAGGCGTGTCCGAGCCAGACGAGCCAGGTGAGCCGCCGCGCCGCTGGGTGAAGCTGCTCGACCAGGACCGCTGCATCGGCTGCCACGCCTGCACGACCGCCTGCAAGAGCGAGAACGACGTCCCGCTCGGCGTGACCCGGACCTACGTCAAGTCCGTCGAGGTCGGGACGTTCCCGCAGGTCCGGCGGGCCTTCCAGGTCACCAGGTGCAACCAGTGCACCGACGCGCCGTGCGTGTCCGCCTGCCCGACGCAGGCCATGTACCGGCGCGACGACGGCATCGTCGACTTCGACAAGCAGATCTGCATCGGCTGCAAGGCGTGCATCGCCGCCTGCCCCTACGACGCGATCTTCATCAACCCCGAGGACAACTCCGCCGAGAAGTGCAACCTGTGCGCGCACCGCCTCGAGATCGGCCTGGAGCCGGCCTGCGTCACGGTCTGCCCCACCCAGGCGATCCTGGTCGGCGACCTGAACGACCCAGACTCCAAAGTGGCGGAAATCATCAACCGCCAGCCGGTCACCGTCCGGCGGCCCGAGAAGGGCACCCGGCCCGGGGTGTTCTACAAGGGCGCGCACCAGGCCACGCTGGATCCGCTGGCCGCCCGCCGCCCCGACGGCGGCCTGTTCGCCTGGGCCACCCAGGGCGGCGAGCACGACCCGGGGCACGTCGCCGCCGGCCATCCCGGCCGCCCGAACTCCAGCGCCCCCAACTCCAGCGCCGAGGCGCTGCTGTCCTACGACATCGCCCACCACGCCCCCTGGGGCTGGCGGGTCAGCCTGTACACCTGGACCAAGAGCGTGGCCGCCGGCGGCCTGCTGGTGCCGCTGCTCCTGGTGCTGGCGGGCCGGCTGGGCTGGGCCAGCGCCGCCGCCCGGTGGGCGGCGCCCGGCGTGGCGCTGGGCTTCCTGGCCCTGACCGGGCTGCTGCTGATCTGGGACCTGCGCCACCCGAGGCGGTTCTACCTGATCTTCACCCGGCCGCACTGGCGAAGCTGGCTGGTCCGCGGCTCGTTCATCATCGCCGCCTACGGCGGCGCGGCCGCGCTGTACCTGCTGGGCTCGCTGGCGGGCTCGGTCGTGCTCCGCCAGGTGGCGGCCGGTTTCGCCATCCCGCTCAGCCTGGCCACCGCGTGCTACACCGCCTACCTGTTCGCCCAGGCCCGGGCCCGTGACCTGTGGCAGAGCCCGCTGCTCGGCCCGCATCTGGCCGTACAGGCGGTGCTGGCCGGCGCGGCGACCACGCTCGCCCTCACCTCCTGGCTCGGCCCGCACCCGGCCGAGACCGGCGCCGGGGTCCTGCTGGCCGCGGCGGCCGCCGCGCACGTCCTGCTGGCCGGCAGCGAGATCACCGTGGGGCATCCCACCGAGCACGCCCACCTGGCCGCCGCGGCGATGACCACGGGCCGTTACGCCACATTCTTCTGGCCGGGGCTGATCGGCACGGCCGTGGCTGTCGCCGCGCCCTGGATCGGCCCGGTCGCCGTCCCGTTCGCCCTGCTCGGGCTGCTCGCCCACGAGCACGCCTACGTGCAGGCCGGCCAGTCCGTCCCGCTCGCCTAGCGACAGGACCGCCATGACCGAAGACATCAACGAGATCGCGCAGCGGGTCTCGGCCGCGCGCGCGGCCACCGAGGCGCGGGGCGAGACGTTCTACCCGGGCGCCAGCCGCGTGCACCTGGCCGCGTTCCCGCCGAAGGAGCGCTGGGACGACTGGGTGGAGCTGTCCTCCCGGGCCTGGCCGGATCGCGAGGAGCACCACTACATGCTGGTGCCCACCACCTGCTTCAACTGCGAGTCGGCCTGCGGGCTGCTGGCCTACGTCGACCGCGACACCCGGCAGGTCCGCAAGTTCGAGGGCAACCCCGAGCACCCCGGCTCCCGGGGCCGCAACTGCGCCAAGGGCCCGGCCACGATCAACCAGGTCACCGACCCCGACCGCGTGCTGTACCCGCTGCGGCGCGCCGGGCGGCGGGGCGAGGGCCAGTGGGAGCGGATCAGCTGGGACGAGGCCCTGGACGCGATCGCCGCCCGGATCCGCCGGGCGCTGCGGGAGGGCCGCCACAACGAGATCATGGTCCACCTCGGCCGCCCCGGCGAGGACGGCTACACCGAGCGGGTGCTGGCCAGCTGGGGCGTGGACGGCCACAACTCGCACACCAACGTGTGCTCGTCCGGCGGCCGGACCGGGTTCCAGTTCTGGATGGGCATCGACCGGCCCAGCCCCGACCACGAGCACGCCAAGGTCATCTACCTGATCAGCGCCCACCTGGAGGCGGGGCACTACTTCAACCCGCACGCCCAGCGGATCACCGAGGCCAGGCAGAACGGCGCCAAGCTGATCGTCCTGGACACCCGCCTGTCCAACACCGCCACGCACGCCGACTACTGGCTGTCCCCGCACCCCGGCAGCGAGGCGGCCATCAACCTGGCCGTGGCCAACCATCTCATCCAGACCCGGCGGTACGACCGGGAGTTCGTCCGCCGCTGGTGGAACTGGCAGGAGTACCTCACGCAGTGCCACCCCGGGCTGCCGGTCACCTTCGAGGAGTTCGAGCGGGTGCTGGCCGGCCTGTACGCGGACTTCACCTTCGCCTTCGCCGCGGCCGAGTCCGGCGTCGACGCCGCGGTGATCGCCGAGGTGGCCGAGGTGGTGGCCGGCGCCGGGACGCGGCTGTCGGTGCACTGCTGGCGCAGCGCCGCCGCGGGCAACCTGGGCGGCTGGCAGGTCTCGCGGACGCTGTTCCTCATATCGGCGCTGCTCGGCGCGGTGGGCACCGAGGGCGGCACGTTCCCCAACGCGTGGAACAAGTTCGTGCCCCGGCCGATCCACACCCCGCCGCACCCGTCCGTGTGGCAGGACCTGTCCTGGCCCGCGGAGTTCCCGCTAGCCCAGAACGAGATGAGCTTCCTGCTGCCGCACTTCCTTAAAGATCAACGCGGCAGGCTCGACACCTACTTCATCCGGGTCTACAACCCGGTGTGGACCAACCCCGACGGGCTGTCCTGGATGGAGGTGCTCACCGACGAGAGCAAGGTCGGCTGCTTCGTGGCGCTGACCCCGACCTGGAACGAGTCCGCCTACTTCGCCGACTACGTGCTGCCGATGGGCCACGGCCCAGAACGGCACGACACGCACTCCTACGAGCAGTACGACGGGCAGTGGATCGGCTTCCGGCAGCCCGTGCTGCGCGCGGCCCGCGAACGGCTCGGCGAGCAGGTCACCGACACCCGCCAGGTCAACCCGGGCGAGGTGTGGGAGGAGAACGAATGGTGGACCGAGCTGTCCTGGCGGATCGACCCGGACGGCTCGATGGGCATCAGGCGCTACCACGAATCCCGCGCCCGGCCCGGCGAGAAGCTGACCGTGGATGAGTACTACGGCTGGATGTTCGAGCATTCAGTGCCCGGCCTGCCCGAGCGGGCCGCGGCCGAAGGGCTGACCCCGCTGCAGTACATGCGCCGCTACGGGGCCTTCGAGATCAGCCGCGGCCAGGGCGCGCTGCACGACCGCGAGGTCCCGGCCGGCGAACTCGCCGACCTGGCCGTCACCCCGGCCGGCCGGGTCTACACCCGCGCCCCCGCCCCCGACAGCCCCAACATCGTGCCGACCGGCGCCCCGGACCCCGACGGCGACGGCCGGCGCCCCGCCGGGGTCATGATCGACGGCACCGTCCGCCGCGGCTTCCCCACCCCGTCGGGGCGGCTGGAGTTCTGGTCCTCGACCCTGGCCGCCTGGGGCTGGCCCGAGCACGCGCTGCCCGGCTACATCCGCAGCCACGTGCACCCCACGGCCCTCAAACCCGGCCAGGTCGTGCTGCTGTCCACCTTCCGGCTGCCGACCCAGATCCACACCCGCTCGGCCAACAGCAAATGGCTGGACGAGCTGGCCCACACCAACCCGGTCTGGGTGCACCCATCCGACGCCAAGCGGCTGGGCATCGCGCGCACCGGCGACCTGATCCGGGTGGAGACCGAGATCGGCTACTTCGTGGCCAAGGCCTGGATCACCGAGGGCATCCGCCCCGGCGTGGTGGCCTGCTCCCACCACATGGGCCGCTGGAAGCTGGCCGGCCACGACCAGGTTGGCCCGGGCGGCCTGATGGCCACCGTCGACCTGCGCCGCGGCGACGACGGCTGGTCGCTGCGCGCCGCCCGCCCGGTCGGGCCTTACGCCTCGGCCGACCCCGACACGGCGCGGATCTGGTGGTCCGACACCGGCGTCCACCAGAACCTGACGTTCCCGGTGCACCCCGACCCGATCTCCGGCATGCACTGCTGGCATCAGGCCGTCACCGTCCGGCCCGCCGAGCCCGGCGACGCCCACGGCGACATCGCGGTCGACACGGCCAAGGCCCGCCTGGTGTACCAGCGATGGATGCGGCAGACCCGCCCGGCCGGCCGCGTCTCACCCGACGGCACCCGCAGGCCCCGGTGGCTGATGCGCCCGCTCAAGCCGTCCGCGGATGCGTTCGCGCTCCCGCCCGCCCAGGGTGATCCTTGACCGGCGAAGCGGCGGGACGCTGGGAGCTGCTGCGGGCCCTGGGCGCCGTGGCCGACAGCCCCGCCGCCGCCCGCTGCGTCGGGCCGGCGCTCGGCCTGGATCCGGTCAGCGGCGCCGAGCACACCGACGCCTTCGTGCTGAACTGCCCGCCCTACGCCGCGATCTACCTGGGTCCCCAGGGCGCCATCGGCGGCGAGGGCGCCGACCGGGTGGCCGGCTTCTGGCGCGCCATCGGGATCGCCCCGCCCGCCGAACCCGACCATCTCGCCGCCCTGCTCGGCCTGTACGCCCGGCTGGGAGAGGCCAAGAGCGAGGCCCTGGGCGGCGCCCGGCGCCCGGCCGCCGCCGCCGCGCTGGCCCGGTCGCAGGCGGTCCTGTTCTGGGAGCATCTGTGGCCCTGGCTGCCTGCCTACCTCGACGCCGTGACCGATCTGGCCGTCCCGTCCCTGACCAGCTGGGCGGACCTGGCCCGGCGCGCCCTCGCCGCCGAGTTCAGCGCTCTGCCGCCCATGGTCTCGCCCAGGCCGCTCGCGCTGCGTGCGGCGCCACCCGACGCCCAGCTACCCGCGGGCTCTGCTTTCTCCCCCACGCCCACCCCAACCGACCTGACGGAGTTCGTGACCATCCCGGTGCGCAGCGGCCTGATCCTCACCCGCCGCCGCCTGGCCGAGGGCGCGGGCCGGGCCGGGGTGGGGTTCCGGATCGGCGAGCGCCGGTTCGCGCTGCGCGCCATGCTCGAACAGGATCCGCGCGCCACCCTGAGCTGGCTGGCCGGCGAGGCAAGCCGCTGGCAGCAGCGCCACCGCGACCGCGCTCCGGGCGACGAGGTCACCGCCTGGTGGGCCGCCCGTGCCGCCCGCACCGCCCAGCTCCTGCGCGACTACACGGCTGTGACAACGTGATTCACAGAAAACGTGTTACTGTGAAAATGTGAAGAATATTACGGTCTCTGTTCCCGATGACGTCTACCGCAACGCCCGGGTCGCCGCCGCGCAGCGTGACACCTCGGTGAGCGCGCTAGTCGTCGCCTACCTTGAGCAACTGTCCGGACGGATGGACGAGTTCGCCAGGCTTGAGGCGCTGCAGCGCGAGGTCCAGGCCGGGATCCGCCAGTTCCGCGCCAGCGGCCGGCTGAGCCGCGACGAGGTGCACGACCGTGCGGTTCGTTGACACGAATATCCTGCTCTACGCGATCTCCCGCGATCCGGCTGAGCAGGACAAGGCCAAGCGTGCCAACGACATCCTGGCCGAGCGCGACCTGGCGCTGTCAGTGCAGGTACTTCAGGAGTTCTACGTCCAGGCGACACGCGCGAGCCGCCCGGACGCCATCGGCCACCAGCAGGCGGTCCTGCTCATCGAATCGTTCCGGCGCTTCCCCGTGCAGGACATCACGAGCGCGATCATGATGGCGGCCCTGGACGCCCGCCAGCGCTTCCAGCTCTCATACTGGGACGCCGCGATCATCGAGGCATCCCGCGCGATGGGCTGCACGCAGGTCCTGTCCGAAGACCTCAGCGACGGCCAGGACTACGGCGGCGTCCTGGTCGCCAATCCGTTCCGCTGAGAAACCGAGCCACCCGCTACGCGGGGGGCAGCGGCTGGTCGGCGAACAGCTTGGCCAGCCGGAACAGCGAATCCTCCAGGTCCTGGGTGGTCACCACGTCGGCCAGGCTGAGCCGGACGGCGGCCAGCTCGCGGGCGAGGAACTCGGTGTCGGCCTGGGTCCGCGCCGCCACCTCGCGGTCGCGATCGATGTTCGCGCGGTCACGGTCGTCCTGCCGGTTCTGCGCGAGCAGGATCAGCGGTGCGGCGTAGGCCGCCTGGGTCGAGAAGGCCAGGTTGAGCAGGATGAACGGGTACGGATCCCAGTGCTTGATGGCGCCGATGGTGTTGAGGATGATCCAGCCGATCACGAGCACGGTCTGGCCGACGATGAATCGCCCGGTGCCGAGGAACCGCGCCATCCCCTCCGCGAACCGCCCGAACGCGTCGGCGTCATACCGGGCCCCCATCTGCGGGGAGCCGCGCGGAACGGACAGGTCGGCCCGCTCGCCGAGACGGCGGAGGGAAATCCGTGACATCTTAGCCTCCCGTACTCCGCCAGTCCGCAGGCAGCAGGTGGTCCAGTACGTCGTCCACGGTAACCGCGCCGACCAGGCGGCCGTCTTCGTCGCATACCGCCACGGCGACCATGTTGTAGGCGGCGAACCGGGCCGCCAGGTCGCGCTCGGGCAGATCCGGCCGGACGAAGACGCTCCCCTCGACGCAGTGGCCGACCAGGGCGGACGGCGGCCGGCGCAGCAGCCGCTGGAACCCCACGCTGCCGAGGTAGCGGCCGGTCGGCGTCAGCAGGGGCGGCTCGCACACGTACACCTGCGCGGCCGCGGTGACCGGCGTGTCCGGGTTCCTGATCCGGGCCAGCACCTCGGCGACCGGCGTGTCCGGAGTGACGATGAGCGGCTGGGACGTCATCAGCCCGCCCGCCGTCGTCGGGTTGTACCGCAGCAGCCGCCGCAGGTCCTCGGCCTGCACGGTCTCCATCGCGGTCAGCAGCCGCTCGCGCTGCTCGGCCGGCATCTCGGCGAGCAGGTCCGCGGCGTCGTCCGGCTGCATCTCCTCCACCACGTCGGCGCCGCGCTCGAGCCCGAGGCTGGCCAGCAGCCGGACCTGGTCCTGTTCGGGCATCTCCTCCAGCAGGTCGGCCAGCCTCTCGTCGTCCAGGGCCGCCGCGATCTGGTCGCGCCGGCTGGGCGGCAGGCCCTCGACGGCGGTGGCCAGGTCGGCCGGCTGCAGTTCGCGCAGCTCAGCAAGCTGCTCGGTCAGCGGGTCGGTCTTGAAGAGCTCCGGGTACCGGTCCCACGGCACGATCTCCGGGCCGCGGTGCAGCAGGCTCCGGCCGCGCGTGACCGCAACGGCGCGGACCTCCCAGCCGACCCGCTGGTGCTCGCAGGGGCTGATCGCGACATCGACGACGGTCCCGTCCTCGACGTGCTGCCCGTACAGCTCCGAGGCCATGATCTCCCCGGTCCGCCGGGTGAAGCGGTCCAGGTCGACGCCACCGCCGCGCAGGTGGGCGCCGTCGATGGAGATCTCCGCGATCTGCCCCAGGTTGACGAAGATGCGGCGCCGCTGCAGCGTCACGACCAGGCCCAGCGCGCGGGGCGGTTCCTTCCCGGCGGGCATGATCACGACGTCGCGGATCCGGCCGATGGTCAGGCCCTCGCTGTCCAGCAGCGGCCGGCCCTTCAGCCTGGACGTGAATACCTGGAGGCCGGTCATGGCCCGGCATCCCCTCCTCGATCGCACCTCATCAAATCCGCCGCCATGAACCGGCGCTTACCCAGATCGGAAACCCGTATCCGGCTGACCCGCCGTCGAGGCTGATCAGATTATTGCCGAACGGAGGCTTGGTACTCGCGCGCGGCACTGGTGATACGAACGGCCGCGCCGGGCAGGCCATTCCAGTGCGTATGCAGGTAGGACGCGTGCACCCGGCCGCGGACGAAGCCCTCGGTGACGGCGGCTCCGGACGCGGTCCACCGCCACGCGTTGGCCGCTCCGTCCGGTGATCGCACGGCCGTGCGATGGAACTCGTGGCCGTGCGCGCGCGTCCCTGCGGGCCCGAGCGGTGATGAGGTGGCGGCCACGGCGTCCCGGTAGCCGAGCGTGAGCGTGCTGGTCATCGTGGCCACATAGTCCAGGACCCCGCACATCGGGTGCCCGTCGAGCGACCGCGACAGGTACAGCAGCCCGGCGCACTCGGCGATGACCGGCGCGCCCAAAGCCGCGAGCGCCGCGACCACAGCCCGCAAAGAGGCGTTGGCCGACAGGTCCGCGGCGTGTTCCTCGGGGAATCCGCCGCCGATGACCAGGCCGTGCACGTCGTCGGGGAGCTTCTCGTCGTGCAGCGGGTCGAAGGTCACCACCCGAGCTCCCGCGGCGGCCAGCAGCTCGGGGTGCTCGGCGTAGCCGAACGTGAACGCCGCGCCGCCCGCGACCGCGATCCGCGGCCCGGACGCCGTCACCACCGCCCGTTCAGGATAAATATCCGGTTCCGGGAGTTCGCCGGCCGTCCGGGCGAGCCGGAGTACGGCCTCCAGGTCCACGCCGCCGGCGACGATCGCGGTGAGCGCGTCGACCGCGGCCGCGGCGTCGCCGCCCAGCTCGGCCGCGGGGACGAGCCCGAGGTGCCGGGACGGCACGGCGAGCTGGCCCAGGCGCCGGATCACGCCGAGGACCGGGACACCCGCGGCGCCGGCCGCGTCGCGGAGCAGCCGCTCGTGGTGCGCCGAACCGACCTTGTTGAAGATCACGCCGCCGATGCGGGTCCCCGGGTCCCAGGTCGCGAAGCCGTGCAGCAGGGCGGCGGCCGACGAGCCGGCCCCGGCCGCGTCGACCACCAGGACGATCGGCGCGCCGAGCAGCCGCGCGACGTGCGCGGTCGACGCGAAGTCCCCCCGGCCGGACGCGCCGTCGAACAGGCCCATCACGCCCTCGATGATCGCGATGCCGGCCGGCGCCGGGGTGCACGCCCCGTGGATGAACATCGGCACGATCTGGTCCTCGCCGACAAGCCACGGGTCGAGGTTGCGGCCCGGGCGCCCGGCCGCCAGCGCGTGGTAGCCGGGGTCGATGTAGTCCGGGCCGACCTTGTGCGGCGAGACGGTCAGGCCGCGCCGGCGCAGCGCGCCGAGCAGGCCGGTGGCGACCGACGTCTTGCCGTGACCGCTGCCGGGCGCCGCGATGACGACACGCGGCATCCTCACCACTCGATGCCCCGCTGGCCCTTCTGGCCCGCGTCCATCGGGTGCTTGATCTTCGTCATCTCGACGACCAGGTCGGCGGCGCCGACCAGGTCCGGGTGCGCGTGCCGGCCGGTGACCACCACGTGCTGGTACCCGGGCCGGGCGGTGAGCGTCGCGACCACGTTGGCGACGTCGATCCAGCCCCACGTCATCGGGTAGGTGAACTCGTCCAGGATGTACAGGCCGTACCGCTGCGCCGCCAGGTCCCGCTTGATCTGCGCCCAGCCCTCGCGGGCGTTCGCCGCGTGATCCTCGGTGTCCCCAGGGCGCTGGATCCACGACCAGCCCTCGCCCATCTTGTGCCAGGCGACCTCGCCGCCCTCGCCGGTCTGCTCGTGCAGGCGGCCGAGCGCCCGGAAGGCGGCCTCCTCGCCGACCCGCCACTTGGCGCTCTTGACGAACTGGTAGACCGCGATGCCCCAGCCCTGGCTCCAGCCGCGCAGGGCCAGGCCGAACGCGGCCGTCGACTTTCCCTTCATCGCGCCCGTGTGCACGATGAGCAGCGGCCGGTTCCGCCGCTGCCTGGTGGTCAGCCCGTCGTCGGGGACGGTCTCGGGTACTCCCTTGGGCATGGCTCAGGCCACCCGCCGCGCACCACGGTACGCGCGGACCGAGCCCGCCAGGTCACCCAGGCCGTCCAGGCTGAGGTACTCGGCGCCCAGGGCCTCGGCCAGGGCGCCGGCCAGCCGGAGGCGGACCGGGCCGCTCTCGCAGTCAATGACAACACAAGCGACGCCGTCGCGCCGCAGCCGCAGCGCCGCGGCCGTTGGTTCCGAGCCCGCGGTGTGACGGCCGTCGGTCACCACCACGAGCAGCGGCCTGCGCTGCGGGTCGCGCATCCGCTCGCGGCGCAGCGTCGCGTGGGCCTCGACCAGCCCGGCGGCCAGCGGGGTCTGTCCTCCCGTCGGCATGCTCTCCAGCCTGCGCGCGGCCGCGTCAACGGACGAGGTGGGCGGCAGCAGGAGCCGCGCGCCGGCGCCGCGGAAGCAGATCAGGCCCACCTTGTCCCGGCGCTGGTAGGCGTCGAGCAGCAGGGAGAGCACGGCGCCCTTGACCGCTTCCATCCGGCGGCGCGCGGCCATCGATCCGCTGGCGTCCACCAGGAACAGGACCAGGTTGGACTCCCGCCCCTCCCGGTGGCGTTCGCGCAGGTCGGCGCGTTCCAGGATCAGGCCGGGCCCGGTCCGTCCGCGCCGGACCTGGTGCGGCGCGCTGGCCATGAGGGTCGCGTTCAGGTGCACGTCCCGCGGGGCCGACCTGGGTAGCGAGGCGCCGACGGTCCGGCCGCCCTCGGTGTAGGCGCGCGAGCGCCGCCCCGCTAGCCCCGTGTCCCCTTGCCGGGCACCTCGAGCCGCCGCGCGCGGAACGTCGCGCCGGTCGGCTGCGACCGATTCACGCGCGGCCCTCCCGTTGGCACGCGCCACCGGACTGGGCTGCGGGCCTCGTCCTCCGCGGGCCCGGAGCCGGACGGCGGCGGGTCGGGCTCGTCGTCCGGGCCGCCATCCGTGTCACCGCCGAGCGCGTCGTCCAGTTGCTGCTCGTCCAGGCCGGGGGCGTCGAACGGGTTGCGGCGACGGCGGTGCGGCAGCGCCAGCCGGGCCGCGGCGCGGATGTCCTCGCGGGTGACGGCCGCGGCCCCCCGCCAGGCCGCGTGCGCGGCGGCGGCCCGGGCGATCACGATGTCGGCCCGCAGCCCGTCCACGCCGAAGCTGGCGCACACCGCCGCGATCCGTTGTAGCGAAGCGTCGTCGACGACGATCGCTGGCCAGCCCGGGCCCGCGCCGCGGCGATCGACGCGGCGATCTCCGCCTCGTCGCCGACGAACCGCGCGCCGTGAACGCCGCGGGGTCGGCGTCGAAGGCCATCCGCCTGCGCACCACCTCGGCCCGGGTCGCCGGGTCGCGCGGCGCGGCCGCCTCGACGGTCAGGCCGAACCGGTCGAGCAGCTGCGGCCGCAGCTCGCCTTCCTCGGGGTTCATGGTGCCGACCAGCAGGAAGCTGGCCGCGTGCTGCACCGACACGCCGTCACGCTCGACGTAGCTGGTCCCGAGGGCGGCCGCGTCGAGGAGCAGGTCGACGAGGTGGTCGTGCAGCAGGTTGACCTCGTCGACGTACAGGACGCCCCGGTGCGCCGCGGCGAGCAGCCCGGGCTGGAAGGACGTGACGCCCATAGTTAGCAAATGCCCGACGTCCAGCGAGCCGGTGAGCCGGTCTTCGGTGGCGCCGACCGGCAGCTCCACCAGCCGGGTCGGCCGCGACTGCGCCGCGGCGCCGGGCGGGTGCGGGCCGTCGGGGCACTGCGGGTCGGGCGCCGCCGGCGAGCACGAGAAGCGGCAGCCCGCGACGACCTCGACGGGCGGCAGGACCGCGGTCAGCGCGCGGACCGCGGTCGACTTCGCGGTCCCCTTCTCGCCGCGCACGAGCACCCCGCCGATCGCCGGCGAGATCGCGTTGAGGATGAGCGCCAGCCGCATGTCGTCCATGGCGACGACGGCGCTGAACGGAAACTGGGTCACCGAGCCTCCCGGAGGATGCCCCAGCCTTCAGGCCGGGAAGGAATCCGGTGCCCCGCGCCGCGGGGCAGGAAATGACAGCCGCCCTTACGGCGCGGCTCCCGCGGTTTTTCGATCACATGTGCGATCATACGACGATGAGGATAGCGTACCGGTGCCGGGCCTATCCCGACCAGGCACAGCAGGCTACTCTGAACCGCACGTTCGGTTGCGTCCGGGTGGTGTGGAACCGCACCCTGGCCGCACGGCAGGCCCGCTGGCACCTGGCAGGCGAAGGCACGTCGTATGCGCAGTCCGACCGGGCGCTGACCGCCATGAAGAAGCATCCGGACCTGGCGTTCCTCAACGAAGTATCCTGCGTGCCGTTGCAGCAGGCGCTGCGGCACCAGCACCAGGCGTTCGCCGCGTTCTTCGCCAGGCGCGCCCGCTACCCCAGGTTCAAGTCCCGCTGCTCGCGGCAGTCCGCGCACTACACCCGCAGCGCGTTCACCATGCGCGGCGGCCAGCTGCGCCTGGCCAAGACAGCGGCTCCTGTCCGGTTCGTCTGGTCCTGGCCGGATGTGGACGTGACCGCGCTGGACCCGGCGATGGTGATCATCTCCCGGGATCCGGACGGACGATGGTACGTGACCTTCACCATTGACACCGATGACCCCGAACCGCTGGAGGGGACCGGGCGCGCCGTCGGCGTCGATCTGGGTGTGACGGACTTCGCCGCCACCAGCGACGGGGACAAGATCGCCGACCCGCGGCACCTGGACCGCAAAGCGAGGAACCTGGCCCGCTACCAGCGGCGGATGGCCCGCCGCCGGAAGGGATCGGCCAACCGGGCCAAGGCCGCGGCCAGGGTGGCGCGCGCGCACCGCAAGGTTCGCCACGCGCGGGCCGACTTCTTGCACCGCGCCAGCACCCGCCTGGTCCGCGAGAATGACGTGATCGTGATCGAAGACCTCGCGGTCACCAACATGGTCCGCAACCGTCATCTGGCCCGCGCCATCTCCGACTGCGGCTGGAGCGAGTTCCGCCGCCAGCTGGCGTACAAGTGCCAGCGGTACGGCCGATTCGCACCGGTGTTCCTCGGCAGCCGTTCGCCCGCTAATCTTCTTACAGCTGTGCGGCAGACTGTACGGCGTGCTGTCCCAAACCGTGACCGTGGTCGGTATCGGGGCCGACGGGTGGACCGGGCTGTCGCCGCGTTCGAAGACCGTGATCGAGCAGGCCAACGCGATCATCGGCAACCAACGGCAGCTCTCGCTGCTGCCGGAGGCCCTGGCTACCAACCGGATCCCGCTGCCGAGTCCGCTGCTGCCCGGCTTGTCCGAGCTGGTCGCCGCGCACGCCGGGTCCCCGCTGGTGGTGCTGGCCAGCGGTGATCCGATGTTCTACGGCATCGGCTCGACCCTGGTGAACCTCCTCGGTGCCGCGCGGGTCAGGGTGCTTCCCCATCCGTCGTCGGTCTCGCTGGCCGCGGCGCGGCTCGGCTGGCCGCTGGACGACGTCGACGTGGTGAGCCTGGTCGGCCGCCCCCGGGAGCTGCTGCATCCGCTGCTGCAGCCCGGGCGGCGGGTGCTCGCGCTCACCGCCGAGACCACCGCGGGCGCCGACGTCCGCGCGCTGCTCGACGCCCGCGGGTTCGGCGCCAGCCCGGTCACGGTGCTCGCGGACCTCGGCGGCGAGCAGGAGGTCGTCGTCCCGGCCGACGGGCAGCCGCACAGCCGCCTGGCCATCATCGCGATCGACTGCAGGCTCGACGACGGCGCGGCGCCGCTGCCGCGCGTTCCCGGCCTGCCGGACGACGCGTTCGAGCAGGACGGGCAGATCACCAAGCACGAGATCCGCGCCCTCGCGCTCGCCGCGCTGGCCCCGGTCCCCGGCCAGCTGCTGTGGGACGTGGGCGCGGGCTCGGGCAGCGTCGGCATCGAGTGGATGCGCGTCCACCCGGCCAGCCGGGCCATCGCGGTCGAGCCGCGCGCCGACCGCCGGGACCGCATCGCCCGCAACGCCGCCGCGCTCGGCGTGCCGGGCCTGGTCGTGGTGGCAGGCTCGGCACCGCAGGCGCTGTCCGGGCTGCCCCGCCCGGACGCGGTGTTCATCGGCGGCGGCGTCACCGCCGACGGCGTCGTGGCCGCCTGCTGGGACGCGCTGGCCGCGGGCGGCAGGCTGGTGGCGAACGCGGTCACGATCGAGGGGCAGGGCGTCCTGGCGGGCTGGCGCGACCGGCTGGGCGGCACCCTGACCCGGATCGCGCTCGAGCGGGCCGATGGCCTCGGCACCTTCACCACCTGGCGCCCGGCGCTGCCGGTCGTCCAGTGGTCCGTCCGCAAGGCATCAGCTCGGGAGAGCCCGTGACCGTCCACTTCGTCGGCGCAGGCCCGGGCGCCGCAGACCTGATCACCGTCCGGGCCCAGCGCCTGCTGTCGCAATGCTCGGTGTGCCTGTACGCCGGTAGCCTAGTCCCCAAAGAGGTCCTGGCCCATTGCCCGCCGGGAGCCCGGCTGGTCGACACCGCCGACCTGACCCTGGACCAGATCACCGCGGCCATGGTGGAGGCGGACGCCGCCGGGCTGGACGTGGTGCGGCTCTGCTCCGGCGACCCGGCCGTCTTCAGCGCCGTCGCCGAGCAGGCCCGCCGCCTGGACCGGGCCGGCATCGGCTACGACATCACCCCGGGCGTTCCGGCGTTCGCCGCGGCCGCGGCCGCCCTGAGCCGCGAGCTCACCGTGCCCGGCGTCGGCCAGACGGTCGTCCTGACCAGGATCGCCCAGCGGGCCACGCCGATGCCGCCGGGGGAGGACCTGGCTAGCCTGGCCACCAACGGCGCGACGCTGGTGCTGCACCTGGCCGTCCAGCGGATCGAGCAGGTCGTGGCCGAGCTGACGCCGCACTACGGGCCCGACTGTCCCGCGGCCGTCGTGGCCTACGCCAGCCAGCCCGGTGAGGTCGTGCTGCGCGGCACGCTCGCCGACATCGCCGCCCAGGTGCTGGCCGCGGACGTGAAGCGCACCGCGGTGATCATCGTCGGCAGGGTTCTCGCCGCGGCGGGATTCCGCGACAGCCACCTCTACTCACCCGACCGTCCGCGGCAGCCACCTCTACCCACCTGACCGTCCGCGACAGCCACCTTCTACTCGCCCGCGGTCGCGGCGGAGCAGGTACGTGTCCATGATCCAGCCGTGCCTGGCCCGCAGCGCGGCCCTGGTCGCGGTGATGTCCCCGGCCACCTCGGACAGCGGGCCGCGGATCAGGGTCTCGTCCGGCGTGCTGAGGTAGGCGCCCCAGAACACGGTCAGCGCGGGATCGTCGAGCCCGGCCGCGGTGAAACCCGGGTCGAGCATGACGACGGCGCTGTCCAGCCCGTCGGGCAGCCCGCCGGCGATGCGGCGGGCCGGGGTGATGTGGACCGGCTCGCCGGTCCGGTTCAGCGGAACGCGATGCGCCGCCGCCAGAGCCTGAACGCTGGTGACACCGGGGATGACCGTGTACTCGAAGGCCACCACGCCGCGGGCCAGGACGCGGTCGATGATCCGCAGCGTCGAATCGTAGAGGGACGGGTCGCCCCACACCAGGAACGCGCCGACGCCGTCCACAGGGACCTCGGCCGCGATCGCCGCCCCGATGACCTCGGCGCGGGCCTCGTGCCAGTCGGCCACCGCGTCCCGGTAGCCGGCCGCGGTCAGGTCCGGTGACCGGTCCCGCGGCGGCTCGGGTATGTCCACGACGCGGTAGCCCGGCCTGCTGACGTGCCGGCGCAGGATCTCCTCGCGCGCCGCGTTCAGGCCGGACTTGGCGTCGCCCTTGTCGATGCGGAAGAAGACGTCCACCCGGTTGAGGGCCTGCACCGCCTGGACGGTGATCTGGTCCGGGTGCCCGGGACCCATGCCGATGACGAGCAGTTCGCGCATCCGCCCAGTGTGGCCCATTAGCCTGAGCCCGTGCGCATCCTGATCCTCGGCGGGACCGGTGAGGCGCGCGAGCTGGCCGCCGAGCTGGTGGCCGTCGGCGTGGACGTGCTCTCCTCGCTGGCCGGCCGGGTCCGGCAGCCGCGGCTCCCGGACGGGCCGGTCCGCGTCGGCGGGTTCGGCGGCCCCGCGGGCCTGGCCACGTTCCTGCGCGCGGAACAGATCACCGCCGTGATCGACGCCACGCACCCGTTCGCCGGGGCCATCACCGCGAACGCGGCGCAGGCCGCCGCGCAGGCCGGCGTGCCGCTGCTGGTCCTGCGCCGCCCGGAGTGGGAGGCCGACCCGTCCTGGGACCTGGTGGCGGACATCGGCGCGGCGGCCGCCGCAGTGCGCGCCTGGCCGGGGGAGTCGGTGTTCCTCACCACGGGCCGCCGGGACCTGGGCGCGTTCGCCGCGGATGACCGGCACCGCTTCCTGGTCCGGGCCGTCGACCCGCCCGACGGCCCGGTTCCGCCGCGCATGACGCTGATCCTCGACCGCGGCCCGTACACCGTCGAGGGCGAGTCGGCGCTGATGCGCGGCCACGGTGTCGGGCTGCTCGTGACCAAGAACAGCGGCGGGCCGATGACGGCGGCGAAGCTGGAGGCGGCCCGGGACCTTAGTATCCAGGTCCTCATGGTGCGGCGCCCGCCGCTGCCCGAGGGGAGCATGGCGGTGACGACGGTCGCGGCCGCCGTGCGGTGGATCAGCCCGGGTAACGGCGGGGCGTGATCACCCGGGCGGGCCCGCTTCCGGTGCGCAGCACGCGGGTCTGGCTGGAGCCGACGATGAGCAGGCATCGCATGTCGACCTGCTCGGGGTCAAGGTCGCCGAGCGTGGTGACCGTGACCAATTGTTCCGAGGTGCCGACGGCCCGGCCGATCACCACCGGCGTGTCCGGGGCCCGGTGGGCCAGCAGCAGGCCCCGGGCGTCGGCGAGCTGCCGGCGCCGCGACACCGAGGCCGGATTGTAGATCGCGATCGCGAAGTCGCCCGCCGCCGCGGCCACGAGTCGTTGAGCGATGACGTCCCAGGGCTTGAGGCGATCCGACAGGGACAGCACGACGTAGTCGTGGCCGAGCGGCGCGCCGGCCTGGCTCGCGACGGCCTGCGCGGCGGTGATCCCCGGCACGACGCGCACCGGCACGTTCGCGAACCGGTCGTGGCCGGCGGCCGCCTCGAGCACCACCGACGCCATGGCGAACACCCCCGGGTCCCCCGAGGAGACCACCGCGACCCGGCGGCCTTGCCGCGCCAGGTCGAGCGCGAACTCGGCCCGCTGTTCCTCGGCCCGGTTGTCGCTGCCGTGCCGCTGCTGCCTCGGGTTGTGCGCCACCCGGTCGACGTAGGGCGCGTAGCCGACGATGTCGTCGGCGGCGGCCAGGACGGCCATCGCCTCGGGGGTGAGCCAGTCGCGCCCGGCCGGACCCAGGCCCACGACGTCGACCCGTCCGGCCGCGTGGCCCGCCTGGCCGGCCCGCGCGGGCACCTGCACCGGCTGGCCCGCCGCCTCGGCGCCCGGGACGATGATGATGGACATGTACGGCACGGTCGCCGGGTCGACGTTTCCCGCGGGCTCGATGAGCTGCTCGGCGCCCCCGGACGCGCGCTCGACGTAGTACGCCTGCGGCAGGCGTCCCGATTCCTTCAGCGCCGTCTGTACCCGGGCGTAGCTGCGGCTGATCTTCATGATCGCGGCCGCCCCGGTGCCGCTCAGCCGCTGCGCGAGCTCCTCGCGCCCGAGCGTGCCGGGCAGCACGGTCAGCACGTCGTCGCCCTCCACCAGCGGCATCGCCAGCGCGGCCGACGCGGCGCTCACCGAGGTGATGCCGGGGACGACCTCGGTACGGAACCGGCCGCTGATCCGCTTGTGCATGTGCATGTAGCTGCTGTAGAAGAGCGGGTCGCCCTCGGCCAGGAGGGCCACGTCGCGGCCCTGCGCCAGGTGCGCCATGAGCCGGGCCGCGGCCTGCTCGTAGAACTCCTCGATCGCGGCCTCGTAACCGCCCGGGTGGTCCGTGGTCTCGGTCGTGACCGGATAAACGAGCTGTTCCTCGATCTGGTCACCGCGCAGGTAAGGGGCGGCGATCGAGCGCGCTATCGAACGCCCGTGGCGGGCCGAGTGGTAGGCGACGACGTCGGCGGCGCCAATGAGGCGGGCCGCCTTCACGGTCACAAGCTCCGGGTCGCCGGGGCCGAGCCCGACGCCGTACAGCACCCCGGCCGGCGTGTTCATCAGGATGGCGGCGTGGAGACTCCGGCCTTCAGGCCGCGGAGGAAACGCCGCTTCACCTCCCCAGAAATGTCGGCGGTATCCGATAGTGTGTTCGTATGTCCCGGTACCGACTCATCCCCACGCCCGCCCAGGCAGCGCTGCTGCGGGACCACTGCGGCCACGCCCGGTACGTGTGGAACCTCGCCGTCGAGCAGCACTCCCACTGGCACCCCGGCCGCAAGAGCGCGCCAGGCTACCTGGAACAGTGCCGGCAGCTCACCCAGGCCCGGGCGGAGAACCCCTGGCTGGCCGCCGGCTCCCAGACCGTGCAGCAGCAGGCGCTGCGCGACTTCACCCAGGCGATGAAGGCATTCTTCGACCCGGCGAACCCGGCCGGGAGGCCGTCGTGGCGCAAGGCCGGGCGGCACGAGGGGTTCCGGATCGTCGGGCGCGGGCGGCAGTGGGACGTGCGCCGCGTGTCCCGCCACGTCGGCCAGGTCTGGGTGCCCAAAGCCGGGTGGGTCCGGTTCCGCTGGTCCCGCGCGGTACCGCCGGACGCGAAGTCCTACCGGGTGACGATGGACCGAGCGGGCCGCTGGCATGTCGCCTTCGCGGTGATCCCCGAGCCGGTTCCTGCACCGGGTAACGGCCAGGTGGTGGGCATCGACCGGGGCGTGGCGGTCGCCGCGGCGCTGTCCACCGGGCAGATGCTGCACTGTCTTGGCCTGGGTGTGCGGGAGCGGACCAGGCTGCGACGACTGCAGCGGACGCTGGCCCGCGCGAAGCGGGGATCGAACCACCGGGGCCGGGTCAAGCACGCGATCGCCCGGCTGCGCACCCGGGAGAGCGACCGGCGCAAGGACTGGGCCGAGAAGGTATCCACAGACATCGCGCGGCGGTTCGACCTGATCCGGGTCGAGGACCTGAAGATCGGCAACATGACCCGGTCCGCGAAGGGCACACGGGAGAACCCGGGCCGGAACGTCCGCGCCAAGGCCGGGCTGAACCGGGAAATACTGCGTTCCGGGTGGGGGCTGCTGGTGCGCCGACTGGAGGACAAGGCCCCGGGCCGGGTGGAGAAGATCAATCCCGCGTTCACGAGCCAGCGGTGCTCGGCGTGCGGGCGGGTGGACCGGGACTCGCGTGAGAGTCAAGCCGTGTTCCGGTGCACTGCCTGCGGTTTCGCCTGTAACGCTGATGGGAACGCGGCCCGGAATATCGCGGCGGGGCACGCCGTGACTGCGCGGCGAGGCGACGGGGTAGCCCGGCCTGTGAACCGCGAACCTCAACTGCTGCTCCAATCGGCGTAGTAGCTGGAATCCCCCGGCCTTCAGGCGGGGAGGATGTCAATCGGCCTCGCTGGCGATCGCGTTAACGGCGGCGACGGCCATGGCACTGCCGCCGCGCCGCCCGTGCACCACTAGGTGCTCCAGGCCCGAGGCCGCCAGCGCCTGCTTGGATTCTGCGGCACCGACGAAGCCGACCGGGATGCCGATCACCGCCGCCGGGAGCGGCCCGGCGCTGCCCCCGGTGATCTCCAGCAGGCGGAACAGGGCGGTCGGGGCGTTGCCGATCGCCACCACGGCGCCGTCCAGCCGTTCGCCCCACAGGTCGACGGCGGCGGCCGAGCGCGTCGTCCCCAGCCGCATGGCGAGCGCGGCCACGGCCGGGTTCGCCAAGGTGCAGATGACCTCGTTGCCGGCGGGCAGCCGCGACCGGGTTATCCCGGCCGCGACCATCTGCGCGTCGCACAAGATGGGCGCGCCGCCCCGCAGCGCGGCCCGCGCGTGCCGCACCAGGCCCGCGCTGTAGGCGACGTCGCGGGGCAGATCGGTCATGCCGCACGAGTGGATCATCCTGACCACGACCTGCGCCAGGTCGGCCGGGAAACGATCAAGTTCCGCCTCGTCCCGGATGGTGGCGAAGGAGCGGCGGTAGATCTCCGCGCCGTCGCGGACGTAGTCAAACCCCGGCAACGTGGTAGCCCTCCCCGGTGGCGGTCACGTCGACCTGAGTCGCCAGGGGCCGGCCGCAGTGCCGGGCGCACCCGCTGACGTGCACGATCCGGTCCGGCCAGCGGGCGGCGAACGCCGCCGCGTCGGCCTGCACGTCAGCCAGCGCGCTCGCGCAGCCGGGCCGGCCGGCGCACGCGGTAACCCGCAGCCACGGCGACGCGGCGTCCACGCCGAACCCGAGGTCGGCGGCGTCGCGGATCAGGTCGGCCGCGTCGGCCAGGTCCGGCATCACGACGCTGCGCCACGGAGTGATCCGCGCGGGGCGCCCGGTGACGCGGTCGGCGAGCCAGGTCAGCTGGCCGGCGGTGAGGCGCCCGAGCGGAGCGAGCAGCACGGCCGCGGTGCCGCCGGTCCCGACGACGCCAACCGGCCGGACGGCAGGCCGGGCCGACGCAGCGGTCCCCTCAAGCCCGTCGGCCAGCCCGAGGCGCTCGGCGACCGCGGCCCGGACCCGCGCCGGCCCGCCGGCCAGGTCCGCGATCCGCCAGGCCGTGCCGCCCTCGGCCGCCCGGGCGTCGAGGAACGCCTCGGCGCACGCCAGCATCACGGCTACGGCATCCTCGCGGCCACGGCATCTCGCGGCCACGGCATCCCTCGCGGCCACGGCATCCCTCGCGGCCACGGCATCCCTCGCGGCGACGTGACCCGTGACAGCACCCCGGACCGCGAGCCCGTTGACCACCGCGCCGTCCGCCCGCACCTGCGCGAGCACGTCGGCGCCAAGGCCGGCCACGTCGCCGCGCCCGTCGTCGACCGCGAACAGGAACCGGCCGGGCAGCTCGGCCAGCCGCGGCCGAGCGCATAGCGCCGCGTCGAGGCCCTGGACGATCGCGGTCAGGTCGGGCCCGCCGTCCAGGCCGGCCAGCGGCGAGGCGAGCACGTTGCGCACGAGGTCATGCCCGGGCGACGGCAGCAGCCCGGCCAGGGCCAGCTCCTCGGTGAGCGGCCCGGCGGCGTCCCCCGCCAGCCCGCGCAGCTGTACGTTACCGCGGGAGGTCAGCTCCACCCGGCCGTCGCCCAGTTCGCCCGCCAGCCGCGCCAGCACCCGGATCTGCCCGGCGCCGATCAGCCCTCCGGGCAGCCGGATCCGCGCGAGGTACCCGTCGGCCGCCTCGGCCAGGCGCAGCACGCCCGGGCAGCGGTCGGCCGCGGCGTGGTTGGTGGCGGGACCGGTCGCGGGCACGCGCGGATTCTACGCCAGCGCCTGCTCGAGGCGTTGGGGTTACGCGGGGTACTGGGTGGGTCTGGTGACGTAGGTCCGGCCGGCCGGGGTGCGCCATACCAGCACACCCGGTTCCGGCTGCTCCAGCCGCCACCCTTGGGCCTGCTTGCACCGATGGTGACGGCGACATAGCGGAGCGAGATCACATTCGCAGGTGATTCCGCCCTGGTCCCAGGCGATGGTGTGGTCCAGGTCGCACTGGGCGGCGGGCCGGCCGCAGCCGGGGGCGGTGCACCGGGCGTTGCGGGTGCGGATAAGGTGCTGGAGTTTGCGGCTGGGCCGGTAGCCGGGTTCGGCGTGGTCGTGGCCGCAGGGGCCGCGGGCGATCGGGGCCATCGTGACGTGCAGGCGGTCGATCCAGTCCTGCGGGCGGCTGCCTGGTGGCGGGCCGGGGCCGGGGGTGTCGGTGGGGTCGCCGGTGCCCGGCGGCGGGTGACGCCCGGCGGCGCAGCCGTGGGCGGCGGCGGTCCCGTCGGGGTGCAGCGCGGTGACGCACCAGCGAGTGCGGCGATCGCGGGCCGCGGCGGCGACCAGGTCGCGGACGTCGGCGGCGCCGGCCAGCCCAAACCCGGCCACCTCGGCCAAGGCGCCGGGCTGACCGGGCAGCGCAGACCACGGCACGGTGATGTTCACCAGCGCGGCGAAGCTCGGCCCGGTGTCCTGGCCGGGCCGGCGGGCGCGGCCGGCCCCGCCCGGGCCGCCCACGGGGCCGCTGCCGGGTCCGCCGGGACCACTGCCGCCACCTGGGCCGCTGCCGTTGCCGTCGTCCCGCGGGCCGCCGGCCTCGCCGATGTCATCCGGGCCGCCGGCGGCGGCGGAGCGGCTGTCGCGTTCCTGGAGCAGGTCGACGAAGGCGCGGACACGGAGTTCTTGCAGGGTGCCGGGGATGCCGGCGGCACGCAGGTCCAGCGCCCGCTGCTCGACGTGCTGCCATGACGCGAGGACCTCATCGGGCGGCAGCTCCCGGGCCACCATCCCGGCGTTGCCCGAATCCTCCCGGAACCGGCGCACGTGCGCGTCCTGCCGCGCGGCCTCCTTACGCTTCTGGGCGGACTCCGGGTCCAGCTCCAAGACCAGCCGGTGCGCGGCGGCGCGCAGCTTCCCGAACGTCACCGATCCCGCGGCCTCGGCCAGCACGGCATCGGCTTTGGCCGCGTCCTCGGCGGACAGGACCCGAGTTTCGTCTTCAATGATCCGGACATGGACGGGGTGGATCCGGCCCGCGTGCAGCGCGGCGTAGGTGGCCGGCAGCCGGCTGGTGACCGTGCTGGTGTAGTCCATCTGCGCGGCGGCGGACTGCTGCGTGAGATGCAGCTCGTGGGCCAGCTGGTCGGCGGCGAACTCGTCCACGCAGCCCTCGCCGGTATTGCGGACGGTGAACTCCCGGACCGCGGCCATCAGGTACCACGCGGCGCGGGATTCCAGCCGGCGGATCGCCGCGATGACGCCGATCAGCTGGTCATCCGACAGCCCGGCCAGGCCCTTCCCGTCCGGCCCGGTGACGGTGTCGATGATGGTGGCCAGCAGCGGGTCCGGGGACATGTCCGCGGCCGGGCCGGACTGGGCGAACCGGTCGGCGTCCAGGGACCCGGCGGGCAGGCACAGGAACAGGCCCTGCTGCGCAGGCCCGGCGTCCGGCTCGGCGGGCGGCAGGAAGCGGTCAGGCTCCTGGCCGTCGTCGCCTGGGTCGGAGAACGGGTCCGGGCGCATGCACCACGCTCCGTTCGGAAGAAAAGATCTGAACCACCCCGTACGAACCATCATAGCATGATCATCCAGTAAATAGCCATAATTACGAACTCGTTTTTGGGTGTGTCGCAGTTGACGGGCGCCCTTGCCGGTCCTGGGCAGCATGGCCGCCGCGGGCCAGGTACCCGGACCAAACCTACGGCCCGACCACTAGAATCGGCGGTCCCGGCAGCAGTTCCGGAAGCTGCGCGATAACGGGCGGATTCTCGACAGGAGCCAAACGTGATCGTCCTGCTCTCCACCTCGGACACCGACCTGCTGTCGGCCCGGGCCAGCGGCGCGGACTACCGGCTGGCCAACCCAGCCCGGCTCGCGGTCGAGGACCTGCCGGCGCTGCTGGACGGCGCGACCGTCGTCGTCGTCCGCATTCTCGGCGGACGGCAGGCCTGGGAAGACGGCCTGGACGCCGTCGCGGCGACGGGGCTGCCGATGATCGTGCTCGGCGGCGAGTTGACGCCCGACGCCGAGCTCATGCAGCTGTCGACCGTGGCCGGCGGCGTGGTCGCCGAGGCGCACGCCTACCTCGCGCACGGCGGTCCGGAGAACCTGCTGCAGCTGGCCCGGTTCCTGTCCGATGCGATCGCGCTCACCGGCGAGGGGTTCGAGCCGCCCGCGGCCACCCCCACCTGGGGTGTCCTCGAAAGGCCGGCCACCCAAACCGGAGGCCCCGTCGTCGCGATCTTGTACTACCGCGCTCATCACGTGGCGGGCAACACCGGCTTCGTGCACGCCCTCGCCGACGCCGTCGAGGCGGCCGGCGGACAGCCGCTGCCCGTGTTCTGCTCCTCGCTGCGCACGGCCCAGCCCGAGCTGATCGACGTGCTAAAAGCCGCGGACGCGATCGTGGTGACCGTGCTCGCCGCCGGCGGGCTGGTGCCCGCCACGGCCGGCGCCGGCGGTGCCGAAGAGAACTGGGACGTCGGCGCGCTGGCCAGCCTCGACGTCCCGATCCTGCAGGGCCTGTGCCTCACCTCGTCGCGGGCCCAGTGGGCCGGCAGCGGCGAGGGGCTGACTCCGCTCGACGCCGCCACCCAGGTCGCGATCCCCGAGTTCGACGGCCGGCTGATCACGGTGCCGTTCTCGTTCAAGGAGGTGGGGCCGGACGGCCTCACCAGCTACGTCCCCGATCCCGAACGCACCGCCCGGGTGGCGGGCATCGCGATCAAGCACGCCCGGCTGCGTCACATCCCACCAGCGCAGCGACGCGTCGTGATCATGCTGTCGGCCTACCCGACCAAGCACGCCCGCATCGGCAACGCGGTCGGGCTGGACACCCCCGCGTCGGTCATCAGGCTCCTGGCCGCGATGGCGGACGCCGGCTACGACATCGGCGGGGACGAACTCCCCGGCGTGGCCGACGGGGACGGCGATGCCCTCATCCACGCGATCATCGCCGCCGGCGGCCAGGACGAGAACTGGCTGACCGAGGAGCAGCTGGCCGGCAACCCGGTGCGGATCAGCGCCGCCGACTACCGGGCCTGGTTCGCCACTCTGGAAGCCGAGCTCCAAACCGCCGTCACCGAGCACTGGGGCCCGCCGCCCGGCGACCTGTTCGTCGACCGCAGCCAGGACCCCGACGGCGAGATCGTGCTGGCCGCGCTGCGGGCCGGAAACGTGGTCGTGATGGTGCAGCCGCCCCGCGGGTTCGGCGCGAACCCGGTCGCCATCTACCACGACCCGGACCTGGCGCCGAGCCACCACTACCTCGCCGCCTACCGCTGGCTGCGGGATCAGTTCGCCGCGCACGCCGTGGTGCACGTCGGCAAGCACGGCAACCTGGAGTGGCTGCCAGGGAAGACGTCCGGCATGTCGGCCCGCTGCGCCTCGGACGCGGCGCTCGGCGACATCCCGCTCATCTACCCGTTCCTGATCAACGACCCCGGCGAGGGCACGCAGGCCAAGCGCCGCGCCCACGCCACCTTGATCGGTCACCTGGTCCCGCCCATGGCCCGCGCCGAGAGCTACGGCGACATCGCGCGCCTGGAACAATTGATGGACGAGCACGCGCAGATCGCGGCGCTGGACCCGGCCAAGCTGCCCGCCATCCGCGCCCAGATCTGGACCCTCATCCAGGCCGCCAAGCTCGACCACGACCTCGGGCTGGACGCCCGCCCGCACGACGCGGAGTTCGACGGCTTCCTGCTGCACGTGGACGGCTGGCTCTGCCAGATCAAGGACGCCCAGATCCGGGACGGGCTGCACGTGCTCGGCGTGGCGCCGGCCGGCGCCGCACGGATCGACCTGGTCCTGGCCATTCTGCGGGCCAGGCAGATGTGGGCTGGCCAGGCACAGGCCCTGCCTGGCCTCCGTGAAACACTAGGTTATGCCGAACGGTCCGGCGATCGTGCGGCTACCGACCTGGCTGAATCGCGGGCCCGGGCGCTCGTTGAGGCCATGGAATCCGTCGGCTGGGACCCGGCCGCGGTAAACGGCGTTGTCGCCGCGACACTGGGAAACGAAGCACCGCCGGTCGCGGACGTGCTGGCGTTCGCCGCGACCGAGGTGGTGCCCAGGCTCGCGGAAACGACAAACGAGATCGGCAGCACCCTGCACGCGCTCGACGGCGGGTTCATCCCGGCCGGGCCGAGCGGCTCGCCGCTGCGCGGGCTGGTGAACGTGCTGCCGACCGGGCGCAACTTCTACTCGGTCGACCCGCGTGCCGTGCCGTCCCGGCTCGCCTGGGAAACCGGCCAGGCGATGGCGGATTCGCTGCTCGAGCGGTACCTGGCCGACACCGGGACCTACCCCGATTCGGTCGGCCTGTCGGTCTGGGGCACCGCGTCGATGCGGACCTCGGGCGACGACGTGGCCGAGGTGCTCGCGCTGCTCGGCGTGCGGCCGGTCTGGGACGAGGCGTCCCGCCGGCTGACCGGGCTGGAGCCGATGCCGCTCGGTGAACTCGGCCGCCCGCGGATCGACGTGACCGTAAGGATCAGCGGCTTCTTCCGCGACGCGTTCCCCCACGTAGTGGCCGCGCTCGACGATGCCGTAAACCTCGTCGCCGCACTGGACGAGCCCGGCGACATGAACCTCGTCCGCGCCCACGCCCAGGCCGACTTGGCTAGCCACGGCGACGAGCGCCGCGCCACCACGCGAATCTTCGGCTCCCGGCCGGGTGCCTACGAGCCGGGCTGCTGCCGGTGATCGACGCGCGTAACTGGCGCGACGACGCCGACCTGGCCGAGGTGTACGCCGTGTGGGGCGGGTTCGCCTACGGCCGCGGCCTCGACGGCCGGGAAGCGCGCGACGACATGGAGCGCGCGTACCGGCGGATCGCGGTCGCCGCGCACAACACCGACACCCTCGAGCACGACATCGCCGACTCCGACGACTACTTCCAGTACCACGGAGGGATGATCGCGACCGTCCGGGCGCTCACCGGCCGGGCCCCGCGCGCGTATATCGGAGACTCCACTCGCCCGGACACCGTCCGCACCCTGGTCGCTGGCCGAGGAGACCACGCGCGTGTTCCGCGCGCGGGTCGTCAACCCGCGCTGGGTCGAGGCGATGAAACGGCACGGCTACAAGGGCGCGTTCGAGCTCGCCGCCACCGTCGACTACCTGTTCGGTTACGACGCGACGGCGGGCGTGGTCGAGGACTGGATGTACGAGAAGCTCACCGAGACCTACGTCCGCGACGAGCAGATGCGCGAGTTCTTCCGGCGCTCCAACCCGTGGGCGCTGCACGGGATCGCCGAGCGGCTGCTCGAGGCGGCGGACCGCAAACCTCTGGGGCGCGCCGGATCCCGAGACGCTCGCGGCGCTGCGGCAGGCCTACCTGGAGACCGAAGGCGACCTCGAAGACCGCTGAAGCGTTGCTACGGTTTGGACCGTGCACCTGATCCCCGGCTTCAACGGTCCGGCCATCGAATCATCGATGGCGAACGTGTGTGCCAGGCGATTGCCGCCATCAGCCCGCCGGAGGCCGTTGCGGCCCACGCGAGGACATTCGCCGTCCTCGGCGACCCGACCAGGCTCACCCTGCTGATCTGCATCAAGGCGGCCGGGCCCATCAGCGTGTCCGACCTCGCGGTAGCCACCGGCCTCAACGACACGACCGTGTCCCAGACCCTCCGCTACCTGCGTGCCGCCCAGGTGGTCTCGACCGAGCGGGACGGAAGGGTAATCCGCTACCAGCTGGCGGACGGCCCGGTCGCGGCCCTGCTGGCGCAGCACTAGAGG
>CAVPLC010000090.1:0-43349 GCA_963705835.1 uncultured Actinomycetes bacterium
GCGATCGGGCAGCGCGATCAGGGCCCCGGCCGCCACGTAGACGAGCACCGCGCCAGGCGCGCCGGTCAGCCACGTCAGGCCGGGAGCGAACAGCCCGCCGAACGACTCGCCGAACACCCACACGACCAGGCCCCAGCCCGCGCTGGCCAGCCCGGCCAGCCGGGACAGCTCACCGCGCGGCGCCAAGAGCAGCCAGAGGCCGAGCCCGATCTGGATCCACACCGTCGCGGAGCCGGCCCCAACCGGGTGACCGGTCCAGGCCGCCTGGCCCCAGTGCACCACGTCCCGCACCCACGGCAGCGAGGCGCCGGCGGTCGGCTCGATCACCTGTGACGGCAGTCCGGCCGGCATGTTCGGCTGAGCCTGCAAGATCCCGTCGAACAGCCACAGGATGCCGAATCCGATCACCAGCAGCCGCCGCCCGGCCGGCTCGGCCGCCGCGAGGACCGCCGGGCGAAGCGCCGGGCGAACCGCCGTGCCACGCCTGGAACCCCGGCGCCACACCCAGGCCGCGGCAAGCACGGCGAGGATCAGCAGCACGACCAGTCCCTGGTGCAGCAGCGCGCTGCGGAACGCCGCCGCCAGCCGGGGATCGAGGTCGTTCGACCCGGAGTTCATCCCAGGCATGGCGGCCCGTCCGGTTTTCGCAGCCTGGTGATCGTGGCGGAGCCTCCCGACTCAGACGGATGCGGGTTCGGGAGCCGGGGCGCGCCGCGCGGGCGGGACCGCGGGCGCGGCGTCGGCGCTGGCCAGGTACTGCGCCATCGTCCGTTCCGGGCCGTACCGGCGCCTCATCCACAGGTAGCACAGGTAGGCCGCGGGGCCGAACAGCGCCTGCGACGGCACCAGCAGGTCTAGTTCGGTATCGAGGAAATTGAACAGGAACGGGATGAACGCGGTCACGACCACGCCCATGACCAGGATCAGGCCGAACGCGATCCTGGCTGCCTTCGCGCCGTACGCCTTGTACGCGGCGACCAGGAACAGCGCGTAGACCAGCAGGTCGCCGAGGCCGACGCCGTAGTTGTCGATGCCGAACCGCATGCCGAGCAGCGGGTCGAGCGGGTGGGCGAGGTAGCCGGCGACGAGCTGGTCGGTCAGGGGGAGCACGGTGGCGAAGATGATGTCGTAGACGGCGAGCCCCAGGGCGAGCCACGCCACGTACTGCAGCTTCATCCCGCCCTGCACGTACAGGTTCGACACCGCGATCGCGCCGAGGCCGACCAGGATGCTGAGCTCGGCCCACCACAGCTGCCACCCGGCGGTGGTGCCCATCAGGTGGTGGCTGGTCCAGTAGTTGAGGCCGATCAGCAGCCCGATGCCCAGCCACGTCCAGCCCCGGCCGAGTATCGGGTTGTAGCCGAGGTACAGGGCGGAGGCGAACGTGATGATCAGCAGGCAGGTGATCAGCCAGTAAGGCAGGTACCCGTAAAGGAACGGCAGGACGGAGATGAACGCGAGCAAGATCACGATGTCGCGGCCGTTGAACGTCCCGATCGGCGGCCGCTCCATCCGAACCTTGCGGAAGTACAGCAGCGCGCCGCTGGTGACCAGGCTCACCCCGACCAGGATCACGCCGAACTCGGTGAGGGTCTGCTGGAGGAGCGAAATCGGCTCGGTCGTAACGGGCATCTCACGCTCCCACGAGTGCCGGCGGGCTGGCGAAGGTGGTCTCGCGCAGGTCGCTGCGGGTCTGGCGCAGCGCGGCGGCCTGGTCGTCACCGACAATGGTCAGGTCCATGTCCGGGCCGCCCAGGGCGTCGGCGAGGTGGCGGCGGGCCGCGGCCTCGCCGTAGCCTGCGATCGCGGTGGCGGGCAGGGTGAGCTGGATCCGGCCGTCTGCGGCCCTGGCGCGGTAACGGGCGGGCCAGGGCGCGCTGGGCAGCGCCTCGATGGCCTCGACCAGCTGCCGGGGCGTGACCATATCCTCCGTCGCCCATGTTCAGCAGGTGGTCGGCCTTGCCGAGGATCTGGCTGGTGGCGGGCACTCCGGCCAGCTCGCAGTCCAGGGCCCCGCCGGGCAGGCAGCGGGCCACGTCGCGGGTGTCGAAGCGGAACACGGGCATGCAGTCGCGGTAGGGGAAGTACGGGGTGATCACGATGGTGCCGAGCGCCCCGGCCGCGGCGGGCTCGCCGGTCCGCAGGTCGAGCCGTTCGGTCAGGCCGATGTTCACGTCGTGGTGCAGGTGGCGCTGGCTGCAGGTCCGCCCGGTGACCGGGATCACCTCGGTCATGCTGTAGGGGTCCTCGATCAGCGGCACGCCGAACGTCTGGCAGGCCGCCTGGGCCAGGTGCGGGGACAGCACCTCGCCGCCGACCGTGACCCGCCGCAGCCGGAAGTCGGCCGGGCCCAGGCCGCGGCGCCGCGCGGCGTGCACGAGCTCGGCGAGGTAGCTCGGGACGGTCAGCAGCAGCGTGGCCTCGCCGTGGGTGAGGCTATCGAGCGCCTCGTCCGGCGGGAGGATGCCGAGCAGCCGGCACATGGCGCCAGCCAGGCGGCACGAGGTAGCGGCCAGGTGCGTCGACGCGGTCGCGCGGGAGCTGACGTTGACCTGCATGACGTCGCCGGGCTTCAGCTCACCCCGCAAGACCGAGGTCAGCGCGCCCAGCGCGGGCCACAGCTCCATCTCGTAGCGGGACAGCCATACCTCCGCCGGGTGGCCGGTCGTGCCGGTGGTGCGGGTGACCAGGCAGGGCGCCACGTCGCTGCAGCGGAAGTCGGCGGACTGCTCGATCAGGTCCTGCTTGGTGGTGACCGGGATCGCCCGCAAGCCCGCGACATCGAGTTTGGCCGGATCGGCCGCCACGGCGGCGAACCGGCGCGCGTAGAACGGCGACTTGGCCGCGAGCCTGCGAGCGGTCCGGTTCACGCCGCGGTTGGCCCACTCCAGCCGGTCCTCGGCTCGCCGAGCGGCCCGCCGAGAACCTCCTGGGCCTCCTCGCCGGGCTCACCGAACTCCGCGATCGTGGCGATCACGTCGTTGACGAGCAGGCCGACGTTTCGCGGGCTGAGCCTGCGGCCCCAGACCATGCCCATCGCCATACGGAATTGCCTCACGCCGGTGTCGAGCATCGCGATTCCGTTTCTTGTCGGAGCGCGGGCTGGCGCCGTCAGGTCGGCCGGGATCCGGTGATCCCGGCAGGACGGCGCCAACCCGGCAGGACCAGCCGGCGGGTACTCACTTACCCCCGGCGCGGGTCCGGTTAGAAGGTGGCGGAGCTGGACGCGGCGAACAGCACCGCGCTGAGCGACCCAAGCACGTAACGGGCGTGCTTGACGCTGCTCTTCAAAGACTTCATGGCTTCCTCCTCTCGGCATGCTCGGCGCCTATCCGGTGGGATGCCGCGGTCAGGGGACAACCACGACTTTGAGGTTCATTCCGGGGTGGACCGAACAGGTCAGGTAGAACGTGCCGAGCGTCATCCACGGCCCGGTCGTGTAGACGGAGTTCGTCTGCATGAGGTGAAAGCCCGTCATCGGGACCCCGTGTTCGGGGCTGATGATGTGGGTGTCAAGCCCAGGCCCGATCACGTGTACAGCGTTGGAGTTGTTCACCAGCGTGAGCCGCTCGCCGCGATGGAGTATCACCGCGTCCTTCGCGAAATCCCTGGTGGCCATGCCGACATCCATGACCGGAACCGGCTTGGGCGTGGTGAGCAGGGTGGGCACCAGGAAGCCCGCCAGTAGACCGGGGATGACGAGGAAAACCCGAGGCGCCGACAAGATCCGGCGTACCGACATACGTCAGGCTCCCTTGCCTCGAGCGCCACGGGCCCCGTTGTCCTGAACGTACGTCGCAGAATGCACGGCATATAGTGACAAGCTGTTAAAAAGAACGTAATGTGATGGCAAAATTACGCAGGCTGGCAGGAAGGACACCAGAAGGTGATCCGGTCCTGCTGACCCTCGGAGCGGATGGGCGTGCCGCAACGCCGGCACGGACGGCCCCGCCGCCCGTACACCCAGGTCTCTTCGCCCCGGCGGGAGTTGCCCGTGGTGACCTGGCCGCTCCGCTCCTTGTTCGCGTCGAGCAGCCGGCGCGCCAGCTCCGCCACGGCACCGAGATCCGCGACGCCGCCAACCGGCTGCCACGGGTTGATGCCGCGCAGGAACAGCACCTCGGCCTTGTAGATGTTGCCGATGCCGGCCAGATTGGCCTGGTCGAGCAGGGCCTCGCCGATGGCCCGGTCAGGTTCGGCGCCCAGCCGGCGCACGGCCTCGGCGCAGTCCCAGTCCGGGCCGAGCAGATCCGGGCCGAGGTGCCCGGTGACCTGCGATTCGTCACTGGTATGGAGGAGCTCGACGACACCGAGCTGATACCCGACCGCCTGCCACCGGTCATTGGCGAGCACCAGCCGGATCCGGTGACTGTCCCTGACGGTCTCGGCCGCGGGCCGGACCCGCCAGCTGCCGTCCATGCGCAGGTGGGTATGCACGGTCAGGCCGCCCTTGGTACGGGTGAGCAAGTGCTTGCCGCGGGAGGCGGTCTCGATCACGACGTCACCGGTCAGGTCGGCGGTGGCCAGCCGGGGGACGCGGAAGTCGCTGCGGGTCAGCGTCCGCCCCGCCAGCGCCGCGTGCAGGCGGCGAGCGGTGTACCAGAACCACGTCTCCCTCGGGCACGAACCTAGTGTGCTCGAGATCAGCGCAAAGTGGTTAAACGCCGGTCGTTTCCCCTGGGGTCATACGGGCTCCGGTAGCCGTTCCCGTTCACGGGCGGGTAAGCCGGGCGCGAGCCCCAGGACCCGTCGTCGGCGCCGTTGCCGCCATGCCTGCCGTGTCCCCGGCTGCCGTTCGCCTGCCTCGGGTCTGCGGCCTGGCCGGCCGGATTCCGGTAGCCGTAGATGTCGCCGTAGGGCGGCGTGTTCGCCGACGGGGTCGACGGCGCCGGCGGGCTGTAAGGCTGCTCGGGGTAGGGGTACCCGGCGGTACCGCCGTATCCGCTGCCCGATCCCGGGGCCGGCTGGTACGCCGGGGTCCCGTTCGTGCCCGGGGATGCCGGCGAGCCCGCCCGGGACCCGCCCGGCCGGAGCGGATCGGTCCGGTACCCGCCGGACCCGGGCGGATCGCCCCTGAGCGGGGCGGTCTGGTACGGCTCGCGGGACCGGTGCGATGGCTGGTTGGAGCGGCCGTCGACGGCGCCCTTGGCCCTGAGCGAGTAAGCCGGGCTGGTCAGCGGATCCTCGTCGGCGCCGAAACCGCCGACGTTCGCGCTCCGCCGCCCGCGCGGTTCGGCGGGCTGACGGGCCGCGCGAACCGGCTGGGTGGCGGTCGGCGACGACTGGGTTACCGTGGGGTAGGGCTGGGTCGCGACCGGCGGCGGGACGGCGGCAGCCTGGAGCGGCTGCGCCGTCGGCACCGCAGCGGGCTGAACCATGGTCTGGTCACCAGCGCCCGGGCCCTGCCGCGAATAAGCTTCCGCCGACTGCCTCCTGGGGCGGGAATCCGCTCTCCTGGGACCGGGATCGGCTGTCCGCGCGGTCGTCGCCAGCGGCTTGTCGGACGCCAGGTCGTCCCAGAACTGCTCGTCGGAAACGCCGCCGAACGCCTCGGTCGGCCACATTTCCTCGTCGACGTCGGCGCCCTTGCGCCAGCCCACGCGCCGACGTGACCGGGACGGCTCGGCCGCCGCCTGCGTGTCCTCCTCAGCCGACCGCGCAGCATCAGCGTGCCGCGTGAGGCCAGCCCGCCGGCCCGCATCGGCAAACCGCTGCGCATCTGCCGGGCGCCCGGCCCGTGCCTCGGGTAGCGGCCGGGCCGCCGGCATGGGCCCGGTTGAGGCGCGGCGCATCGGCCCCGTGGACGCCTCGCGGATCGTCCTGCGGTCGGCGACCAGCGACCCCGGATCCTCGCGAAGCCCGGCGGCCGGCTCGGGCCTGCTGTGACCCGCGGCCCGTCTGTTCGTGGAGCTAGCTGATCTGGCGGGACCGGAGGATCTGGCTGTTCTGGAGGACGACGGTCGTGAGTTCCGGCCCCGGCTGCGCGGGAACCGGTCGGCTCCGGTCGCGTCCCGGGACCTGCCCGGGCGCACGCTGAAATAGAAGGCCGCCGCTATGCCGGCCAGTCCCGCGATAGCGAGTCCCGCGACCAGGATCATGCTCTCCATCCCATCCAGAATGCCGGGGTCTGGTGGAGGTCTTCGGGACGCCAGCCAGGTGTGCGCGGCCGATGACGCGAGCCTCGCCTGCAGGTGCGGGCGCCCTGAACCCGCTGATCACCACCGATTCTTGCTCACCAGTGGGGACCGTGTCACACGATTGAAAAAGTTCTGCATAAAGCCGATTACGAAATGTATCGGGTTGATCACGGTTCCCCGGTTACCACTTTTCGTCCGCGCCCGATTGTGGCGGACGCGATCGCCATCCATACCGACTGGAGGGAGGCTCCATTTTCCTGGCTCAGCGTTGTGCTCAGCGCATAAACAGTGAAACGGTACGAGTGAGAATGAGTGGGACACGGTGCGTCGTAGGCGGCCGTACCTGCGCTGTTCAGGGCCTGCCGGGCCCCGGTCGGCAGCCCGCCCTCCTGGATGTCGGTGGTACCGGGTCCAATGTCGAACACCAGCCAGTAAATGAACGGCGTGATCGGCGCCGAAGAGTCGTCCACCACAAGTGCGAAGCTCTTGGTGCCAGATGGCGCGCCCGACCAGTCGAGCGGCGGATTGATTCTGGCGCCGTGGCAGGTATAACGCTGGAGGAGGGTGTTGGCGCTGAATGCCTCGCTGCTCACCAACATCGTCCGCGGCGCGACCGGCGCGCCGTAGCCAGCCGTCCCGCATCCGGCCAGGGTCGTCACGGACCCCAGAACCCCCAGGGCCACGGCCGCCGCGCGTCGCGATCTCGGCCGCCCGCGGCGGCGAATCCCGTCCTGGCCCGACGTCATCCCCAGTACCCGCTGTCCTCTTTCTCGCTGACGGCTTGATATTAGAACCTGCCCTGCTAGGAAGCGTAAGGTTATGCGACGCGTTGAATGATCCAGGGGAACCGGCTTGAACGGGCGGGAGTACGGCACGGACACGGAGGGCCGGAGAGGGCGGATGCCGGACGCGCTGCGTATCGGGCTACTCGGCCCGCTTCAGGTGCGAGACGAGGGCGGGCGCACCATCGCGGTCGGCGGCCGTCAATTGCGCGTGCTGCTCATTCTGCTCGCCCTGGACGCCGGGCGTGTCGTGCCTTCAGGCTCGCTTGCCGAGCAGCTCTGGCCTGGTGACCTGCCCATCAACCCCGGTAACGCCCTGCAGACGCTGGTTTCCCGGCTGCGGGCTGAGCTGCGCCGGGCCGGTCTCGACGACGTGATCGAATCACATCCGGCCGGGTACCGGCTCGTCGTGCCGCCGGATGCGGTGGACGCGATGGCCTTCGAGGCGCTCGCCGTCCGGGGCCGCCACGCACTGGCCCGCGGCGACTCGCAGGAGGCCGCCGGCGTGCTCCGGACCGCGCTGGCCTCATGGCGCGGCCAGCCGCTCGCCGACGCGGCCGGGTGCGACTTCGCCGACGTGGCCGCGGCCCGGCTGATCGAACTGCACTCCAGCGTGCTGGCCGACCGGATCGAGGCTGACCTGGCCCTGGGCGAGGGAGCCAGCCTCGTCGGCGAGCTCCGCGCGCTCGTGTCAGCCGACCCGCTGGCCGAACGTCCCCGCGCTCTGCTCATGCGCGCCCTCTACGCGGCCGGGCGGCAGGCCGAGGCGCTCGGGGTGTACCACGAGGCTCGCGAGTTGCTGGCGGCCCGGCTCGGCGTCGACCCCTCGGCTCAGCTCGAGCAGGTCTACCTGCGTATCCTGCGGGGCGAGGAAGGCCCGGCCACCGTAACCAAGGATCCCGCCCGTTCCGGCGAAAATTCTTCTGATTCCGAACGGCGCCCGGTGCGTGCCTCGGGCACCCTGGGCGCTCCCGCGGTGCCGAACGCCCTGACCAGCTTCGTGGGCCGGGACACCGAGGTCGCGCAGGTTCTGAAGAACCTGGCCTCGGCGCGTCTGGTCACCCTCACCGGCCCGGGGGGAGTGGGGAAGACACGGCTGGCCGCCGAGGTATCGGGACGTCTCGCCGAGGGTGCCTGGTTCGTCGAGCTCGCCCCGGTGACCGATCCGGCCGAGGTCGCCTACGCGGTCCTGGACACGCTCGGCATCCGCGAGCGCGTCATCGCGCGCCGCCCGGGCGATCCCGGGGCGGGCCCGCTGGACCGGCTGGCCGAGGCGCTGGCCGACCGCGGCGACGTGATCATCCTGGACAACTGCGAGCACGTCGTCGAGGCGGCCGCCGCGCTGGCGGGCCGGGTGCTGGCCGCCTGCCCTCGGGTGCGGATCGTGGCCACCAGCAGGCAGCCGCTTCGCATCGACGGCGAGACCCTGTGCCCGGTCTCGCCGCTGCCCGTGCCCCCGTCCGCGTCGCCGCTGCCGTGCGCCGAGGGATCCTACGAGGCGTACGCGTCGGTCCGGCTGCTACGTGACCGGGCGGTTGCCGTGCGGCCCGACTTCGAGCTCGGCGCGGGCAACGCGGACGAGGTGGCCAGGATCTGCCGGGCCCTGGACGGGATGCCGCTGGCCATCGAGCTGGCGGCCGTCTGGCTGCGGACCCTTACCCCGGCCCAGCTCGCCGAGCGGCTGGACGACAGGTTCGCGCTGCTCACCGGCGGCAGCCGGATCGCGCTGCCGAGGCACCGGACGCTCCGGGCCGTGGTCGACTGGAGCTGGGATCTGCTCACCGCCGACGAGCAGGTGCTGGCCCGCAGGCTCGCCGTCTTCCCGGCCGGCGCCACGCTGGCCATGGCCGAGCAGGTCTGCGCCGATGAGTTGCTGCCCGCCGAGCAGGTGCTCCCAGCGCTGTCCGGCCTGGTCGACAAGTCGATTATCGCCGCGGGCCAGAGCAAGGATGGAGCATCCGCGTCACGGTACCGGATGCTGGAGACGGTCCGCGCGTACGGCCTGGAGCGGCTGGCCGAATCCGGCGAGCAGGACCGGGTCCGGGACGCCTTCGCCACCCGCTACCTGGACCTGGCCGAGACCGCCGATCCGCGGCTGCGCGCCTCGGGCCAGGGCCGCTGGCTGCGCGAGCTGGTCGCCGAGCAGGACAACCTGCACGCCGCGCTGCGCTGGGCGATCACCCGGCAGGATGCGGACACGGCGCTGCGGTTCGTGCGGGCCCTCGGCTGGTACTGGGTCCTGCGCGGGCAGCCGGGCGAGCCTGAGGCACTGGCTCGCGCCGTCCTCGGGCTCGAGCCCCGGGAACGCTCGCCGCGGATCGCCGAGGCCCGCATCGTATCCGCCATGACCGCGGCCGGCCCGTCGTGGGAGATCCACACGGTGCAGCCCGTCCTCGCCGCCGCCATCGCCGAGTTCGCCGAACTGACCCACGGCGAGCCGCCGTCCAACCCGATCGCCGCGATGGGGGAGCCGATGCTGGCCGTCGGCGAGCGGAACCCGGAGCGGGCCTTGGCCGTGTTCGACCGGTACATGGACTCACCGGATCCGTGGGTACGGGCCGCCGTGCCGCTGATGCGCGTCACGTTCGGCCGCATGCTCGGCCACATCGACCAGGCCGAGTCCGACTGCCGGCAGTCCCTGGCTGCCTTCCGCGCGCTGGGGGAGTCCTGGGGAGCGGCCTCCGTGCTGATCCAGCTGGCCGAACTGGCTCAGCTCAGGGCGGACTACGCAACCGCGATCACGGCACTGCAGGACGCCGCATCGTTCGGCCGCGAGCTGGGTGCCTGGGGGGACTTGTCCTACATCGACGGGATTGGTCCCCGGTAGTCCTTCGTCCACCGACGCGCCCTGGCCGGTGAGGCCGATCAGCTGACGGACCTGGTAGGCGTTGCGCAGCACGTCGTAACCGCAGACGCTCGCCTGCCCGCCGTCCGGCCGCAGCAGCGTGGCCAAGATCCTGACCGCGGTCGTCTTGCCCGCCCCGTTGGGCCCGAGGACCCCGAGCACCCGGCCCTGCCTGGCCACCAGGTCCACGCCGTCCAGCGCTGTCGTCTTGCCGAACCGCTTGACCAGGCCGCTGGCCTCGACCGCGTTCGCTGTTGTCGCGTCATATCGCATGTATCCATAGTGGCCCACGCCGCTGTCAGAACGCGCACACCCTCCTGTCAGCGGTGCGAAGCAGGTGGTCGCCGCGATCGGCGAGGAACAGCTCCAGGTCGGCGACGGCGCTGCGGGGCTCCATCCGCTCAGCTCCCTCCTGTCGCCAACCAAGTACGCAGCAGACAGCCAAAAGGTTGCCTGCTCCGTCCGGAGGGTGCGGGAGGGGTCAGTCGTGCTGGCGGGAACTGCCGAACATGATCTCGTCCCAGGACGGGACCGAGGAGCGCCGGTTGCGCGCCGCCTTGCGGCCCTGGCGCCCGGCCGGCTCGGCGGCGGGCTCGGGCGCAGGGTCAGGCGCGGCCGTCTGCGCTGTGCCCATCTCGGGAAGGGCCGTCTCGGCCGGCGCTGGGACCGGGGGATGGTCCTCCCGTGCGGCGACCACGGGTGCCTGGACCGGTTCCGGGGGAGCGGCCGGAACGGGTTCGGGGACCGCCGGCCGCACCGGAGCCGGCCGCTCCTGCCGGGCCCAGCCGCCCGGTGCGTGTCCCGCGGAATGGCCAGGCGCGGGCACCGCAGGCCGAGGAGGCGCCGCGTGATTGGGAGCGTTATTCAGGCGCGGAGCCAGCCGCGTGACGGTGGCCTCGCCCGGGGCCGGCAGTGCGGGCTGGGGCGGCTCGGCGCCAGGCAGCGACATGCGGGCGGCGTTGTCGTCGGCGGGCATCACGTGCCTGCGCCGCGGATCGAAAACCCACTCGGCGACGAGCGGGCGGCCGCCGGAAGTGAACGTGAGTTCCACCTGCCAGCTGCCGTCGCCGCGCTTCTTGGCGTCCCACTGCGCGTCCTCCGGATCCGCGCCGACCGCCTTCAGCCGCTCGGTCACGATCTCGCCGAGCCGCGGGCCCGGACTCGAGTCTCCGTGGCGACGGACCGACGCGGTCTGCGCCTGATCCGCCACGTAGGCGCGTTCGGCCAGGACCGGTCCCTCGAACCAGCGCACGCGCTCGACCGCGATGCCGGCCGCGTCCGCGATTTCCTCCACCGTTTCCCCGGCCCGGATTCGTGCCTGGATCTCCTTGGGTCGCAACGGGCTCTCCACTTCGATCTCGTACTGCGCAAGCCGGGAGGTCTGGCCCAGGGCCACCGCCCGGAGCCGCTCGTCAATCGGCAGCGTGAAGCGAGCGCTTCGCCCCGGTATGGCGAGGACCGCGTAACGGCCGTCCTCACTTACCGCGACGAAGCGCAGTTCCTGCATCGTCGTCCCTTCCGCTCCGACCCGTAACGCCCGTCCGCGGAACGTACAGGTCGGTCCTGCCACCGTCGGTCGCCGTCACTTCCCGGCGCTTCCCGGCGTACTCTAGCCGAGCGGCCAGCCCGGAGACGGCGGACCGCTCCACCTCCATGAAGTCTGTCGGGTCTGATCCGTCATGGCCAGCACCGCGCCCGGCATGTCCGGAGTTAATCCTGGCGGTACGCCTGGCAGCGGCTGAGTTACGCCCCCAGCCCTCATGCCGCCCCGGAACCCGCCCCCGGAACCCCGCCACCCCGGAACCCGCCCCCGGAACCCCGCCACCCCGGAACCTACTCCCGGAACCCCGCCACCCCTAAAGCCGCCTCCTATAGAAGCGGATAATGTTCGCTTACAGAAGTATCTCTGCTATGCTCTCCTCCAGATGTTCGCTTACAGAAGTATCTTGCGAGAGCCCGCCCGGCCTGACATCGTGCGGGACAGCCGCGGCGCACCCTGGCTGGCGGTCAGCGTCGTCTGCTTCGGCGCGTTCATGGGCCAGCTCGACGCGAGCATCGTCACGATCACCTTCCCGGCGATGCAGCGTGACTTCGGCGTCCCGGTCGCCGCCGTCCAGTGGGTGTCCCTGGTCTACCTGCTCGGCCTGGTTGCGCTGCTCGCGCCGGCCGGACGGCTCGGCGACGCGATCGGGCGCAAGCTCGTGTACACCTACGGATTCGGCGTGTTCACGGTGGCCTCGGCGGCCTGCGCCCTGGCGCCGACGCTCGGCGCCCTGGTGCTGCTCCGCTTGCTCCAGGCGACCGGCGCGGCGATGCTCCAGGCGAACAGCGTGGCTTTGGTCACGACCAGTGCGCCGAAGGACAAGATGCGCTTCGCCCTGGGAGTGCAGGCGGGCGCGCAGTCCATCGGGCTCGCGCTCGGCCCGACCCTGGGCGGCCTGCTCACCTCGACGGCCGGCTGGCGCGCGGTGTACTGGGTGAACGTCCCGGTCGGCCTGGTGGCGGTCATCGCCGGGCGCTACCTGCTGCCGAGGACCCGCCAGTTCGCCGCGCCGCAGAGGTTCGACTGGCCGGGCACGCTCATGCTGGTGGCCTGGACGAGCGCGCTGCTCCTCGTGCTGTCTGCGGCATCGGGCCTGTCCCTGCCCGCCTGGCTGACCGCACTGCTCGGGGTGCTCGGCCTCGTGGGCGTGGCTGCGTTCATCCGGCGGGAGACCACCGTCAGGCATCCGCTGATACCGGTCTGGCTGCTCCGCTCCGCGGCCCTGGCGCGCGGCCTGGCCGGCGCCGCGTGCGGATACCTTGCGCTGTTCGGGCCGCTGGTACTGATCCCGCAGGTGCTCATCCCGCAACCGCCCGGCCACGGACTCGACGGGGCCCGGATCGGCCTCCTGTTGTCCGCCCTGCCGCTCGGCTTCGGCCTGGCCGCACTGTTCGGTGATGCCGTCCTGCCCAAGGCCTGGGACGACGGGCGCCGCGGCGTGGTCGGTGCCTCACTGGCCTGCGCGGTCATGTGCGCCTCGGTCTTCATGCCGCTGACCGCGACGACCGTGGTGCCGCAGCTCGCCCTGGCGGGCGTGGGCCTCGGCATCTTCGTGCCCGCCAACAACACGGTCATCATGCGCAGCACCGCCGATTCGTCGGCCTCCCTGCTCGGCGGCCTGGTCAGCATGGCCAGAGGCATCGGCACCGCCCTCGGCATCTGCCTGATGGCGCTGGCCCTGCACGTAGGCGACGCCTGGCATCCGGGTTCCTGGGCCGGCGGCGGCCACGGGTACGCTGAGTCGGCACAGGCGCGGCCCGCATTCATCGTGCTCGCCGTGGTCTGCGCCACCGCGGCGGCGATCGCGCTAGCCAGCCGCGCGGGCGCCGCGGCAGGCCAGACGTCCCAGGGAGGCGGACCCGTCAGGTGCACATCGCCGAGGGAAACCTAGCGGACGAACCAGCAGGTCAGGACCAGATCGGGCCCGAACTGGCCGACATCGTTTCCCGCCTCCGCCGGGCCATGCGCCGCGCCGCGCGTGCGGCTGACCCCGCCCTCGGGCTGTCCGTGGCGCAGCTGGAGGTGCTCTCCTGCATGGCCGAGCAGCCCGGGATCCGGCCCACCCAACTGGCCAGGATGCTCCGGCTGGCGCCCAGCTCGGTGGCCACCCTGATCAGCGGGCTCCAGTCGGCCGGTTACGCGACGCGCACGCCCGCCGGCACCGGTGACAGGCGCACCGTCAGCCTCGATCTGTCGGCGGAAGGCGCGGCGGCGGTGAGCCGCTGGCACCTGGTGAACGCCGAGATCATCCAGGGCGCGCTGGCGGCGCTGCCGCAGCGCGACCGGGACGCGCTGCGCGATGCCGCTCCCGCCCTGCGCGACCTGACCGCCTCGATCCACGCCCAGGCCGACCCCGAGCCGTAGGTCAGCGCCCGTGCGTTCAGCGGCTGCGCGGCGCGGCCGGCTCAGTGTCCGGCTCAGTTTCCCCGCCCGACTGGTGGTCGGCCCGGCTGAGCCGGGAAGGCCACCAGTTCCACCGGCCCAGCAGAACGACCGTGCACGGCACCAGGATGGTGCGGACGATGAACGTGTCCATCAGCACGCCCAGGGCCAGCCCGACGCCGACGTCGATGATCTGGCTGCCGCCGGACTGGCGCCCGCCGACCAGCGCGAACACTGAGAACGTCCCGGCCAGCACCAGGCCGGCCGAGGTCACCGTGGTACCGGTAGCGCCCAGTGCCCGGCTGACCGCTTCGCGTAGCGGAAGATGTTGAGCCTCCTCCCGGATCCGGCTCATCACAAGGATGTTGTAGTCCTCGCCCAGCGCGAGCAGGAAGATAAACATCAGGAACGGGAGGATGAAGGTGAGGCCGCTGGCCCCGCCGAGCTTGATGAACAGGAAGACCGACAGCCCGAGCGCGGCGAAGAACGACAGGGCCACCGATGCGATCAGGTACAGCGGCGCGACCAGTGACCGCATGACCAGGCAGAGCAGCAGGCCGATCACGATGATCGCGACCGGGACGACGCGCACCAGATCGGTGTCGGAGATCTGGCTGATGTCGTGGAAGGCCGGCGCCTCGCCGGCGACCCCGTACGCGGTCGCCCCCAGGGTCTTCGCCACGGTAGCCGCCTCGGTCCGGACCGAGGGCACGGCGTTCATCGCGGCGGAGGTCGACGGGTCGCCCGCCTTCAGGCCGGTCTCGAACTGGATCGTCCGGCCGTCCGGACTGACGTACTGCGCGGTGGCCCGGTAGACCTCGTAACCGTTGAGCGGGATCGTGCTGTTCGCCGGCGGCACGGCCGGCAGGGCCGCGGCGTTGCCCAGCGTGGTGTGCAGCGCCTGGTACTGGGCTCCGGTCAGCGTGACCCCGGCCGGATTCAGCGGCCCGGTGACACCGGTGAACAGGCCGCTGCCGGCGAGCTGGCTCGTGGCCGCGGCGATCGGCGCGGGGTCGTCCCAGACGGGCTGGGACAGCCTGTAGACCAGGTTCGTCGGGTTGGCCGAACTGGTCGGGAAGTGCTTGGCCAGCAATGCGGTGCCGGCCGCGGAGTCGGTCCCGGCCGGCGCGGTGATCGCGCCGCCGAACCCGCCGGGCTGGTAGCTGGCCACCCCGGTAGCGAGCGCGCCGAACACAACGACGCCGATGGCCAGCGGGATGGCGGGCCTGCGCACGATACGCGCCGCGACCCGCCCCCACAGGCCGGCCTTGCCGGTGCCAGCCTGGGTCTTGCTCGGCCAGAACGCGGCCCGTCCGAACACCGCGAGCAGCGCGGGCAGCAACGTGAGCCCGGCCAGCAGCATGGTGCCGATGCCGATGGCCAGCGGGACGCCGAGCTGTGAGTAGATCTGGAACGTGGCGACCAGCAGCGAGAGCAGTGCCGCGATCACCGTCAAGGCGGAGAACGTGATCGTCTCGCCGACCCGCATCACCCCCGCCCGCACCGCATCGTGCGGATGGGCTCCGTCACGCAGGTTCTCGCGCACGCGGAACACGAGGAACAGGCCGTAGTCGGTGCCCGCGCCGAGGACCAGCACGATCAGCAGCAGCTGGGCGATGACGGAGACCTTCAGGCCGGCGTGCGCCGCCTCGCCGACCAGCGGCCCGGAGATGGCCACGGCGAAGAACGCGGGTATCAGCGTGATCAGCGGGGCCAGCAGCGACCGGAAGATAAGCAGCAGCAGGATCAGGATGAAGATGACCGAGACGTATTCGACCTGGTTCCCCGTGGAACCCGACTTGGTCTGCTGGTCGACGTTGATCGCGATCTGGCCGGCCAGGTGCACCTGCAGCCCGCCCGGGGGCGCCGCCCTGGCGATCTCCGTGCGGAGATTATTGACCAGCTTGGTCTGGTCCGGCTGGCTCGCCTGGTTAACGTCGGAAAGCACCTGCAGCTGCTCGGCCTGCTGGTCGGCCGACCGTCCGAGGTCATGCACCTTGACCACGGTCGGCACGGTCGCCAGGTCGTGCTGCAGCGTGGCCAGCCAGGTGGTGTCCGCAGCCGTGAGCGTGCCCTGATTAACCGCCGCGACGACCTGCACCGGGACCAGGTTGGTGGCCCCGAACGGCGCCGCGAGCTGAGCGGCCTGCTCACTGGGCGCGCTGGCAGGCAGGAAGGCACTGTTGTTGCCTTGGGTGACGCTGTTGAGCGAAGGTAGGAATTTCGGTACGGCGATGGCCGCGATCACCCAGGCCGCGATGACGACCCAGCGGAACTTGACGGCGAACGCGCCGATTCCCCCGAAGATGGCGTGAATGCGCACCCGGCCAGCATATTGGGTTCCACCTGTGCCCCTGCTTAGAGGGCCCGCCGCGGCCGCGGCTGCCGATCCGGTGACGCACGGTGCTCCCGGTCGTAAGCTTCCGTCTGTGAACCACTAAGGGGGTTGATGGATATGCGTCATCTGGTCGGCGTGCTCCTGGCCATCGTGATGGCCGCCGCGGTGTTCTTCGCGGCCTCCTGGGGCTACCTGAAGCTGCTCACCGAGCCGGCCAGAAGCGGCGTGCTGCCGGGCGGCGGCGGTTCGCTCATCCACAACCATGCTGTCCTTGAGGGCTTCGGCGTGCTGCTCGCGGTCGGGCTGATCGCGGGGATCCTGATCGCGCTGCCGATGATCTCCCCGCTCGCCTCCGGGCTGCCCGGCCTGGTCCTGCTGGCCTGGACGGGGCTGTACCTGTTCAGCGTGCGGCATGCGGTGCAGTACATCCCTCTGAAGTCGAAGTCCTACGGCGCCGGCTTCGAGGACTTGCTCTTCGACGGGGTGCTGGCCCTGGCGGGTCTGGCCATGATCATCCCGTTGTTCGTGCCGTCCAGGTGGCGGAGCCGGCCGGTAGCCGTAATCGGGTCACCCGCGCCGTACGAGGCCGCCGCGACCCCCTATCCGGACCTCGGGGTCACCCAGACCATGGCCGGCGGGAGCCTGCTGTCCGACTGGGCCGAGACCAGGCCGCAGCCGCAGGCCGATCCCGGGCGTTCGCAGGCGCCCTGGGGCGCGGCGGATCCGGGCGGCTCGGCTGGCCCGGGGACCACGGCTTAGTACAGCTGACCGTCCGCCGAGCCCACCTCATCTCGGTTCGCGCATCCACACATAGAGGTGAGCGGGCTCCAGGGTCTTCTGCACGACCGCGGCCAGGTCGGCCCCGGCCGAATCCAGGTCCAGCTCGTCCTTGAGCCGGGCCGCGAACGCCGCCACCGTCGTGTCCGCGTCGTACCGGGCCCGGTTGAACCGGCGGTCCACAGCCCGCTGCACCCGCCGCCGCAGCGGGCTGAACGCCGCCGCCGCGGCCAGCGTCGAGGCGGCCACCGCCACTGACGAGGACAGCGCCAGCACGTGGATGGACAGCAGCACCAGGCCCGCGTATGTGCCGATGAGCAGCCCGGTCACGATCGTGTAGGCCAGCGTACGGGAGATGATCTTGTCGATCTCGTACAGGCGGTACCTCAGAATGGCCACGCCCATCGATACCGGCAGCGCGGCCAGGCCGAACCAGAAGAGGTTGTCCACCCATTCCCGGAGAATGGTAGTCGTGCCCGTCGCGCCGAACGCCGCTCCGAGGACCAGGCTGACGATGGTGACCGCGGCGCCGCTCGCCAGCCATTTCAGCTGCTGACGCCGCTCGCCGGAGGAGCGCCGCCAGCTCAGCACCTGGCGGCAGATGAAGCCCACCGACAACACCAGGATCATGATCAGGATCGAGCGCTCGGTAGTCGCGTACCAGCCGCCCGGGTTGTCGACGGCGGAAAGCCCGCCGGCGGCATCGATACGCATGGGGTGCGCGCTGAGAGCACCTGCTACGGCGGTGGCCGTCGCGGCTAGCAGCGTGGCATAGAGCGCGCAGAAGGCCCACAGTGCCCAGCGCCAGGGCCGCGACGCCAGCCTGCCGTCGGGAAAGAGCAGGATCACCACGGCGATCAGGGCCAGGCCCGATGTCCAGAACTGGTCGGTCACCAGCGCCGCAGGCCCGAGCGGGACACGGTGGCCGAGGCGGTAGACGAAGTATGAGTAATCTCCGCCGTCGTTGCTGACGAACAGGAAGACGGCGATGACCAGAAAGAGCCAGCCGAGCGGGTTGCTGGGCTGGCGCCGGGCGACCAGCACTCCTATGGCCGCGCACGGGATGCCGATGACGAGGGCCACGAGCCCGTTGCCGAGCTGGCCCGACAGCAATGTCAGCGGAAGCGCCGCCACCAGGGACAACACGGCGACGCCGCCGAGCACCGCCATCCAGGCCGTCGGCGATCCGACGCGCACGCGGCGGGACGCCTTCGGTCCGCCAGCTGGCCGTGTCTCTTCCACGAGGGCCACCTTACGGTCGTAGCGTTCCGGGAACGTTACTGCTCACGTGCGATTCCCGGCGCTTGCTCTGCCTACTTGACGTGCAGCAGCTTCTCCGCCTGGGCCCAGGTGAACACGGCATCGGTCGGGGCCGCCCCGCAGACCCCGGCGAGAAGCTCGGTATCGCTTTCGCCGTAGCCGCCGGCCGACGCCGCGTGACCGGCGCCCATGGCCAGTTCGTACTGGCCGCCCGCGCAGGCGGCCCCGCCGAACGCGACCAGGATGATATCCCGATGGCTCCAGCACCCCGCCGAGCCAGCCGTGCGGCAGGCCAAGTTGCCGCTGCCCGGCCCGTCATCGTACATCCACCCGTAGTCGGACCCGAGCGGGTTGATCCACCCACCAGCCCAGGTGCCGCCGCGCCATACGGCCCGCCCCCCGCCCGGCAGTCGCTGCGGCACCGCACCGATCGCGGGGTCACCTCCGGCCTGCGCCCCGGCCTGCGCGATCTTGTCCAGGGACCGGCTCAGCACCACGACCGGGATCAGCCCGCGCTCCGTCCGTTCGAGATCGACCGTCACGAACAGCTGCTCGTCGGGCGTGAGCCTCGCGTAGGCGGCCAGCGAGAAGGACATGCCGCCGAGCTTCTCCAGCGTCTGCCGCGCGTGGCCGATCGCGGCCAGCACCGTGCTGTTGCAGTCGGTCCCGTCGTCGTCCTCGGGGCAAGACGCCAGGAACGGCGGCGCCAAGCTCTCCGCCGGATTGTCCGGCGGCAGCACCCCTCTCCGCGACCCATGCCCTCCCCGCGCCGCCGCGCCGCGCTCGTGTACTCCCCGCGCCCCGCCGCTATGCCCGAGCTCTGCACGGGAGGGCACGCTGTGCGCGCTAGCCGCAGGAGCCGCTCCAATCAGCGCGGTCCCTGCCACCCCAGCGACCCCAAAGCCGATCCACAGCCAATGCTTCAGCACTAGTCCCACTCGCATAGCGCCTAATGCTACAGAAGCAGGCATAAATCGGACATAGATATCCCAAAGAATCCCAAGCCCTAGTAAATCTCACAGGGCGCTCGGCTATCCCCCGGCACCAGCACTCGTAACCGGCGTGCTCGGGCCCCGAGCCTGCGTGCTCGAGCGAGGCGAAACCGGGACGGGAGCCTGCTCAGGGCTCAGGCGGCGTGGAACTGCTCGGCTTCGGTGGAGCCGGCCAGGGCCACTGTCTCGGCGTTCGGCGAGATCGCGGACGTGACCAGGTCGAAGTAGCCGGTGCCCGCCTCGCGCTGGTGACGGGTGGCGGTGTAGCCGTGCTTCTCGGCCGCGAACTCGGCTTCTTGCAGCCGGACGTAGGCGGGCATGCCCTCGGCGGCGAAGCCGCTGGCCAGCTCGAACATCGAGTGGTTGAGCGCGTGGAAGCCCGCCAGCGTGATGAACTGGAACCGGTAGCCCATCGCCGCGAGCTCCTTGCCGAACTTCGCGATGGTCGACTCGTCCAGGTGAGCCCGCCAGTTGAACGACGGCGAGCAGTTGTAGGCCAGCAACTGGTCCGGGTAGGCATCCTTGATCGCCTCGGCGAACTCGCGGGCCACGTCGAGGTCGGGCGTGGAGGTCTCCATCCAGATCAGGTCGGAGTACGGCGCGTACGCCAGGCCCCGGGCGATACACGGCTTGATCCCGTTCCGCACCCGGTAGAACCCTTCCGCGGTCCGCGTGCCGGTGACGAACGACTTGTCCCTGTCGTCGATGTCGGAGGTGAGCAGCGTCGCCGCGTGTGCGTCCGTGCGCGCGATCACCAGCGTCGGCACGTCGCACACGTCGGCGGCCAGCCGCGCCGCGTTCAGCGTCTTGATGTGCTGACCGGTCGGGATGAGCACCTTTCCGCCCAGGTGCCCGCACTTCTTCTCCGAAGCGAGCTGGTCCTCCCAGTGCACCCCCGCGGCGCCCGCCGCGATCATGGACTTCATTAGCTCATACGCGTTCAGCACGCCGCCGAACCCGGCCTCGGCGTCGGCCACGATGGGCGCTAGCCAGTAGGGAGCGTTGCGCACGTCGCCGTCCGCCGACTCCGACCAGGTGATCTGGTCGGCCCGCAGCAGCGCGTTGTTGATCCTGCGCACCACCTGCGGCACCGAGTTGACCGGGTACAGGCTCTGGTCCGGGTAGGTCTGCCCAGCGAGGTTCGCGTCCGCCGCCACCTGCCAGCCGGACAGGTAAATAGCCTTCAGCCCGGCCCTGACCTGCTGGACCGCCTGGTTGCCGGTGACCGCGCCGAGGGCCGTGACGGCCTCTTCGGAGGCCAGTAGCCTGCGCAGGCGCTCGGCGCCCCGCCTGGCCAGCGTGAACTCCTCCCGCACGGTGCCGCGAAGGCGCACAACGTCCTCGGCCGAATACGTCCGGACGGTGTCCTTCCAGCGGGGATCGGTCTCCCATTCCCTGCGTAGCCTGGCCGCCTGCTGGCTGATCGTCTCCACTGTCGCGCCTTCCTTGCCTGCCTGGACCGGGTTCCGAGCGGGATGTATTACCTCAAGGGTGTCCGCCCAGGTGGAGGCTGGGTACCCAGGATCTGCATAAAGTTCTTAGCTTTTTTCCAAAACAGTAAGTTATAGTTACCTTCACGATGAAAGATCTTCAGAATTTGGTCCAGACCGATGGTATAGACCTCGTAACCTTCGGGCAGCGACTGCGGCACCTGCGCCGGACCCGGGGCCTGACGCTGACCGAGCTCGGAGAGCGCGTGGGCCGGGCACCCTCCGCCCTGTCGCTCCTGGAGAACGGCCGCCGGGAGCCGAAGCTGTCGCTCATCGAACAGCTGGCCTCGGCGCTGTCGGTCCCAGCGGCCGACCTGCTGAGCAGGCAGCCGCCGAGCCGGCGGGCGCAGCTCGAGATCGCGCTGGCCGACGCGCAGCAGGACCCGTCATACCGGCGCCTGGGCCTGCCGCCGCTGCGGGTCGGCGCGCGGGTGCCCACCGACGTGCTCGAGCACCTGGTCGCGGTCGCGGCCGAACTGCGGGCCCAGCGCTCCAAGCCGACTGCCACCCCGGAGGAAGCCCGGGCCGCCAACGCGGCGCTCCGGGACGCCATGCGCGAACAGGGCAACTACTTCGAGGCCGTCGAGCGCGAGGCGGCGGGCGCCCTGCGCGCCGGGGGGTACCCCGGCGGCGCGCTGTCCCAGGGCATGCTCGTCTCGGTGGTGAGCCACCACGGCTTCGCCGTCCGGTACATCCAGGACCTGCCGCGCTCGGTGCGCTCGCTCACCGACCTGCGCAACCGGCGGATCTACGTCAAGCAGGAGCCGGTCGGCGCGCACTCGCCGCGGGCCGTCGTGCTGCAGGCGCTCGGGCACTTCCTGCTCGGCCACCAGGTGCCGCGGGACTTCGCCGACTTCCTGCGGCAGCGGGTGGAAGCGAACTACTTCGCCGCCGCGGTGCTCATGCCCGAACCAGCCGTCGTGCCGGTGCTCGAAGGCGCCAAGCAGGGCCGGGACCTCGCGGTCGAGGACCTGGTGGACCTGTTCTCGGTGTCGTACGAGATGGCCGCGCACAGGTTCACCAACCTGGCCACCCATCACCTGGACCTGCCCTGTCACTTCGTGAAGAACGACGCGAGCGGCATCATCTACAAGGCCTACGAGAACGACGGGGTGGTGTTTCCCGCGGACCCGTCGGGCGCGATCGAGGGCCAGCGGCTATGCCGCCAGTGGTCGGGCCGTCAGGTGTTCGGCGCCGCCGACCGGTTTTCGCCGTACTACCAGTATTCCGACACCCCGTCCGGCACCTACTTCTGCATCGCCCAGGTCGATCCGCGCGGCGAGCAGGGGTTCGCGATCACCTTCGGCGTCCCGTTCGAGCATTCCCGCTGGTTCCGCGGCCGCGAGGCGACCGCAAGGACGCGCTCGGGCTGCCCGGACGGCGAGTGCTGCAGCCGGCCGCCCACCGCGCTGGCCGAGCGATGGGAGGGCAACGCCTGGCCGTCGGCCCGCGCCCACTCGCACATCCTGTCCGCGCTGCCCGCCGGGAGCTTCCCCGGCGTCGATGACGCCGACATCTACGAGTTCCTCGACCAGCACGCCCAGGGCTAGGGACGATCCCGGCGGACCGCGAGGCCTCAGCGGCGGAGGGTGGCGGCCGCGTCGAAGCTGATGTAGTACCCGAGGCCCGGAACCCGGTAGATCAGGCCCTCGTCCTCCAGGATGCGCATGGCCTTGCCGACCGTCTGGCGGGAGTGACCATGCTCGCGGCGCAGCACCGCAATCGACGGAAGCCGCCCGCCCGGCGTGAGCTTCCCGTCGGTGATCTGCTGGCGGATGAGCGCGGCAAGGCGCATATAGGCTCGCGGGTCGGGCTGCACGGCTGCCGTCATGTCGGGGATAGTACACGATGAGTATCGAAAGTAGTCGACTATTCACGGACAATAACGATTCCTCCACGTCAGATCGTTATGTGCCTCGGCGCTTCCGATCGAGCCGCCCCAGCGGGCTGCTGCCTGTCGTCAGGAGACGGGCCACACGATGCCGCTGACGTCCCGGCTGCGAGTTGCCTGCTGACGGTGCCCACCGCGCCGCCTCCACGAGCATGTCAAGGTCAGCCTCGGCCAGCACGTAGGAGGCATCAAGGCGGGCCGGGCTCCACCGGCCCGCCAGCAGCGGATGCAAGGACGGCGGCCCGGGCTGGTTCTCCATAATCCCCCAGAATGGCCGGCAGCCGAAGACGCGTTCAGGCCCGCGGCGGTCCGAGCTTAGTCGGGCGGCACGCACCACCGTCCGTTCGGAATAAATTCCTGGAAATTAGCCGCGGTCGCCTTCCTGCGGTCAGGACCACGATGTTACCTTCGGGTAACTTGGCGGCGGGAGGCAGCATGAGCGAGGTACCGCAGGACGGCTCCGCATCCCACGGGTTCTCGCTGGAGCTGGGTGAGGATCTCGTCCAGATGCGCGAGTGGCTGCACGAGTTCGCGATGTCGGTGATCAGGCCGGTCGCGGCGGAATGGGACGAGCGCGAGGAAACCCCGTGGCCGGTGCTCGAGGAGGCGGCCAAGATCGGGCTGTACTCGCTCGACTTCTACGCGCAGCAGTACCTGGAGGGGTCCGGGCTCGGCATCCCGGTCGCGTTCGAGGAGCTGTTCTGGGGCGACGCCGGGATCGGCATGGCGCTGGCGGGCAGTTCGCTGGCCGCGCTGTCGGTGGTGGCCAACGGGACGCCGGAGCAGGTCGGCGAGTGGTGCCCGCAGATGTTCGGCGGTCCGGGAGAGGTGAAGCTGGGCGCCTTCTGCTCCTCCGAACCGGACGCGGGCAGCGACGTGGGCGCGATCAGGACCCGGGCGGCCTACGACGCGGCGCGTGATGAGTGGGTGCTGAACGGGGTGAAGACCTGGGCGACCAACGGCGGCATCGCGAACGTGCACGTGGTGGTGGCGTCGGTCGACCCGTCGCTCGGCTCGCGCGGGCAGGCGAGCTTCGTCGTGCCGCCGGGCACTCCCGGGCTGGCCATGGGGCAGAAGTTCCGCAAGCACGGCATCCGGGCCTCGCACACCGCCGAGGTGGTGCTGTCAGACGTCCGGGTGCCCGGGCGGTGCGTGCTGGGCGGCCGGGAGCGGCTCGAGGAGCGGCTGGCCCGGGTCCGCGAGGGCGGCCGCGCCGGCGAGCAGGGCGCGATGAGGACGTTCGAGGCGTCCCGGCCCGGCGTGGCGGCCATGGCGGTGGGCATCGCGCGGGCGGCGGTGGAGTACGCAGCCGAGTACTCGCGGACCCGGGTCCAGTTCGGCCGCCCGATCGGGCAGAACCAGGGCGTGGCGTTCATGCTCGCCGACATGGCGGCATCGGTCGACGCGGCGCGCCTGCTCACCTGGCGGGCGGCCTGGATGGCCCGGCAGGGCAAGCCGTTCACCCGCGCCGAAGGCTCCATGTCCAAGCTGGTCGCGGGGGAGACCGCGGTCCGGGTCACCGAGCAGGCCATCCAGATCCTCGGCGGGAACGGCTACACCAGGGAGTTCCCGGTCGAGCGCTGGCACCGCGACGCCAAGATCTTCACCATCTTCGAGGGCACCTCGGAGATCCAGCGCGTGATCATCGGCCGCGCCGTCACCGGCCTCGACGTCCGATAGCTCTGAGCTGCGGAAACCGATCCACGCGGCTAATTCCGTCGACGCGGAAAGGGTTCCATAGCTTGCCGGAGCGGGCCTCAGTCCGGCTGGGCCCGATCAGGTGAAGCCGACGTCCAGGATGAAGTGCCCGAGCCTCAGGTTGAGTGCTCCGCCGCCGGCCCAGTGCACGATGAACGCGAGCAGGATGATGGCCAGGATGACGACCACCAACCAGAAGAAGAACACGACGATGCCGGGGATGGCATACCCGGCCACAGATCTCGCTCTAGCCACCGCCCCCAGCTACCCTCCGCCGCCCGACTTATTCGGCGGCGGGCGTAAGCGCCTCAGGACGGCGTGCTGGGCTTCTCAGAACCGGCCGTCACGCCATGCCAGCGCGTGCTGTCGTCCCGGGGCTGCGGAGCGGTCATGCCGGCCAGGTGGATGTCCAGGAACCGCTGCCAGACGTCCGAGGTGCCGTCGGCGAGCGTGTGGATCAGCCCGCGCATGGCGGAGATGAGCGTGATGACGTCGTCCACCGTGACGCCGGGATTCACGGTCCCGGCTGATACCGCGCGCGAGGTGAGCTCGCTGATGGCCTGCCGGAGCGTGCTCGCGGCGCGGGTGTCGGGCTGGCGCTGAAGGAGCAGGTTCGCGTAGCGCGCGTGCTCGGCGAAGGACCGGCCGAACGCGCGCAGCAGCTCGTGCAGGCCGTAGCCGTCGGTCCGGGCCAGCGCGCGCTCGGCGTCGGAGATCAGCTGCGCGGTGGCCAGCCGCAGCAGCTCGTCGATGAGGGCGTCCTTGCTGGCGAACCGCCGGTACACGGTTCCGACGCCGACGCCGGCCCGTCCGGCGATCTCCTCCATGCAGGCGTCCGCGCCGGACTCGCCGAAAGCCTGCCGGGCGGCGTCCAGGATGCGCTCATAGTTGCGCAGGGCATCGCGGCGCAGGCCGCGGCGCGAGCCGGCCGGCCGTTGCGCGGTCGCGCTACTCACTCTCGTCACCGACGACGGTCCCGCCCGCGATCATGGCCATCTCGGCGTGCTCCGGGCCGCCGACCGTATCCCGCGACCGGCGTGCCGAAGGCATGAGCAGGCCGGCCAGCGCGGCCAGCAGGAGTCCGCCCGCCATGACCGCGAAGCCGGTCGTGTAACCAGCCTGGATCGGCAGCCCGGACGGCTCGAGACGGGAGGTGACGATGCTGGCCATCACCGCGGCGCCGATGCTCCCGCCGATGGTCCGGATGTTGGCGTTCATGCCGCTGGCCACGCCGGTCTGCGACGGCGGGACCGCGGCGACGATGAGAGCGGACATCGCCGAGAAGGCTAGGCCGAACCCGATGCCCATCAGCGCGCTGGACACGTAGATCTCCCACTGGTGATGGTGCGCGAAGGCCAGCATGGACATCGCCCCGGAGCCGATGAGGCAGCCGGCGATGACCAGCGTCCTGCCGCCGAGCCCGCGGGCCAGTCGGCCGGCGAACAGCCCGACGATGAACATGGTCACCGCCGAAGGCAGCAGCATGAGCCCCGACCGTGTGATGCTCGCCCCGAAGCCGTAGCCGGCCGCGGCTGGCGTCTGCACGAACTCCGGCAAGAAGGCGAATGTCGCGTACATGCCCACGCCGATGAGCAGCGCGACCAGGTTGTTGGTCCACACGGCGGTCCGGCGCATCATCTTCATGTCGATGAGCGGGGTGGCGGCGCGCAGCTCGGCGACCGCCCAGCCTGCGGCGAGCACCACCGTGGCCGCCAGCAGCCCGAGCACCGAACCGGACCGCCAGCCCCAGCTCGGCGCCTCGCTCAGCGCGACGAGCAGCGTGACCAGCCAGCCGGACAGCAGCAGCGCTGGCTGCCAGCTGATCCGGCCGGGAGTGCGCACCGGCGACTCGGGCACGAACAAAACCGCCGACACGGCCGCGACGACGGTCAGGATCAGCGGCAGCCAGAACAGCCAGTGGTAGTTCAGCGCTCCCACGATCGGGCCCGCCAGCACGATGCCCAGGCCCGCGCCCACCGCGGTCAGCGCGGCGATCACGCCCACCGCGCCGGCCACCTTGTCGGCCGGGAACTCATCGCGGATGATCCCGAACGCCACCGGGAGCATCCCGCCGGCGAAGCCCTGAATCACCCGTGCCACGATCAGGACGCCGATCGAGGGCGCGACCGCCGCCAGCAGCGAGCCGACCGCAAGTGCCACGAGCGTAGCCACGAAGACCCGCTTCTTGCCCGTCATGTCGCCGACCCGGCCCAGGATCGGCGTCATGATCGACGCGGACAGCAGGTACGCGGTCAGCACCCAGGTCACCGTGCTCTGCGTGGTGTGCAGTTCATGCTGCACCGTGGTCAGCACGGGAATCACCAGCGACTGCAACAGCGCGAATGCTCCGACCCCCATGGCCAGCACCGCGAAGGTCACCGCGGGATGCCCGCGTGAGCTCCTGCCTGCCACCCGGCCCTCCTCAAAGCGGAACCAGTATTCCGCTACGATTTTAGCAGATACGGAACTGAGATTCCGGTCTGTGCCGAGGCCTGGCGGCCGGTCGTGCCGAGGCCTGGCGGCCGGTCGGATGCCGAGGCCGCCGTCGGCTCTGGCTGAACGATCCGGCTCGGGGCGCCCCGCTCAGAGGAACTGGCCGGGTGAGCTCTCCGTATCGTCGTTCCACACCACCGCCACGACCTCGCCCGGGTCGATCACGGCCCACCCGGTCTCGCGCTCGAGGCGGATCAGGCCGTCCTGGCGAATCTCGACGCCGGTCAGCTTCTTGTTCGCAGCCGTGGCGAACCCGATCGGCCCCGTGCGGCTGACCAGCATGAAAATCGTTCCGGACCTGCCGATGAGAGGGTGCAGCAGGTCGCGGAGCGTCTCGCTCGTCATGAACCGTCACCTCCAGATGCCATTAGGAGAAGGATGCCAGGCGACGGCCGGCGCTCAAGCCGGGGGCCAGGGCGCGTTGATGAGGCGCTCGATGTCCTCGCCGAACGTCCGGTCGCCGTCGATCGGGCCGATGATCCCGGCCAGCCAGTCCAGCAGCGCCGCGCACCGATCCGTCGGCGCGCGCCCGGCAAGCCCGGAAAGCCCGGCAAGCGCGGCCGCCTGGTAGCCGGCCAGCAGCTCGCACGCGGTGACCGCGCGGGCGTGGCGCATCGCGGCCCACAGCGTGTCGGCGGCTTCCCAGGCGAACGACTGCACGTCCTCCTGGCCGCCGGAGGTCTCGATCAGGCCGACCGGCGTGGCGGCCGCCAGCCGCCTGGCCGCGTGGACCTCCCCGGCGGCCCGCTTGTGCACGGGCGTCAGGCCGGCCTGCGGACCCGGCTCGCGGGCCAGCTGCGCGGGCAGCCCGGTGACCGCGGGATCCATCAGCCGGTGCACGCGCGCCGCGGCCACCTCGGCCGCGTGGCAGAACGCGGCCGTGAGCTGGTCGCAGTGCGCAGCCAGGTCGATCCCGTGGAATCCGGCCGTCCCGGTGAACCGGCCGTCGAGGTAGGCGGGGGAGTCGGTGACCCCGGCCAGGGCGCGGCGGACCGCCGCCTCCAGCATGGCCGCGGCCCGGACGACCTGGGTGAGCACCGGCCCGGCGACCCGGAACGAGGTCGGCGCCTGCAGCGACCGGGGCGACGGGTCATCGCCTGCGGCCGCGCGGAGCCGGCCGAGCACCGCGGCCAGCACGTCATCGCCGCGCGCGCACGCCGCGCTATAGGGATCGCGGGACGCCCCGGCCGCGACGATGGACAGCGCCGCGGACGCCTCCATGAGCGAGGTGAGCGCGGCCGCCTCGCCTAGCCGGAGCACGCACAGGCCGGTGGTTCCTGGCACGCCCTGGATCAGGGCGATGCCCTCCTTCGGGCCCAGGGTGAACTCGCCGAGCCCCCGGCCGCGCAGGGCCTGGCCCGCGGGCAGCAGGGCCCCGTCCGGCCCGAGGACCAGGCCGATCGCGGCGACCGGCCCGAAGGCGTGCGCCAGCTGCATGATCTCGCCCGCGGCCCCCGCGCCGGTGCGCGGCACGGCCGGCACGATGCCGTGGTTGAGGAAGTCGGCCAGCCGCTGGCACAGCTCGCCCGACACCGCGGCGTCACCGGACAGGAACGTCAGCAGCCGGACCGTGATGACCGCCCGCACCTCGGGCTCGGCCAGCCACGGCGGTCCGCCGGTCGCCCGCGCTAGCAGCAGGTTGCGCTGGTGCGAGCGCTGCTGCTCCTCGGTCAGGCGGACCGAGGACAGCGCGCCCATGCCCGTGTTCACCCCGTACACCAGCCGCCCGTCGGCCAGCGCCCGCATGGCCTCGTCGCGGTTCTGCCGTACCGCGGCCAGCAGCCCCGGCGCGATGCTGACGGCCTGGCCGGCGGCCACGGCCCGGATCAGCGTGAGGTCGGCGCCGCCGGGCCCGGTGGTGATCTCCAGCGCGGGCATGGCTAGCGGTACCGGAGCATCGTCCCGGCGCCCTGCTGCTCGGCCCGGCGCAGGATGGCCACGCCGACGGCGATGTCCAGGATCGCCAGCCCGCGGTGCCAGAACAGGATCCGCTCGTCGCCGCGTTCGCGCCCCGGCCGCGCGCCCGTGACGACCTGGCCGAGCTCGGCGTGCAGCGAGGCGGCCGAGAGCCGGCCGGTGTCCACGTGCGGGCGCAGCGCGCCGAACCTTCCCGACTGCGCCTCCCGCCAGTCGTCCACCACGACCTTGTCCATCACGTCGAGCAGGTCGAGCTCTACCGCGCTGACCGTGCCGTACGGGACGACGAAGGCGCCGGGCCTGACCCAGGCGGTGCGCAGCAGCGGCTCGGGCACGGTCAGCCGCGACGCCTCGACCAGGATGTCGGCGCCGTCGAAGGTCTCCTCGGCCGAGCCGGCCACCCGGATCGGGGTATCGGTGACCGCGGCGAGCTGCTCGGCGAATGCCTCCCGGGACTCGGGCCGGCGGCTGGTGACCCGGATCTCCTCCAGGTCGAACATCTCGTCGAGCAGCACGACGTTCCAGAACGCGGTGCCGCGCGCCCCGACGTGGCCGAGCACCCGGGCGTCCGGCCGGGCCAGGTAGCGCGCGCCCACGGCGGTCATGGCCCCGGTCCGGCAGGCCGTGATCATGGTGGCGTCCATGATCGCCAGCGGAACACCGGTTTCCGGGTCGTACAGCGTCAGCAGCCCGAGCTCGCTGGGCAGCCCGGCGGCATAGTTCGACACGAAGTCGCCGACCACCTTGACCCCGCTCACACCCGCGGTCGACAGGTGGCCGCGGAGCACGTTGAAGTGACCGGCGCCGTGGTTGTCCGGGATCAGGTGCACCCTCGGCTCGACCACGGCGCGCCCCGCGCCGTGCGCGCGGACGGCATCTTCCACGGCGGCGACGATGTCGGCGTTCGAGACGCCGAGCGAGTCGATGTCCGGCCCGGACAGGAAACGCAACCACAGTCCAGCGTCCACCTGAGCAACTTAGTGCACGTGCCTGGCAAACACACTCAGGCCCGCAGCCTCAGCCGGTTCCGGCCGTGCCTGCGGGCGATCTCGGGCGGCCCGGCCGGGGAGCCCAGGCCCAGCGTGACCGCGCCGCCGCCGGAGGCGGACCGGCCGACGGTCAGGCTGCCGCCCGACGCCTCGGCGATCCGCCGCGCGATATCAAGGCCGAGGCCGGTGGAGCCGCCCCGGGACAGGCCCCGCTGGGTCGGGTCGACGTCCCCGAAACCCGGTCCGTTGTCCGCGACGACCAGCCACGCGCCGCCGGCGGTGCGGCGGCTGAGCCGGATGGTGAATGCGGCGCCTTCCGGGGTGTGCGCGAACACGTTCTCCAGCAGGACGTCCGCGCACGCCGCCAGGTCGTCGCGTGACACCCGGACCCAGACCGGCCCCGGCTCCAGGTCCACGGTCATCCAGCGGTCCTGATCCTCGGCTAGCGGCCACCAGAACGCCGTGCGCTCAGCGATCACCTCCGCCGCGTCGCACGTGGCCTTCGCGCCGTCGGCGCTCGGGCGCCGGGCCTCGTGGATGATCCCGCTGACCGTGCGCTCCACCGCGTTGACGTCGAACAGCAGTCGCTCCATCTCGGCGCCGTCGCGCAGCGATTCGGCGTCGATCCGCAGCGCGGTCAGCGGGGTGCGCAGCCGGTGCGACAGGTCCGCCACGGTTTCCCGCTCGTGCGCGAGCAGCTCGCCGATGCGGACCGCCAGCCGGTTAAGCCCGGCGGCCGCGCGGCAGACCTCCGGCGGGCCGGTCACCGTGGCCCGGGCGGACAGGTCCCCGGCGGCCAGCCGGTCCGCGGCGGCGGCCAGGGCCTTGATCGGGCGGACCAGGGACCGGGCGAGCTGGTCGGCGACGGCCACGCTGAGCATGAGCAGGAGCAGCCCGACGCAGCCGAGCAGCAGCCAGGCCCGGGTCACCCCGTGGCGCAGCACCGAGGTCGGCACGAAGGTGCGGATCACCGCGGCCCCGCCGGGAAGTCCCGCCACGGCTACCAGGACCTCCTCGCCGCCGGGGGCCTCGGCGGTGAAGCTGCGGCCCCCGGCGGCCAGCTGCACCGCCGCCGACCGGGGCGCGAGCCGGCCGAGAACCGTTCCGGTCGGCAGGAAGACCGTGACCGGCGTGGTTATCTCGGCGTTGACCTGGTCGATGGTCAGGCCGAGCTCAGTGGTGGACAGCGTGGTGACCAGCGGGGCCATGGACTGGGCCTGGGCGGTGGCGGTGCTGATGGCGTGGTCGGCCGCGAGCGTACGCAGCACGAGCGCGAGCGGGACCAGGAAGGAGATCAGCACCAGGGAGCTGGTCGCCACCACGAGCAGGGTGACGCGCAGTCTCATGGGGGAGGGCTGAGCTTGATCCCGACCCCGCGGACCGTGTGCAGGTAGCGGGGCTGCTGCGCGGTCTCGCCGAGCTTGCGGCGCAGCCAGGACACGTGGACGTCGACGGTCTTGTCCGCGCCGCCGTACGGCAGCCGCCAGACGTGGGTGAGCAGGTCGCGCCGGGTTACGACCTGTCCGGCGTGCAGGGCGAGGTAGTGCAGCAGGTCGAATTCGCGTCGGCTCAGGTCCAGCCGGGCGTCATCGAGCGTGGCCTCGTACCCCTCGGGGTCCAGCCACAGGCCGCCCACCTCCAGCGGGCCAGCGCCGCCCGGGTCGGCATGGCCGGTCCGGCGCAGCACCGCGCGGATCCTGGCGTCGATCTGGCCCGCCCCGAACGGCTTGACCACGTAGTCGTCGGCCCCCGCGTCGAGCACCCGGATGATCTCGCCCTCGTCGTCCCTGGCGGTGACCACCACGACCGGGACCGAGCTGATCGCCCGCATCATCCGCAGCGCCTCGTATCCGCCCAGGTCGGGCAGGCCCAGGTCGAGCAGGATCAGGTCCGGCGGCGAGTCCAGGACGTGCTGCAGCGCGGCCATGGCGCTGGGCATGCTGGTGACCGCGTGCCCGCGCTCGGTGAGGGCGCGGATCAGGGCGGCCCGGATGGCCGCGTCGTCCTCCACCAGGAGCAGCTGTGCCACGAAACCGAAGGTACCGGCTTTTAGCCGCAGGCAGCTCCCATATCGGTCAGCCCGCGCGAGCTCCCTGAAGGCCCTTATGGCCGGCTTTACCTGCCCTTAACCTGTCATCGGCCAGCCTCGGCCACGTGCAGGTGCGCGTTTTCATGGGTGTCGGCGCCTGGCTGGTCGGAGTGGGCGCCGCCACCGCGGGCAGCCTGGTCGCCGTCTCCCTGCTGGGCCAGGGCATCGCCCCCAGCACGAGCCAGCAGCTGTCCTCGGTTGCCGTGAACCAGGCCCTCGCCGTCGAGGCCACCGAGTCGACCGGCCCGCCGCTCAGCTCGCCGTCGCCCGCGCTGTCCAGGGAGCACCCGCGCAAGACCCCGACCCCCTCGGCCCCGCCGTCGCAGACCCAGCCCTCGCCGCAGGTCAGACCCGCGGCGACCCGGCCGAGTCCCACGCACAGCACGCAGCCGACCAGCAACACCTCCTCGGCGCCCGCCACCACCGTGCTCAGCTCGCAGGGCGGGACCGTGGTGGCCAAGTGCCCGTCAGGCGAGGCGTACCTGGTGTCGTGGAGTCCGACCCAGGGTTACGAGGTCGGCACCGTGACCAGGGGGCCGGCCGTCACCGCGCAGGTGACCTTCGAGTCCGACGCGAACACTGTGACCATGGTGGTGTCCTGTACGGCAGGGGCGCCGACCGCGGCCACCACGGTCAGTCCTGTCGCCGGTGGTACTCATACCGACGAATGACGCCGCGGTCCCGCAAACGTTGTCGACCGCGGAGCCGAACCCCGCAGATCGCCGAGGCGCCTCACCGGTGCTTGCCGGCGCTCTCCTCGACCAGCAGGGCCAGGGTGGGACAGGCCTGCGCGGCCCGGCGGGCGTGGTCTACCAGCGGGCGCGGGACCGTCGCGGAGGCCATGATCGGGTACCCCCACTGGTCCAGCTTGATCAGCTCGGGCAGCAGTTCGGCGCACATGCCGTGGCCGACGCAGGCGATCGGGTTGACGCGGAGCGTGACCCTCACCGGAAATCCCAGTCCCTTTCCTCGTCGCCGGGCAGCGGCAGCAGCGGCGGCCGGGCCACCCCGGCGCAGGCTCCCGCGCCGCTCGTGCCAGCGCGCGTCCGCCGGGAACGCCCGGAGCACGCTGCGCACCAGTTGCGTGGCCCCGTCGGGATGCCGGCACGCGCCGCGGCCCTCGATGACCGGGAGCAGGGCGGCGATCTGGCCGATCGCCCCGTCCCGGCCGCCGCAGTAGGCCAGCTGGCCGAGCGCGTCGGCCAGGGCGGGCAGGCCGAACACGCACGGGCCGCACTGGCCCGCCGTCTCCTCGGCCAGGTAACGGACCACCCGGGCGGTCTCGGCCAGGGGGCAGGATGACGCGGGGAGGGCGATCACGATGCCCGCGCCCAGCGCCCCGCCCGCCGCCTTCAGCCCCGCGTGGGTCAAAGGCACCGGCCAGGCCACCGGGAGCGGCAGCCAGGCACCGAAATAGCCGCCGACCAGGAGGGCCTGCAGCGGCTCGGCCGGGCCACCGGCCAGCATCATCACCTGCCCGATGGGCGTGCCCATCTCGATCTCGTAGACGCCGGGCCAGGCCACCGCGCCGCTCACCGTCACCAGCATCGAGCCCGGCGCGGACGGCAGTCCCGCGCCGCGGAACCAGCGGTCCCCGTGGCGGGCGATCAGCGCCAGGTGAGCCAGGGTCTCGACGTTGTGCACCAGGGTCGGGTTGCCGTCCACGCCGCGCTCGTGCGGCCGGGGCGGGGAGAAGGTCGGGACCCCCGGCCCGCCGTTCAGGTAGTGCACGATCGAGGACTGCTCGCTGGAGACGTAACGCCCCGGCAGGCCCGCTACCTGGATCCGCACCGGGTCCCGGCCGGCCGCCTCCCGTTCTTCCACCGCGTCGCGCAGGCTGTCCAGCAGGTCGTCCTGGTTACCGTGGACGCACAGGTAGGCCTCGTTCGCGCCGACCGCCTCGGCCGCGAGCGCCATCCCGTCCAGGACCAGGTGCGGCAGCCTGGTCAGCAGCAGCCGGTCCTTGAGGCTGGCCGGCTCGCCTTCGGCGCCGTTGGCCACCACCACCTTGCCGCCCGGCCCGGCCGCGACCGAGCGCATCTTGCGCCCGGCGGGAAAGCCCGCGCCGCCGCGGCCGGTCAGGCCGGAGGCCTCCACGAGGTCGATGAGCCGGTGCGGCCGCCGCGAGCGCGGCCGCGCGCCGGCACCGGCCCGTACCGCCGGTCGTGCAGGCCGAGTCCGGCGGGCCGGTCGCCGATACCCGAGAGCAGCCGCGGCAGCCGGGCCCGCGGCGGCCGGGCCCTGGGGCAGGCCATGGGCGTCGACTCAGCGGCGGCCGGTAGCGGCGACAGCGCCATCGTGGTCACTGGGCCCCCAGCCGCGCCGCGGCGACGAGCCGCCAGCCGGCCACGGTCAGCACCGAGACGCCGCACGCCACGGTCAGGGCGAACACCCAGGTGGCGTTGCGGTCGGTGCCGATGCCCAGGCCGTGCGCCATGGCCACCGGCCAGCAGGCGTAGGCCAGCCAGTGCACCCGGCGCCAGGCGCCGGTGCCCGATCCGCTGCCGCGCCAGGCTGGTGACGATCAGCGCGAGGAGCAGGTCGAACGCGACCGCGCCCAGGCTCAGCCAGACCGTCTTGTACGACGACGCGAACGGGATGAACGCGGCGGTCAGCGAGATCGAGGTGTACGTGTCGATCACCGTGGTGCCGACGTGCAGGGCCAGGAACACCAGGACCAGCAGGGAGATGTTCCGGTGCAGGCCCTGGGACAGGAACCGGGGCCACTTGCCGCTGGAGAACCGGCCCGCGGTGAGGATCCCGAACAGCACGCTGGCCGTCAGCAGCAGCAGGGTGACCAGGCCGGTCGCCCGGGTGGCGTACCACAGCCCCGGACCGTGCAGGCTCATGTCGCGCCCTCGTCTCGCGGGCCCGCGGGCCAGCCGCCGACCGTGACGGCCGCGCCGTCGTGGCGGACCAGGCGGGCGGGCAGCCGCAGCCCGTCCAGCCACCCGACCGCGCGCTCGCCGCGGATGATCGCGGCCGTGCTGGCGATGTTCGCGCCGACGCAGCTCGCGGCCGCGACGCTCACCGCCCGCCAGCAGGACCGCGCGGGCTGCCCGGTGGCCGGGACGACAATGTGGTGCAGGTCGACGCCGTCGCGCTGCCAGGCCCGCGCCCCGGTGCTGGACGTGGCCAGCCCGCCGTCCCGGATCATGACCACCTGGCGGTGCTCGATGTCGGCCAGCGGGGTGTCGAAGCCGACGTCGTCGGCGATGCCCACCCGCCAGCCTTCCGCGGGCGGGTCACCGGCCACGGCGATGTCACCGCCCAGGTTGACCAGGACGCCGCAGCCCGCGGCGTCGGTGATGGCGGCGGCGGCCCGGTCCGCGGCCAGCGCCTTGGCCGTAGCGCCCAGGTCGAGCATGACCCCGGCGGGCACGGTAACGACCCGCCGGTCCATGTCGAGTTCGACCCGGCGCCAGCCGCCCGCGGGCAAAGGCGGCTGGCGCAGGGGGCCGGTGTGCTGGCGCGCCTGCGCGAAGTCCCGGTCGTAGCCGAGGACGGCCAGGGACTGCCCGCAGGTGGGGTCGACGTCGCCGCCGGTGAACTCGGCCGCCGCCAGGGCCACGGCCAGCGCGTCTGCGAACAGCGCGCTGACAGGGACCGGGCGGCCCTCGGCGTAGTTGACCCGGCAGAGCTCGGAGTCGGACCGGAACCGCGAGCAGGCCGCATCGATCGCGTCCAGTTCCGCGGCGAGCAGGTCATGCGCGAGAACCAGCGCGTCCGGGTCGGTGACGAGCACCGTCGCGAAGGTGCCAAGCGCCTGGAAGGTCCTCGCTCCGAGCGTCGCCGTAGCCGGCATCAGCCCCCGCCCTTGGATCCGCTGGAGGTGGTGGGGGCCGGGGCCGGGGCGGAGCTGGGCGGCGGAGCGGGAGCCGGGGCCGAGCTGGGCGGGGCCGGCGCCGGGGCCGAGCTGCCTGACCCGCCGGAGCCGCCGGAGCCGCCGGAGCCGCCGGAGCCGCCGGACGAACCCGTCGACCCGGACGAGCCGGACGAACCCGAAGACCCCGAGGAACCCGAGGAAGTCGAGGAGCGCGCGGCCTGGCCGGGCTGCGCGTTGGGCTGGGTACCCCCGGCCGCGCCGGCTCGGCCGGCCGAGTGGCGCCGCTTACCGTGAGCAGCGGCGGAATGGGAAGCGGAAGCGCTCGGCGTGGCCAGCTTGGCGCTGGTGGCCGCCGCGGCCTGCGAGGTGTTCTGGGCAGGCGCGGTGCGCGCGAACAAGGTGGCGATGCCCACCGCGGCGACCGCGCTGAGCTGGGTGGTCCGCCAGGTCAGCTTGGACAGGCGGCGCAGCCCGACGGCACGCGTCTCGCCGGGGAACTCGTCGGTGAAGCCGGTTGTGGGGGTCATGATGGTCGGGGAGTCGTGATACGGGTCTCCGGTGCCCTGGGTCTGATGAAACGCCCGGGCAGCGGGATCTGTCGGGGGCTCATATCTATGACGCATGAGTCGCGATCGAAGCAGGCCCTTGGTTAAGGGTCTGTGAAGAACCTGTCAAGAAGCGGTTTCGGCGGCCACTTCGTTACAGCGGCTCGCGCCCGTAGCCTGGAAGGGCGCAGCCGCCGATCCAGGGAGGGCATGGTGACCCAAGCAACCTTCCGTGTCCACGTCGATCCGGACAAGTGCCAGGGGCACAACCGGTGCTACAGCGTGGCCCCCGAGCTCTTCGAGCTCGACGACCTGGGCATGTCCTCGGAGGCCGGCACCGGCATCTTGACCTGGGACCTGGTCGGCCAGGCGCGCCTGGCCGAGGCCAACTGCCCGGAACACGCGATCTCGGTGACGGAGGCGGCGCCATGACCGACGGGCACCCCCCGGTGCAGGACTGGGCCACCGATTTCGACCACACCGACCCCGGGTGGGTCACCGACCCGTACCCGATCTGGGACGACGTGCGCAAGCGCTGCCCCGTCGCGCACACGGACCGGTACGGCGGGATGTGGCTGCCGCTCACCCACGAACTGGTGTCCGAGGTGGCCTACGACACCGAGAACTTCACGTCCCGCTCGGTCGTGGTCAGCGAGCGCCGGCCCGGCCCGGACGACCTGCCCGCGCCCATCGGGCTGGCCCCGCCCATCACCTCGGACCCGCCCTTCCACGCCATCGTGCGCAAGATGCTGCTGCCGGCCTTCGCGCCCAGGACCATCGACGCCCTCGAGCCGTTCACCCGGGAGCTGTGCCGGGAACTGCTCGACGCGACCGCGGGCCGGGCCAGCTTCGACGCGGCCATCGAGTACGCCCAGCACATCCCGGTCCGGGTCATCGTCAGGTTCCTCGGCTTCCCCCAGGAGGACGCGGACCTGATGCGGCGCTTCATCCACGAGACGATGGAGGACGTCGACCGGCCCGTCGAGGAGCGGGAGCTGGTCTTCGAAGAGCACGAGGCCTACTTCGACGCCCAGATCGAGGACCATATCGCCCATCCCAGGGACGACCTCACCTCCTTCCTCATCGAGGCGGAGATCGCCGGTGAAAAGCTGTCCCCGGCACACATCCGCGGCACCCTGACCCTGCTGATGATCGCCGGGATCGACACCACCTGGTCGGCGATCGGGGCCTCGCTGTGGCACCTGGCCCAGCATCCCGGGGACCGCGGCCGGCTGGCCGCCGACCCCGGCCTGATGAGCACCGCCGTCGAGGAACTCCTGCGCGCGTACGCCCCGGTCACCATGGCGCGCCTGGTGGCCAGGGACTTCGACTTCCACGGCCACCCGTTCAAGGAGGGCGACTGGCTGCTCCTCCCGTTCCCGGCCGCCAACCGGGATCCGGACGTCTTCGAGAACCCCGGCGTGGTGCAGCTTGACCGGGCCAAGAACCGGCACGCGGCGTTCGGGCTGGGGCGGCACCGGTGCCTGGGATCCAACCTGGCCCGGATGGAACTGCAGGTCGCCCTGGAGGAATGGCTGGCCCGCTACCCGGACTTCGAGCTCGCCGACCCCGCCGCCGTGACCTGGTCCGCCGGCCAGGTCCGCGGGCCGCGCACGCTCCCGCTGACCGTCGGCCGGAACGGCGGCTGACACCGAGGACCGTTCGGTAAAAAAGATCTTTCACTATTCCGAACGGACGATGGTGTTAGCGGTCGGCCACCCGCCGGCGCATTGCGGAGCCACGCAGACCTGGCATGCTGGTCACGTGACCGTTCAGCCACCGGCGCCGCCGCAAGGACGGCTGGCGCGGCTGTGGAAAGCCGCCGACGTGCGGCACGTTCCGCTGCGCACGATCGTGACCACGGTGGTGGTGGTCGCGGCCGCCTACCTGGCGGCCAAGCTGATCTACCGGCTGCGCGACATCGTGCTGCTGTTTGTGGTGGCCGGGTTCCTCGCGCTGCTGCTCAACCCGATCGTGGTCGTGCTGGAGCGGCGGCTGAGGCTGCGCCGGGGCGCGGCGGTCTCGATCGCCGGCCTGCTCGCCGCGCTGGCCTTCCTCGGCCTGGCGCTGGCGTTCGGGTACCCGCTGGTGAACGGGATCACCCACCTGGCCAACCGGCTGCCCAGCTACGTGGCCAGCGCGGAGTCGGGCAAGGGCTGGATCGGCCACATCGCGCGCAAGTACCACATCCTGAGCTGGGTCCAGCGGAACACGCCCAAGCTGGTGAGCTACGCCCAGTCGCTGTCCAAGCCGGCCCTGAGCATCGGCAAGGGCGCCTTCTCGCTGGTCATCGAGCTGTTCACGATCTTCGTCCTGGTCCTGCTGCTGCTGCTCGAGGGCCCGAAGATGCGGCGCTGGTTGCTCAGCCAGATGACGGAGCAGCGCGCCGCGTCGGTCACCCGGGTGGCCCAGGAGGTGAACGGGTCCGTCATCGGGTACATGCTGGGAAACTTCCTGACCTCGCTCATCGCGGGGACCGTGGTGTTCGTGACGCTGATGATCCTCGGAACGCCGTTCCCGTTCCTGTGGGGACTGTGGGTCGCCCTGGTGGACTTCCTGCCCATGATCGGCGGCGCGCTGGCCGGCATCCCCACCGTGCTGTTCGTGGCGTTCACCCAGGGCGTCACGGCCGGCATCGTCATCCTGGTCGTCTTCCTGGTCTACACCCAGACCGAGAACCACATCCTGAACCCGGTGATCATGAGCCGGACGGTGAAGATCAGCCCGCTGCTGGTCCTGGTCGCGGTGCTGGTCGGCGCGTCGCTGGGCAGCCTGGTCGGCGGGCTGTTCGGCGGCTTCGTCGCGGCCCTGCTGGCCATCCCGGTGGCCGGCGCCCTGCAGGTGCTGGTCCGCGAGGCCTGGCAGGCCACGGCGCCGCAGCCTGCGCCGCAAGACGGTACCGCGCCGCAGGACGGTAGCGGGCCGCCCGGTGAGCTCTTCCCCGTACCTCCCGACGCGCGGGAGCATGACCCTAACCAGTAACCGGGACAGGAGGGCCGGGCATGCCACAGGCGAACGTACTGGGAATCGTGCTCGCCGGCGGCGCGGGCACCCGCCTGAGCCCGCTGACCGCGGACCGGGCCAAGCCGGCCGTCCCCTTCGGCGGGCTGTACCGGCTGATCGACTTCGCGCTGTCCAACCTGGCCAACGGCGGCATCCGCAAGATCTGCGTGCTGACCCAGTACAAGAGCCACAGCCTGGACCGCCACATCTCCACCACGTGGCGGATGAGCGCCCTGCTCGGCAACTACGTGACGCCGGTCCCGGCGCAGCAGCGGCTGGGCCCGCACTGGTACACCGGCTCGGCGGACGCGATCTTCCAGTCGATGAACCTGATCAACGACGAGCAGCCGGACATCGTGGCGGTCATCGGCGCCGACCACGTGTACCGGATGGACTTCCAGCAGATGATCGACCATCACGTCGCGCACGGCGCCGGGGTGACCGTGGCGGCGATCCCGGTGCCGCGGCACGAGGCCTCCTCGTTCGGCATCGTCAGCGTGAGCAAGGACGGCCGGACGGTGGAGGAGTTCCTTGAGAAGCCGGCCGACCCGCCCACGCTGCCCGGCCGCCCCGAGGAGTCCTACGCGTCGATGGGCAACTACGTGTTCGACACCAACGTGCTCGTCGACGCGCTGCGCAAGGACGCCGACGACGACTCAAGCCGCCACGACATGGGCGGCAACATCATCCCCATGCTGGTCAGGGACGGCATCGCGCAGGCCTATGACTTCCTGACCAACCAGGTCCCCGGCGCGACCGCGCGGGACGCGGGCTACTGGCGCGACGTCGGCACGCTCGACTCCTACTTCGAGGCCCATATGGACCTGTGCGCGGTCGAGCCGGTGTTCAACCTGTACAACGACCAGTGGCCGATCCTGACCAACGTGCCGTCGGTGCCGCCGGCCAAGTTCGTGCACGAGTCCGGCGACCGGGTGGGACGCGCGATCGACAGCCTGGTCAGCAACGGCGTCATCGTCTCCGGCGGGCTGGTCCGCCAGTCCGTGCTGTCTCCCGGGGTGCGGGTGAACAGCTGGTCCACGGTCGAGCGGGCGGTGCTGCTGCACAACACCAAGATCGGCCGCCACGCCGTGGTCAGGGACGCGATCATCGACAAGAACGTCACCGTGCCCGAATGGGCGCAGGTCGGCGTGGACAAGGAGCGTGACCGGGCCCGCGGCTTCGCGGTCTCGGCCGGCGGCATCACCGTGGTGGGAAAGGGCCAGGAGGTCGTCCCGTGACGCCCGCCCCGTCCGCAGGCCGGCAGGCTGCGGGTCGCGCTGCTGACCCGCGAGTACCCGCCCGACGTGTACGGCGGCGCGGGCGTGCACGTCACCTACCTGGCCCGCGAGCTGGCGCCGCTGGTCGACCTGACCGTGCACTGCCAGGGCGCGGACCGCCCGGACGCGGTCGCGCACCGGCCCTGGGACCTGCTCGCCGACGCCAACCAGGCGCTGCAGGTGATCTCCACCGACCTGTCGATGACCGCCGCCGTCGGGCCGGAATGGGCAGGGCGCAGCTGGTCCACTCGCACACCTGGTACGCGAACCTGGCCGGCCACCTGGCGTCCATGCTCTACGGCATCCCGCACGTCATGACCATGCACTCGCTCGAGGCGCTGCGGCCGTGGAAGGCCGAGCAGCTCGGCGGCGGTTACCAGCTGTCGTCCTGGTGCGAGCGGACCTCGGCCGACTCGGCCGCCGCCGTGGTGGCCGTGTCGGACGGCATGCGCGCCGATATCCTGACCGCTTACCCCGAGATTCCGGCCGAACGGATCCAGGTGATCCGGAACGGGATCGACACCACCGAGTACCGCCCGGACCCGAACACGGACGTGCTCGAGCGGTACGGCGTCGACCTGGGCCGCCCCTACGTGATCTTCGTCGGCCGGATCACCAGGCAGAAGGGCGTGCCGGTGCTGCTGCGGGCGGCGTCCGCGCTGGTGCCCGAGGCCCAGCTGGTGCTGTGCGCCGGCGCGGCCGACACCCCCGAACTGGTCGCCGAGGTGACCGGGCTGGTCGACGGCCTGCGAGCGTCGCGCTCCGGCGTGATCTGGATCCCCGAGATGCTGCCCAAGCGCGAGGTCATCCAGCTGCTCACGCACGCGACGGTGTTCGCCATCCCGTCGATCTACGAGCCGCTCGGCATCGTGAACCTGGAGGCCATGGCGTGCGGGACCGCGGTCGTGGGCTCGCGCACCGGCGGCATTCCCGAGGTGGTCGCCGACGGCGAGACCGGCCTGCTGGTGCCGCCCGGCGAACCGGGGCCGCTGGCCGAGGCGCTGAACGCGCTGATCCGCGACCCCGAGCCGTGCGGCGGCCATGGGACAGGCGGGCCGCAAGCGCGCCGTGGCCGAGTTCGGCTGGTCGGCCATCGCGGCGCAGACCGTGGCCCTGTACGCGGAACTGGTCACCACACGGTAAATAAATCCTCATTCTGCGCGCAGAGCCAGTGACGCGGGTGTAGACCGGTGCCGACGCTCATGCGTCACGCGGGGGAAGCAGGGGTTTAGGCAAGCGCAAAGGTTTTAGGCAAGGCGCAGAGGTTTTAGGTAAGCAGAGAGGCTGTTGATGATGCGGGGATCACGTCGTCTCGTCGTCTGCGCGGCCCTGACCGGCCTGCTCACGGCCGGAGCGGTCGGCGCGAGCGTGACGGCCGCCCATGCCGACGGCGCCGGTTCGTGCACGGCGTCGGGCACCAAGGCGACCTGCACGGTCACGGCGACCATCGCCAACCCGGCCAAGATCGTCGGCGGGGCGATCGCGAGCTCCAGCCAGGACATCAACGTGGCCTGGACCGCGAATTGCGTGCTCGGCAGCCAGACGGTCGCCACGAAGGGGGCGACCGACGCGATGTCGCCCAACGTCGTCACCCTGACGCTGGGCTTCACCGACCCGGACTCCTGCGCGGTGACGGTGACGGCCACTCTCGACCTCTCCGGCAGCCTCAACCTCCTCGTGTCCTTCGCGCCCGGGCCGACGCCCACGTCGAGTCCGAGTCCCACGGCTCCGCCTCCGCCTCCTCCCGTGCACCTGATCAAGGGGTACGCCGGCAAGTGCGTGGATGACGCGGGCAACAGCTCCGCCAACCGCGCCAAGATCCAGATCTGGACCTGCAACAGCAGCGACCAGGCCCAGGGCTGGAGCCTCAACAACGGCGAGCTGGTCCACAACGGCAAGTGCCTGAACGACCAGGCCTTTGGCGGCAACGGCAGCCACGTGATCTTGTGGACCTGCAACAGGGCCGCGAACGAGCTCTGGACTCACCGGTTCAACGGCGAGTGCGTGCTGAGCGCCAGGGCGGCAAGCTGTGCCTGGACGACCCGGCCTTCGCGACCCGCAACGGCACCCCGCTCATCGTCTGCACCTGCAACAACGGCCGCAACCAGCACTGGACCGTGCCGTAGCGGCCGTGCTCGTGGCAGCATGGCCGGATGCGAGTGCTGCGCACCCCTGAGGAGCGTTTCGCCGACCTGCCCGACTTCGGCTACCCGCCGCGGTACGCCGACGGTCGGCGGGCTGCGGCTGGCCTACGTGGAGGCCGGGCCGCCGGACGGCGAGCCGGTGCTGCTGCTGCACGGCGAGCCGAGCTGGTCGTTCCTGTACCGGACGGTGCATGCCGGTGCTGGCCGACGCGGGACTGCGCGCGATCGCGGTGGACCTGGCCGGGTTCGGCCGCTCGGACAAGCCGGCCGAGATCGCCGACCACAGCTACGCGCAGGCACGTGGAGTGGATCCGGGCGCTCGCGTTCGACCGGCTGGACCTGCGCGGGGTGACCCTGGTCGGGCAGGACTGGGGCGGCCTGATCGGGCTGCGGCTGGCCGCCGAGCACCCGGGCCGGTTCGCCCGGGTGGTGGCGGCCAACACCGGGCTGCCCACCGGCGACCAGCCGATGCCCGACGTCTGGCTGCGGTTCCGCGAGGTGGTGCGCACCGCGCCCGAGCTGAGCGTGTCCCGGCTGGTGCAGTCCGGCTGCCAGACGCGGCTGAGCCGGACGAGGTGCTGGCCGCCTACGATGCGCCGTTCCCCGACGAGTCCTTCATGGCCGGCCGTGCGCGCGATGCCGGACCTGGTGCCGACCACCCCCGACGACCCGGCCACCGCGGCCAACCGGGCCGCCTGGCAGCGGCTGGCCGCGTGGGACAAGCCGTTCCTGGTCGCGTTCAGCGACGCGACCCGATCACCGGGGCGATGGGGCCGGTGCTCCGGCACACCGTGCCGGGCGCGGAGGGGATCGAGCACCCGGTGCTCACCGGGGCCGGCCATTTCCTGCAGGAGGACGCGGGTGAACGGCTCGGCGCCGTGATCGCCGACTTCGTCCGCGCCCACCCCGCCGGGTAACCCGGCAAATCCTG
>CAVPLC010000091.1:0-60826 GCA_963705835.1 uncultured Actinomycetes bacterium
CCGGTGCTACAGCGTGGCCCCCGAGCTCTTCGAGCTCGACGACCTGGGCATGTCCAAGGCCGGCACCGGCATCTTGACCTGGGACCTGGTCGGCCAGGCGCGCCTGGCCAAGGCCGACTGCCGGAACACGCGATCTCGGTGACGGAGGCGGCGCCGTGACCAACAGGCAGACCCAGGTGCAGGACTGGGCCACCGATTTCAACCACACCGACCCCGGGTGGGTCACCGACCCGTACCCGATCTGGGACGACGTGCGCGAGCGTCCCGTCGCGCACACGACGAGTACAGCGGGATGTGGCTGCCGCTCACCCACGAACTGGTGTCCGAGGTGGCCTACGACGCCCAGAATTTCGCGTCCCACTCAGGTCGTGGTCAGCAGAGCACCAGCCGCAGCCGGACGACCTGCCCGCGCCCATCGGGCTGGCCCCGCCCAGTCAGCCTTCGGATCCGCCTACCACGCCATCGTGCGCAAGATGCTGTCCCAGGCCTTCGCGCCCAGGACCATCGACGCCCTCGAGCCGTTCACCCGCGAGCTGTGCCGGGAACTGCTCGACGCGACCGCCGCCCGCTTCGACGCGGCCATGAGTACGCCCGGCGCATCCCGGTCCGGGTCATCGTCAGGTTCCTCGGCTTCCCCCAGGAGGACGCGGACCTGATGCGGCGCTTCATCCACGAGACGATGGAGGACGTCGACCGGCCCGTCGAGGAGCGGGAGCTGGTCTTCGAAGAGCGCAAGGCCTACTTCGACGCCCAGATCGAGGACCATATCGCCCATCCCAGGGACAACCTCACCTCCTTCCTCATCGAGGCGGAGATCGCCGGTGAAAAGCTGTCCCCGGCACACATCCGCGGCACCCTGACCCTGCTGATGATCGCCGGGATCGACACCACGTGGTCGGCGATGGGCCTCGCTGTGGCACCTGGCCCAGCATCCCGGGGACCGCGAGGCTGGCCGCCAGCCCCGGCCTGATGAGCACCGCCGTCGAGGAACTCCTGCGCGCGTCACCCCGGTCACCATGGCGCGCCTGGTGGCCAGGGACTTCGACTTCCACGGCCACCCGTTCGAGGAGGGCGACTGGCTGCTCCTCCCGTTCCCGGCCGCCAACCGGGATCCGGACGTCTTCGAGAACCCCGGCGTCGTGCAGCTTGACCGGGCCAAGAACCGGCACGCGGCGTTCGGGCTGGGTCGGCACCAGGTGCTCGATCCGACCTGGCCCGGATGGAACTGCAGGTCGCCCTGGAGGAATGGCTGGCCCGCTACCCGGACTTCGAGCTCGCCGACCCCGCCGCCGTCGCCACCTCGTCCGCGGCCAGGTCCGCGGGCCGCGCACGCTCCCGCTGACCGTCGGCCGGAACGGCGGCTGACGCCGAGGACCGTTGGGTCAAAAAGATCTTTCACTATTCCGAACGGACGATGGTGTTAGCGGTCGGCCACCCGCCGGCGCATTGCGGCCGCAGACCCTGGCGTGTGGTCGGCGACCGACCGCCGCGCCGAGCGGCTCGCGCGACTGGGAGAGCCGCCGACGTGCGGCACGTGCCGCTGCGCACGATCGTGACCACGGTGGTGGTGGTCGCGGCCGCCTACCTGGCGGCCAAGCTGATCTACCGGCTGCGCGACATCGTGCTGCTGTTTGTGGTGGCCGGGTTCCTCGCGCTGCTGCTCAACCCGATCGTGGTCGTGCTGGAGCGGCGGCTGAGGCTGCGCCGGGGCGCGGCGGTCTCGATCGCCGCCTGCTCGCCGCGCTGGCCTTCCTCGGCCTGGCGCTGGCGTTCGGGTACCCGCTGGTGAACGGGATCACGCACCTGGCCAACCGGCTGCCCAGCTACGTGGCCAGCGCGGAGTCGGGCAAGGGCTGGATCGGCCACATCGCGCGCAAGTACCACATCCTGAGCTGGGTCCAGCGGAACACGCCCAAGCTGGTGAGCTACGCCCAGTCGCTGTCCAAGCCGGCCCTGAGCATCGGCAAGGGCGCCTTCTCGCTGGTCATCGAGCTGTTCACGATCTTCGTCCTGGTCCTGCTGCTGCTGCTCGAGGGCCCGAAGATGCGGCGCTGGTTGCTCAGCCAGATGACGGAGCAGCGCGCCGCGTCGGTCACCCGGGTGGCCCAGGAGGTGAACGGGTCCGTCATCGGGTACATGCTGGGAAACTTCCTGACCTCGCTCATCGCGGGGACCGTGGTGTTCGTGACGCTGATGATCCTCGGAACGCCGTTCCCGTTCCTGTGGGGACTGTGGGTCGCCCTGGTGGACTTCCTGCCCATGATCGGCGGCGCGCTGGCCGGCATCCCCACCGTGCTGTTCGTGGCGTTCACCCAGGGCGTCACGGCCGGCATCGTCATCCTGGTCGTCTTCCTGGTCTACACCCAGACCGAGAACCACATCCTGAACCCGGTGATCATGAGCCGGACGGTGAAGATCAGCCCGCTGCTGGTCCTGGTCGCGGTGCTGGTCGGCGCGTCGCTGGGCAGCCTGGTCGGCGGGCTGTTCGGCGGCTTCGTCGCGGCCCTGCTGGCCATCCCGGTGGCCGGCGCCCTGCAGGTGCTGGTCCGCGAGGCCTGGCAGGCCACGGCGCCGCAGCCTGCGCCGGACGGTACCGCGCCGCAGGACGGTAGCGGGCCGCCCGGTGAGCTCTTCCCCGTACCTCCCGACGCGCGGGAGCATGACCCTAACCAGTAACCGGGACAGGAGGGCCGGGCATGCCACAGGCGAACGTACTGGGAATCGTGCTCGCCGGCGGCGCGGGCACCCGCCTGAGCCCGCTGACCGCGGACCGGGCCAAGCCGGCCGTCCCCTTCGGCGGGCTGTACCGGCTGATCGACTTCGCGCTGTCCAACCTGGCCAATGGCGGCATCCGCAAGATCTGCGTGCTGACCCAGTACAAGAGCCACAGCCTGGACCGCCACATCTCCACCACGTGGCGGATGAGCGCCCTGCTCGGCAACTACGTGACGCCGGTCCCGGCGCAGCAGCGGCTGGGCCCGCACTGGTACACCGGCTCGGCGGACGCGATCTTCCAGTCGATGAACCTGATCAACGACGAGCAGCCGGACATCGTGGCGGTCATCGGCGCCGACCACGTGTACCGGATGGACTTCCAGCAGATGATCGACCATCACGTCGCGCACGGCGCCGGGGTGACCGTGGCGGCGATCCCGGTGCCGCGGCACGAGGCCTCCTCGTTCGGCATCGTCAGCGTGAGCAAGGACGGCCGGACGGTGAAGGAGTTCCTCGAGACGCCGGCCGACCCGCCCACGCTGCCCGGCCGCCCCGAGGAGTCCTACGCGTCGATGGGCAACTACGTGTTCGACACCAACGTGCTCGTCGACGCGCTGCGCAAGGACGCCGACGACGACTCAAGCCGCCACGACATGGGCGGCAACATTATCCCCATGCTGGTCAGGGACGGCATCGCGCAGGCCTATGACTTCCTGACCAACCAGGTCCCCGGCGCGACCGCGCGGGACGCGGGCTACTGGCGCGACGTCGGCACGCTCGACTCCTACTTCGAGGCCCATATGGACCTGTGCGCGGTCGAGCCGGTGTTCAACCTGTACAACGACCAGTGGCCGATCCTGACCAACGTGCCGTCGGTGCCGCCCGCCAAGTTCGTGCACGAGTCCGGCGACCGGGTGGGACGCGCCATCGACAGCCTGGTCAGCAACGGCGTCATCGTCTCCGGCGGGCTGGTCCGCCAGTCCGTGCTGTCTCCCGGGGTGCGGGTGAACAGCTGGTCCACGATCGAGCGGGCGGTGCTGCTGCACAACACCAAGATCGGCCGCCACGCCGTGGTCAGGGACGCGATCATCGACAAGAACGTCACCGTGCCCGAATGGGCGCAGGTCGGCGTGGACAAGGAGCGTGACCGGGCCCGCGGCTTCGCGGTCTCGGCCGGCGGCATCACCGTGGTGGGAAAGGGCCAGGAGGTCGTCCCGTGACCTCGCCCGTGCAGGCCGGCAGGCTGCGGGTCGCGCTGCTGACCCGCGAGTACCCGCCCGACGTGTACGGCGGCGCTGGCGTGCACGTCACCTACCTGGCCCGCGAGCTGGCGCCGCTGGTCGACCTGACCGTGCACTGCCAGGGCGAGGACCGCCCGGGCGCGGTCGCGCATCGGCCCTGGGACCTGCTCGCCGACGCCAACCAGGCGCTGCAGGTGATATCGACCGACCTGTCCATGACCGCCGCCGTCGGACCGGAAATGGGCAGGGCGCAGCTGGTTCACTCGCACACCTGGTACGCGAACCTGGCCGGCCACCTGGCGTCCCTGCTCTACGGCATCCCGCACGTGATGACCATGCACTCGCTCGAGGCCCTGCGGCCGTGGAAGGCCGAGCAGCTCGGCGGCGGTTACCAGCTCTCGACCTGGTGCGAGCGGACCTCGGCCGACTCGGCCGCCGCCGTGGTGGCCGTGTCGGACGGCATGCGCGCCGATATCCTGGCCGCTTACCCCGAGATTCCGGCCGAACGGATCCGGGTGATACGGAACGGGATAGACACCACCGAGTACCGCCCGGACCCGAACACGGACGTGCTCGAGCGGTACGGCGTCGACCTGAGCCGCCCCTACGTGATCTTCGTCGGCCGGATCACCAGGCAGAAGGGCGTGCCGGTGCTGCTGCGGGCGGCGTCCGCGCTGGTACCCGAGGCCCAGCTGGTGCTGTGCGCAGGCGCGGCCGACACCCCGGAACTGGGCGCCGAGGTGACCGGGCTGGTCGACGGCCTGCGAGCGTCGCGCTCCGGCGTGATCTGGATCCCCGAGATGCTGCCCAAGCGCGAGGTCATCCAGCTGCTCACCCACGCGACGGTGTTCGCCATCCCGTCGATCTACGAGCCGCTCGGCATCGTGAACCTGGAGGCCATGGCGTGCGGGACCGCGGTCGTGGGCTCGCGCACCGGCGGCATTCCCGAGGTGGTGGCCGACGGCGAGACCGGCCTGCTGGTGCCGCCCGGCGAACCGGGGCCGCTGGCCGAGGCGCTGAACGCGCTGATCCGCGACCCGAGCCGTGCGGCAGCCATGGGACAGGCGGGCCGCAAGCGCGCCGTGGCCGAGTTCGGCTGGTCGGCCATTGCGGCGCAGACCGTGGCCCTGTACGCGGAACTGGTCACCACACGGTAAATAAATCGTCATTCTGCGCGCGGAGCCGGTGACGCGGGTGTAGACCGGTGCCGACGCTCATGCGTCACGCGGGGGGAGCAGGGGTTTAGGCAAGCGCAAAGGTTTTAGGCAAGGCGCAGAGGTTTTAGGTAAGCAGAGAGGCTGTTGATGATGCGGGGATCACGTCGTCTCGTCGTCTGCGCGGCCCTGACCGGCCTGCTCACGGCCGGAGCGGTCGGCGCGAGCGTGACGGCCGCCCATGCCGACGGCGCCGGTTCGTGCACGGCCTCGGGCACCCATGCGACGTGCACGGTCACGGCGACCATCGCCAACCCGGCCAAGATCGTCGGCGGGGCGATCGCGAGCTCCAGCCAGGACATCAACGTGGCCTGGACCGCGGATTGCGTGCTCGGCAGCCAGACGGCCGCCACGAAGGGGGCCACCGACGCGATGTCGCCCAACGTCGTCACCCTGACGCTGGGCTTCACCGACCCGGACTCCTGCGCGGTGACGGTGACGGCCACTCTTGACCTCTCCGGCAGCCTCAACCTCCTCGTGTCCTTCGCGCCCGGGCCGACGCCCACGTCGAGTCCGAGTCCCTCGGCTCCGCCTCCGCCTCCTCCCGTGCACCTGATCAAGGGGTACGCCGGCAAGTGCGTGGATGACGCGGGCAACAGCTCCGCCAACCGCGCCAAGATCCAGATCTGGACCTGCAACAGCAGCGACCAGGCCCAGGGCTGGAGCCTCAACAACGGCGAGCTGGTCCACAACGGTAAGTGCCTGAACGACCAGGCCTTTGGCGGCAACGGCAGCCACGTGATCTTGTGGACCTGCAACGGGGCCGCGAACGAGCTCTGGACTCACCGGTTCAACGGCGAATGGGTGCTGAGCGCCAGGGGCGGCAAGCTGTGCCTGGACGACCCGGCCTTCGCGACCCGCAACGGCACCCCGCTCATCGTCTGGACCTGCAACAACGGCCGCAACCAGCACTGGTCCGTGCCGTAGCGGGCGTGCTCGTGACAGCATGGCGGGATGCAAGTGCTGCGCACGCCCGAGGACCGTTTCGCCGATCTGCCCGGCTTCGGGTACCCGCCGCAGTACGCCGACGTCGGCGTGCTGCGGCTGGCCTACGTGGAGGCCGGGCCGCCCGGCGGCGAGCCGGTGCTGCTGCTGCACGGCGAGCCGAGCTGGTCGTTCCTGTACCGCACGGTCATGCCGGTCCTGGCCGACGCCGGGCTGCGGGTCATCGCGGCCGACCTGCCCGGGTTCGGCCGCTCGGACAAGCCGGCCGAGGTCGCTGACCACAGCTACGCGAGGCACGTGGAGTGGATGCGCGCGCTTGCCTTCGACCGGCTCGACCTGCACGGGCTGACCCTCGTGGGGCAGGACTGGGGAGGCCTGATCGGGCTGCGGCTGGTCGCCGAGCACCCGGACCGGTTCGCCCGGGTGGTGGCGGCCAACACCGGGCTGCCCACCGGCGACCAGCCGATGCCCGACGTATGGCTGCGGTTCCGCGAGGTGGTCCGCACCGCACCCGAGCTGAGCGTGTCCCGGCTGGTGCAGTCCGGGTGCCAGACGCGGCTGACCCCGGACGTGCTGGCTGCCTACGACGCTCCGTTTCCGGACCCGTCGTTCGCGGCGGCCGTGCGGGCCATGCCGAACCTCGTGCCAGCCACCCCTGATGACCCGGCTTCGGAGGCCAACCGGGCCGCGTGGCGGCGGCTGTCCGCGTGGGACAAGCCGTTCCTGGTGGCGTTCAGCGACCGGGACCCGATCACCGGCGGCATGGCGCCCATCCTCGAACGCATGATCCCGGGCGCGGCGGGCATCGACCACCCGGTGCTGGCCGGGGCCGGCCACTTCCTGCAGGAGGACGCGGGCGAACGGCTCGGCGCGGTGATCGCCAACTTCGTCCGCGCCCATCCCGCAGGGTAACCCGGCAAATCCCGATTACCCGCGACCCGGTGAGCCTTGAGACCCCGGAGAGCAAGGAAGACCGCGTGCGCAGCCTGTTCCTGGTCCGGATCTTCTTCGGTGACCGCTTGTCGCCCGATCAGCTGACCTCCTGCTCGATGACTTCGAGCCCGAGCGGTGATCCGCAGTCCCAGTCTCGGAGCCGTGGCGTGGCGTGTGCTATCAGTCAAATGACCACGGCCGAGTCAGATGACAGATGCCCGCCGCGAGCAGGCGGGCGCAACATCGTGCTGGCCCATTACCTGACTGAGGAGATCAACGATGACCGAGACCGGTGTCATCACCAAGCTGAGCCGCCTGTCGGTGGCCAACACCGTCGCCAAGTTCACCGCCATGATCAGCGCGAAGGGAATCAAGCTGTTCGCCGTCATCGACCAGGCGGCCGAGGCCCGCCAGGCCGGGCTCACGCTCCGGGAGACCACGCTGGTGATCTTCGGCAACCCGGCGGCGGGCACGCCGGTGATGGCGGCGGCGCCGCTGGCCGCGCTCGACCTGCCGCTCAAGGTGCTGATCTGGTCCGACGACGGGCAGACCAAGGTCTCCTACTACGCGCCGGACGCGCTCGCCGCCCGGCACCACATCCCCGCGGACCTGGTCGGCAACCTGGCCGGGATCAACGGGCTGACCGACGCCCTGACCGCCTCGGCATAGTCATTTGACTGATGCCGGGCGAGCGGCCGCGTCTGACACTGAGTTCTGTTAACACCAGCCTTGGCTTCGCCGTCCTGGGCACGATCCTGCTCACCGAGTTCCGGCCGTCGCGGGGTTCGTGGCCCTGCGCGGCCTGCGGCGCGGCGTCCAGGAAGACACCGAAGTCGCGCAGGCCGAGCGCGAGAACCAGCGTCCCGGCGACGAGCCCGACGCCGCGTACCCGACCTTCCGCTGACCGTCCTAGCCCAGCTCGCCGTTCGCGGTGGCTGGGTCGTCCAACGCCCCGGTTATCGCGTCGAGCGGTCCGGTCGCGTCGAGTGTCTCGTCCAGCGGCTCGGGCGCCTCGGGCAGCACCTGCTCGATGTAGGCTTTGGTGGCCTCGGTGGTGCCGACGTCGCGGCCCGCGGCCTCGGACATGTACCAGCGGTGCTCGAGCACCTCGTGGAAGATCTCCGCTGGGGCCAGCCGGCCGCGGAGCCCGGCGGGGACCGCCGCGATGACCGGGTCGTAGATCTCCTCCAGCCACCGGTTGGCCGCGACGATCTCTGACACCGGGTGGCCTTCCTTCTGCTCCAGGTAGGCGCGGAAGCCGGCGATGTCGTTGAGCAGCCGCCGCGCCTGGTTCTCCCCGGCGTCGATCCCGGTCCGCAGGAAGAGCTGGCGGGCGAAGTGCCCGGACTCCGCGACCCTGGTGCGCAGCCGCAGCTTGTTGCCTTCCGGGGTGGGGATCAGCTCGACCTCGTCGGCGTCGAAGCCGAGCTTGTTGAGCCGGTGCAGCCGGTCGGCAATCTGGCGCCGCTGGTCCTCGGGGCGCAGGATCTCCTCGCGGTTCAGCTCCTGCCACAGCGACCGGTAGCGCTTGGCCAGCTCGTCGGCGATCTCGAGCGGGTCGATATCGAACGAGAGCCGTCCGCCCGCCTGCAGGTCGAGCAGCTCCCCGGCTACCCGCTCGGTGGCCAGCTCGACGTCATAGTCGCGCTGGCCGTCGGTCAGCGCCGGGTGCTGCTCGCTGGTCTCGGCGTCGACCAGGTACGCCTCGAGCGTGCCGGCGTCGTAGACGAACAGCGTGTTCGACAGCGAGCAGTCGCCCCAGAAGAACCCGGACAGGTGCAGCCGGACGAGAAGCTCCACCAGGGCGTCCAGCAGCCCGTCGATGGGTTCCACGCCCCGAGGGTGCGAGAAGACCGCCCGGTACGTCGTGGAGAAGCTGAGGAACTCGGTGACTAGGATCGCGTCGCTGTCCGGCTGCCGCGGAAGCGACTCGTCGAGATCCACCGCGATCCCGATCGCCTCCACGGCCGGGATGTTCACGTCGGCCATCGCCCGCAGCAGCCGGTATTCGCGCCGGGCGAGCCGCTCGCTGAGCTCCTTCAGGGCGTACAGCGTGCCGTCGTCGTAGACGAAGCGGACCACGTGCCGCGAGAGGCCTCGCTGCCGGATCTCGACCAGCCGGTCGTCCTGCCAGTCCTCGAGCGGCACGGACCACGGCAAGGTGAGCAGTCCGGCCGCGTGGTCGGCCGGGGGAGTGAAGACGAACCGCACAGGTCCATAATCTCCCGTGCCGGCCTCAGCCAAGCTGAGCGGGGGACATGTTGGCGCCGCTGATCACCACCGTGACGTGCTCGCCGGGCGCGGGCTTGTACGCGCCCGCCAGCAGGGCCGCGATCCCGACCGAGGCGGCCGGCTCGGCGGCGACCCGGAACGCCTGCCACAGGGCCCGCTGCGCGGCCAGGATGGACACGTCGCCGACCAGCACCACGTCGTCCACATAGGCCTGGGTGATGGGGAACACCAGCTCGCCGACCTGCCGCGGGGCCAGGGCGTCGGCCGCGACGCTGCCCGCAGGGGCGTCGACGGGCCGGCCCTCGGCCCGGGCGTAGCTGAGGGTGGGCGCGCCCTCGGGCTCGACCCCGATCACCCGGACGTCTCCCGCGAACCAGGAGGCGACGCCGGAGATCAGGCCGCCGCCGCCGACCGGTACGAGCACCGTGTCCAGGTCAGCGACCTGCTCAGCCAGTTCCAGGCCGAGGGTGCCCTGGCCGAGGATGGTCTCGCGCTGGTCGTAGGCGTGCACGCTCATGGCTCCCGAGCTGCGCTCCCAGTCCTGGGCGGCGGTGAGCGCGTCGGCGTAGCGCTCACCGGTGACCACCAGGTCGGCGCCGAGCTGCCGGATGCGCTCGATCTTGGCCGGCGCGGACACGGTGGGCACGAAGATCTTCGCCGGGACGCCGAGCCGATGCGCGGCGTAGGCCACGGCCACGCCGTGGTTGCCACCGGACGCCGCGACGACACCGACGGGCGGTACCTCCCGTAGCAGCAGGTTCGTGAACGCGCCCCGGGCCTTGAACGCGCCCCCGCACTGCATGTACTCCAGCTTGAGCGTGCCCGCCGGCAGCGTCGCGGCCGATTCGTCGAGCTCGCTAAGGTCGACCTGGATCACCGGCGTCCGGCGGATATAGGGCCGGATCGTGTCGTAGCAGCGGCGGATATCGTCACGAGAGATCACGTCTGCACCCTACCCACCGAGGGAGACCGCGGCTGATGGACCTATCACCGGAGACGCTGGCCGCCCAGGCCCTCGGTGAGGCGGACCCGTGGTCGGGCGGCCTGGCGCCCGTCATCAACCCCGCCACGAGCTACGAACGGCAGCCCGACGGCTCCTACCGGGAGGGCCGGGTCTATACGCGGGCGGACAACCCGACCTATGAGCTCGCCGAACGGCTGCTCGCCGCTCTTGAGGGGGCGGGGTGCGCCTGCGCCCTGTTCGCCTCGGGCATGGCGGCGGCCACCGCCGTCTTCCAGTCCCTGCTACCGGGCGATCACGTGCTGGTCTCCCGCGTCCTGTACTGGGGGGTGCGGAAATGGCTGGCCGAGTTCGCCCTGACCTGGGGCCTGGACGTGGAGTTCACCGACACCGCCGACCTGCGCGCGGTAGCCTCGGCGATCCGCCCGGGGAAGACCAGGCTGCTGTGGGCGGAGACGCCGGCCAACCCGATGTGGGAGATCATCGATCTGGCCGCCGTCTGCGAGCTGGCCCACGCCAGCGGGGTCCGCGTGGCCGTCGACAACACGGTGGCGACACCCGTGCTCACCAGGCCGTTCGAGCACGGCGCCGACCTGGTCGTGCACTCGGCCACCAAGTACCTGAATGGCCATAGCGACGTGCTGGCCGGCGCGGTGCTGACCGCGCGCCGGGATCCGTTCTGGGAGCGGATCCGGTCCTGGCGGCGCAACGCCGGCGCGGTGCCGGGGCCGTTCGAGGCGTGGCTGCTGCAGCGGGGCATGCGGACGCTGTTCCTGCGGGTGCACCGCGCGTCGGACAGCGCGCTGGCCATCGCCGGGCACTTCCACGGGCACCCGGCGCTGGCCGAGGTGCTCTACCCGGGGCTGCCCTCCCATCCCGGCCACGAGATCGCCGCGCGCCAGATGAGCGGCGGATTCGGCGGCATGCTGTCCATCCGGCTGGCGGGCGGAGCCGAGCACGCCGCCGCCGTGCTGCAGGCCGTCCGGACGTTCAAGCGGGCCACCTCGCTGGGCGGGGTCGAGAGCCTCATCGAGCACCGGGCCGTGATGGAGGGCCCGTCCTCACCCGTGCCCGCCGACCTGCTGCGGCTGTCAATCGGCATTGAAGCCGTCGACGACCTGATCGCCGACCTCGACGCCGCGCTGCATGAGGCCGCGCCATGACCGAGCTGCCTCGGCCGCCTGCGGCGGCGGGCCTGACCGCGCAGGTCGCGGCCGTCCTGGAGAGAAGCGTGCTGCCCTCGATCATCGCGCGCGGCGCCTCGGTGCGGGTAGCCGGCGTCCGGGACGGGGTCGCCACGCTGGAGCTGACCGGATCTCCGGGCGCGGTCGTGCCGCTGGCGGCGCGCATCGAAGCCCAGATCCGCGCCGCCGTCCCGGGCATCACCGGCGTCCGGATCATCACCCCCGGCGACCCGGCACCGCCGGAAGCTGCCGCGACCCTGGCCGAACAGGCCCGCCGCATCATCGACGGCGAAATCAACCCGGCCATCGCGGCCCACCGCGGCCGCGTTGTCCTGGCCGGTGCGGAGGACGGATGGGTCCGCATCCGCCTCGACGGCGGATGCCAGGGCTGCAGCCTGGCCGAAGTGACCGTCCGCCAGGGCATCGAACCGCTGCTGCGGGCCCGTCTGCCCGGTGTCGTCGGCATCCTGGACGTCACCGATCACCAAGCCGGAACCCAGCCGTTCTTCTCCCCGGAGAAGCGGTGACCGCGCCGCGGGTCCTGCTCCTGGTGCCCGCCCGCACCTACCGCGCGGCTGACTTCCTGACCGCGGCGAGCCGGCTGGGACTGGACCTGGTCGTCGGCAGCGACGGGGCGCTGCCGCTGGGCGGCCATCCGGTCGTGCTGGTCAGCCCCGGCGACCCGGAGCGCAGCGCCGACCGGATCATGGCCCGCACCGGGCCGGTCGCCGCGGTCGTGGCCGCCGATACCCCCATGCTGATCCTGGCGGCGGTGATCGCCGGGCGGATGGGACTGCCGCACAACCCGGTAGACGCGGTGACCGCCGCCTGCGACAAGGCTGCGCAGCGGCGCCGGTGGGCGGCCGCCCAGGTCGCCCAGCCGGTCTTCCGGGTGGTGCCCGCCGCGGCGGCGGAAGATGCCGTGCGGCAGGCGGCGGCCGAGGTCGGCTGGCCGTGCGTGGTCAAGGCGGCCTCGCTCAGCGCCAGCCAGGGGGTCCTGCGCGCCGACGACCCGGCGGCGGCCGTCGCGGCGGCCCGGCGGATCCGGCAGGTCCTGGCCACCGCGGGCCGCCCGCCAGACGAGCCGCTCCTGGTGGAGGAATACGTACCGGGACCGGAGCTCAGCATCGACGGCCTGCTCGCTGGGGGCGCGCTGACCGTCACCGCCGTCTTCGACAAACCCTGGACCCCCGAAGGCCCCACCTTCGAGGAGACGCTGCTGATCACCCCCTCCCGGCTCCCCGGGCCGGTGCTCGCCGCGGCCATCGCCGCCGCCGGGCAGGCCGCCCGCGCCCTCGGCCTCCGCCACGGCCCCATCCACGCCGAGTTGCGCATCGACGAGCGCGGCGGCCGGGTCCGGCCGGTCATGCTCGAGCTGGCGGCGCGCTGCATCGGCGGCCTGTGCTCACGCGCGCTGCGGTTCCCCGGCGACATGAGCCTGGAGGAGATGGTGCTGGCCCACGCCCTGGGGCGGCCGACTCCCGGCCGCCGCCGCGGCGCGCCGTCCGGAGTGCTCATGCTGCCCGTGCCGCGGCCCGGCGTGCTGCGGGCCGTCGAAGGCCGGGCCGAAGCCGCCGCCGTCCCCGGCGTCACCGGGCTCAGCATCACCGTCCCGGTCGGGCAACGGGTGCGCCCGCTGCCCGACGGAGACCGCTACCTGGGCTTCATCTTCGCCGAAGGGGAGACCCAGGACCAGGTGGAGCGGACGCTTGGTGCCGCCCGCGAGCGGCTCCGCGTGGTGATCGAGTGATCCACGCCGTGCCAGACCAGCCGTGCGAGACTAGCTGCATGACCGAGCACACCCACCACCACGACGAAGACTCGGCCTGTGCGGTAGCCCACGGAGCCGTCGCGCCGGTCACCGGAACGGCCGGGACCCGCGACGCGGGGGAGCGCACGCTGGTCGCGGTCTTCGCCTCGCCGGTCGCCGGCTACCTGCTCCGATACGGTGCGGACCTGGGGTTCCGCGGGTTCCTGCTGGAACCGGACCCGGCGCGCGCGGCCGGGGCCGCCGCGCTCGGCTTCCCGCTGCTGACCGCCGCACCCGACGATCTCGATGGCTCCGCGGACGTGGTCGCCACCGACCACCACCGGTCCGAGCTGGGCCTCATGCTCCGGGACATGCTGGCCACCAAGGCGAGGTGGATCGGGGTCATGGGCAACCCGCGGCACGTCGGACCGCACGTGCAGATGCTCACCGATCTCGGCGTCCCGCCGGACGAGATCGCCCGGGTACACCGGCCGATCGGGCTCAACATCGGTTCGCGGACGCCGCCCGAGATCGCCATCTCGGCCCTGGCCGGACTGCTGGCCGACCGCAACGGCCGCTCTGGCGGATTCGAGTTCTAGTTCGACGCTTCAACGCTTCAAACGGCCGAATGTCAGTACCGGGAGTTAGTCTCAGGCTCGGCATCGGACCAGGAGCGTGATGACGATGACCAACTACGCCACGCAGGCTCGGCCTGCCAGTCGCAGCGGCACTCCCGGGCCCAAGGGGAGGCCGGGCCGTAAGCCGAAGGGCAGCGTGCCCGTGGTTGTCCCGGAGACGGCGGACAAGCCCGATCCGGGCCACGTGCTGACCTGGCGGCAGCGCAAGATACTCCGGGCGATCCGGGAGTCGGTCCAGAAGCGCGGCTACCCGCCGTCGATGCTGGAGATCGCCGAGGCGGTCGGCCTGACCAGTACGGGCAGCGTCTCTTACCAGCTCAGCACGCTGCAGCGCAAGGGCTACCTGCACCGGGACGTGGGACGGGCGAGGACCATGGAGCTGCGCCTGCCGGGCCGCCCGCCGGTCCGGCCAGAAGGCTCGGTCGCCGCGTGCACCCGCGATGAAGCCGGGCCGGCTGGCCTTCCCGGCATCGATATCCCGTCGCACGAGGCGGAGGGCACGCTGTTCCTGCTCAAGGTCGTCGGCGATTCCGTGGTCAACGCCGCGATCGCGGACGGGGACTGGGTAGTGGTCCGGCAGCAGGACGCGCAGGACGGGGACATCGTGGCCGCCACGGCCGCCACGCCGACCCTCGGGGACGAGGCCAGCATCGTCGGCCGGGTGGTCGCGGTATTCCGCCGGGCCTGAGCCCGCCTTTCCGGAGGGAGCCTCGATTTCTCGTCGGCGACGGGCATACACGCGCGCGGCGGCCAGTTACACCCGATAGTGGGTGACGCACTTGCGCGCGTTAGGCTGAAAAAGCCGAAGCGGGGGCAAAGGCATACGGGAGGCTGGCTGTGGCCGGGGCGTTCTTCCGGCACCGGGGACTCATCGCGTTCGCCGCCGGGGGCGCGATGGCAGAAGCGCTTGCCCTCTCGTTCCTCGCGCCCGACGCCCGCCCGCTCGCGCCCCAGGTGACGGCGCTGCCGCCGCTGGCCGCCTACCACGACCTGCGCTGGCTGTTCGCGTTCAACCAGCCCTGGCTCGGCTTCACCGGCGTGCTGGTGGTGACGGTGCTGGCCCGTTCGGCCGTGGACGCCATCCTGGTCCAGCTGGCCTGGCCGCGCGCATCCGATCCCTGGACCCCGGGCATCCCGAGGCCCCGGTTCCTGACCTCCGTCCTGTCCTGCGCCACGCTCACGGTGCTGGTGGGACTGGTGATGTCGCCGGTCGTCACGCTGATGTTCGGCGTGGCCCTGCTCCCGTTCTCCTGGCCGTACCTGGCCGCGGTGCCCATCCTGCTCGGCACCGCGATCGCGCTGAGCCAGGGCGGCGTGGGCCAGGCCTGGTGGCGGCGGCTGCCCCCGCTGCCCACCGCCGCGTGGGTGATCGCCACCTTCTTGATCCTGTCCCTGACCTCGGCGCTGATGACGCACCTCGACACGCTGGGCATCGTCGCCGTGGCCGGGCTGGCCGGGGTCGTCGACGCGCGGGCCTGGTACGGGCTCACCGCCGTAGCGGTCCGGCGCTCGGTGGAACGCCCCCCGCACCCGTGGCACTGGCGCGCCACCCTGCAGCGGATGCGGTGGGCGCTGCGCGACCGGACCAGCTGGCTGCCGGTGGCGCCGCTGGCCGCGGTCATGGTGCTCGCCCTGGTGGTCGGGATGGCCCGGCTGGCGTTCACCGGGACCGTGCGCTTCGCCACCGGAACCGTCGGCGCGGCGACCGACGCCGTCGCGGACGCCGAAGGCGGCGCGATCACCCCGGTCGGCTGGATCGGCGGGATCAGCCAGGCAGGCCCTCGGACGGCGGCGAACGCCAGGCCTGACGGCGCGCTGCTCGTGGTCGGCGGCTTCGGGTCGAGCTGCTGCCACCAGGCCGACGCGCTGCGCAGTGCCGAGCCGCGCATGCTCGTGCGCCAGTTCTCCTACCTTGGCCTGGACGCGGCGGGGCAGCCGATCCCGTACGGCCCGGCCGCCGGAAACCTGTCCATCCAGGTGCTCGGCGACCGGATGGCCGCCCAGGTCGACGAGCTCGCCGAGCAGGCCGGCACGCAGGTGGACGTGGTGGCGGAGAGCGAGGGCACGCTCGGCGTGTACGCGATGCTGGCCCGGCACCCGGACGTGCCCGTGCGCTCCCTGGTGCTGCTCAGCCCCATCGTCGAGCCGGGCCAGGTGGGCCAGGCTGGCGGCACGGTGCCCGGCGAGGCGCTGAGCACGCTGAACAACCTCATAGGCGGCATGTCCCCGTACGGCAGCTCCGGGGCGCAGGAACTGATCGACTCGGTGAGCCAGGTCGGCGCCAGCTACTTCGCCGCGGTCAGCCACCACCGGGGCCTGCCGTGGCTGGCCGTGGTCCCGCTCGCGGACGCGGTCACGCTGCCCGCGTGCTCCTGGCCGCAGAACATGATCTTCGTCGAAGCCTTCCACGGCGGCCTGCTCGGCAACCCGTCCGTGCGCCTGATGATCGAGTCGTTCCTGGCCACCGGCACCGCCAAGACGGACGGCGGGTCGCAGCGGAGCCTGCGTACCGCGGCGCAGCTCATCGCGTCGGCGGCCACCGCCTGGCGGATGCCGGCCCTGCACCCGCCCTGTCCCGGCGCTTCCTAGTCCTGTGGTTCCCGGTCGCCCCACGCTCGTTACCCGTCCGCTGGCGCCGGGGGACTTTCCATAACCACGGGCCTCCGCTACGCTGACCGCGTGACGCGATCAGCTAACCTGCAGTGGTGGCGCCGCCAGTAGGCGGCCCGCTGACTCGCGCGTACGGACAGAAGCGACCGCCCAGGAACGGCGGCCGCTTTCTGCTTTCCGGGTCGCCGCCGGGGCCTGACGATGAGGGGCCACCGTGGACGCCCACCGCACCGAACTGACCACCCGCGGCGGCGTGCGGGTCATCCGCACCGCCACCCCGTTCGATCCCGTCGAGCTCGGCCGGATCGCGGCGCTCGTCGACGAGCGCCGCGGCGGCGTGCTCAGCTCGGGCATGGAGTACCCGGGCCGGTACAGCCGCTGGCACATGGCCTACGCCGACCCCTGCGCGGAGATTATCGCCGCCGGCCGGCGGGTCACCGTCCGGGCCCTGAACGACCGCGGCCGGGTGCTGCTGCCGGTGATCCGCGCGGCCATGGCGCGGGTCGGCGAACTCACGAGCGAGGACACGGTGCTGGTCCCCGAGCCCGACCGGGAATTCACCGAGGAGGAGCGCAGCCGCAGGCCCACCGTGTTCAGCGCGCTGCGGGAGATCGTGGCGGCGTTCGGCTGCGACGACCCGCACCTGGGGCTGTACGGCGCGTTCGGCTATGACCTGGCGTTCCAGTTCGAGCCGGTGCGGCTGAGCCGCGAGCGCCCGGCCGGGCAGCGGGACCTGGTCCTGCACCTGCCCGACGAGATCTGGGTCCTGGACCGCAAGCGGGAGGAGGCGGTCAGGTACGCCTACGAGTTCGAGGTCGGCGGCCGGTCGACGGCCGGGCTCGAGCGCCTGACGGCACGCACCGGCCCGCAGCACGCAGCGGCGTCCGTTCGGAATAAAGAGGAACTACCCGAACCGCCGCGGCCGGGTCGCTACGCGCAGGTCGTGGAGGAGGCGCGGGAGAGGTTTGCCTGCGGGGACCTGTTCGAGGTGGTGCCGAGCCACGTGTTCCACGGGCGGTGCGGGTCGCCGGCCGCGTTCTACGAACTGCTGCGGCAGCGCAACCCGGCCCCGTACGAGTTCCTGTTCAACCTGGGCGAGGGGGAGTACCTGGTCGGCGCGTCGCCCGAGATGTACGTCCGGGTCACCGGGGACCGGGTGGAGACCTGCCCGATCGCCGGCACGATCGCGCGCGGCGAGGACACCCTGGAGGACGCCGCGAACATCGCCACCCTGCTCGGCTCGGCCAAGGAGGAATCCGAGCTGACCATGTGCACCGACGTGGACCGCAACGACAAGGCGCGGGTCTGCGTGCCGGGCTCGGTGCGGGTCATCGGCCGCCGCCAGATCGAGATGTACAGCCGCCTCATCCACACCGTGGACCACATCGAGGGACGGCTGCGGCCCGGGTTCGACGCGCTCGACGCGTTCCTGACCCACATGTGGGCGGTCACCGTGACCGGCGCGCCCAAGACCTGGGCCATGCAGTTCATCGAGGACCACGAGGAGACGCCGCGCCGGTGGTACGGCGGGGCGGTAGGCACGATCGGATTCGACGGGTCCATGAACACCGGGCTCACCCTGCGGACCGCGCACATCACCGGCGGGATCGCCGCCGTCCGGGCGGGCGCGACGCTGCTGTACGACTCGATCCCCGAGGCCGAGGAGCAGGAGACCCACATCAAGGCCCGGGCCCTGCTGGAGACCCTGGCCGAGGCCGGGCGGCTTGCGCGGGGCGATGCGGCGCCCGCCGAGACCGGGCCGGCGGCCGGGGACGGCCCGGGCCGCGGGCTGCGGGTGCTCCTGGTCGACCACCAGGACTCGTTCGTGCACACCCTCGGTGACTACTTCCGGCAGCAGGGGGCCGACGTGACCACGCTGCGGTCCGGGTTCGCCCCGGCCCTGCTCGACTCCTACGCGCCGGACCTGGTCGTGCTGTCACCTGGGCCGGGCCGCCCGGCCGACTTCGGCTGCGCGGCACTGCTCGACGAGGTGTACGCGCGGGGCCTGCCGGCGTTCGGCGTCTGCCTGGGCCTGCAGGCCATGGTGGAGCACGCCGGAGGCGCGCTGTCGCTGCTGCCCGAGCCCGCGCACGGCAAGCCAGGGACGGTGCGCGTGTCCGGGGGATCGCTGCTGTCCGGGCTGCCCGCCGAGTTCACCGCGGGCCGGTACCACAGCCTGTACGTGCCGGCGGGCTCGGTCCGCGGCGGGTTCACCGTGACCGCGTCGACGCCGGACGGAGTGGTGATGGCCATCGAGGATGAGCCGGCCGGGCGGTGGGCGGTGCAGTTCCACCCCGAGTCGATCCTGACCGCCTCCGGCCGGGCCGGGCACCAGGTGGTGGCCAACGTGCTGGCCCTGTGCCAGGCCCGAGCCGGCGCCGTCCGCTGATCCGGCCGGGACTACCTGACGGGCCGTACCGTGATGACGTTGCTGTGGCTGCCGCGGTAGGCGGGATCACCCGCGAAGACGAGCTCGAACTGCGTTTTCACCTTCGGGGTGACGGTGAAGCTGATCCCGCCGGTGGTGCCGGTGGTGCCGGTGGCGACCACGGCCCATCTCGGCCTGACGCCCGTCCTGGACTCCAGCGCGATAGTCTCCTTTGCCACGCCGGTGCCGTCCGACCTGAGCACACCGCTGACGACCTCGGCATGGTGCTTGCCGTGAGCGATCACCCTGTTGCTGATCGACAGCTTGGTCGGGTCCGGCTTCGGGTGCGGGGCGGCGCTCACCACGGTAGCGGCGGCCAAGATCCCGCCTGCGGCCAGCACCGCGACCGCGGCAACGGCCGCGACCGCTCGGACCGGCACGGACACTCGGATCGCGTGCATGAATCTCCTGCTCTCTCTTCTGCGCGGCCTCAGCTGCCGAGGCGGATCGCGGGGACTCTTCACGAGAGCACCCACCCCGGTAAGCGGCGCGATCCTCTCCCGTGTTACGCCTTTACCCGCCGAAGGACCGGAACGCCGTCGCGATGTCCGCGCGACTGGCGCTGCCGACCAGCAGCACGTGCAGCAGCAACCGTGCCTTGAGCGGGTCGAGAAACCCGGCGCTGATGAGGCCGCGGCTGAGCAGGTCTTGTTCGGAGCCGGGAAAGCCGTAGGTGGCGGCCAGCACCGATCCAGCGCCGGTTCGAGAGGCAAACACGACCGGGATCTGCCCGGCCACGGAGGCCAGGACCGGGACGGTCGCCGCGGGCACGTGCCCGGCGCCGAATGCGGCGACGACGAGCCCGTCGAAACGGCCCGCGGCGGTCCGCAGCAGCTCGCCGTCATCGCCCAGGGTCAGGACGATCAGACCGGTGCGGAGCTGACCGGGCGAGCGGAGCAGAGGCACCGTGAACCTCCCGGCCGGGCGGGTAAGCACCCGCACCCGGCCTTCGACAACCCGGCCGATCGGTCCCGCCGAGGGCGAGGCAAACGCCGTGATGCTGGTGGCATCGGTCTTGCGGACGTAACGGGCGGCGTGGATGTCATCGGCGAGCACCACCACGCAGCCTAGATCGCGCAGTAGCGGGCTGGCCGCCGCCTGTACGCTTGCCAGGATGTTCGCCGGTCCGTCGGCCCCGGCCATGGCCGGGTTACGCATTGCCCCCGTGACAACGACAGGCTCGGCGCCGGCGTGCAGCAGGTCGAGCAGGAACGCGGTCTCCTCGATGGTATCGGTGCCCTGGATTACGACCGCGCCGTCCGCGCCCGCCGCGATCTCCTCGTCGATGGCTGCAGCCAGGTCGAAGATGTCGCCGATGGTGAGGGATGCCCCCGGCACCTGCCGAAAGTCATGCACCTCGATATCAGCGCCGAGGCCCGACAGCCCGGGCACCGAGTCGAGGAGCTGCTGCCCGGTCAAGGCCGGGACAACCCCGCCAGCTCCGCCCGCCGCCTTGATCATCGCGATGGTGCCGCCGAGGGAGAACACCGCACATGGGCGGGCGACGAACGCGAGGCGCTGGTCATCGGACTTCTTTCCGCCATCACCACAGTGATGACTGGGTCGGCAGATAGCGTAACCGCGCGGCCGCCGTCGTCCTGAGCGGCTCACCAGGCGGCGTCGATGCCGGAGCCCTGCGGGGGTGAAATGCGCTGACTCCAGGCCACAGCCTGCTGCTGACCGTTGGTCAGGGTGAACACCGGGCCGCTCAGGGTGCCGATGAGGGCCGTGGCATCCGGGCTGACCCACATCAGATGCGGCGACGTCGCCTCGGTGTTGACCGTGGTCACCGCGCGAGAAGCTTGACGAAGCTACCTGTCGTTGCTTAGGACTTGGCGAACCAGATCTTGGTGGCCGTCGGCGCAGCCCCGCGGCCTTCGGCGCGGCGAGCTCGAATGACGGCGCCCCGCTGTAGTGTGCTGTGACATGAGGAGCGTGGAACCCGAGGTTTTCCTGGTCGCCCGGCCGAAGGTCGACTACGACGCGATGGCCGCCTACCTGCGCGAAGTCGGCGGCGAGCGCTGGCTGGAACGACTGGACCGCGACCAGCTCGGCAACGACGCGCAGGACCTCGCCGAGTTCGCCGGGAAGATGTGCTACCGCTCCTGGGAGCCCGGCCTGAACCCGAACGTCCGCAAGGTACGCGACGACCAGGATGCGTACCTGCAGAACATCCTGCAAGCAGGCGCATGGCTCGGTGCTCGAGCACGCCAGCTTCACATTCGTGCTGCACAACGTATCGCGTGTTTTCTCTCACGAGATTGTTAGGCATAGGCCGGGGACGGCGGTGTCGCAGGAGTCGCTGCGCTACGTCCGGCTCGACGAGCTGCCGTTCTGGTTCCCCGAGTGGGCCCGCGAGGACGCGGAGCTGATGAAGCGGGCTACCGCGCTGCTCACCGAGCTCGAGCAGTTCCAGCAGTGGCTGGCCGGGCACTTCGGGCTGGACGAGGACGAGACCAAGATGCACGAGAAGAAGCACAAGACCTCGTTCATGCGCCGGTTCGCGCCCGAGGGCCTGGCCACCGGGCTGGTCTGGACGGCCAACATCCGTACGCTGCGCCACACCATCGAGGCCAGGACCGACCAGGGCGCCGAGGAGGAGATCCGCCTGGTGTTCGGCAAGATCGGCGAGCTGATGCGGGCCGAGGCGCCGGCCCTGTTCGGCGACTACACGGTGACCGGCGGCACCTGGGTGCCCGGCTGGCGCAAGGTCTAGGCTTCGTCGCTCAGGTCGTAGCGGATCAGGTGGCCGGGGGCACCGCGGTCCCTGAGCACCCGGACCGTCTTGGCGATCATCGCGTCGGGCCCGCTGACGTAGATGTCCCGGTCGGCCCAGGTGGCCTTGGACGCCAGTTCCGGCACCGTGCCGTACATGACGATGTCACGGGCGGCTCGTCTGACACCGCCGGGATGACCTGCAGCCAGGGGTAGATAAGTTCCATCTCCTGCAGCGCGGCGAGGTCGTACAGGTCCTCGTGGCGGCGTGCGCCGACGTACAGCACGATCTCGCGCCGCCGGACCGGCGACGGGGTGCGGGTGATCGCCTCGACGATCGCCTTGATCGGGGCGAGCCCGGTGCCCCCCGCCAGGCACAGGACGTCCCTGGCCGACGCCGTGTCCGCGGTCATCGTGCCCGCGGGGGCGCCGAGCACCAGCGAGTCCCCGGCCCGCACGTGATGCACGAGCGCGGGGCTGACCAGGCCGCCGGGCACGGCCCGGACGTGCAGGTGCAGTGTCCCGTCGGGCCTGGGGGCGTTCGCGATGGAGTACCTGCGCCACAGCCGCGGCCAGTGCGGCGTCTGCACGCTGACGTACTGGCCGGGCCGGTAGGGCAGCGGTTGCTCGGGCGCCACGGTCAGCACGGCGAGGTCGGGGCCGCGCAGTTCGGTCGCGGTGACGGTGGCGATCCACCAGGCGGGGGAGTCCTCGGCGTCGCGCTTGGCCGCGTCGATCATGATGGCGGTGGCCTGGTCAAACGCGCTCTCCCACGCGTGGCGCGCGGGCTCGTCCCACGATTGCGCGGCGAACCGGTGCATCGTCGCCATCAGCGCCCGCCGGAACACCTCATAGTGCTGCTCGCGGACCCCGTACTTGCGGTGCGCGCGGCCGAGTCGCTCGAGGTAGGGAACCAGCGCGGCCAGGTCGTCCTGGCCGCCGGCGATACGCTGCAGGGCGCGGAAGAAGCGCCTGCGCTGAATGTCCATCGCGGCCGGGAACATCGCCCTGATCTCGGTGTCCATGGCGAACAGCTGGCCATAGAAATACGTCATTGCCGCGTCGGCGGTCGGCTCAAGCAGAAAGAATGAGACCTGAGCGGGATTGCGGACGGCATCACCGGTACGGTGGTTAGGCCCCGAAAGGTCCTCGTCGTCGTGCGCCGATCCGTCACCTGCTGACACTGTCACACTCTCAGTGTTGCATTAGGAGCAGAACGCTACCATCGATTTCCGGCAAGTCGGGATCAACCGGCGCAGGCGATTTTCCCGGTGAACAGGCCCGGCGCGGGCGTGATGGACCATTATTGGCACTGGAACCTTATGTGCAGGAGGACGACGGATGGGCCGCCCGATCATCGGCATCACCGGCGAGCTTGAGGCTGCTCGCTGGCGCACCTGGATTCGCGAGGCCGTCGTGTCTCCGGTGAGCTACACGCGAGCCGTCGAGCGCGCCGGCGGCACTCCGGTCGTGCTGCCGCCGGTCCCCGCCAGTTCCGTGCCCGGCCTGATCGCCCGGATCGACGCGCTGCTGGTGGCCGGGGGACGCGACATCGACCCCTCGCTCTACGACGAGGCGCCGCACGAGCAGACCGACCAGCCCGACCACCGCCGCGACCGGTTCGAACTGCTCATGACCCGCGCGGCGATCGAAGCCGATCTGCCCTTCCTGGCCATCTGCCGCGGCATGCAACTTCTCAACGTGGCCCGCGGCGGCACCCTCATCCAGCATCTGCCGGACCGGATCGGCAACGACAGCCACAAGCCGGACCCGGTCAAGCTGACCACGCACGACGTCCAGATCAGCCCGGCCAGCAAGCTCTCGCGGATCCTCGGCACCAGCGCGCAGGTGCCCGCCGCGCACCACCAGGCCATCGACCGGATCGGCAGCGGTCTGCTCACCGTGGCGTGGACCCTGGACCAGGTGGTGGAGGCGGTCGAGCTGCAGGGACACAAGTTCGGCCTCGGCGTGCAGTGGCACCCCGAAGAAGGCGACGACCAGCGGATCTTCGAGGCCCTGGTGGCGGCGGCCAAGACGGCTCCCGCGGCCCAGCCAGTGGCCGAGGTCCCGAGCCGCTCGAAGCGATCGGCGAAACGGCACGCCGCCCGCTCCTGACCGGTTCAGGCCGGGTCGGCCGCGCGGCTAGAGCGGGGGCTGGTAGTTGCTGACCCAGTGGACCTGGAGCCAGGCCATGAAGGTGGACCAGGCGCCGGTCACCTCGAGCAGGCCGACGCACACCAGCATGGCGCCGCCGATCCGGGTGATCAGGCGGGCGCGGCGCCGGGCGAACGCGAAGGCGCGCATCGCCACCTGGAAGCCCAGCGACACCAGCAGGAACGGAACGCCCAGGCCGAGCGCGTACACAAACGCGAGCAGCGCGCCCCGGCCCACGGTCCCGCTGGAGGCCGACAGGGCCAGGACCGCGGTGAGCGTGGGCCCGATGCAGGGCGACCAGCCGAGCCCGAACATCACTCCCAGCAGCGGCGCGCCCGCCAGTCCCGCCTTCGGCCGGGCGGCCGGCCGGATGATCCGGCCCGCGAAGGCAAACCGGTCGAAGGCGCCGGCGAACAGCAGCCCGAGGATGATCGTCAGGCCGCCGAGGATCTGCGTCAGCAGGCGGGCATGCCCGGTCACCAGGTGGCCGAGGCCGCCGAGCGCGGCCCCGTAGGCCACGAAGACCACCGAGAACCCGAGCACGAACAGCGCCGTCCCGGCCACCACCCGCCCCCTGGGCGCGGGCGCCGACACCACCACCGCGGCCGGACGCGCGGCCACCGCCACCCCGGACGGAGCGACGCCGACCGCAGCCGCCTGTCCGGGCGAATCGTCAGAAACAGCGGGCTGCGTACCGGAGGCGCCCGCCATCCCGGTGACGAACGACAGGTAGCCCGGTACCAGCGGCAGGCAGCAGGGCGACAGGAAGGTCACCGCGCCGGCCGCGGCGGCCACCGGCAGCGCCAGGACCAGCGGCCCAGTCGTCATCAGCTGGCCGACACCGCTCACGGCACGTCCCGAACGATAAACACCCGGCCAGTCATGTCATCATGATGCCACGCCCGCGCGAGCCGGTCACGCGAACCTACTACATCACGTAGTCGAGGGCGTCGAGGACCCGGAAAGGCGAGCGGACGAGGGCAGCGCGACGATGAGCACGACGTAGCAGGCCAGTGCGGTCGCGAAGGCCAGGGACATGCCCAGGGACGCGCTGGCGGCGCCGCTGCCAGCGAACCCGAGCCCGGCGAAGCCGGCGCCGATGATCGACACCAGCCCGAGGGCCGACATCCAGATCGACAGCTTGTGCCGGGTGCCGATCGCCCTGACCATCTGCCCGATCGCGGCCAGGCCCAGCAGGATGCCCAGGATCACGTGCAGCGCGATCGCCGGGCTGGAGAACAGCCCGATGGACTTGGTCGACGTGGGCGCGGTCCCGTACAGGTTGTAGACGATGCCCACGATGAACTGGATGATCAGCATCACCACGGCGCCCAGGCTGGACCAGCGCAGCCGGACGAGCCGCTCCGCCTGGGTCTGTCCGGCCACCCCGGCGGCTGCCTGAGCCTGCGACATTCTCCCACCTCCCCGTAGAGCAAAGATCCTAACCGGCTCCATGCTCACCCACCCCGCCGCGGGGGATCATCGGCCAGCTGGCCGGTGCCCGATCAGCTGACGCAGCCGCTATGGTTGGCCAGGTGAGATCCGTCCTCACCCGCTCGCCGTCGCAGGCCCGGGACGCCAAGGCGCCAGGCACCAGGCTGCTGGTGGCCGGCCTGGCCGCGTTCGCCGTGGCCCTCGGGTGTTACGTGATCTACGCGGTCGTCCACGTGAAGAACTTCACCCTGGATCCGGTCGACCTGGCCGTGTACCGGTCGGGCGGGCTCATCGTGCGCCACGTCAGGCCGCCGTATAACCCGCACCTGGCGGCGCCGCTGTACGACTGGACCGGGTACAGCAGCTTGCACCTGCCGTTTACCTACACGCCGTTCGCGGCCATCGTGTTCGCGCTCATCTCCTTCGTGCCGTGGGGCGCGGCCCAGCAGCTTTCCGTGGTGGTGGACATCATCGCCCTGCTGGCCGCGCTGTGGTTCACGCTCGGCGGGCTCGGCTACCGCAAGGATCGGATCAGGGTCGGCGCGACGCTGCTCGGCGCGGGCGCCGTCTTCTGGACCGAACCGGTGCTGCGGACCATGTACCTGGGCCAGGTCAACCTGGTCCTGATGGCGCTGATCATCTGGGACCTCACCCAGCCGGATAGCGAAAAGACCCGCTGGTGGAAGGGGTTCGGCACCGGCATCGCGGCGGGCATCAAGCTGGTGCCGCTCATCTTCATCCCGTACCTGCTGCTGACCAGGAAGTTCCGGCAGGCGGCGCTGGCCTGCGCGGGGTTCGCGTTCACCGTGCTGCTCGGCTTCGCGATCCTGCCCGCCGACTCCACGAAGTGGTGGTTCGACGGGCTGTTCGCGCAGGGCGGCCGGACCGGGTTCATCGGCTGGGCCGGCAACCAGTCGCTCGACGGCATCATCACCAGGCTGTCCGGCAGCATCCACGCGGGCGAGCCGCTCTGGATCGCCGCGGCGGTCGTCTTCGGAGTGGCCGGGGTGGTGGCCGCAGCGCTGCTCGACCGCAAGGGCCACGCCATGGCGGGCCTGCTTATGGCTGCGCTGACCGGGCTGCTCGTCTCGCCGATCAGCTGGGACCATCACTGGGTCTGGATCGCGCCGGGCGCGATCGTGGCCGCGCACTACGCGGTGCGGGCCTGGCGGCGGGGGGCCCGGCGGGCCGCCGCGGCGGCCGCAGCAGCGGCTGCGGCCATCGTCGCCTGGTTCGGCGCGTGGCCGACCAGCCTGGTCGGGGCCCGGCCCAACCTCGGCCACGATTCGCTCGGCCTGATCTGGATCCCCCGCAACACCGACCCTGTCATCTACGACAAGTACGGGGAGAAGCCCTCGCTCGTCGAATACCACTGGCATGGCCTGGCGCTGATCACCGGCAACGCCTACATCCTGGCCGGGCTGGCCGCGTTCGCCGTGCTGCTGTCGATCTCGCTGCTGCTGCCGGACAAGGAGCGCGCCGATGAGCCTGGGCGAAGTCAGCCAGATCAGCGAGGACGTCTACGCCTACCTGCAGCCTGACGGAAGCTGGTTCCTCAACAACACCGGCTTCCTGGTCAGCAGCACCGGCGTGATCAGCGTCGACGCCACCTCCACCGAGCGGCGCACCCGCGCCTACCTGGACGCCATCGCCGACGACGTGCTGGCCTACCTGCGCTTCGTCCAGGACACCGCGCGGCAGGGCCGGGCGGCGGGCCTGTCCCCGCTGGAGGCCGCACGGACCGCTGACCTCGGACCGTTCAAAGATCTATATGATTCCGAACGGATCGTGGGTAACCTGCACCGGGCCTACTGCGAGCTGGACGGGGCCGAACGCGGCGCCCCTCTCGACGTCGCCCGCGCCCTCGCCGACATGGTGGCCTACAACGGCGGCCGTCCCCTGACCTGCCACGCCTAGGGTGGGCTTGGGGAGGGGGTGGGTGGAGGGAAGATAAAAGGGTGGCCTGGCTCAACGAGGAAGTCGCGGGGCTGCTTAGGGAGTACGCCGAGCTGACCCAGATCACCGGCGGCGACGTGTTCCGGGCCAGGAACTACGAGAAGGCGGCGCGTTCGGTCCGCGGCTGGGGTGAGGACATCGGCCCGCTCGACGTCAAGGCGCTGAAGGCCATCCCCGGTGTCGGCGCCTCGATCGCGGCCAAGATCGCCGAGTACCGCGACACCGGCCGCATCGAAGCCCTTGAAGAACTGCGGGCCAAGATCCCGCCCGGCGTCCTGGAGCTGACCCGGGTGCCGGGCCTGGGGCCCAAGCGCGCCCTGCAGCTCAACCACGACCTCGGCGTGTCCTCGGTCGACGAGCTGGCGGCGGCGATCAGGGAGGGCCGGCTGGAAGGGCTGGCCGGGTTCGGGGCCAAGAGCGAAGAGCGCCTGGCCAGCGGCATCGAGGTGTACCGGCAGGGCCGCGAGCGGGTGCTGCTCGACGTGGCGATGCGCACGGCGACCACCATGGTGGCGGCGCTGTCCGCCGTGCCCGGCTGCCAGCGCTGTGCCTACGCGGGGTCGCTGCGCCGGATGCGGGAGACCATCGGCGACGTGGACATCCTGGCCGCCGCGCAGGACTCGGCGCCGCTCATGGCCGCGTTCACCGCGCGGCCCGAGGTGGCCGGCGTAATCGCCGGCGGCTCCACCAAGACCTCGATCAGGACCGCGGCCGGGCTCCAGGTCGACCTGCGGGTGGTCCAGCCCGACGCCTGGGGCGCGGCGCTGCAGTACTTCACCGGCTCCCAGGCGCACAACGTCGCGGTCCGGCAGATCGCGGTCCGCAAGAAACTCAAATTGTCCGAGTACGGACTATTCGATTCCGAAACGGGAGCGCTGATCGTCTCGCGCACCGAGGAGGAGGTCTACGCGAGGCTGGGCCTGGCCTGGATACCGCCCACGATGCGCGAAGACCACGGCGAGGTCGAGGCCGCGGCCCGAGGGCAGATACCGTCGCTCGTTCAGGAAAAAGATCTTCAGGGCGATCTGCATACGCACACCGACCTGACGGACGGGGTCGCCAGCCTGGAGGACATGGTGGCCGCGGCGGCGCGGCGGGGATACGCCTACTACGCGATCACCGACCACGCGCCGAACCTGTTCTTCCAGCGGATGACGGACGAGAAGATGCTGGCCCAGCGCGAACGGGTGCGGGCGCTGGACAGCGAGATCGAGCTGCTGCACGGCACCGAGCTGAACATCGCGCCCGACGGTTCCGTGGACTGGGACGAGGATTTCCTGGCCGGGTTCGACATCTGCGTCGCCTCGGTGCACTCCAACTTCGACCAGCCGCGGGCCGAGATGACCCGGCGGTTCGTCACCGCCTGCGAGAACCCGAGGGTCAACATCATCGGCCACCCCACCACCCGGCGGATCGGCAAGCGGCCGCCGGTCGACGTGGACTTCGGCGAGCTGTTCCGCGCCTGCGCGCGCACCGGGACCGCGCTGGAGATCAACGCCTCGCCGCAGCGGCTCGACCTGCCCTCTGACCACATCCGCGCGGCCCGGGACGCCGGGGTGAAGTTCGCCATCGACAGCGACGCGCACTCGGTCGCCGACCTGGGCAACATGCCGTACGGCGTCGGCACCGCGCAGCGCGGCTGGCTCACCCCCGACGACGTGATCAACACCTGGCCCCTGGACCGGCTCCGCGCCTTCCTGCGCAAGGGCCGCTGACCGTACACAGCCGCTGAATCGGAAGCTTGCCCTGAATCACCGGTGAGAAACGCAGGGTTAACCGGTCTATATGGGTAGGCGGCCGGATGGCCGCGGGAGGTCACATGGCAGGGCAGGCCGGCGGGTCCGGCGCGGAGCGCGCGCCATCCGGGGCGATCGCGCTCCTGGCCAGCGCGATCAGCTACGCCCTTGGCGCGTGCGCGCAGGTCGCGCCGGGGGAGATGGCCCTGCCCACGCCGTGCTCGGACTGGGACCTTGAGGCGCTGCTCGCTCACCTGGCCGCATCCATGGCCGACGTGGAAGCGGCGATCCGCACCGGCTGCCTCGACCTGGACCCGTCCGACGCGCTGCCCCCGGCCCGGATCGGCGACCCGGTAGAGGTGCTGCGCGACCAGGCCGCGAACCTGCTGTGCGCGTGCTACGACCACCACGGCCCCGAGCGCCTGGTCCTGGTGGGCGGGCTGCCGCTGGCCGCCGGGATCGTGGCCTGCACCGGAGCCGTGGAGATCGCCGTGCACGGCTGGGACGTCCAGGCGGCCCGCGGCCGCGGCGGCTCGATCCCGCCCGGTCTGGCGACCGCGATGCTCCGGCTGTGCCCGCTGCTTGTCGCCGGGCGCGAGGGGCTGTTCGCCGCCCCGGTGCAGGTGCCGTCCCAGGCCAGCCCGGGCGACCGGCTGGTCGCCTACCTCGGCCGGGTCCCCTGAGCCCCCAAGGCCCCGCCACCCCCGTGGGCCGGAACACGCCGCCATGACCTAATGTTGTTACTGGCGAGTAACGTTTCCGTCTCCGGGAGGGTGATCGTGCCCCGCATCGCACGTGATGTCGTGTTCGTGGACGGCGTCCGCACGCCGTTCGGGAAGGCCGGCCCGAACGGGCTGTACGCCGAGACCCGGGCCGACGACATGGCCGTCAGCGTGATCCGCGAACTCCTGCGCCGCAACCCGGCCCTGCCGCCCGAGCGGATCGGCGAGGTGGCGATCGCGGCCACCACCCAGACCGGCGACCAGGGCCTGACCATCGGGCGCAGCGCCGCGGTGCTGGCCGGGCTGCCGAAGTCCGTGCCCGGGTACGCCATCGACCGGATGTGCGCGGGCGCGATGACCGCGGTGACCACGGCCGCCGGGTCCATCGCGCTGGGCGCGACCGACACCGCGATCGCCGGCGGCGTGGAGCACATGGGCCACCACCCGATGGGTTCCGGCGTCGACCCGAACCCGCGGTTCATCTCCGAGCGGCTGGTCGACCCGTCGGCGCTGGTCATGGGCTCCACCGCCGAGAACCTGCACGACCGGTTCCCGGCCGTCACCCGCGAGCGCGCCGACGCCTACGCGCTGGCCAGCCAGCGTAAGGTGGCCGCGGCCTACGCGGCGGGCCAGATCCAGCCCGACCTGGTGCCGGTCGCGATCCGCAGCGCCGAACGCGGCTGGGGACTGGCCACCGTCGACGAGCCGCCGCGCCCGGACACCACGCTGGCCGCGCTGGCCGGACTGAAGACGCCGTTCCGGCCGCACGGCCGGGTCACCGCGGGGAACTCCGCCGGGCTCAACGACGGCGCCACCGGCTGCCTCATCGCGGCCCAGGACGTGGCCGCCGAGCTGGGCCTGGACGCCAGGATGCGGCTGGTCGACTTCGCCTTCGCCGGGGTCGACCCCGAGGTGATGGGCATCGGCCCGATCCCGGCCACCGAAACCGTTCTGGCCCGCAACGACCTGACCATCGACGACATCGGGCTGATCGAGATCAACGAGGCGTTCGCGGTGCAGGTTCTCGCGTTCCTCGACCACTTCAAGATCGCCGACGACGACCCGCGGGTGAACCCGTGGGGCGGCGCGATCGCACTCGGCCACCCGCTCGCCAGTTCCGGCGTCCGGCTGATGATCCAGCTCGCCCGTGAGTTCGCCGGTCAAGCGAGCGTCCGCTACGGCCTGACCACGATGTGCGTCGGGATGGGCATGGGCGGCACCGTCCTGTGGGAGAACCTCAATGCTTGATGAGTCCGTCATCACCTCGCTGTTCCCGGATGAAGTGGTCACCAGGGCCCTGGTCCGCGACGTGGCGCTGCCTTACGGGGCCGGGACCATGGCCCTCATCACCCTGGACAACGGGCACGACCACACCCGGCCGAACACCTTCGGCCCGAGGGGCCTGCTGGCGCTGCGCGACGCGCTCGACTCGGTGGCCAGCCGGGTCACGCCGGAGGCCGGGGAGCGCAGAATCGCGGCGGTGGGCGTAACCGGCAAGCCGTTCATCTTCGCGGCAGGCGCCGACCTGGGCGTCGCGGCGATGATCCGGGCGCGGGACGAGGCGCTGGCCGTGGGTCGGCTGGGGCACGAGGTGTTCCGGAGGTTCGGCGAGCTGGGCGTGCCGTCGTTCGCGTTCGTCAACGGCGCGGCCCTCGGCGGCGGCCTCGAGCTCGCCCTCCACTGCTCGTACCGGACGATCTCGTCCGGCATCACCGCGATCGCGTTCCCCGAGTGCCTTCTCGGACTGCTGCCCGGGTGGGGCGGCACCTACCTGCTGCCCCGCCTGATCGGCCCGTCCCGCGCGCTGAAGGTCATCATCGAGAACCCGCTCAGCCAGAACCGGATGCTGACCGGACCGCAGGCCTTCTCGCTCGGGATCGCGGACGTCATGCTCGAGCCCGCTGACTTCCTCGCCGAGTCGCTGCGCTGGGCGGCCCGGGTGCTGACCGGCTCGGAAGCTGTGTCCCGGGTCGTGCCCGAGGAGAACTTGGACCAGGCGGTCGCGTCCGCCCGGTTGTTCGCCGACGGCAAGCTGCACGGCGCCGCCCCGGCCCCGTACCGGGCCATCGACCTAGTGGCCGCGGCCCGCGGCCGGTCCCGCGACGAGGGGTTCGCCGCCGAGGACGAGGGCCTCGCGGACCTGCTGCTCAGCGACGAGATGCAGGCCGGGCTCTACGCGTTCGACCTGACTCAGAAGCGGGCGCGCCGCGCCGCGGGAGCGCCCGATGCGTCAGTGGCTCGGCCCGTGACCAAGGTCGGGGTGGTGGGCGCCGGCCTGATGGCCGCGCAGATCGCGCTGCTGTTCGCGCGGCGGCTCGAGGTGCCGGTGGTGCTGACCGACCTGGACCGCTCCCGGCTCGATTCCGGCCTCGGCCACGTGCGGGCCGAGATCGCCGCGCTGGCGGACCGCGGCCGGATCGGCGCGGACGCCGCCGCCAGGCTGACCGGGCTGGTAACCGGCTCGCTGAGCAAGGACGCGTTCGCGGACGCCGACTTCGTGATCGAGGCCGTATTCGAGGACATGGCGGTCAAGCAGAAGGTGTTCGCCGAGGTCGAGGCGGTGGTCGGGCCGGACTGCGTGCTGGCCACCAACACCTCCTCGCTCTCTGTGACCGAGATGGCGAACGATCTCTCCCATCCCGAGCGCGTGGTGGGATTCCACTTCTTCAACCCGGTGGCCATGATGCCGCTGGTCGAGGTGATCCGCGCGGCGGAAACCGACGACGTGACGCTGGCCACCGCGCTCGCGGTCGGGAGGACGCTGAAGAAGAGCTGCGTGCTGGTCAAGGACTCGCCCGCGTTCGTGGTCAACCGCCTGCTGACGAGGTTCGTGGGCGAGGTCACCTCCTGCGTCGACGAGGGAACGGCGTTCGAGGTGGCCGAGCACGCGACAGACTCCCTCGGCCTGCCGATGCCTCCGTTCCTGCTGCTCCAGCTGGTCGGTCCCGCGGTCGCGCTGCACGTCACGCAGACCCTGGCCGCCGCGTACCCGGACCGGTTCACGGTGTCGCCGAAGCTGCAGGCCCTGGTGGACGCGGGCCTGACCGCGGTCTACCGGCCCGATTTCACGGTCGACCCGGCCGTCGCGGCCCTGCTGGCCCGGGGGGACGACCCCCCCAGACCCCCCCGCGAGGGCATGGTGGCCGGCGGCGACCGCCCGTCCACGGCCGAGCAGGTCAGGGAGCGGGCCCTGGAGGCGCTGGCCGAGGAGATCAGGCTCATGCTCGACGAGGCCGTGGTCTCCGGCCCCGAGGACATCGACCTGTGCATGATCCTCGGCGCCGGCTGGCCTTTCCACCTCGGCGGGATCACCCCTTATCTGGACCGAAGCGGTATCACGGAAAAGGTCACCGGCACCCGGTTCCGCATCTGACGCCCAAGGCACCCCAAGTCACCCCAAGCCGCGCTAGGGGCCCGTCGCCTCAGCCGTTAGGGTGGGCGGCATGACACCGGTATTCGGGCTATGTGAGGACTACGTCACACGGTGGGCGGCCCTGGATCCGGTCTCGGCCGGGATGCACGGCATCACCGCGACCTTCGGCGCGGGCACCGATTACAGTCCGGACGGTGCAGCCGCCCGCGCCGACCTCATCACCGGGACGCTGACCGCGCTCGACCCGATGACCATCACCTCGGACACCGACCGGCTGGCCGCACGGTTCCTGCGGGAGCGCCTCGAGGCACAGCTGGCCTGGCATCAGACGAAGGAGCCACTGCGGCAGCTGAGCGCCCCGATCGGCCTGATCAGCTCGATCCGCGACAGCGTGGAGCTGCTGCCGCGAGACGGCGAGGACGCCTGGCGGAACATCGCGGCGCGCCTGGCCGCCATCCCGGCCATGTTCACCAGCTGGCGCGCCAGCCTGGACGCCGGGCTCGCCGAGGGCGTGCCCGCCGCGCGCAGGCAGGCGGTCGAGGCCGCCGTGGCCGCCGACCGCTGCGCGGGAGCCCATGACGCGCTGGTCGCCTCGTACGGCGAGGGCCCGCTCGCGGCCGAGCTCGCCGCGGCCGCGGCCCGGGCCCACCAGGGATACGCCGAGATCGCGCGGTACCTCCGCGAGGACTACGCGCCCCGGGCGAGCGACGTGGACGGCGTCGGCAGCGAACGGTACGCGGTGGCCGCGCGGCTCAGCCTGGGCGCGGACATCGACCTCAAGGAGGCCTACGAGTGGGGCTGGGCCGAGCTCCGCAGGATCGAGGCCGAGATGAGGGCCGAGGCGAACACGGTCAGTCCCGGCGCGAGCGTGCCGGAGGCGTCCGCCGTCCTCAACGAATCCGCCTACGTGATCGGCGAGGACGCGTACCTGGCCTGGCTGCAAGACCGCCACGACCGGGCCGTCGAGCAGCTGGACGGCGTGCACTTCGACATCGCCGCGCCGCTGCGCCGGATCGAGGTGGTGCTCGCCCGCGGCTCGACGTCCGGAGCCGCCTACTACACCCCGCCGAGCGAGGACCTGACCAGGCCCGGGCGCACCTGGTGGCCGCTGGGCGGCCGGGACCCCGACGGCCCGTTCCGGACCTGGTCCGAGCTCTCTACCGTCTTCCACGAAGGCGTGCCAGGTCATCACCTGCAGGTCGGCGCGGCCAAGACCGCCGGGGATTCCCTGTCACGGTTCGCCAAGATCAACTTCGTCAGCGGTCACGGCGAGGGCTGGGCCCTGTACGCCGAGCGGCTCGCCGACGAGCTCGGCTGGTTCACCGAGCCCGGGACCCGCCTGGGCATGCTGGGGAGTTCGGCGTTGCGTGCCGCGCGGGTGGTCATCGACATCGGTGTCCACCTGGACCTGCCGCTGCCCGACGGCACCCGGTGGACGTTCGGTAAGGCCTGCGAGGTGCTGGGCACGTCAGGCCGCGGCGAGCCGCACCGGATCCATGCCGAGGTGGTCCGGTACTTCGGCTGGCCGGCGCAGGCCATCTCGTACAAGCTCGGCGAGCGCGCCTGGCTGGCGGCCCGGGAGGAGGCGATGTGCCAGCCCGGGTTCGACCTGAAAGGCTGGCACACCGCCGCCCTGAGCCTGGGCCCCATCGGCCTTGCCGACCTGACCGCCACGCTGCGGACCCTACAGGGGCACCGGAGCCGTTAGCTTCCTGGCCGCCAGGTCGCCGATCCGGATCGTGCCCGGGACCACGATCCGCGTGTTCATGCCGCGCAGCCGCAGCTGGCGGCCGAGCCGCGAGTTGACGAAGCGCATCGCCTCGCCCCCGAAGCGCGCGACGAACTTCGCGCACCCCAGGTGCGGCGCCTCGCTGACCCGCAGCACGACCTGACCCACCGCGAGCAGGGTGCCCGCGGGGAGGTTGTCCACGCTGAGGTCCAGGTCGACGTAGAGCTGGTCACCGCACAGCGGCATCCGCTCGGCCCCGCCCGCGACCAGCTCGGCCACCCGCGCGTTCATCACCGTGATCTGCTTGTCGGGGTCGGCCGATCCGTCCGGAGTCCTGGAGCTGCCGCGGGCGAGCCAGTTGTCCCCGTCGAGTCCGCCGGCGAGGTTCAGCACCGCCTCGGCCGGCAGGTCACGCTCGCCGACCGATGGGCGGCGGACGATCAGGACGACCCGGCCGTCGTCGTGCGGGGACTCGCGGATCTGGCCGAGCCCGGCCTCCAGGCGCTCACGTGACAGATGCTCCACACGTCGATTCTCGCCAGCGCCTGCGTCACGGCCAAATTCTTTCCCAGGCCCTTACCCAGCGGCGGGCGGCTGCTCGGGCCAGTACGGCCACTCCTCGAACCAGCTGCACCGGCCGTCATCGGCCAGCCGCATGACCCACAGATCGCGGTACTCCTGGCTGACCGGATTCCCGTAGCGCACCTCGGCCCGTACCACGGCCGTGGACCCGTCGACGGCCACGATGTCCGTGGCCAAGGTGAAGACCTCATCGGGGCCGACCCGCTCGGCCTCCCACATCCGCCCGATCGCGGCCAGGCCGACCACGGGCTCGGAGTACGGCGACTGGCGGTAGCTGGCGTCCCCGGTGAAGACTTCCGCCAGGCGTCCGGTGCCGGGCGACCGCCAGGCGGCCTCGTACCCGGCCAGCCACTGGTTCACCATCGCGCGGTCGGTCATCTGCCCCATGGTGCCCGACCGCGGCGGCGCTGGCCAGCCCGGGGGATCAGTAGCGGATCGCGATCTCGCGCCCCGCGCGGTCGTGCTGCGGCTCGGCGGGGACGGTGACCGCACGTCCCGCCGCGATGCGCCGGGCGCTCCAGGCCACGGCCGCCGCGTCCAGGACGTCGCCGGTCAGGGACGCCGGGGTGACTGCCGGGATCTGGATGCCCGTCTCGGCCAGGAGCTGCCGCCGCTGGTCACGGCCTGCCGCGGTGTGCTTGCTGTGCCCGAGCGGCTGCCCGGCCATCGCGGCGAAGGCCAGCTCCGGGTGCACCTCGTACAGCCGGTGCCCGCAGGTCTCGCGGTACCGGTTGGCCTCGAGCAGCTTGGCCCGGAGCCCCCAGGCCTGGGCGCTGAAGCCCTGGCCGGTCAGTTCACGGCAGCGCTGGTTGGCCAGCGGGTAGCTCGGCTGTCCCCACACCGCCCGCGGCGGGATGGCGAACACCGAGCTGCGCCGCGGCCCGAGCAGGCCGCGAGCCGCCCGGTCGGCCTCCCGCCAGCCGCTCTCGAGCAGTCCGAGCGGCATGTCGATGCCGACGACCGCGGTACCGTCCGGGTCCGGCCACGGTGCCAGCAAACCAGCCAGCAAACCAGCCAGCAACCCCGCCAGGGACGCGTCCACCCGGACCGCGACCGGCGCCGCCTCCAGCGACACCGCGACCCACCCGCCCCGGCAGGCGTCCACCCCGGCCACGTGCATACCGCTACGGTGACACACTCCGTTTGCTTACTAGTTCGGCGAGGCTCCCTTCTTCCGGCGCCCGGAGCGGTTAGGGTTTCCTGGTGGCCGAGGGCCTAGCCAGCGTCATTGAGCTACGGCCGGGGTACGCCGGCGTCAGTGCCGGGCCAGACCCGGTCCTGATCCGCTGCACTGCGCGGGACGCGCTGTCCAACCTCGTGGCGGTCCTGGAGCTAGCCGCCGACGGGCAGCTGCGCTGCACCGCCGCCGCCAGGTGCCCGTCGGTCACGACCGTCAAGCTCGTCGAGGATGTCCTGGTCGCTGGGGACTACTACGAGGCAGGCGAGCCCATCGCGGCGTTCGCGTGGCCGCTGCTGATCCTCACCGCAGGCCTGGGGCACGTAGACGGTACCCGGTTCGAGCTCACCCCGCGTGGCCGCGCGGTCCTGGCCGCGCCCTCCTACGCCGCCCTCGGCGCCGTGTGGGACAGGTGGCTGCGCAGCGTGTCGGTTGACGAGCTGTCGCGGATCGAGGTCATCAAGGGGCAGCGGAAGACCTCCACCCTGACCCCGGCCGTCACGAGGCGCGCCGCGGTCGAGGCGGCGCTGGCCGAGGTGGAGCCCGGCGCCTGGACGAACATCGCCGAGCTGTTCGGGATCCTCCGGCCGGCGCTGGCGGCCACCAGGAGCCTGCTGGCGCTGTGGCGGCTGTACATCGCCGACGCGTACTACGGATCGCTCGGCCACGCTGGCGGCCGGGCCTGGGACATCGTCGAAGGCAGGTACGCGCTGTGCGTGCTCTTCGAGTACGCGGCCACCGCGGGCCTGATCGACGTGGCCTACGCCGACCCGTGCGGAGCGCGCGATGACTACCGGTCCCTGTGGGGCGCCGACCAGTACGCCTACCTGTCCCGCTACGACGGCCTGCGCGCGGTGCGGGTCAACGAACTCGGTGCCGCGATCCTGCACGACCCCGGGGCCCTGCCCGGACTGCGCCTGCCTGTGCCGCGCCGGTCGCCGTTGAGCGATTCTGTGCGATAAAGCGCGGCGCCCAACCGTAAGCCGGCCCGGGCCGTCATAAGGTGGGCGGGTAGTGAACAGATCACGTGGAGGCGTTATGAAACGGTCATGGCTGGCGTTCGCCGGCTCGATGGCCCTGGTGCTGGCGACTACGGCCGCCGTGACGATCGTGGCGGCCACCACCGCCTCGGCCAACGACACCCCGACCGGGTTCTGGTGGGGAACGGACAGCGCGACGGTGCCGGTCTCCGGGTCCGCGCCCTACAGCGCGCCGGTCATCGGCGGTGCCTACGGCGGGTACATCGGGATGACCGGTAACTGGGCGAACCTGGTCGGGTGCAACAGGATCGTGCGTCTGGTCCGCGACCAACAGCGCGCAGGCCAATACCAACTACAGCGTGTACCACAAGGGCATCGGCACCGGCGTCTACTGGTTCATGGGCGGGCCCGGCGTCGACCCGCACTACAACGGCACCACCGGCGAGGCGTACGCCTGGGGCCAGCAGCAGGCGGCGCGGACCCTGTACGACATCGGGCACGTGCACGTCACCTACCCGGTCGTCTTCATGGACATCGAGATCCCGGGTAACGCGCCCAGCTACACGCCGGCCCCGGACAACGGCTGGAACGCGGTGTACACGTCGGCGTGCAGCGGCGTGGTGAAGCAGGCGTTCGTCCCGGCGACGCTGGACCGCGCGGACTTCAACGGGTTCTTCGACTACATCACCGCGCATTCGTCGTTCAAGCCGGGCGTGTACTCAGCGGCGAACATCTGGGCGTCGATCTTCGGCAGCAGCAGCCCGGGCAGCCCCGGCTACATCCCGCACACCGATGAGTGGACCTACCTGCCGGAGACCGCGAACCTCAGCCAGGCCCCGTCGGGCTGGTGCCTGAAGTCCGGCGGCTGCGCCCAGTTCTTCGGCGGGCAGACCAGCGCCAGCAGCACCGCGATCATGTGGCAGTGGTCCGGCGGCGGCGGGATCAGGAACAGCGTCGGCGACTTCGACCAGATCGACGCCAACCGCCAGGGCTGAACCCGGCGCGGGCTAGCCGGCCAGCAGGGGCTCGAGCACGATGTCGGGCTGCTCCCGCTGCACCTGGCCGAGCCGCCACTTGTCGCTGAACAGCGCCAGCAGGGCGCCGTCATGGCGGCGGGTCAGCACCTCGGTGGAGCGCTGGCCGGCCAGCGCGCGGGCACCCTCGGCGTCGGTGCGGCGGGCCAGCGTGTAATCGAGGTGGTCGAGGTCGGCCCGGGCGCCGAACTCGTGCTCCAGCCGGTGCAGCACCACGTCGAACTGCAGCGGGCCGACCGCGGCCAGCACCGGGGCCTGGTCGCCGCGCAGGTCAGAGGACAGGACCTGGACGACGCCCTCGGTGTCGAGCTGCTCGATCCCGCGCCGGAACTGCTTGGCCTTCCCCGCGTCCTTGCCGCGCACCACCGCGAAATGCTCGGGCGCGAAGCTGGGGATGGGCGGGAACTCGACCGGCGGATCGCCCGCGTACAGGGTGTCGCCGGGGCGCAGCGCGGTGGCGTTGACCAGGCCGATCACGTCGCCCGGGTAGGCGAGCTCGACGGTCTCACGGTCCTGGCCGAACATGGCCTGGGCGTACTTGGTGGCGAACGGCCGGCCGGTCGCGGCGTGGGTGAGCACCATGCCGCGCTCGAACCGGCCCGAGCAGACCCGTACGAACGCCACCCGGTCCCGGTGCGCGGGATCCATGTTGGCCTGCACCTTGAACACCAGGCCGGAGAACGGGGCGTCGACCGGGCGCGGCTCGCCCTTGATGTCCGCGCGCGCGCCGGGCGGCGGGGCCAGCGAGGTCACCGCGTCCAGCAGCCGGCGGACACCGAAGTTCGGCAGCGCGGCGCCGAACAGCACCGGGCTCGACACCCCGGCCAGGAACGACTCCAGGTCGATCCCGGAAGCCCCAAAATCGCCAAGAGACCCGTAGATCTCGTCGAGCAGCGCCAGCTCCTCCTGCGCGGTCGCGAACGCGGCCCCGTCGCGGGCCGCCCCCGCCGCCGGGGCGAGCCTGGTCTCGATGGCGCGTCCCGCGCCGCCGGGGGTCCTGGTGAACGTGGTGTACTCGCCGGTGGCCCGCTCGATCAGCCCGCGGAAGTCGCCGGCCACCCCGACCGGCCAGTTCACCGGGGCCGGGCGGAGCCCGATCCGCTGCTCGATCTCGTCGAGCAGTTCGAGCGGCTCGCGGCCCGGCCGGTCCCACTTGTTCACGAAGGTGATCACCGGGACCGCCCGGCTCCGGCACACGTCGAACAGCTTCAGCGTCTGCGGTTCCAGGCCCTTGGCCGAGTCCAGCAGCATGACCGCGCCGTCCACGGCGGACAAGACCCGGTAGGTGTCCTCGGAGAAGTCGGCGTGACCGGGCGTGTCCAGCAGGTTGAGCACCGCGTCGCCGTAGTCGAAGCGGAGCGCCGCCGAGGTGATCGAGATGCCGCGGGCGCGCTCCATCGCCATCCAGTCCGAGGTCACGCCGCGCCGGCCCGCCTTGCCGTGCACCGCGCCCGCCTGCGTGATCGCCGACGCGTGCAGGGCCAGGGCCTCGGTCAAGGTGGACTTGCCCGCGTCCGGGTGGCTGATCACCGCGAACACCCGGCGCCTGCCCGCCTCGGCTAGAACCGTGGAGTCGGGCACTCTCAGTGAAGGGGGATTGGGGAGGTGCGCGGAGCTATTCGTGGGGGCACGCGGAAGCGCCCCCGTATCCGCCATTGTCACTCACGTGAGGATACTGGGTCCGTGGACCGTGTCCTGACCATCCCGAACGGCATCAGCGCGGCGCGGCTGGCCGGGGTGCCGGTCTTCCTGTGGCTTGTGCTCGGGCCGCGGACCGCGGTCGCCGATGACTGGGCGGTCGGCCTGCTCATCGCGGCGGGCCTGTCCGACTGGCTGGACGGCAAGATCGCCCGGGCGCTGAACCAGACCAGCCGGCTCGGTCAGATACTCGACCCGGCCGCGGACCGGCTCTACATCGCGGCTACCATCGTGGCGCTCGCGGTCCGGGCGATCATCCCGTGGTGGCTGGTCGCCATCCTGGCCGTGCGCGAGCTCACCGTGGGCACCGCGCTGGCCGTCCTGCGGCGCCGGGCCGGCTTCGGCACCCTGCAGGTCAGCCTGGTCGGCAAGGCCGCTACGTTGTGCCTGCTCTACGCCTTCCCGCTGCTGTTCCTCGGCGATCACCCCGGCTCGGGAGCGACGCTGGCCCGGGTCATAGGCTGGGCCTTCGCGATCTGGGGGACGACGCTGTACTGGTGGGCCGCGATGCTGTACCTCGTCCAGGTCAGAGACCTGATCAGCCCGCCGAGGACCAGTCCGTGAGCGGAGGGGCCAAACCGTTGAAGGCCGTCGTCATGGCAGGAGGGGAAGGGACACGGTTGCGGCCGATGACCGCCAACCAGCCCAAGCCCATGCTTCCCGTGGTTAACAGGCCGATCATGGAGCACGTGCTGCGGCTTCTCAAGCGGCACGGGTTCGACGAGACGATCGTCACCGTCCAGTTCCTGGCCGCGCTCGTCCGCAACTACTTCGGCGACGGCGAGGAGTTCGGGATGAGCCTGCAGTACGCCACCGAGGAGATGCCGCTCGGCACCGCGGGCAGCGTCAGGAACGCCGAGGACGCGCTGCACGACGAGCCGTTCCTGGTCATCTCCGGCGACGCGCTCACCGACATGGACCTGACCGAACTGGTCAGCTACCACAAGGAGAAGGGCGCCCTGGTCACGGTCGGGCTGGCCCGGATACCCGATCCGCTCGAGTTCGGCATCGTGATCACCCAGGAGGACGGCCGGATCCAGCGCTTCCTGGAGAAGCCGACCTGGGGCCAGGTGTTCTCGGACACGGTCAACACCGGCGTGTACGTCATGGAGCCCGAGGTGCTGGCCGAGGTCCCGCCGGGGGAGATGGTCGACTGGTCGGGCGACGTGTTCCCGAAGCTGCTCAAGCGCGGCGCGCCGCTTTACGGCTACATCTCCGACGGCTACTGGGAGGACGTCGGGACCCACGAGAGCTACCTGAAGGCGCAGGCCGACGTGCTGGACCGCCGGGTGCGGACGGATATCGCCGGGTTCGAGGTCTCGCCCGGCGTCTGGGTCGCCGAGGGTGCCGAGGTCGACGCGGACGCGGTGCTCACCGGCCCGCTGTGCATCGGGGACTACGCCAAGATCGAGGCCGGCGCGCACTTGCGCGAGTACACCGTGATCGGCAGCAACGTCGTGGTCAAGGAGGGCGCGTTCCTGCACCGCGCGGTGGTGCACAACAACGTCTACGTCGGCCAGGGCGTTAACCTGCGCGGCTGCGTCATCGGCAAGAACACCGACGTGATGCGGCTGGCCAGGATCGAAGAGGGCGCGGTCGTCGGGGATGAGTGCGTGATCGAGCCCGAGGCATACCTGTCCGCCGGGGTGAAGGTCTACCCGTTCAAGACCATCGAGGCCGGCGCGGTGGTGAACACCAGCGTGATCTGGGAGTCACGGGGCCAGCGCACCCTGTTCGGGCCGCGCGGCGTGTCTGGGCTGATCAACGTGGAGGTCACTCCCGAGCTGGCGGTGCGGCTGGCCAGCGCCTACGCCACCACGCTGCGCAAGGGCTCGACCGTCACCACGTCGCGGGACGCGTCCAGGGCCGCGCGGACGCTCAAGCGGGCCGTGCAGGGAGCCCTCAACGCCAGCGCGATCAACGTGGTGGACCTGGAGGCCCAGCCGCTCCCCGTGGCCAGGTTCGAGACGGCCAGGGACCACTACAGCGGCGGCATCGCGCTGCGGACCACGCCCGGTGACCCGCAGTCCGTCGACATCATCTTCCTCAACGAGCGCGGCGCCGAGCTGTCCCAGGCCGAGCAGCGCAAGCTGGAGCGCGTCTTTTCCCGCCAGGAGTTCCGGCGGGCCTTCCCCGGGGAGATCGCCGAGCTCAGCTACCCGCCGCGGGTGGTCGAGTCGTATACCCACGAGCTGTTCAGGTGCATCGATATGAGCGGCGTGCGCGAGGCGAACCTGAGGGTGGTCGCGGACTGCGCGGGTGGCACCGCGTCCCTGGTGCTGCCGAGCCTGCTCGGCACGATCGGTGTCGACGTGCTGACCTTGAATAACCGCCTTGACGAGGTGTCGCCGACCGAGACGGTCGCCCAGCAGCGGGCGGGCATGCAGCGGCTGGCCGAGGTCGTGTCGTCGTACCGGGCCGCGTTCGGGGTCAGGTTCGACCCGGTCGGGGAGCGGATACAGCTCGTGGACGAGAAGGGCGAGCAGGTCAACGAGGACCGGGCGCTGCTGTCGGTCCTCGACCTGGTGGCGGCCGAACGCAGGTCGGGCCGGGTCGCGCTGCCGGTGACCACGACCAGGGTAGCCGAGCAGGTGTGCCGCTTCCACGGCGTCCAGGTCACCTGGACGCCGACGTCGATGGACGCACTGACCGTGGCGGCCGCGCAGGAGGACGTGATCTTCGCGGCCGACGGGCGCGGCGGGTTCGTGGTGCCCGAGTGCAGCCGCACCGTCGACGGCATCGCGGCCTTCGTCCGGCTGCTCGGCCTGGTCGCGCGGACCAGGCTGACGCTCAGCCAGATCGACGCCAGGATCCCGGTCGCGCACCTGCTCAGGAGGTCCATCCCGACGCCGTGGGCGGCCAAGGGCAGCGTGATGCGCACGGTGATGGAGGCCGCGGGTGATCACGAGATCGACACCACGGACGGGGTGCGGGTGGTCGAGCAGGATCACGGCTGGGTCCTGGTGCTGCCGGACCCGGCCGAGGCCGTCACCCACCTGTGGGCAGAGGGCAGCGACGCCGATGCCGCGCAGCTGCTGCTGGACTCCTGGGCCGGGGTCGTGGAGCAGGCTGGCCGCTAGCACCACGCCCGGATGCTGGTGCTCCGTCCGGGTAAGCTGTGACCTTTACGCGATGATGCGAAAGGCTCGAACCACGCGAAATTCGCAAATATGAGAGAATCGCGCCCACTACGGTGTGAATAGTTTCGCCCGGCGGTCATCGCCCGCGGCGGGCGGCGGGTGCATGGCGGAGGTGAGACGGCGGTGTGGCGTAAACGTCGCGGAGAAAAGAACAGGCGTGGCCGGCGCGGGCTGTTCGCGTGGCGCATGGACCGCCGAGCCCCCGCCCAGGTACCTTGGGCTGCATCGCCAGAAACCGATGAGTTCGCCGAGGGGAGGCCGATCGGAGCCATGCCACGCGTGTACTGCGCCCGGTGCGGCCGCCCGAACCCCGAGGACGCCCGGTTCTGCTCCAACTGCGGCGCCCAGCTGGCCGGGACCGGGGTCTCGGGGACGATGCCGGCGGGCGCTCCGGGAGCGGGCGGCGCGCGTCCCGGCGAGACCACCACGATTTCGCTGGGCCGTCCGGACGACGACCTCGGCGAGGACCTGTTCCCCGACTCCGCGTCGTTCGGCGCCCTGCCGGAGGGCAGCGCGCTGCTACTGGTCATGCGTGGCCCCAACGCGGGCAGCAGGTTCCGGCTGGACGCCGACCTGACCACGGCCGGACGGCACCCGGACAGCGACATCTTCCTCGACGACGTGACGGTCTCCAGGCGGCACGCGGAGTTCTACCGTCGGGGCGGTTACTTCACCGTCCGCGACGTGGGCAGCCTCAACGGAACCTATGTCAACCGGGAGCGCATCGAAGAGGCGCAGCTGGCCGGCGGGGACGAGGTCCAGATCGGCAAGTTCCGGCTGCTGTTCCTGACCAGCCAGAACCTTGACCCGAGATACACCTCTGCCGACCCTCGCGGCAGGGGCGCATAGGGCTCATGAGCGAGCTGGAGGGGCGCGGCCAGTTCAGTATCGGTGAGGTTCTGGCCCAGCTGCGCCCGGAATTTCCCGACATCAGCACGTCCAAGATCCGCTTCCTTGAGGCCGAGGGACTGATCGAGCCGGCCAGGTCGCGATCGGGCTACCGTCGGTTCTCGGCGGCCGACATCGAGCGGCTGCGCGACATCCTCACCATGCAGCGGGACTCCTACCTGCCGTTGCGGGTGATCAGGGAGCGCCTCGCGCCGGGATCCGCCGCGGCCGCAGCAGGAGAGGACCCGAACGGGTCCGCGCGGGCGCCGGCCGACATGTCCCGGCGCCAGCTGCTGGAGGCCGCGGGCATCGGTGACGCGGAACTGACCGAGCTCGAGGATTACGGACTGATCCGCCGCGTCGGCCGGCAGTACGGCCCGGACGCGCTCGCGGTGGCCAGGACCGTGGCCGCGCTGCGCCAGTACGGCGTGCAGGCCAGGCACCTGCGGGCGGTGCGGGCGGCCGCCGACCGGGAGGCCAACCTGATCGAGCAGGTGGTGGCGCCTCAACTGCGTCAGCGCGGTGCCGGGGCCAGGGACGCGGCGGCCAGGACCGCCTGGCAGATCGCGGACCTTACGCTGCGGCTGTACGCCACGCTGGTCGAATCCGCGCTGGCCGAGGCAGGCCTGGGCGCCGTTTCCGGGCTGACGCCGGCCAGCAGGTACGAGCCTGCAGCGGACATTTCGGACCAGACCGCTGATTCCGCCGGGCCCTCGGCAGGGGCCCTGAGGTCGGCTTCCGGGCGATTACGGGTGTACCTTGGCAAGGGGAGAGGTGGCCATATAGGGCTCGCCAGGCACGTGAGGACGGAGCTGCAGTGCGGCAGATGGAGGTCATCGGGGTACGGGTCGAGATGCCGTCGAACAGCCCCATCGTCTTGCTCAAGGAGGCGCAGGGCGATCGGTACCTGCCCATCTGGATCGGGGCGGTCGAGGCAACGGCGATCGCATTCGCCCAGCAGGGGATGGTGTCCGTCCGGCCGCTTACGCACGATCTGTTCAAGGACGTGCTCGAGGTCCTGAACATCCAGCTACGTACGGTGAACATTACCGCGCTGCGGGACGGCATCTTCTACGCGGACCTGGTCTTCTCCAACGGTGCCGAAGTGAGCGCGCGGCCGTCGGACTCGATCGCGCTGGCGCTGCGCACCGGGGCGCAGATCTTCGCCAGCGAGGAGATCCTGGACGAGGCGGGCGTGGCCATCCCCGACGAGCAGCAGAACGAGGAAACCGAGGTGGAGAAGTTCCGGGAGTTCCTCGACACCATCTCCCCCGAGGACTTCGGCCGGGCCACGTGAACCCGCGGAGTGTCCCTCTGACCTCCTGCGTCCCGGTATGCCTCGGTGCCGTCGGGAATGTCGCGACGCGCCGCTGGAGGTCGTTGACGCCGCCACCCGGGCCGGCTTACGGTGCGAGTGCCGTGGGTAGTCAGCTCCCGTGGAGGTAGGCGTGGCGGTAACCAGGGATGACAGCAGCGGCGTGAGATCCGTGGCTGGCGACCCCCCAGGCTCGCAGGATGCCCTCTTCGAGGCTGACGAGCTCGAGGCTGGCGGGCTTGAGGCTGGCGGGCTTGAGGCTGGCGAGGCGCTCGAGACCTCCCCGGAGGCCGATGCCGGACCGGCGGAGATCGGCTACCGCGGGCCGACCGCGTGCTCGGCGGCCGGGATCACCTACCGCCAGCTCGACTACTGGGCCCGTACCGGCCTGGTCGAGCCGAGCGTACGGGCCGCCCACGGGTCTGGCTCCCAGCGCCTGTACAGCTTCCGCGACATCCTGGTGCTCAAGGTCGTCAAGCGGCTGCTCGACACCGGGATCTCGCTGCAGCAGATCCGGGCCGCGGTCCAGCACCTGCGCGATCACGGCAGCGACGACCTGGCCCAGGTGACGCTGATGAGCGACGGGGTCAGCGTCTACGAATGCACCTCCGCGGACGAGGTGGTGGACCTGCTCCAGGGCGGCCAGGGAGTGTTCGGCATCGCACTCGGCCGTGTCTGGCGCGAGGTCGAGGGGGACCTGGCGGTGCTGCCCGCCGTTCGGGCCGAGGACGGCTTCGTGGCCGTGGTGCCCGGCCCGGGCGCCGGGGACGACCTGGCCAAGCGCCGCCTGCGCCGCACCAGCTAGTACCGAATCCCACAATCTGGTCCGGCTCGGGTAAGATTTCAGGTGCTGATGACACCGGCCGGGAGAGATCCCGCGTGAACCGCGCGGGCGCCGAAGGGGCAACATCCCCGGAACCTCTCAGGCACACGAACCGGGCGGGATAGGCATCTCTGGAGCGGTAGCGCTATCTCAGGCGCCGCGACAGACGGGGAGCCAGCGACCGCGCTCGTCCGGGGAGGCTCTCCAGTGACAGATTTCGCCGCACGCCACATCGGGCCGGATGAGGCCGCGCAGCGGCGCATGCTCGACAGCCTGGGCTACTCATCGCTGGACGAGCTGACCAGCGCTGCCCTGCCCGAGGGCACCCAGCCTGCTGAGCTGCACCTGCCCGCGCCGCTGTCCGAGACCCAGGCCCTCGCCGAGCTGCGCCGGATGGCGGGCCGGAACCAGGTGCTGACCTCGATGATCGGCCTGGGCTACTACGACACGATCACGCCGGCCGTCATCCGCCGCAACGTGCTGGAGAACCCCGCCTGGTACACCGCGTACACCCCGTACCAGCCGGAGATCGCCCAGGGCCGGCTCGAGGCGCTGCTGAACTTCCAGACCATGGTCGCCGACCTGACCGCGCTGCCGTGGGCGGGTGCCTCGCTGCTGGACGAGGCCACCGCTGCCGCCGAGGCCATGACGCTAGCCCGGCGGGCGACCAGACAAGGGCATGTATTCCTGGCCGACGCCGACTGCCTGCCCCAGACCCTGGCCGTGCTCCGCACCCGGGCCGAGCCGCTCGGCATTCACCTGGTCGTCGAGCCGGTGACGGCTGAGGCGATCGCCAGGCAGGACGGCCTGTTCGGCGTGCTGCTGCAGTTCCCCGGCGCCTCGGGCGTCGTCAGCGACCTGGAGCCGCTGATCGAGGCGGCGCACGCCCGCGGCGCGCTGGCCGCGGTGGCCGCCGACCTGCTGGCGCTGACCCTGCTCAAGCCGCCCGGCGAGATGGGCGCGGACATCGCGGTGGGCTCCACCCAGAGGTTCGGCGTCCCGCTGTGGTTCGGCGGCCCGCACGCGGGTTACATCGCGGTCAGTGATCCGCTCAAGCGCCAGCTTCCCGGCCGGCTCGTCGGGGTGTCGGTCGACGCGGACGGCCGCCCGGCCTACCGGCTCGCCCTGCAGGCCCGGGAGCAGCACATCCGCCGGGAGAAGGCGACCAGTAACATCTGCACGGCGCAGGTGCTCCTCGCGGTGACCGCCGCCATGTACGCCGCCTACCACGGGCCCGACGGGCTGGCCGCCATCGCACGGGGTACTCACCGTAGCGCCGCGGTCCTGGCCGCCACGGTTCGCGCTTTTGGGCACCGAACGGACAGTGGTGACTTCTTCGACACCGTCCGCATCGTGTTCCACGGCGGCGCCCACGAGGCGACACAGGCCCTGGAACGCGCGCGCGCCGCGGGCTACAACCTGTACCTGGCGCCGGACGGGGCCCTGCAGGTCAGCTGCGACGAGACCACCACCGACGAGCAGCTGCGGGAGGTCGTGGCCGCCATCTGCCAGGTGGAACGGCCCGCTGACGTGGAGCTGGCCGTCGGCGCCCCCGACGTGCTGCCGCCTGCGCTACGGCGCGCCTCGGCGTTCCTCACCCATCCGGTGTTCCGCGAGCACCGCAGCGAGACCGCGATGCTGCGCTACCTGCGGCGGCTGGCCGACTTCGACATCGCCCTCGACAGGTCCATGATCCCGCTCGGCTCGTGCACCATGAAGCTGAACGCGACGGCCGAGATGGAGCCGATCAGCTGGCCGGAGTTCGCCGGGCTGCACCCGTTCACGCCGGCCCCGCAAGCAGGCGGCTACCTGGAACTGATCGAGTCCCTCGAGATCCGGCTGGCCGAGCTGACCGGCTACGACGCGGTCTCCGTGCAGCCCAACGCCGGCTCCCAGGGCGAGCTGGCCGGGCTGCTGGCGATCAGGGCCTACCACGCCTCACGCGGCGAGCACGAACGCGACGTGTGCGTGATCCCCGAGTCGGCGCACGGGACCAACGCGGCCAGCGCGGTGCTGGCCGGGCTCCGGGTCACGGTGGTCAAGTGCGGCCCGGACGGCGCCATCGACTTCGATGACCTGGTGTCCAAGCTGGACGCGCACCGCGGGCAGGTGGCCGCGATCATGCTGACCTACCCCTCGACGGCGGGCGTCTACGAGCAGAACGTCAGTGCCATCTGCGACGCGGTGCACGCCGCGGGCGGCCAGGTGTACATGGACGGCGCGAACCTTAACGCGCTGGTCGGGCTGGCCACCCCGCCGTCGTTCGGCGCCGACGTGTCGCACCTGAACCTGCACAAGACCTTCTGCATCCCGCACGGCGGCGGCGGCCCGGGCGTGGGACCGGTCGCCGTGCGCGCCCACCTGGCCGACTTCCTGCCCGGGCGGGGCGAGTCCGGCCCGGTCGCCGCGGCGCCCTACGGCTCGGCGGGCATCCTGCCCATCTCGTGGGCCTACATCGCGATGATGGGCGCGGACGGGCTCCGCCGGGCCACCCAGGTCGCGGTGCTGTCCGCCAACTACGTGGCCAAGCGGCTGGCCCCGCATTACCCGGTGCTCTACACCGGTCGTAACGGCCTGGTCGCGCACGAGTGCGTCATCGACCTGCGCCCGCTGAACCGGGATACCGGCATCACCGTGGACGACGTGGCCAAGCGGCTGATCGACTACGGCTTCCACGCGCCCACCATGTCGTTCCCGGTGGCGGGCACGCTCATGATCGAGCCCACCGAGAGCGAGAACCTCGACGAGATCGACCGGTTCTGCGACGCGATGATCGCGATCTCCGCGGAGATCGGCCGGGTGGCTTCCGGCGAGTACGACGCCCACGACAACCCGCTCAAGAACGCGCCGCACACCGCCGAGATGCTCATCGCGGGGGAGTGGAAGCACCCTTATGACACCGAAGAGGCGGCCTACCCGGCCGGGGCTTTCAGGGGGGATCGCCGCGCCAAGTACTGGCCGCCGGTGCGCCGGATCGATCAGGCCTACGGCGACAGGAACCTGATGTGCGCCTGCCCGCCCCCCGAGGCCTTCGAGAGCTAGCGGTCCCTGATCGGCCGGTAGGTGGCGATGAGGGCCCCGCTACTGGTCGGCTGGGCCTCGACCAGCTCGAGCGTGGCCGGCATGGCGTCGCCGGGGAACAGGTGCGCCCGGCCGGCGCTGGCGATGACCGGGCTGATCATCAGCGTGAGCTCACAGGGCTTCGACCGTGCGCTGGTCATCCTGGGCGAGTCGATGCAACGCCTCGCCGACCGCGGCCTGCTGCACGACCTCGGCGACCCGACCCTGGCCGCCTACCAGTTCGCCGGGCTCGTCATGTACCAGCCGATGAACCAGGCCATGTTCGCCGGCATCGAGGCCCTGCCGCCCGGCGACCAGCTCGCCCAGATCGCCAACGCCGCGGTGGACGTCTTCCTCGCCGCCTACGGGTAACAACGGTCCGAGGACGCAAACGCGCCCGCCCCAGCTGCGCGCACCGCCTGCGCCCCCGTGTGGGGCGGCGGGGAGGGGGTGCGGCGCGCGCAGTCGCGGGAGGCGGGGCGGGCGCGGCGGGGATACGACGGCCGGGCTGACAGGAAGCGGCTAAAGACAGCCGCGGCCGCCGCGTTCTGCAGGTCTACGGGCTGGCGACGGGGAAGGCGTTCAGGTCGGACAGGTGGGGCGGCAGGCTGAGCGTGACCACGCTCTCCTGCTCCGCAGGGTCGGTGCGGGCGACGACGGCGACGGTCATGACATCACTGCGGTTCACCGGCAGGTGGGGGGTGCCCGGCGGGACGTACATGAAATCACCCGCCTTGACGACCGAACGGTGCCGCAGGCCCTCGCCGTGCCACACCTCGGTCTCACCGCTGACGGTATAGATGGCGGACTCGTGTCCGTCGTGGACGTGAGGGACGCCGCGGGTACCGGGCGGGATCGTCACCAGGTGCAGGCACAGGGCCCGGGAGCCCGCCGAGCGGCTGCTCACACCGGTGGCCAGGCTCATTCCCTGCTTGCCGTCGTAGCTTCCGCCCGCGCGGATGATGATGACATCACCGGGATCCTCGATGGCCATCGCGGGGGTGTGGTGTGCTCTCGCCCTCACGTTGCTTACTCTAAGCATTTGATCATATCCTATCCGTGATGTCTCCAATGACAGGTTATGGCTCTGTGTATTCACATAGATACTCTCTGTAAGGTAACTGTGTCCTGACCTATCGGTAATAAAGTCCTAACCAGAAAGTAAGTACCGAAATGCGGGAGGATCTGGGGCATGGGAGGGGATAGCTACCTAGAGGGACTGCCGCCCGCGCAGGCATCCAGACTCACTCGGGTGAATGAGCCTGGCTTAACGGCGCTGCGCGGATACCTGGCCGACGGTGAGGCGGTGGCGTTCCTCGGCGCCGGGGTGTCGCGCCCGTTGTATCCGCTGTGGACCGGGCTGATCGGCGAACTCGTCGACGCCGCGTCCGGACGGCTGACCGACGAGGAGGCTGCGACCTGCCTGATGCTGGCCCGGGAAAGCCCGGAAGAGGTCGTGGAGATCGTCCGCCGGAGCCTGGGCCCGGCGGTGTACCGGGACGTCCTTCGGCAGGTCCTGCGGGTGCGCACCGACCCGGACACCGGGCGGTCCTGGACTCCGGTACAGGAGCTCGTCTGCCGGTGCGCGTTCAAGGCGGTGGTGACCACCAACTACGACCCGGGGATCGTCGATGCCCGGATGCGGGTCCGCGCCGAGCGCGTCGGCCACCGGATTCACGACCTGGGAGGACGAACTAGGCCTTGACCGGTGGCGGACCGGAGACGTGTTCGGCGAGGCCGAGCTGCCGGTGCTGTTCGCGCACGGCCAGCACAACCGGCCCGACAGCGTGGTACTGGCCACCACGGAGTACCGCCGGGCCTACGCAGGAAAGCTGCCTCATGTCCTGGGCGCCCTGGTCGATGCCGGGCACCTGGTCTGGATCGGCTTCAGCTTCGCCGACCAGCGGATCGCCGCGATCCTGCACGAGATCGCCGACCGGTCCGGCACCCGGATCGATCCAGGCCGCGCACCACGTCACGTCGCGATCATGGCCTGGGATCCGGACGCCGAAGGCCAGCGATCTGGGGGTGCTGGCCCGCCGAGCGGAGATCGCCTACGGGGCACAGCTGGTGCTGTACCCGGCGCCCGGGCCGGGATCATTCCGCCCTGGAGCGCCTGCTGGCCGATCTGACCGACGACAGGTTCCCGTCGGCCGCGGACCCGCCCGCGCGCCCCCTTCCACCGGCTGAAGCGCCCGGCGTAGCGATGCGATGGGTGCCAGGACCGGAGCGTGTAGAACACTTCACAGGGCGGGTCGAAGAACTGGCCCGGCTGGACCGGTGGGCTGCCGACCCGCAGGTTTCCTTGATCGGAGTGACTGCCTGGGGCGGTGCCGGGAAGACCGCGCTGGTCACCCACTGGGTGCTCCAGGCGGGCAGGAGGCCCGGGGTGCGAGGGGTGTTCGGATGGAGCTTCTACGCTGACCCGTCCGCAGAGCATTGGGCCGAAGGACTGCTTGCCTGGGTGCGGGAGAACCTGGGGATCGTGGCGGCCGCGAGCCGGTTGGCGACGGCAGTCCTGGGTGTCTTGCGTGCAGTGCCGCTGCTGCTGGTGCTGGACGGGCTAGAGAGAGTGCAGGAGGGCCCCGCTGGGGACGGGTTCGGTCGGCTGCTGGATGGCACGTTGCGGGAGGTGCTGGTTGGCGTGTGCCAGCAGCCGCCTGGCGGGCTGGTGCTGCTGACCTCACGGTTCCCGTTCGCGGATCTGGAGGCCTTCGACGGCGGCCGCGCCCGGATGCTTGAGGTGCCGCCGTTCACACCGGCCGAAGGGTCGGCGTTGCTGGCCGCAACAGGCGGCGACTGGCTGCCCGATGGCCAGCGGCAGGACCTGGTCCGGGCAGTAGACGGACACGCCCTGGCCACCGGGGTGCTTGCCGGGCTGCTGGCGGACCGTCCGCCGATCGATGACCTGGCCGCGCTGCGCGCCGAGCTAAACGAGGCCACACTCACCGATTCGCGGGTCGGCAGGGTGCTGGCGTTCTATGCTGACCGGTTGGCTGAGCCGGATCGGTACCTGGTAGCCGCCGTGGCGCTGTTCGCCCGACCGGTCACCGCCGGAGCCGTGCTGGCCGTCACCGCCCACGAGGTATTCGGTTCCCGGCTGGCCGGGTGGACCCCGGCTATGGTGCAGGCTGCGGTACGGGATCGGCTGGGCGGGCTGGCCTCCTGGCACCCCGACGGGACCATCTCCGCGCATCCCCTCGTCCGGGACACCTTCCGCCCGCTGGTGCTGGATGCCGCCGGGGCTGCTGCGGAGACCTCCCTGGCCGGGCTGCCGACCGGAACGGTGACCAGTCGGGCCGATGCGCTGCGGGTGGTGGAGGCTATCGAGCTACTGCTGGACGCCGGCCAGTGGCAGCCCGCACACGATGTGCACACGAACCGTTCCGGCGTGCCTCCAGCGTGGTTGACCTTGCCCGCGGCCCGGCTCGGGCAGCGTGCCGCCACCGCGTTCGTGGCCACGCCCGACCGCCGGGCCGCATGCGCCGCCCACCTCAGTCGTCGCAGCTGAGCTTCTACTTGAACGAGGTCGGCCTGTGGGCGATGAACGCGGGTGACCTGGCCACGGCACGGGAGTACATGCCCGAGAGCGTCGGCCACGGACCGTGACGCGGGGGACATGCGGAACCTGTCGATCAGCTTGCGGAACCTGACCCAGTGCCTTGGTCATCTCGGCCAGGTCGATCTCGGCCCGGGACGCCGCGGCCGAGGCGCTCGCCGCCGCCGAGACCACCGGCGAACAGGAACAGACGCTTCCAGTCGCGCGCGTTCCTCGGGTGGCTGGCCGGCCTGACTGGTGATGACGGCGGAGGCCGAGCAGCAGTTCACCGCCGCCGATCAGATCGAGGTCGCCGCCGACCCGGACGGTGATCACCTGTACTCGCCTCTGCGGGACCTTCTGGGCGGAGTGGCTGATTCGGACCGGGCGGCCCGGCCCGGCCCGGACGCTGACAGACCGCAACGCCGAACATCAGCCGGAGGTACGGCTGGAATGACGACGTGGCCCGGTGTGACAGGCTGCTGGGCCGCTGGACCTGGCCGCCGGGGACACCGCCGCGGCCGGCGAGCACCTGGCGACGGCGGCCGCGGTGTTCCGGGACGGCGACTTCCTCACCGAGCTCGCCGTCACCCTGGCGACCTGGCCGAGTAGCGCCCGGGCCAACGGGGACCTGGACGCCGCCGACCGGCACGCGGCCGAGGCGATCGCCATCGCCGCCCCCCGCGGTCTGGTCCCGGCCCAGTGCGCGGGCCTGGCCGCCCGCGCCCGCATCCGCGCCGCTCAGGCCGCCGCCACTGCCGACCGGAGCCTGCTGTACCAGGGCCGGGACGCCGCTGACGCCGCGCTGCGGCTCGCGGTCCGCCACCAGCTGGCCTGGCACGAACTGGACGCCATGCGAGCCCATGCCCTGCTTGACCAGGCTGAGCACGCCGACCACGGCTGGGCCGCCAAGGCCGACGCCCTGCACGCCCGGCTGGTCCCGCCCGGGCCTGGACCCCGACCCGCTGGCCACCGTCGAACGGCTCGTCGCCGGCAGAGCGAAAGGAGAGTGAGGGCTGATGGCGGACTCGTGGAGCAGCGTGCAGATCGTCACCGTGGTGGTGGACGCGCTGACGCCGCTGACCGTGGCGGGGCTCGGGTTCTACGTGGCGCGGGCCAGCCGGCGGATCGAGCAGGTGCAGTGGGCCAACCAGACGGTGGTCACCCGGCGGCTGGACATCTTCGGCCAGCTCGCGCCCGGCCTGAACCAGCTGCTGTGCTTCGCGACGTTTGTGGGCGGCTGGAAGGAGATCCAGCCGAGTCAGGCCATCGCGCTGAAGCGCCAGCTGGACGAGACCATGTATGCCAACCGGGTGCTGTTCTCCGAGCAGCTGTTCGCCGCCTACCACCATTTCATGGCCACCTTGTTCGCCATGTACGCCACCGTCGGCGCCGACGCCCAGCTGCGCGCCCCGATCGACTCCAAGTGGGGTGACCGCCGGAACATGCCCTGGTGGGACGAGTCCATGACCGGCCTATTCAATAGCAACGCCGCCAGCCTCGACGAGATCCAGGCCGCCTACGATCAGCTCGCCGAGCGGTTCCGCGCCGACCTGTACGTCACCCGCCAGACCGAGCCTCTCCTGACCACGCAGCCCTGATCCACGGTTTGGGGTTCGCGCCGCCCTGCAGCGCCCCCGCTAGGAGCAGGGCGGCGCGGATCTCAGCGGCCGGGCGGGTCGCCGCGCAGGATCAGGTTCACCTCGGCCAGCACCCGGCCGCGGGCTGTCGCAGGGTCCAGGCCCAGGTCGGGGAGGGTGGCGGCGGCGAACTCCCCGCGCGGGTAGCGCTCGGCGACCCGCAGCAGGCCGAGCAGCAGGTGCTCGGTGCCGATGTAGTTATGGTGCAGGGCGCGCGCCTCCTTGAGGGACAGCGCCAGCGTCAGCTTGGACTGGTCATCGAGCGGAAGCCGTCCGGTCCAGTTGAGCGGGCCCTTGGGGGCGAGCGGCACCCGCTCGAGCGCGCCGGGGCCGAAGCTGTCCTCGATCCTGCGCTTGATCTCGTCCAGGTCGATGCCGATGGCCGCCAGCGCCTCGGCGTCCTCGCTGGCCTCCCCGACCAGGGGGCCCTCGGGCGCCGAGCGGCCGAGTTCCCGCTCGACGGCTGCGGGGTCGACGCCCAGCGCGGTCAGCGCCCTGGCGGCCACGCCGTCCGTGCTGACCAGCCCGTAGAGCATGTGCACCGGGCGGATCTGGTCGTCGCCGCGCTCGGTGGCCTTGTTCTTGGCCAGGACCACGACCTTCCTGGCCTTGTCGGTGAATCGTTCGAACATCGCGGGTGTCCCCTCGTATCAGCGAGCGCGGCGGACGGGATGGCTGAGGTCGGCGCGGCGGGCGTGCTTCTTGTGCACGGCCTGCCGGGACACGCCGAGGATCTCGGCGATCTCCTGCCAGGACCACCCCTTTTCGCGTGCGTTGTCGACCTGGAGCGCCTCGAGCTGCTCGAGCAGCCTGCGGAGGGCGGCCACGGCCCGCAGGCCAGTCCGCGGGTCCGAGCTGTCGGCGGCGGCCGCCAGGGCGGGTGCGTTTTCCATAGTGTCAATCTAGGTTGACAATTCTCTGGTGTCAACCTGAGTTGACAGCCAGGCGATTACGATGCGCTTACAAGGGCGTGTGAACCGTGCGAGACCCCGTGACGTTCCCGTAACTAAAGGGGAGAGGGTCCGCGCCCACGCCGGCGCCGGGCAGTTGATCACGACCAGACATGACCAGGCTGTGAGGTGCCGTGCGCGAAAGGTCTGAAGGGAAGGTACGGTGACCACCGTGACCAGGCGGTCCGACCCGGCTCGTCGGGCCGGCGCTGGCGCGTACCCCGCGAGCCCTTCGCGTCGCGTGCGGGGGGAACCATCGTCCGTTCTGGATAAAAAAGAATACGGGCGGGTGACCGGGCGCGGCGTCCTGGCCGTCATCGGGCTGGGCGCGGCCGCCGTCGTCGCGCTGTGGTGGCACAGCGCGCCCGCCGTCAGCGGGCTCGGCGGCTGGCTGACCGGGGCAGGGGAGATCCTCGGCCTGCTCTGCGGGTACGGCGTGGTGGTCCTGGTCGCGCTGATGGCCAGGCTCCCGCCGCTGGAGCGCGGCATCGGCACCGACCAGCTAGCCCGGTGGCACGCGATGGGCGGGCGGTACATCGTGAGCCTGGTCGTCGCGCACGGCCTGCTCATCTTGTGGGGCTACGCGGTCCAGGCGCACACCTCCCTGACCAGCGAGACGGCCACGTTGCTCACCCAGTACCCTGACGTGCTGATGGCGACCGTGGCCGGCTTCCTGCTGCTGGGGGTGGGCATCGTCTCGATGCGTGCCGCGCGGCGGCGGGTGCGCTACGAGACGTGGTACTACCTGCACCTGTACACCTACCTGGCCATCGCGCTCGCGTTCAGCCACCAGTTCGCCGTCGGCCAGACCTTCATCGCCAACCTGGCCGCGCGGTTCTGGTGGTCCGCCATGTACCTGACCGTGGCGGTCCTGGTGGTGTGGTACCGGGTCGCGGTGCCGCTGCGCGCGTTCGCCCGGCACGAGTTCACCGTGATCGGGGTGAAGGGCGAGGGGCCCGGCGTCATCTCGGTCTACATCGGCGGCAAGCACCTCGACGAGCTCGCCGCCGAGCCCGGCCAGTTCTTCCGCTGGCGGTTCCTGACCAGGTCGCTGTGGTGGTCCTCGCACCCGTACTCACTGTCCGCCGCGCCAGGCACCGACATGCTGCGGATCACGGTGAAGGACCTCGGCGACCACAGCCGGGCGCTGTCCCGGCTGCGGCCGGGTACCCGGGTCATCGCGGAGGGGCCCTACGGCGCGTTCACCGCGGGGCGTTCGGGCCGCGGCGTGCTGCTGCTGGCCGGCGGGGTCGGCATCACCCCGCTGCGGGCCATGTTCTCCACGCTGCCCGGGCCGGTCACCCTGATCTACCGCGCGAGCAGCGAGCGGGACATCGTGTTCCGCGAGGAGCTCGACACGATCGCGGCGGCTCGCGGCGCGACCGTGTACTACCTGGTCGGGTCGCGGGCCGAGATCGGCGGCGATCCGCTGTCACCCAAGATGCTGCGCTCGCTGGTACCCGGCCTGGATCAGCAGGAGGCCTACGTCTGCGGGCCGTCCGGCATGACCTCGGCCGCGGTCGGGGCGCTGCGCGCCGCAGGAGTGCCGCGGCGGCAGATCCACTTCGAGTCGTTCGAGTTCTGAGGGGAGCCATGACATGCGCCGGGTGATCCTCGCCGTCACCGGCACCATTGCCGGCCTGGTGGCCTTGCTGTCGTTCAAGTCGCACGCCCCGATCGCGCCGGTGGCGGTGACCAGTGGAACGGGCGGGTCATCCTCATCTTCGTCGTCCTCCACGGCGACAGTGCCAGGGGAGTTCCCGGAGGGGAGCCTGGCCGGCAAGCTGACCGGGGGTGAGACCGCGATCACCGGCAAGGTGGGCAACACCGTGTACGGTCCGGTGCAGGTCCAGCTGATCGTGAAGAGCGGCAAGATCGTCAAGGTCGCGATCCTCCAGCAGCCGGCCAACACCATCCACGACATCCAGATCGGCGAGTTCGCCTTCCCGCGCCTGATTAGCGAGACGCTCACGGCGCAGAACGCGAAGATCGACGCCGTGTCCGGGGCCAGCTACACCAGCGCGGGTTACATCGCCTCGCTGCAGAGCGCGGTCGACCACGGTCTCTGATCCGCCATGAGCGGTGACCGCCCCGGTCGGCTGCGGCACGCCGAGCCGGTCATGGGCACGGTGGTGTCCTTCGACGTCCCGGACTGGGCCGGCCCGACCCTGGCGGAGGCGGTGCGCTGGCTGCACTGGGTCGACGCCACGTTCTCGCCCTACCGGGACGACAGCGACGTGAGCCGCTTCGGCCGAGGTTCGCTCGAGCTGGCCGACTGCGCGCCCGAGCTGGCCGAGGTGATCGCCGCGTGCGCCGACGTCAGCGCGCGCAGCGACGGGTACTTCACCGCCAGGCCCGGCGGCCGGTTCGACCCGTCCGGGTACGTGAAGGGCTGGGCCATCGAGCGGGCCGCCGCGATGCTGACCGAATCGGGCTCGGCCGAGCACAGCGTCAACGGCGGCGGGGACATCCAGTGCGTCGGCGACCACGGGCCGGGCCAGCCCTGGCGGGTGGGCATCGCCGACCCGCTGCGGCCCGGCGCCCTGGCGCTGGTGGTCGCCGGCCGGGACTTCGCGGTCGCCACCTCCGGCGTCGCCGAACGCGGCCCGCACATCATCAACCCGCACACCGGCCAGCCCGCCACCGCCCTGGCCAGCGTCACCGTGGTCGGCACGCGGCTGGCCGCCGTGGACGCGTACGCCACGGCGGCCTTCGCGATGGGGCCTCAGGCCCGGGACTGGGTGGAGAGCCTGGACGGCTACGAGGCGTTGGCGATCGCGCCGGACGGAGCGGCCTGGCAGACCACCGGGTTCGGGGCCTACCTCGGCTGACTCCGCCCGCAGCGTCACAGCAGCGGGGGCTGGCCTGCGTCGTAGACGAGCAGGCCGTCGTCGCGCACGCGCAGGCCGGGGGACAGGCGGTGCTCCTCCAGGCGGCCGTCGTGCATGATATGGCGGACCGGAACGCCGCGCGCCGCGCAGGCGAAATCGGCGAGCAGCCGCCGGTGGCAGCGCCACCACAGGCTCTCGGCGCACATCACGGTCGTGACCTGCGCGCCGGCCTGGGACAGCAGTTCGTCCATCGCGGCCAGGAAACCGGCGGTCCGCATGTGCCCGGCGTAGCCGCGGAACATGTCCTCCCGCCAGGCCACGTCCGGCGAGTCCGGCGCGGGCCTGCGGAAGCCGCCGAGCCGTTTGTCCCAGCGGTAGGAGAACCCGGCGTCCGGCAGCCAGCGTTCGAGCTCGGCGCGGGCCACGTGCGGGTGCCGCCGGCTGCCCGGCGCGATCCGGACGTCGACGAGCGCGGCGACATCAGCCTCCCGCAGCAACCCGGTCATCTGCTCGGCCGAGGCGGTTCCGTGCCCGAACGTCAGCAGCATCCCCCATCCTCTTCTACCTGTGCGCGGCTACAGGTCTGCTGGCAGGATGCGGAAGGCGTCGAATCGTCTGGTCAAGGGGGTGATTACGCGGAAGTGCCGCTGGTCTGTGGTGAGGATCTCATTGGTGTCGTAGCGCTCGGCCAGGACGGCGTTCACCGCGTCGGTCATCCCTATCTTCAGGTCCCGGTGCCTGGCGACCAGTCGCCTGGCTGTACGCAGGTCATCAAGGTCCAGATCGGGGATCTCGTAGGCGCCGCCGGACAGGTCATCGATCACTTCGAGTTCCATGTCAACCCCCGCCTTGTCCAGAACCAGGTAATCGATCTCCGCAATCACCATCGGTGAGACGACCGGCGGCTGGCGGACGCTGCCCAGAATATTGAGCACCGTGTCATGAAGCGGGTGCGCGGTAGCCGTCCCGGCGAGGTAGCCGGAGGTGTCGATGATCAGCTGGGCCACGAAATGCCCTCGAGACCGTCCGCCCCGAATCCCGCCGACAAGTGCTCGTCCACGTTGTCGATGACCGCCGGGTCCAGGTCGAACTGGGGCGGGTTTGGCCGCGGGCGCTCCGGTTCGTCCGCTAGGAGCTGGTCGACCGCTTCCCTGATCAATTCCGCCTCGCTGCGATGTCGGCGGCGCGCAGCTGCTGACAGCCGCCGCTTGGCATCCAGCGACAAGTACACGGTCGTGCGGGTCATCGTCATGACATATATGGTAGTCCTCACTACTGGGTTCGCGGGTCACCTGGGCCCGTCGCCGGCTCATCAGTCCGCCGCGGCCCGCGGTGTATCGTGCGCCGGACCAAGTCCGGCCTGACCTGGCGCCCGAGCATGACCGGGCCATGAGCCAGGATCGCTAGCGGGAGCGCGGCTGAGCAGGCAGGCTAGCGCCGTGACGTCATACACGGCTTTCTTCAGCGGAACGGCGACCGTCGCGGGCGCCCTGGTCGGCCTGCTCTTCGTCGCCCTGTCGATCTCACCGGAGCGGCTGCGCGGCAGGACCGCGTCGGTGGAGCACCAGGCGATCGCGGCCACGGCCTTCACGGCCCTGGTAGACGCGCTTTTCATATCCCTGATCGGCCTGGAGCCAGGCGGCGGCCTGCGCTACGGCGCGGTAGCGCTCGGCGGGCTGGGGCTGAGCAGCAGCACCACGCTCGCGGTGCGGCTGTGGAAGGCCCGCCGTGCGGAGGCGTTGAGCCGCCGCTGGCCCTACTTGCTGAGCTTTATCATCGCGGTGTACGCGGCCCAGGTGATCAGCGGGATCGCGGTCAGCTCGGCCAGCGGCTCGGCGGACCTAGCCGTGACGTTCGTGTACGTGATGTTCGGTACCGGCATCTCGCGCTCCTGGGAGCTGCTCGGGCTGCGCGGCGGCGGCCCGCTTGACCTGCTTGCCCAGCGCCTGGAGAGCCACGGTCCGGCGTCGTCCGCTCCGCCGAGTCAGACCCCGGGCCCCGAGTCGGCCCCAGACGCGAGGTGAATCCGTTTCACGCGAATCAGGCAGCTGGGTTAAGCTGCTCACCGTGCACCGCTGCTTCCCCATTACCCCGCCGCCCCGCCCCTAGCGGGGCGATAGCCCGGATGCGCCCAGCCTGCTGAGCTGAGCCTGCTGAGTTGGCGCGCGTCCCGTGTGGGTTGACCGTTTAGGTGCCTCCTTGTGGTGCGCCCCGCTTCCGCGACCCTTTCCTCTCTCGTCGCAGGAGCGAATCTCAATGCGTGCATCCTCCCGGCCCGGCACGGGCCTGCTCTGCCTGGTGGCGTCCGGACTTCTGTGGGGCACCGGCGGCCTGACCGGCAGCCTGCTCGGCCGCGTCACGGGCCTTTCCGCGTTGTCGGTGGCCGCCTGCCGGCTCACCGCCGGCGGCCTGCTGATCGTGGCCTTCCTCATCGTGACCGGCAGGCGCTGGCCGGCGGGCCGCGCGGCCTGGACCCGCATCGCGGTGATCGGCGCGCTCG
>CAVPLC010000092.1:0-23372 GCA_963705835.1 uncultured Actinomycetes bacterium
ACGGCGTGTCCAGCGCGCAGCCGGTCTTGGTCGCAACGATGTGATGCCAGCCGGGGAAGGACAACGATGCCGCCGAGGAAGAAGAACACCAAGAGCAACCGGCGCGGAACGCCCGCGGCCAGGAAGCCTCAGCCGCCGACCGGCGTGAGCTCGGGTACGACCTCCCCGCCCGGCGTGGCCCCGGCCGGGAACGTGCCCGTCGGCCTGACCCGGGCCGCGAAGGTGCCGCCCGGCCTGGTGCCTGACGGGGCCCGGCCTCGATGGCCCCGAAAGCCCAGGGCATCTCGGTCCGGACGCGCGACACGAAGCCCTGGTCGGCAACGCCGCCAGCCGCCGCGGAGGCACCGCCGGATCCCGCAGAAAAATCGGACGACCTGCCCAGCTGGGCCGCCAAGGCCGTCGAGGAACTGCTGACCCCGACCTACTGGCTCGACCCGGGGGATCAGGGCGAACCATTCAGCGCCACGATCCGCTTCTCCGGCCAGCGGTCCGGCGTGACCGGCAGGCCGCAGCCCGGCGACACGTTCTCGGTGGACGAGACCGTCGAGGGCATCGCGCCGGGAAGCGGCCCGGTGGCGATCACCGCCGAGGTCCGCGGCGTCAACCAGGGCGACTGGACGGTGACCGCGCGGCCGGTCGGGCGCGTCGGCAGCCGCCCCTACCGGGGCTACCCGGTCGGGGGCGAGAACCCGGCCGACGCCGCCCGGGTGCCGCGGCCCCGGCACGTGACCGTCCCGGCCGATCCCGGCGCGCACCTGCACACCACCCGGCTGCTCCGCACCAAGGTCCCCGGCGTCATCCGGCTTCGCCTACGCCACGCTGGTGTCCCTCGGCGTGCTCGTCGGGCTGGGCCTGGAAGTGCTGCTGCTGAGCTACGGCCATTACTCGCTGCCGGCCCATGGTGTACTCGGTGCTCGCCATCGTGGCCGGCGTGATCGGCGGGAAGCGGCCTACGTCGCCGTCCACAAGGGCCGCAAGTTCGACGGCTGGTGCATCCAGGGCTTCGTGGCCCGCGCCGCCGCGGCCGTCGCCGCCGCGGCCCTCGCGGTCCGGCATCCCGGCCTCGCCACCCGGGCCGCGGCCGACGCCGTCCTGCTGATCGGCATGTCCATCGGCCGGCCTGCATGTTCTGGCTGGTGCTGACCGGTGGCCGACCGTGGCGCGCGGGCATCTGGTCCTCGGACTGCTGCTCGGCCGTCCGGCGAGTGCCGAGCCGCTGGGTGGCCCTGTCCGCCTGGTCAGCGGGCTGTGGTGCTGATCGTCGTCCTGGTCGAAGGGCTGGCGCAATTGGCCCCGGTGACGGTGGTGGCGCTGGCCGTTACACCCTGCCCGGCAGGCCATCCTGGGCCTGCGGGCCGAACCGCGGGTGCGGCGGTACGGGCGCCCGGTGACGCCGTCGTCGCCGCCATCGCGCTGATCGTGGGTGTCGTCCTGCTCACCCGCGGCTGATCTTTGGTTCTGTTGCGTATTTCGTGACCGTGACGATGGCTTGCAGACCGCGATATCGGGCCTTGTGGGCCACCGGGACCGATAGGCGGGCCCCGGGGGCCACGTGGCCGGTACCGACATGTCACATGGTGGCTGATGGTACCTGTGGGGTATATGAGGCGATCACCAGCAGTTGGCCCGGAATAATCATCTCGATATCTGCGCCAGAGCCTAATATTTCCCGCCGCCCGCCGCCCGCTGCCCGCCGCCCGCTGACAAGCTGCTTGACAGCAGGTTGGGTGTCAAGCTAGCTTGTCTATGACAAGTCGGCTTGACAGAAGGGGGCGCGTCATGAGGCCTTGGATCCGGTGGGTTTACGTCATCGCGGGGGTCGTGACGGCGCTCGTCGCGGTGAGCTCGATCGTGCAGGCCATCCGGCCGGGCAGGTGGACGCCCGTCGTCTCGGTGGGCTGGCTGCCGGCCGTGGTCGTCGCGGCCTGGCCCGGCACCTACCGCTCTCGCTGCCGGCTCGGGCGACGCCGCCGGCCGGGTGAGCCCGCCCGAGGCGATGAAGAACCTCGTGCGCACTCTGCGGACCGAGCGGAACCTGGCGCAGGGCCAGCTGGCGGACGCGATGGGGGTATCGCGGCAGACGATCAACTCGATCGAGAACGAGCGTTATACCCCCTCGCTGCCGCTGGCGATGGCGCTGGCCCGCTACTTCGGCGTCACGGTCGAGGAGATGTTCGATGACCAAGGGTGCTAGCCCGGTGATACCCGGTCCAGGTGGTCCATGACGGCGTTCTGCTTCGGGCTCGGGTTGGTTCTGCTCGCGGTGAACTGGGTGGGCGGTCAGCTGGTCGGGGGCCTGGTGTCCCTCGCGATCCTGACGGCCTTCGGCCTGCTCATCTCGCTGCTGACGGGGCACAGCGAGACCGTCCGCGGCCTGACCACCCGCCGCGACGAGCGTTTCGCCCAGATCGACCTGCGCGCGACCGCGGTGGCGGGGCTGACGGTGCTGGGCACCTTGATGGTGGCCTGGATGGTCGCGGTAGCCCAGGGGCGCAACGGGCACCCGTACGACTGGCTCGTGGCCACCAGCGGCTTCACGTACCTAGCCGCCGTCGCGTTCTTCCGCTGGCGCGGCTGACTCAGGCCTCCGGGCGCCCTTCTCGGAAGGCGGCCGCGGTGAGCGCGGCCGCGCTGCGTGCGGCGCTGGCCACCGCCTCGTCCGGGCCGAGCCCGCACAGGTCGGTGAGCACGAACAGCGCCTCGGCGCTGACGACCACGGCCAGGCTCCGCTTGAGCTGGCCGAGCGCCTCCGGATCGCGGGCCGCCAGGCCGTCCTCGAACGGGGCCAGCGCCGCCTCGATCAGCCCGAACCGGATCCCCGGGTGCATGGAGGCCAGCTCCGGCCGGGTGATCGTGCCCGAGATCATGGCCCGCACCGCCCCGGCGTAGCGGAGCACCCCGCGGAGCAGGAACTCGCAGGCGAAGGCCACGTGTTCGGCCGGGTCGCGGGAACCGGCGACCGGCTCGAGCGCGTCGGGCGGGCTGGGCCACAGGCCCTCGAGGGTCTCGCTCAGCAGCGAGGTCAGGTCGGGAAAGTACCGGTAGGCCGTCGCCTCCGAGACCAGGGCCAGCTTGGCCACCTCGGGCATGGTCACCTCGGCGCCGGTCCGGACCAGCTCCCGGCAGGCGTCAATGATGGCCCTGCGCAGTACGCATCTTCTGATTCGCGCGCCCCGGCGCCAACCTCAGTGATCATCGCGTGACCTCCTGCGCTAGTTCACTCTCATCATGAGAGCACACTTGCAAAACTGATGCAAGCGCGCTAGCTTCGTGAGAGTTAACTCTTACGCCACCACGACCGCCACGGACTACGCCTGACCCCTTACGCCACAAGGAGAACTGATATGCCTGACACCCGCACCGTCCAGCTTCGCCCCGACCTGACCGTAACGCTCGCCGAGGACGGCACCGGGCGCACCGCTCTGATCCTGCACGGCGGCGGGGGACCGGCCACCGTGCAGAACATCGCCGCGCACCTATCCGGCACCATGCACGTCATCACCCCCACCCATCCCGGCTGGGACGGCACCGAGCGCCCCGGATGGCTCGCCAGCGTCAACGATCTGGCGCTCGCCTACCTCCAGCTGCTCAAGGACGAGGGGCATCGCGACGTCCTGGTCATCGGATCCTCGATCGGCGGATGGATCGGCACCGAGATGGCCGTGCACGACAACGGCGGTCTGATCACGGGCCTAGTCCTGATGGACTCCGCCGGCGTGCTGATCGAGGGACAGCCGATGGCCGATTTCTTCGCCCTCGACGCCCGCGGCGTCGCCGAGTACTCCTATCACGACCCCGACCGGTTCTACGTCGACCCGGCCACCATCCCGCCCGAGCAGGCGGCCCGGCGCGCGGCCAACATGGCCACCCTGCGCGTCCTGGCGGGCGCCGTCCGCCCGGAACTGCTCCGCCGCCTCGGTCAGGTCAAGATCCCGGTCCTGGTGCTCTGGGGCGACAGCGACCGGATCTTCACGCCCGAGTACGGCCGGGCCTTTCCGGGGCGTTCCCGGACGCCCGGTTCTCGATCGTCGCCGACACCGGCCACCTCCCGCAGCTCGCGCAGCCCGCCGCCGTGTTCGACGCGCTCGACTCCTACCTCCGGGCCGCCCATTGACGACCTATCCCCATCCGGAAACGACCAGCGTGGTTGGATGAGACAGAAGCCAACTATTGCGGACTGTGTGCAGCAGCGGAGGTACGGCGTGGACATCGGAATCGGCCTGCCGAACACGGTCCCGGACACCGAGGGACGGGCGCTCGTCGACTGGGCCAGGACGGCCGAGGAGGCGGGGTTCAGCACGCTGGGCACCATCGGCCGGATTGTGTTCCCGAACTACGAGGAGCTGATCGCCCTCAGCGCCGCCGCCGCGGTCACCAGCCGGATCCGGCTGACCACGGGCGTGCTGCTAGCGCCGCTGTACTCGAACGCCGCGCTGTTCGCCAAGCAGGCGGCCTCGCTCGACCGGCTGTCCGGCGGCCGCCTGGTGCTGGGCCTGGGCCTGGGCGGCCGCGAGGACGACTTCGTCGGCCAGCGGGCTGAGCCACGCAGGGCCGCGGGCGGCGCCTGGAAGAGCAGCTCGACCATGATGAAGCGGATCTGGTCGGGCGAGGAGTTCGGCTACCGCACGGCGCGATCGGGCCCGAGCCTGCCCGGCCGCGGCGGCCCCGAGATCATCCTCGGCGGCGCCAGCGAGGCCAGCTTCCGCCGGGTCGCCCGGGTGGCCGACGGCTGGATCATGGGCGGCGGCACGCCGGAGATGTTCGCCCAGGGCGGCGGCGGGCGTGGATCAAGGCCTGGGAGGAGGCGGGCCGCCGCGGCCTGCGGCGCAAGCTCACGCCTGGCCGTACTTCGGGCTCGGGCCGGAGGCCCGCAGCCCAGGCGGAGGGCTACCTGCTTGCACTACTACGGGTGGCTCGGCGAGATCGCCAACATGATCGCGGGGGGCGCGGCGGTCAGCGCCGGAGATGGTCAGGTCCTACGCCGCGGCGTTCGAAGCCAGCCGGCTGCGACGAGGTCGATCTTCGTTCCCGACCGCGTCCCGGCCTCGACCAGGTGAGCGCTGCTCGCCGAGGCGCTCGCCTGACCCGGCCTGCGCCCCAACCTGCTGAACCGGCCGTGCCGGGCAGGTCCCGCCCGGCGTAAGCTGCGATTCAGGGAGATGCCATGGACTTCGAGCACATCCTGGTCGAGCGGTCCGGCGAGTTCGTCACCATCACGATGAACCGGCCCGCAGCGGCGCAATGCGCTGTCGCTGCAGCACATGCGCGAGCTGATCACGGCGTTCGCCCAGGTGGGGGACAGCGACGCACTCGGCATCGTGCTGGCTGGCAACGGCCCGGTGTTCAGCGCGGCCATGACTTCGCCGACGTCGCGGACGCCGACCTGTCAGCCGTGCGCTCCCTCCTGATGACCTGCACCGAGCTGATGACCCTGATGCAGCAGGTGCCCCAGCCCGTCGTAGCCAGGGTGCACGGGCTCGCGACCGCGGCGGGCTGCCAGCTGGTGGCCACCGCCGACCTGGCCGTGGCCAGCGAGGATGCTGGCTTCGCCGCGCCTGGCGGCAACGGCGGCTGGTTCTGCCATACGCCCATGGTGGCGATCGCGCGGAACGTCGGCCGGAAGCGGGCCGCAGAGATGGCCATGTCCGGCGACGTCATCGACGCCCGGACCGCGCTGGACTGGGGGCTGGTCAACCGGGTCGTTCCGGCCGCGCAGCTCGACTCGGCCACGACCGATCTGCTCGAGCGAGTCACCCGCGGATCGGCCGAGAGCAAGGGCATCGGCAAGCAGGCGCTGTACGCGCAGATCGACCTCGATCAGCCGAAGGCCTACGCCTACGCGGTCGAGGTCATGGCCGCCACCAGCCAGCTGCCCGACGCGCGCGAGGGCATGCGCGCGTTCCTGGAGAAGCGCAAGCCGCAATGGCGCCGCGGCCGGATAGGCCCGTGGCCGCCACCGCGGCGCTCGCGTAGGCACCCGGACCCGGCCACCGCCGATCCTCACCCACCGCGAGCATTCATTACTCAAACGCAGCGGCCCGAATGTTTACCTCGTGGCCTGTGGATGAGCTGTGAATTATTCCGTGGATAATGACCGCGACATGCGGAAAACCCGCGCTATTCTGTGGAAAGAATGTGGATATCGGGAAGAGAGAAAATAATTAGCCCAGGCTCGTGCGGTGCTCGCCGAGGCAGTAAAAATGTACTCACCGTTGGAAACGGGCACCACCCGGGGCAACCCCGGGACGCGGGAGATATCGGGAAACCGGTTTCTGCGGGCGTCTGGCCCTGGCGGTCGGCTCGTGGCACCGGGCAGCCAGGCAACTGTCAGCCCGGGGCGGCGTGGCCCGACGAGGCCCCTCCATCTCATACATGGAGGGGCCTCGTTTGCATTTAACCCATCGGATAGCGGTGGAAGGCGACCGCATATTCGCATCCGGCCACCCATCCCGACATAGCCCGCCATGTTCCGCAGGAACTCATCGGGATCGAAGTCGGTGCCCAGGCCATCGATATAGGCCTGGTGCTCGCGCAGTGACGCTATGCCCGCGTCGATAGTGGCGGTGACATCCACGAAATGAGTCGGGTTGGCGATCGTGGCCACGTAGGCGGCGCGGATGCCGACGGCGACCCGGCCTCGGGAAACACCCACTCGTTCGCGGCGTCCCGGCACGCGTCCAGCACGGCGAGCCCGACCGCACGATGGTCGGCGTGGTTGACCGGTCCCTCTTCGCCCCAGGTCAGGTCGAAGCTCGCGGTGATGATGATCTCGGCGAAGCCTGCGGAACTGGGTCGCCAGGTCGCGCCGCAGCGCGATCCCGTACTCCACCAGGCCGTCCGGATGGTCCAGGAACGTGACCTGGTGCACGCCTACCACCTCGGCGCTGCGCCGCTCCTCTTCCATCCGCAGCGGCCCGACCTCGGCGGGAGCCATGCCCGCGATACCGGCCTCGCCCTTGGTGGCAAGCACGTACGTCACCTTCTTCCCCTGCCCGGTCCAGCGGGCCACGGCAGCGGCCACGCCGTACTCGATATGATCGGGATGCGCGACCACCGCGACGGCACTCTCCCAGTCCTCCGGCATCGGCTCCATGCGCTCACCTGTCTTCCAGTCCAGTCTCGTCCCACCCACTACTGGCGCCACTCGTCAACATGGTGGAACATGACGATCCTGCTGGAGGCCTCCTGCGGATCACGTCGAGCCAGGGGTTCTGACCCGGCCCTGGGCCGCGCGAGTGGGGACGGCTGCTCGGCTGCTTCGGCCACGATGTTTAGGATGGGACGCCGGCGCAGCGGGCAGGAAGGCTCCTGGTCGGGGAAGGCGCCGCTGGTGACGTCGCGGGCAAAGGCGGTCGCCGCGTCGGACAGCACGGTGGCCAGGTCCGCGTACTTCTTGACGAACTTGGCCGTGCGAGGCGACAGGCCCGCCATGTCCTGCCAGACCAGCACCTGGGCGTCGCAGGCCGGGCCCGCGCCGATGCCGATGGTCGGGATGGTCAGCGTCTCGGTCACCCGGGCGGCCAGCGACTCGGGCACACACTCGAGCACCACGGCGAACGCGCCCGCCGCCTGCAGGACCTTGGCGTCGTGCAGCAGCCGCTCGCCGTCCTCACCGCGGCCCTGGACCCGGTAGCCGCCGAACGCGTTGACCGACTGCGGGGTCAGGCCGAGGTGGGCCATCACCGGGATGCCGGCCGAGACCAGGTCCTCGACCTGGCGCGCGACCCGCTGGCCGCCTTCGAGCTTGACCGCGTGCGCGCCCGTCTCCTTCAGGAACCGGATCGCCGCGGCCAGCGCCGCGCCGGGAGAAGCCTGATAGGAACCGAACGGCAGGTCGGCCACGACCAGCGCCCGGCTGGTGCCGCGCACGACGGCGGCGGTGAGCGGGATCAGGTCGTCCACGGTGACCGGGATCGTGGTGTCGTGACCGTAGACCACCATCGCGGCCGAATCACCGACCAGCAGCACGGGAATCCCGGCCCGGTCGAAGATCGCGGCGGTGAGCGCGTCGTACGCGGTGAGCATCGGCCACTTCTCGCCGCGGGCCTTGGCGGCGGCGATGTCGCGGACGGTCACCCGCCGCCCGGTGCCGGACCCGCCGTACAGTGGCTCGGGGGTCTTGGGGTTAGTGGTCCGCTGTCCTGTCGCGGCCACGGATGAAGCATCGTGTTGTGACATAACTGGTCAGCCTCCATGTCTCGTGTCGCCCTCGCGGCGTACCCGGACGCATAAATGATCGCACGCCAGACCGGGTGCCCGGTATAGGCCCGCGGCGGCTCTGGAAGACTGAGGCGATGGTCGACTTCACGGACGCGGACACGCTGGCCGCGGGCTACCAGCAGCGCGGCGGGCAGCCCGGGCTGGCGTACGGGATCGTGGCCGGCGGCGAGCCTGGTGCACGCGGTCGGGCTCGGCGAGCGGTACCTGGGCGGGCCGCCGCCGGACGCGGACACGGTGTTCCGCATCGCCTCGATGACCAAGAGCTTCACCGCGTCCGCGGTCCTCGCACTGCGCGACGACGGCGCGCTGGGTCTGGACGACCTGGCCGAGGCGTACGTGCCCGAGCTGCGCGGCTGGCCGCTGGTCAGCCCGGACGCGGCACGCGTGTCGATCAGGAACCTGCTGACCATGACCGCGGGCTTCCCGACCGATGACCCGTGGGGCGACCGGCAGCAGGGCCTGCCGCTTGATGAGTTCGCCAAGTTCCTGGCGGGCGGCGTGGGGTTCAACTGGGCGCCGGGCACCAGGTACGAGTACTCCAACCTCGGCTACGCCATCCTCGGCCGGGTCATCACCGCGGTCACCGGCGCCGCCTACCAGGACTACATCCGCGACCGCCTGCTGCTGCCCCTCGGCATGACCCGCACCGGGTTCGAGGCGGCCGAATTCGACGCCTCCGGGCTGGCCAGAGGGTACCGTCGGGTGCCCGGGGGCTGGTCGGAGGTGGAGCCGGACCCGTGCGGGGCGTTCGCCCCGATGGGCGGGGTGTTCAGCTGCGTGCGCGATCTCACCCGGTGGGTGGCCGGCTTCGCCGCCGCGTTCCCGCCCGGCGGCCCGGAGGTCGGCGGCCCGCGAGGCCGCTCGCACCCAGTACAGCGTGCGACACGGCGCGAGATGCAGCTGCCGCAGGTCCTGACGGGCTGGGACAAGCCGGTCGGCTTCCCCGGGGACACGGGGTCGACGCTGTCGTCCTACGGGTTCGGGCTGTTCGTCGAGGATCATCCCACCTTCGGCCGGGTGGTCAGCCACAGCGGCGGGTACCCGGGGTTCGGCAGCAACATGCGCTGGCACCCAGCCACCGGCATCGGCGTGATCGCGCTCGGCAACAGCACCTACTCCGCGATGATGACGCTGGCCATCAGGCTGCTCGACACGATCCTGGCGCACCGCGAGGCACCCGCGTACGGCTACGGCGTGGCCCTCGCGCCGGCGAGCCCCGCAGGCACCGCAGGCACCGCAGGCACCGCAGGCACCGCGAGCACCACGAGCACCCCCGGAGCCCGTCACGGCGGGCCGTGGCCGGAGACCCTAGCCGCGCGGGACGCGGTCAGCGCGCTGCTGCAGGCCTGGGACGACGCCGAGGCGGCCCGCCTGTTCTCGCCCAACGTGGCCCAGGACGTGCCGTTCGAGGAGCGCCGTCAGGCCATCAGCCTGATCCGCGAGCGCATCGGGGATTTCCGCGACGACGACACCCGGCCTCAGGAGTCCGACACGCCGGCGCACTGCCGCTGGTGGCTCGCGGGGGAGCGCGGGACGGTCCAGGCGCAAATCCAGCTCACCCCCGAACGCCTGCCGCGCGTGCAGTCCCTCACCCTGGCCGTGCCACCCGTCGCGGGCACGCCGCTGGGCGACACGCTGGCCGAGGTCCTCGCGTGGCTGAACGGCACCGACGCAGCGTGGCCCTCGTCGATACCGGTCGCGGGCGCCGTGAATGCCGGCCTGCTGGCCCGCCGCCTGCGGATGGCTTCGGTCTGGTCCGGGCCGGGCCGGCTCGGCGTGTGCAAGGCCGGAGACGGCCACGCGTACGTGGCGGTCGAACTGCTCGGCGAGCACGCCACGCTCACCCTGACCCTGGCCGTCGACCCCGTCTCCGCCGTCCTCCGCCAGGCCGACATCGCTCCCTAGGCGCCACGGACCCGGAGCCCAGATGTGACCTGGATCACTAAAGATCACGGCCGCACCGCGGAAATAGATTCCGATACGATACTGTTCCGTATCGATAGTGGCGGTACCCGGAAGCCCTGATCATGACAACACGCCGGTGATGAGAAGCCTTCCCCGTTCCGCGTACGAGCTTCTAAGTGATCCGGAAGGGACACATGGATTCGCAGACGATTTACCGTCGCCGCTGGGTCATCCTCAGCGTGCTGATCGTCGGGCTGCTCGCCATCGTGATCGACAACACGGTCCTCAACGTGGCGCTGAAGACTATCGCCGAGCCTCGCGGGGGCCTCGGCGCGAGCCAGAGCCAGCTCGAGTGGGCAATCAACTCCTACACTCTCGTGTTCGCCGGCCTGCTGTTCACGTTCGGCGTGATCGGCGACAAGGTCGGCCGCAAGCGCATGCTCATGATCGGGCTCGTCCTGTTCGGCATCGCGTCGCTGCTGTCGGCCTACTCACGCTCGCCGGAGCAGCTGATCTTCGCGCGGGCCGCCATGGGCCTGGGCGGTGCCGCGGTCATGCCGCAGACGCTGTCCATCATCTCCAACGTCTTCGAGCCCGCCGAGCGGCCGCGGGCCATCGGCCTGTGGGCCACGGCGGTCGGCATCGGCATCGCCACCGGCCCGGTGCTCGGCGGCCTGCTGCTCGACCACTTCTGGTGGGGCTCGGTCTTCCTCATCAACGTGCCGGTGACCGTGCTCGGCGCCATCGCCGTCGCGACCCTGGTGCCGGAGTCCCGCAACCGCGAGGTCGGCGGGATCGACTACGTGGGCGTGCTGCTGTCCATCGCGGGCCTGGTGACCCTGGTGTACGGGATCGTCCAGGGCGGCGACGGCGCCTCGTGGCTAAGCCGGGGGGTGCTCGGCCCGATCGTCGGCGGCCTGGCCATCCTCGCGGCCTTCGCCGCCTACGAGGCACGGATCGAGCACCCGTCGCTGGACGTGCGGCTGTTCCGCGACAGGCGGCTCTCCGCCTCGATCGGGTCGCTCGGCCTGGTGTTCTTCGGCATGGGCGGCGTCTTCTTCTTCACCAGCTTCTACCTGCAGAACGTCCGGGGTTACAGCCCTCTGGCCGCGGGCCTGCTGACCGTGCCGTTCGCGGCCGGGCAGCTGCTGATGTCGCCGCGCAGCGCCCGCCTGGTCCAGCGTTACGGGGCCAAGGCGGTCGGCGCGACGGGCATGTTCGTCATGGCCGGCGCCATCGCGGGTTACGCCAGCCTCGGCACCGCCTCGCCGATCTGGCTGCTCGGGGTGCTGTTCGGCATCCAGGGCGCGGCGATCGGCATCAGCATGCCGGCCGCCACCGCAGCCGTCATGGACGTGCTGCCGCGTGAGCGCGCTGGCGCGGGTTCGGCGCTGACCAACACCGCACGCCAGGTCGCGGTGGCGCTCAGCGTCGCCATCCTCGGCTCGATCCTGGCCGAGTTCTACCGGAACTCGCTCAGCCCGTCGCTGACCGGCCTACCGGCCGCGACCCGGAGCGCCGCGTCCTCCTCGATCACCGCCACCCAGGCGGTGGCGCAGCAGCTCGGCACGGCCGGGCGGTCGCTGCTGGCCCCCGCGAACACCGCGTTCGTCGACGCCATGCACGTCACCACGCTGATCGCGGCAGTGCTGGCGCTGGCGGGCGGGTTCGTGGTGCTGCGCTGGATGCCCGGCAAGCCGCGACCGGCCGCCGAGCCCGTGCCGGCCGAGGATCGCGCTTACGAGGCCGAGCTTGCGATACTGGAGCCAGCCATGGCCGAGATCGCAGATCGAGAGGGATGAGCAGCCATGAAGCCCGTGATCCTGGATCAGGGGCCGGGCACTGACACGGAAGCCGGGCCGGCGCCCGAGACCAACCGCCGGCCCGGCCGCCCGCGCAGCGAGCAGGCCGACCAGGCCATCATCGAGGCCACCCTCGACGTGTTCGCCGAGAAGGGCTTCGACGGGGTCTGCGTCGAGCTCGTCGCCGCCCGGGCGGGCGTCGGCAAGGCCACCATCTACCGTCGCTGGTCGAACAAGGAGGAGCTGCTGCTCGCCGCGTTCGCCTCGCTGAAGTCGCCGTTCCCCGAGCCCGAGGGCGTCTCGGTCCGCGACGACCTGCTCGCGATGGTCGAGGTCATGTGCGCGGACAAGGCCGACCCGCGCAAGGCGCGGAGGTACGCGCTGCTGCTCGGCGAGGGGGACAAGTACCCGCGGCTGATGGCCCGGTACAAGGAGAGCGTGGTCCAGCCCCGGCGCGACGCCATGCGCGCGGTCATCCGCCGCGGCGTCGAGACCGGCGAGCTGCGCCCCGACACCGACGACGAGATCGCCATGCTCCAGCTGACCGGGGCGATCATGGCCCAGGAGAAGTCCCCGGACGGGACGCTAGACGGCGATTTCGCGGCCCGCCTGGTCGACGGGCTGCTCCTGGGCCTGTCGGCCCGCGCCTGAACCCGCCGCGGCTACAATATGGTCCGGCGCTAGCCAGACGCCTCAGCGCCCGCACTCCTCGCGCCAGCGGTTGGTGATCGGCAGCCGCCGGTCGCGCCCGAAGTTCTTCTGGCTGATCTTCGGGCCGGGCGGGTACTGCCGCCGCTTGTACTCGGCCGCGTCGACCAGCCGCACCACGCGCTCGACCAGCGCCGGGTCGTGGCCGGCCGCGATGAGCTCGGCCACCCCCATGTCCTTCTCCACGTAGTCGTCGAGCAGCGGGTCGAGCACCTCGTACGGCGGGAGCGAGTCGGTGTCCAGCTGCCCCGGCGCGAGCTCGGCGCTCGGCGGCTTGGTGATCGAGTTCTCCGGGATCGGGGGAGTGGCCCCGGTCCGTGACGCCTGCGCGTTGCGCCACCTGGCCAGCTCCCAGACCATCGTCTTGAGCACGTCCTTGATCGGCCCGAACCCGCCGGCCGAGTCGCCGTACAGCGTCGAGTACCCGGTCGCGATCTCGCTCTTGTTGCCGGTGGTGAGCACCAGGTGCCCGCCCGCGTTGGACAGCCCCATCAGCACCACGCCCCGCACCCGGGCCTGCAGGTTCTCCGCGGGCAGCCCGGCCTCGGGGAACCCGGCCGGGACGAGCTCGTCGCTGAACGCGTCCACCATCGAGGCGATCGGGATCGTCAGCTCGTGCAGCCCCTGCCGCTTGACCAGGTCCTCCGCGTCGGTGACCGAACCCTCGGAGGAATACCGGCTCGGCATCAGCACCACGTGCACGTTGTCCGGGCCGATCGCGTCCGCGGCGATCGTCGCGGTCAGCGCCGAGTCGATCCCGCCGGACAGCGCCAGGATGGCCGAGCCGAACCGGTTCTTGCGCACGTAGTCCCGGACCCCGGTGACCAGCGCCGCGTACACCTCGGCCGGATCCGACAGCCGCGGCCAGAACGGCCCGTCGGTGATCTCCGCCGGATCCACGACCGGAGCGTCCGCGGACTCGGGCAGCGCCACCCGCTGGATCGTGATCGTCGTGCCGTCCTCGGCGTCCACCGGCCGGTCACCGGGCAGCGGACCCGGATCGGCCGCGGGCAGGTCCAGGTCGGCGACGACGAGCGCCTCCTCGAACTGCGGCCCGCGGGCCAGCAGCGTGCCGTCCGGGGCCACCAGGATCGAGTCGCCGTCGAAGACCAGCTCGTCCTGCCCGCCGATCAGGTTGGCGTACGCGAGCACGGCGCGCGCCTCGCGGGCCCGCCGGACCACCAGGTCCAGCCGCACGTCTTCCTTGTCCCGCTCGTAGGGCGAGGCATTCGGCACCAGCAGCAGGCTCGCCCCCGCCCGCGCGCACACCGCCACCGGCCCGCCGTCCTGCCACAGGTCCTCGCAGATCGCGGTGGCGATGTCGACGTACTCGCCGTCCCCGGCCGGCAGCCGGAACACCGGCAGCGTGTTGCCCGGCACGAAGTAGCGGAACTCGTCGAACACCCCGTAGTTCGGCAGGTGGTGCTTGGCCGAGGTGATGACGACGCGCCCGCCGTACAGCAGCGCCGCGGCGTCCAGCGGCGCGCCCGCCGGCAGCCCGGTCCGCGGCGCCAGGTCGGTCCGCCGGTCCAGGTAACCGGTCACGACCGCGACCCCGCCCAGCCCCTCGTCCCCGAGCCGCGCCGCCACGCGATGCAGCGTCGCGATCGACGCCTCCACGAACGACGCCCGCAGCGCGAGGTCCTCCACCGGGTACCCGGTGAGCATCATCTCGGGGAACACCACGACCCGCGCCCCCCGCGCGTCCGCCCGCCGCGTCCACTCCACGATCAGCTCGGCGTTCCCGTCCAGATCCCCCACCGTCGCATTGACCTGCGCCAGCGCAATCCTCAGCTTCGTCACCCTTCCAGCCTAGGCCGTACGCCAACTGACCCGTCCGCGCCCGGTTCTCTCCGTGATTTCGGCCGAACGGAGCGTGGTTCGTGCTCACTGTCCGTGATGCGCCTCCGGTGGGAGGGGAGCGGCGAAGTCGACCTTCCCGTCGGCCCAGTCACGGAACAACTGCCTGAACCCCTCCGGCACGGGCAGATCGGGCAACGTGGCGTCGTCGATCTTCTCGCGGCGGCGACAGTAGTGCACCAGCAGATCTAGTGGGCCGGTGCCGGCAGTCTCGACAGAAGGTTGAAGGTTGAGTATCCCCACCTCCGCGGCGCTTAGCACCATCGCTGCGATCCCGAGATAAGCGACGTCATCGGGGCGGAAGAACTCCTGGCTTGGCGCGAGATACCACGTAATCATCAGGGAGTCCTCGGACGACCTAGCCACCCACGGCGGCCGGGGTTCGCCCAGGAGATACCGTCCTGCGGCGGCGAAAGCCTCAAGTGCCCTACGTTCGGCCTCGCGGTCGGCTGAGCCGAGCCCGCGGAAGATAACAAAACTTATCTGCATGAGGTAGCCGATCGCGCCGGCTCCATAACGCATGAGGACATCCAGCCCGCCCGGCATGGTCAGCGCTTGATCGACCGAGAGGATGCCGTAGCTCAGCGCGGCGGTCCTGATCCAGTTGTTGGTCGCCGCCTCGGTCAGGATGTCCGCCGCGTGCGCCTCCACCTGTTCGGCGGACCACCGGCCCCAGTACTCGGCGGCGCGGGCGCCTATCACGGGCACATCTCCGAGAGAATTACCCATTCCGCGAGTCCCCAAGTTGAACGCGAACCGCAAGCCATTCCGCCGCACGACCGGATCGGAGGATGCGGTCAACGCGGCGACCCTGGCGGTCATCTCGTCGGCCACCAGATCCTCGTATCCCGCGGAATTCCCCAGCAGGCGTTCTATCGGAGCCGAGTCCCGAGGCGCGTCCGCGCCGTGGGGGAAAATCTGATCCAGGATGGCCCGGGTCAGGTCCCTCATGACCGCGGGCGAGATGCTTACGCTTTGCAGGTCATAGGCCAGGAATGACAGTACGTTGCCGCGCGCCCCGGGTGGCCAGAAGGGTCCCGAGAGCATGCCGCTGGCCTGCGGATCTTTGACGGCGGTGAGCAGTTCCCGGTAGAAGCGGTCACTGCCGAGGTCGATAGCGTCGCCCTTGATCTGGACGGCGAGTTCCGCCATGACCTGCCATTCATCCCGAGCCAGCCGCGGAGCGAGCGCGCGGGCCAGATCCTCGGGCGTGTCGTATACGGAGGCGAGCCTGGAAGCGGCGAAGTACTCAAGGAACGTGCGGTGCGTGAACGCGTACAACTGCTCGCCTCGGGCGGTCGTGCCGACGGCGCTGAGCACCCACATGCGCTCCCGGCAGAACTTCACGAACTCGGCGGCGGCGTCTCTGGCGTCCTCCTCGGACTCGAAGCCGCGGGCGTGCAGGAACGTCGTGGTCTCGGTAACGAGCCGAGCCTCGGTGACCGCGGGCTGAGGATCATCCCTGGTATAGAGCCACCAGGCCAGATGCCGCAGGGCGGGCTCGACGTGACGGCCGGCCCGCGGCTCGCGGTGAAGATGACGATGCTCGTCCCACCGGCGGAAGAGCAGGTCTGCGCATTGCCGGTAAACGCCGGCCCGGTCCGCCGGAAGCGACCCGCGCCCGCGGTACAAGATGCACATCAGCGACAGCATCAGCGGGTTGGACCGTAGGTCGGGCACGCTGGCGCTCTCCGCGAGGAACGCCTCGGCCTCGCCGGGTTCGGTCCCTGGCTCGAGCGCGAACCACTTACGCGCGTAGTCCGCCACCTGCTCGTTCGCGAAGCCGCCCAGCCGACAGCAGCGGAACTGGCTGTCGTCCAGCCGGGCCTCGTCGTAGCCGACCACGCGGGACGTGACCAGCACTGGGACCAGCGGGTACTCGGTGCAGAACCGCTCGACCCTGGCACTCACGTCGGCGCGCCTGGAGGTATCGAGCAACTCGTCCAGGCCGTCGAAGACCACCATGGCCCGCCCGGTCAGCAGCAGCAGGTCGACCAGGCCGGGCGGCGGCGGGATCTGGTAGAAGGTCTTCAGAGTGTCTTCGATGTACTCGGCCACCGAAAGCTTCGGCGGGTCCTCCGCCGCGTACTTGCGCAGCGTGACCAGGAACGGGACCTTACCCGAGGGGTCGCTGGCGAAGTCGTGCACGAGCACGTTGGCGGCGGTGGTCTTCCCGCCTCCGGGATCGCCGAGCAGCACCGACCGATCGATGATCCCGGCGAGTTCGCGCACCTTGAGGGCGGAAGGCGGCTGGGCAGCCGGATCCGGGACAGTTCCGAGAGGGTCGTCCGAAGTGACGGTCGCGTCGACGTAGATAGCCGCGATCGGAACCTTGCGGCGCCGGTCGAGGTCGGGAGGCTGCAGCTTGCCGTGTTCCTCGATGGCGTGGCGCCGGTAGCGGGTCAGGAAGTCGGCCTCGGTCCGGTAGCCGGGCCGTCCGCTGAGCGCGGCCGTCTGCCGTTCGATCGCGCCCAGGATGTTGACCACGCGGGTGGCGAACGCGTCGTTGCGGATGTCCGCCAGCGGCTTGGCGTCCGCGGCTTCGAGCCGTGCGACCAGGTCGCCGATCTGCTCGTCGTAGAAGTCGAACAGCGTCCCGGCCAGGCCTGCCGGGAGGCTCGCTTCCGCGGCGAAGAGCACGTCCCACGGTGCCCGGATGCGCGCCACCTCGGCCTCGGACGCGTCAGTGAGCCGGGCCGCGAGCAGGACCTGCACCACGGCCTGCGCCTCATCGCTGCGCAGCAGTTCGGCGAGCCGCTCGGTGGCCTCGGCCGGCAGGTCGGGTAGGGCCGGGCCGTTTCCCGTGATGGCGGCGCTATCGAACCATCGCGCGATATCAAGGTCAGCCGCACCGCGCCTCCGGCGCAGGCTCGACGCCGACCCGGCGAGGATCCGCCCGGTGCCCGAGATCGCGTTGACGAGCAGGCCGATGAGAATCGCCTCGATCATCAGAGCCGTCCCCCTTTGTGAGTCCAGGCCACTGTAACCGCTCGGAAACACGGGCCGTCTAAGGTGATAGCCGTGGACAGGCAGGAAGAGTTCGTGCTGCGCACGCTGGAGGAGCGGGACATCAGGTTCGTCCGGCTCTGGTTCACCGACGTGCTCGGCACGCTGAAATCCATCGCGGTCGCGCCGGCCGAGCTCGAGGGAGCGTTCGCCGACGGGATCGGCTTCGACGGCTCGGCGATCGAGGGCTTCGCCAGGGTCTACGAGGCGGACATGATCCTGCGCCCGGACCCGGCCACCTTCCAGCTGCTGCCGTGGCGCGGCGAGTACCCGGGCGTGGCGCGGATGTTCTGCGACATCCTGCTGCCCGACGGGTCGCCGTCCTACGCGGACCCGCGCTGGGTCCTCAAGCGGAACCTCGGCCGCGCCTCCGAGCTCGGCTTCACCTTCTACGCCCACCCGGAGATCGAGTTCTTCCTGCTCAGGGAGCGCCCGGAGCCGGGCGCCAAGCCTCGGCCGATCGATTCCGGCGGCTACTACGACCACACTCCGCACAGCATCGCCCATGACTTCAGGCGCACCGCAATCACGATGCTCGAGTCGATGGGCATCTCGGTGGAGTACAGCCACCACGAGGGCGCGCCCGGGCAGCAGGAGATCGACCTGCGCTACGCCGACGCGCTGACCACCGCGGACAACATCATGTCGTTCCGGCTGGTGATGAAGGAGGTGGCGATCGAGCAGGGTGTGTACGCCACGTTCATGCCCAAGCCGTTCACCGACCATCCCGGCTCGGGCATGCACACCCACGTGTCGTTGTTCGAGGGCGACAAGAACGCGTTCTACGAGGCCGGCGCGGAGTTCCAGCTGTCCAAGACGGCCCGCGCCTTCATCGCCGGGCTGCTGCGGCACGCGCCCGAGATCACCGCGGTCTGCAACCAGTGGGTGAACTCCTACAAGCGGCTGTGGGGCGCGGAAGAGCGCACCGCGGGCGCGGGCGGCGAGGCTCCGGCCTACGTGTGCTGGGGGCACAACAACCGCTCGGCCCTGGTCCGGGTGCCGATGTACAAGCCGCACAAGGGCAACTCCACCCGGGTGGAGTTCCGGTCCGTGGACGCCGCGTGCAACCCGTACCTGGCCTTCGCCGTGATCCTGGCCGCCGGCCTGAAGGGCATCGAGGGCGACTACGAGCTGCCGCCCGGCGCCGAGGACGACGTGTGGGCGCTGACCTCCGCCGAACGCCGCGCCCTTGGCATCCGGCCGCTGCCGCAGGACCTGGACGAGGCCATCCGGGTCATGCAGGACAGCGAGCTGGTGGCTGAGACGCTGGGGGAGCACGTCTTCGACTTCTTCCTGCGCAACAAGCGCGAGGAGTGGCAGGAGTACCGCCGCCAGGTCACCGAATACGAGCTCGCCCGCTACCTCCCCATGCTCTGATCTCTCAGCTGTCCCAACTCTCGCCCCCCAACGGGGTGAAACCCGGGATTCACCGCGCCCTAACAAGGTGAATCCCGGGTTTCACCACCCGGTTGGCCCGGCGCGGTCCGCCGAGTCAGCCCGAGCTACTCCTCGAAGCGGCCGCCCAGGTACTTGGCCAGGAAGCGCTCGGCTGCGGCGTAGAACTTCAGCCGGTTCTCCGGCTTGGCGAAGCCGTGGCCCTCGTCAGGGAACAGCATGTACTCGTAGTCGATGCCGGCCTCGGCCAGCGCAGCGACGATCTGTTCGGACTCGGCCTGCTTGACCCGCGGATCGTTGGCGCCCTGGGCGATCAGCAGCGGGATGCGGATGTCACGTACCCGGGACAGCGGGGAGCGCGACCACAGGAACTCTTCGTCAGTTTCCGGATTGCCGACCCTCTTGTACAGCTGCGCCTTCAGCGGCGCCCAGTACGGCGGGATGGTCTCCAGCAGCGTCTTCAGGTTCGACGGGCCCACGATGTCCACCGCGCAGCGGAACACGTCCGGCGTGAACGCCGCTCCGACCAGCGCCGCGTAGCCGCCGTAGGAACCGCCGTAGATCGCGATCCGGTCCGGGTCGGCCCAGCCCTGCCCGACCACGTACCCAACCGCGTCGATCAGGTCGTCATGCATCTTGGCGCCCCACTCGCGGTCGCCGGCGTTGACGAACGCCTTGCCGTAACCGGTCGAGCCCCGGTAGTTCACCTGGATGCACAGGTAGCCCCGGTTCGCGAACCACTGGGCCTCGGGGTTGAAGCCCCACACGTCGCGGGCCTGCGGTCCGCCGTGCACATCCAGCACCGCGGGCAGCCCGGACCGGACGCCGCCCGGCGGGAAGGTGACGTACCCGTGCACGGTCAGCCCGTCCCGCGTGGCGAAAGAGAACGGCTCCATCCGGGCCAGCTCGTAGCGCGACAGCTCAGGCCGGCTGTCGAACAGGAAGCTGCCTCTGCGGGTGTCCCGGTCGTAGGCGTAGTACTGCGCCGGCCCTGCGTCGTCGGTGAAGGCGACCAGCCAGGTTGTATCGGCCTCGTCCCGGTCGATCAGGTTCGGGTCGCCGGAGTGCAGCGCCCGGATCGCCTCGTAGTCGGGTTCCACCGCCGGGTCGAGCACGTGATACTCGGCGCGGTCCTTGATCACCAGCGCGATCTGCGGTTCCCGCGTGTCCGGGTGCAGGATCGCGCCCGCCACGTCAGCGTCGGGGTCTTCGAGCAGCACCTGGGCATCGCCAGGAGCATGGGGGTCGAGATCGATCCTGACCAGTCGGCCGGTGTTCACCCCGGCCGAGCTGATGGCCAGCAGCGACTTCCCGTCGCCGGTGAACGCCAGCACGTTGCTGGCCGGAGCGTCGTCGGCCGGGATGGTAAGGAGCGTCCGCCAGTCGGCCCCGGCGTCATCGCGGACGAGCACGTCGAAGCCGCCGTCGGGCAGCGGGGAAACGGCGCCGCGGACCACCATGTCTTCGTCCGCGAGCCAGCCGACGTACCCGGGGTTCTCGATCAGTTTGGCCAGTTCGCCTGTCTTCAGGTCCAGCCGGTAGACGTCGTGCAGCTGCGGGTTGTCCCGGTTCATCCCGACGAGCACCTCGTCGCGGTGGCTCTTGCGGGTGGCGATGATGCGGGCCTGGATGCCGTCGTACGGCGTCAGGTCGCGCTTGGCCCAGCCCGCATTGCCGCCTGCGGCGGCGGGCGTCTCCAGATCGACGTCGTACAGCCGCCAGTTCTCATCGCCGCCGGTGTCCTGCACGTACAACAGGTGCCTGCCGTCCCAAGCCCAGGCGTAGGCCCGGATGCCCCGGTCGGTGTCGTCCGTCACCAGCTGCGCGGCATCCCAGTCGACGCCGGAATCTCGGATCGGCGCGACCCAGACGTTGAGCACCTTGTCGTGCGGCGCTATCCAGGCTAGCCGGGTGCCGTCGGGTGAAATGTGCGGGCTGATGCGCTCCGGGTTGCCGAACAGCACCTCGCGCGGGATGAGATCGACCATGATTAAATGCCTACCACACCGCCCGCAGCGCCCGGACCGGCCGTCAGCCCGGTTCGCCCACAGGAGACAACCCCGTCGGGCCAGAAGGCTCCTACCCTGAGAACCAGTGCGCGGGCGCCGGGCTGGTGTTGTGGTAGATGTGCTTCTTCTCGGTGTATTCGTCCAGGCCAGAAGGGCCGAGCTCACGGCCGATGCCCGACTTGCCGAAACCGCCCCACTCCGCCTGCGGCAGGTAGGGGTGGTAGTCGTTGATCCACACCGTGCCGTGGCGCAGCGCGCCCGCGACCCGCTGGGCCCGCCCCGCGTCCGACGTCCAGACCGCGCCCGCCAGGCCGTACGCGGTGTCGTTCCCCAAAAGGACCGCCTCGTCCTCCGTGCCGAACCGCTCCACGGTCACCACCGGCCCGAAGATCTCGTCCTGCACCACGGCCATCTCCCGGTGGCAGTCGGCGAAGACCGTCGGCCGCAGGAAGAAGCCGCGGGCCAGCGCGGGCGAGAACGGCCGCTCGCCCCCCGCCCGAAGCGAGGCCCCCTCGGACAGCCCGAGCGCGACGTAGCGCTCGACCTTGGCCCGCTGCGCCTCGGAGATCAGCGGGCCGCACTCGGTGTCCGGATCCAGGCCGCTGCCCAGCCGGATCCGGTCCGCGCGGGCGGCCAGTTCAGCGACGAAGCTGTCGTGGATGCTGTCCTGCACGATCAGCCGGGCGCCCGCCGAGCACACCTGCCCGGAATGCAGGAACGCGGCGGTCAGCGCGTTGTCGACCACGGTGTCGAAATCGGTGTCGGCGAACACGATGTTCGGGTTCTTGCCGCCGAGCTCGAGCGCCACCCGGCGCACGCCGTGCGCCGCCGAGGCCATGATCTTCTCGCCGGTCGCCAGCCCGCCGGTGAACGAGATCAGGTCCACTCCGGGATGCGCCACCAGCGCCTGGCCCGCCGTGCCGCCCTGGCCCAGCAGCAGGTTCACCACCCCCGGCGGGACGCCGGCCTCCTCGAACAGCCCGACCAGGGCCACTGTGGACAGCGGGGTCAGCTCGCTGGGCTTGAGCACGGTGGTGTTGCCCGCCGCCAGCGCGGGCGCGAGCTTCCAGGAGATCTGCAGCAGCGGGTAGTTCCAGGGCGCGATCAGCGCGCAGACACCCACCGGCTCGTGCGTGATCCGGCTGACCACGCCGGGCCGGCCCGGGTCGACCACCCGTCCCGCGTCCGAGACCGCGATCCCCGCGTAGTACCGGAACACGGCGGTGGTGTCGTCCACGTCGGCCCGGGCCTCGTTCAGCGTCTTGCCGGTGTCCAGGCTCTCGGTGTGCGCCAGCTGCTCCCGGTCCCGCTGCAGCAGGTCGGCGATCTTGCCGAGCAACGCGCTGCGGTCGGTCACCGTGGACCGGCGCCACGGGCCTTCCTCGAACGCCTCCCGGGCGGCGGCCACGGCCGCGTCCACGTCGGCCTGCGAGGCCTCGGCGAGGGTTTCCAGCGGGGTCGCGTCGAACGGGTTTATGGTCTGTGACGTGCCCTCATCCGCGGCCGGTGTCCACTTGCCCGCGATATACAAGTTCTTCATGCTTCTCCCAGGCCGCGCCCCTTTGGCTCGGGGCTATTACCGCACAGTAGCGGATCAGTTAGTTTGCTGGAATGAGCGGTTCGCGGACCACGCTGGCGGGGCGGCTGGCCCGGATGGGTTTCGCGGACGCCGCCCGGGCCGAACGCCTGCTGCTCACCGATCTCGGCGGTACCGCGGACGACCTGACGACCGACGCGGTGCTGACCGCGCTGGCCGCCGCGGCCGACCCGGACCTGGCCCTGACCGGGCTGGCCAGGGTGTTCGGCGCCGCCAAGGACCGGCTGGAACTGCGTCAGGCGCTGCACGACGAGCCGGAGTTCCGTGACCGCCTGACGGCCGTGCTCGGCGTCAGCGCCGGCCTGGCCGATCACCTGACCCGCCATCCCGAGGACGGCCAGGTGCTGCGCGGGACCGTCAGCCGCCCCGGTCCGGCCGAACTGCGCGAGCACTTGCTGCGGGCCGTCGGCGCGAACCCGCGTCTGTCCGAGCCGGTGGCCGGCCAGGAACCGGGACGGGCCCGCAGCGACCACGTTGCCGCGCTGGCCGCCGCCTACCGGCGCCGGCTGCTTCACCTGGCGGCGCGGGACCTGACCGGGGTCGCGACCGTCGACGAGGTAGTCGTGGAGCTCGCCGACATCGCGGCGGCCGTCCTCGAGGCGGCCCTGGCCGTGGCCCGGTGCGAGCTGCCGCCGGGATCCGCGCCGTGCCGGCTCGCGGTGGTAGCCATGGGCAAGTGCGGCGCCCGCGAGCTGAACTACGCCAGCGACGTCGACGTGATCTTCGTCGCGGAGCCGGTAACCGGGCCGGCCGGGAATGGGAAGAGCGACGCGGATGAGACCGCGGCGCTGGCCACCGCCAGCCGCCTGGCCGCCGGCCTGATCAGCGTCTGCGCCCGTTCGACCCCCGAGGGCAGCATCTTCCCCGTCG
>CAVPLC010000093.1:0-4081 GCA_963705835.1 uncultured Actinomycetes bacterium
GGAAAGGTCGACGCTGCCCAGCCGGGAGCGGAAGGTCTCCGCGATCGCCCGGCGCAGCAGCGCGCCGAGCACCTCCTCCTCCCGGCCCTCCTCGCTGACCTCGAACTCGACCTTGCCGCGCAGCGTGCTGACCACCGCGGGCAGGTCGCACACCCGGGCCACCGGCGGTTCGTGGGCCGGCCCGGCCAGCGCCGACCGGCGTACCGCCGAGGCGGCCGCGCTTTCCGCCGCGGCGATGGCGAACCTCGCGGAAACGCCAGAACGCGCGTCCACGGCGGGCGAGTCGCGGACTCCCCTGGTAAACCGTGCGATCACCTCGACGAGGTGGTCGGGCACTTCCGTGCCGGCCCAGATGTCGGCTTCCTGCCTGATGAGGGTCAGCTCGTCGTCCAGGGACAGCGGGTAGTGGGTCCGGATCTCCGCGCCGAACCTGTCCTTCAGCGGCGTGATGATCCGTCCCCGGTTGGTGTAGTCCTCCGGGTTCGCGCTGGCCACAAGCAGCAGGTCGAGCGGGAGCCTGAGCGAGTAGCCGCGGATGCCGATGTCCCGCTCCTCCATCACGTTGAGCAGGGAGACCTGGATCCGCTCGGCGAGGTCGGGAAGTTCGTTCAGGGAGAAGATGCCCCGGTTGGTCCGCGGCACCAGCCCGAAGTGAATGGTCTCCGGGTCGCCGAGCGTGCGCCCTTCGGCCACCTTGACCGGGTCGATGTCGCCGATCAGGTCGCCGACGCTGGTGTCCGGGGTGGCGAGCTTCTCGCCGTACCGGTCCGAGGCGTGGCGCCAGGTGACGGGAAGGTCGTCGCCGAGTTCGGCGGCGAGCCGCCGGCAGCGCGCGCAGGCGGGCTGATAGGGATGGTCATTGATCTCGCAGCCTTCGATGGCCGGGGTCCACTCGTCGAACAGCCCGGCGAGCGTGCGGATCAGGCGGGTCTTACCCTGGCCGCGCTCGCCGAGCAGGATGATGTCGTGCCCGGCGATCAGGGCGCGCTCGAGGTGCGGCAGCACGGTCTGGTCGAACCCCACGATGCCGGGGAACGGATCCTGCCCGGCCCGCAACATGGCCAGCAGGTTCTGTCTGATCTCCGCCTTGACGCCGCGGTGCACGTGACCGCCCGCGCGTAGCTCGCCCAGCGTGGTGACGGCCGGTGGCTGGCTGCGGCGGGGGGTAGTCGGATCCCGGTCCTCCGGGGCGGCGGGGTCGGGACGGCTGGCACGGTGATACGGGTCGCGTTGCTGCACCATTCGACACTATGTCGTCATCGTGGGTCTTCGCATATGGCCCAGGTCACATGCCCGGGCGCGCGGGTTGCGCACGCCTGCGATCCGCGGGCTACACCCTCGCGTTCAGCTAGTTGAGGAGCTCGACTGCGCAGCGCACGCCGGATGGGCATGCGCAAGAAGCGCGTGATTTACAGGTTGCCGCGCCTGGCCTGCTCGCGCTCGATGGCCTCGAACAGCGCCTTGAAGTTGCCCTTGCCGAAGCCCTGTGACCCGTGCCGCTCGATCAGCTCGAAGAACACGGTCGGCCGGTCCTGCACCGGCTGGGTGAAGATCTGCAGCAGGTACCCGTCCTCGTCCCGGTCGGCGAGGATGCCCAGCTCGGCCAGCTCGTCCAGTGGCACCCTGGTCTCGCCGACCCACGAGCCAAGCTCGTCGTAGTAGCTGCCCGGGGTGGCCAGGAACTCCACGCCCGCCGCCTTCATGGCCCGGACGCTGGCCACGATGTCGTCGGTGGCCAGCGCGATGTGCTGGACGCCGGGACCGCCGTAGAACTCCAGGTACTCGTCGATCTGCGACTTGCGCTTGCCGACCGCGGGCTCGTTCAGCGGGAACTTCACCTTGCGGGTCCCGTCCGCGACGACCTTGCTCATCAGCGCCGAGTACTCGGTGGCGATGTCGTCGCCGACGAACTCCTTCATGTTGGTGAAGCCCATCACGCGGTGGTAGAAGTCCACCCACTCGTCCATCTTGCCCAGCTCGACGTTGCCCACGCAGTGGTCGATCTCGGTGAAGAATCCCGCGGTCGCCGGGGGTCACGATGGGCGGCGCCGGGACGTACCCGGGCAGGTAGGCACCCGAGTACCCGGAACGCTCCACCAGCGTGTGCCTGGTATCGCCATACGTGGCGATGGCGGCCACGACGACCTTGCCGTGGCTCGTCCTCGAGTAGGTGCGGCGCCTCGAGGCCGAGGGCGCCGTGGGCTACCGCGTAGTCGTAGGCCTCGTCCGCCGAGCTGACCTCGAGCGCCAGGTCGATAACCCCGTCACCGTGCGCAGCCACCTGACGTCCCAGCCGGGTTCTGGCCCGGGTCGGGCCGCGGAAGACGAACCGCGCGCTGCCTGACTCCAGGACGTACGCCGCCTCGTCGGCACACCCGGTCTCCGGACCGCGGTAAGCGGTCCGACGCATGCCGAACGCGGTCGAGTAGTAGTGCGCCGCCTGCTTCGCGTTCCCGACCGCGAAGACCACGGCGTCCATGCCGACGATGGGAAAACTGTCCTGCGATGGCGTGGTCATGCCCTTAGCATGCGGACCGGCCTTCAAAGTGTGCAACCAAGTGCAAGCTTGCTAGGCACATTGTCTATTTATTCCGAACGATCCGTGGTACTTGTGTGCAGTATGACTACCAGTCACCCGGCGACAATCGACCGGCTGGACGCCGCGCTCATCGACCTGCTGGCCGCCGAGCCGAGAGTGGGCGTGCTCGAGGCGTCGCGGCGGCTCGGCGTGGCCCGCGGCACGGTGCAGGCCCGGCTGGACCGGCTGACCGATCGCGGCGTGATCACCGGATACGGGCCCGACGTTGATCCGGCCGCGCTCGGCTATGAGGTCACCGCGTTCATCACGCTCGAGATCCGCCAGGCCGGCGGGCACGATCCGGTGGCGGAGCGGCTGGCCGCCATCCCCGAGGTGCTGGAGGTGCACACCATCACCGGCGCGGGCGACATGCTCTGCCGGGTGGTCGCCCGCAGCAACGCCGACCTGCAGCGCGTGCTCGACGCGATCACCTCCGCCGAGGGCGTGGTCCGGTCCGCCACCCTGATCTCCCTGGCCACCCAGGTGCCCTACCGGATCCTCCCCCTGGTCCGCGCCGCCACGTCGGGCACTGGACCGCGGCGCTCGTAATGGCCTGCACTGTATCTGCGTGGGTCAGGTGTGTGTCTCTTAATTGGTTACCCTGGGACGACCGCCCTTTTCAGGGCGAACAGGGCGGGTATCTTGACGTGCGTAACCCCAGTAACACGGCGGCGGCTAAATCAGCCTCTGAATCCTCGGGCGCGGGAGAGTAGTGGACCGGATCGTTGACGGCGACGTTCAGCAGGACATCCACACGGATCGGGACGTGGATGCCGTCACGCGTGACCTGATGGTCAACGATAGGCATGCGGCGTACGCTGGGTCGCAGGCCCAGGAGCGGCTGGCGCCCGAGGCGGCGAGTCATCAGGTCGTGGTGGGCGATATCCCCCTTGAGCCGCCTGGTTTCCTGTTGCGGGCCGACTTGCTGGCCAAGCTGGACCGTGCTGGTACGCGGGTAGCCGTGATTCACGCGACGAGAGGGCTGCGGGGCCTGGGCGCAACGCAACTGGCGGCGGCCTTTGCGCGCGCGCGAGCTGGCGGCCGGCTGGCGGCTGGTGGCCTGGGTCAACGGCGCGGAAGCCGGTAGCCTGCAGGCGGGACTGGCCGCGGTGGCCGACGCCACGGGCCTGACTGAGGGCGATTCCGGGCGGGATATCGCCGATGCGGGCCAGGCGGTGCGGGACCTGCTGGAGACCGACGGCGACCGTTGCCTGCTGGTGTTCGATGACGTGGCAGACCCGGAGTTGCTGCGGCCGTTTGTTCCAGCCGACGGTACGGCCCGGGTGCTGATTACCAGTACCCGGCAGTCGGCCGCGAACCTGGGGATCGGTCTCCCGCTGGACGTGTTCAGCGCTGCCGAGGCGTCGGCGTTCCTGGTCGCGCGGACCGGCCTGGACGATGAGGCGTGGGCGGCTGAGGTGGCTGCCGTGCTGGGGCATCTGCCGCTGGCGTTGGCTCTGGCTGCGCCGGTGATCAGAGGGCAGCGGCACGGGTACGCGAGGT
>CAVPLC010000094.1:0-78751 GCA_963705835.1 uncultured Actinomycetes bacterium
GGTCCACCACGACCTCGATCCGGTAGTCATGATCATGCAGTTGCCCCTCCGAACCGGGCAGTCCCGGCATGATGTGGAAAGCATGGACGCTTCGGCTCAACCCGACTTCACACGTCACCGGCAGCACTCCTGTCGTAGTCAAGAACGGCATGCATCAGTCCCGGTGTCCCCTTGTCTACGGCTCGGAACGCCTCGGCTGCCTGGCTGAAGGCGAAGACGTGGGTGCACAGCTGTGCCAACGGTAGTTCAGTCAGCAGCTCAATGGTTTCCTGCCTGCGCCGGGACCGGGTCCAGGTCCCGGACAGCCGGGCCTGGCACCGTCGAAACCTGAGTGCTGCGGATGATCAGACGCCGCCGGTGGAAGGCGCCGCCCAGCGGCAGGACCACTGGTTTGGTACCGAACCACGATGCGATCAGCAGGGTTCCCTCGTGGGCCAGCATGTTCAGCGCCATGGCTGGCGCATCCGGGTTACCGCTGGCGTCAATGACCAGCGGCACTTTCTGTTCCGCCAGCTCCTCCGGTGCTGCGGCGGCGGCGCCGAGACTGTCGGCCATGTCGCGGCGCCACGGCTGCGGCTCGGCGATCAGAGGACGCCACCCGGAGCGCTGCAACAGCAGGGCGGTCAGCAGCCCGAGCACGCCGGCGCCGAGCACGATGACCCGCTCGCGATATCCAGCCCCGGCATCGAGCGTCACCTGCAATGCCGTCTCGACCAGCGGGAACAAGGTGGCGGATGCGGGATCGACGGGAGGCAGCGGAATCAGTTCACTGGCCGGTGCCGCGAAGACGTCCTGGTGCGGATGGAACGCGAAGACCGTCTGGTCAGACTCCGCTACTTGGCCGACGCACGCATAGCCATAGGCGAAGGGATAGGAGAAGGTACCGCTCAGCGCGTCGATCGTGTCGTCAAGCGCCAACTCGGCAGGTATCTCGCCACGGTATACCAGCCGTTCGGTGCCACCGCTGATGCCAGAGCACAAGGTGCGGACAAGGACCTCACCGGCCGCAGGCTGCGGTGTGGCCAGTTCCCTGATCGCCACGCAGCGCGGCGCGGTATGAAATAGCGCGCGCGCGGGCACGCAGCACATTCTACTCACCATCAATCCGTGGGTCAGATGGACGTGGTCTGGATCGTCGTCCACAGTCCGTAGACAGCCAGGGCAGCGGCACCGGCCGTCAGCACCCAGGCGGGCACCATCCGGCCGCCGTGCCGGGCGACGAACCTCGGGTAGACGGCGAAGGTGACGAGCTGGCTGAGCCACAGCGCGAACAGCGAGGGCGTGAGCAGCGCATCGTAGATCCGGTCAGGGTTGATGAGCAGCACCGGCGCGGCGGCGACCATGACGGCGCCGATGCCGATGACGACACGGCGCCGCGGCCATGAGGTGACCGCGGCGGTCAGCCGGCTCAGCGCGAGATACTCCACCAGGATGACCCCGGCCACCTCGCGATGGCAAGCGACCCGGCCGGCGCCGGTCCCGCGTCAAGGGCCTCGATCACCGCGGATTCGCGCACGTTGCAGAACAGCGAAAGCTTGCGCTTCTCCTCCTTGGGGATCGGGCGGTCGGTGCGGCACAAAAGGATATCGGGCTGGATGCCGATCGAGCGCAGTTCCTTGACCGAATGCTGGGTCGGCTTGGTTTTCAACTCGCCCGCAGAAGGAATGAACGGCAATAACGTGAGATGGATGAAGACCGCGCTGCGTCTTGGCAGCTCGTTGCCAAGTTGGCGGATGGCTTCGAAGAAAGGCAGCCCTTCGATGTCGCCGACCGTCCCCCCGATCTCCACGAGGACGAAATCCATGCCGTCGCTTTCGGCACGGATGAAATCCTTGATGGCGTTGGTGACGTGCGGGATCACCTGGATGGTGGCGCCGAGATAATCACCGCGGCGTTCCCGCGCGAGAATGTCCTGGTAGATCCGGCCGGTCGTGATGTTGTCGCGGCGGCTGGCAGGACGCCCGGTGAAGCGCTCGTAATGGCCGAGGTCGAGATCGGTCTCGGCGCTCAAAACTCACGCAATTCGAACTCTAGCTTCAGTAGGGGCTTGGCTCTGAACGTTGTGGTGTTCGCCTGCGGCGTCCTCGATTCGAGGGAGAGAGCAGCACTGGGGATTCGTAGTGTCTAGTGGCAGGAGACGGTTTTGGTGCGCGTTGGCGTCCCTACGGAGCAACCACGTTCATGGTCTTCCCTCGCCCGGCACGTTCGTCGTCACGCGCTTCGACAGGAATTCACGGATTAAATTGGTACCCACTCGTCCGGCGAGGCCAACAGCAGCATTGGTGAAGACAAGGTGCGCTCCCCGATTCGCTTGGGGATAGTACAGATTGGACAGCGCTCCCGAGCACAGGTCGGCAAGCATATAAGAATAATTGGGAACAGTATGGCCGCTATCGCTTCGGGCGACAAAGGCGGAGCCGACCGCATGCGCAAGGCGCGACTTAAAGGAGCCGGAGCCCTGGTAGTAATAGCGCGGATCCTGGTGCAGGAGCACGGGGAATACCGCATGAGTCAGGAAGTCACTGCTGCGTCCGTCGGCAAACTTCGCTGCAAAACGTTTGCTGTATCCCTCGGCACCTTGCCCGTACCCGGCATAGGAGTTCTTCGCCTGCTCTATACCGGCCGCGAAGGCGACGCCGATCATTGCAACCGGATCGAATGTGCCCCGCGTAGCGAGCGAAAATTTCTGTTTCGCAGTGAGCGGGGCGGCGTCATAAACGTAGCTTGTATAAAAGTTTGGGAAAACGCCAACCAAACGCTGCTTCTCTTCCGCTCTTATCTGCTCTGCGGCGATCAGCTCGGTGGGACGAACCGTGAGCTCCATGTTTGCCGTCGCAATGGAGAGTGAGACGTTAGGAACCTCATAGGCCTGCCGCACCGTGACGACGAACTCCGCGGATGTAAAGAGTGCAAAACCCGTAGCGCTGACGGTCACGAGGTAGGGGCCGGGAGGAATCTTTGTAAAACAAAAATCGCCGTTCGCCTCGGACGCCATGGTCTGCAATTGTGTTCCGTCCTCCTGCGTCAAGCTCACCTCGGCGCCGGGTACCGCGGCTCCGCTCACGTCCAGCACGGTGCCTGCGACGCTCGCGGACCCTTCCTCAAGGGATGTTTGCTGCGTCGAATTCTGCGGGTCTGAATTGGGTAGAGATGCATTTGGCAGGAAGCGCCTGTTAATCCCGGGCGCGGCAGTCTGTTGCTGGGCGAGTGCGCTCGCAGGAACCATAAACAGCAGAAGTAACGCGCTCGCGAGAACAGCAGGAAGGCGCAGGCGCCGGGCCTTCACCAAAGCGCGCTTCCAAGGCGGAGAGTAAGCCACGGTGCTAAGCTCAGCCACGCCCATGAGTCTCGTGCGGAGGGAAGTAGGCGTGAAAACAAAACACCAAACGGGGCAGCCATCCGGTTCATAGATTGCTCCGCTCCCGGCCAGGCGGACTCGTAACGCGATAGATAGACTGCGCACCGAGATGCAGTCTAACCAACAGAAGAACAATCGACTGTGCAAAATTGCACACACCGTAAAATGACATTATTGCTTTACCGCATCGCCTTACCGCTTCGGATGGAAAGTAAGCAACGTTTCCAAGAGGGGTCGACCCCGCCTTGTTAACGCATGAATTGGAAGCGGAGGCACGCTAGACGGGCCGTGTCGCTTGGCGGCTCGGGCGAGCTCGTTTCGGAATTCGATAGTGAGCATGGCGCGCTCTATTTTGGTCGCAAGCGCCTCCTCGCCCTGAAAAAGCCGGAGATACACGCCAGAGCACGTCACTTTTCAAAACTAACGCAATTTCAACTCTAGTTTCAGTAGAATCGGCTTACAGCGGACGTGGGCCGCTCCCGGGATGCTCTCCTTTCACGAAACTCTAATGCGCCTGCTTTTCGCCGCGGCGATGGGCGCGCTCATCGGCATGGAGCGCGACCTTCGTCGCCGCCCAGCCGGCATCCGCACCAGCATGTTTGTGTGCCTCTCCACCGCTCTCTTCACCATCATGTCCCAGCAGTTGTCCCACATGTGGGGTGACACGGGCCCGACGCGCATCGCCTCCAACATCGTCCAGGGCATCGGTTTCCTCGGCGCCGGCGCGATTCTCAAGGACAGCGCTGGCCTCGTCGGCATGACTACCGCGGCAACCATCTTTGTCGAAGCCGCCATTGGCATGGCGTCGGGCGGAGGATTCTACGCCACGGCGGGCGCGACGACCGCGATCGTTCTTTTTGCGCTCTTCGTTGTGGGTTGGGTGCTCGAAAAATCGAGACTCAGGTCGCGCGCGATCCTCTTCCGCTTCACCACGACTCACGCGGACAATGTCGCGGGGGAAATCCAGCACCTGCTCGCTGGCATGGGCCTCTCTGCCCGGCAGTTCCGCGTGTCCATGGCAGGCGCAAGTTCCATCGTCGAATTCGAAGCCGATGTCAGCCATAGCCACGAAGTCCAGATCGTCAGCCAGCTCAATCGCCAGGGGGTGGTGACCGAACTCGTTCCCGTCGACGGTCCTCGCTCATGACTTTCCCCCCGGGAGCACCGCTCAAGCCCAAGGCACTCCGCAAGGGCTCCAAGGTAGCTGTCTTTGCCCCAGCGTCTCCCGCGGAGCAGCTCGACGTCACCGCCGGCCTTGCCGAACTGCGCCGTCTGGGCTACGAATTTGCCCCCGTCCAATTGCTCGGCCCCGAAGGCTATTTCGCCGCTTCCATGGAATCCCGCCGCGAGGGCTTCCTTAAGGCCGCACGTCAACCGGATATCGCGGCACTGGTCTCCCTGCGCGGTGGCTACGGCGCAAATTACCTCCTGGACAACAATCTTGCAACGCAGCTACAGGAACCAAAGTGCGTCATCGGCTTCAGCGACCTCACCTCGCTCCAAATCTATCTCTGGCAAATGTGCGGCTGGGTCACGTTTCTCGGACCCATGGTCGCTGCCGGTCTCAATCGTGGCGCCGATGATTCTCACGGCTACGACGAGCACTCCTTCCTCCAAGCAGTGGGGAATTCCGGCAGCGGCTGGGAAATCCACTTGCACGGAAGATCTCTCGCCCGGGGTGGCGCCGAAGGACGCCTCCTCGGCGGCTGCCTGACGCTGTTGCAGACTACCCTCGGCACTCCCTGGGAGCTCGACACCACGGATTCCATCCTCATCCTTGAGGATCGCGGCATGCGCCCCTATCAGGTCGATCGTGCCTTAATGCATCTCAAACAAGCGGGGAAGTTCGACGCCGTCAAAGGCATCCTCCTCGGCGAATTTCCAGACTCCGTGCCCCCCGTCAAAGGCAGCCCCACGGTCCACGACGTCTGCGAACGAATTCTGCAGCCACTCGGCGTGCCCGTCGTCTTCGGCGCACCCGTCGGCCACACGCAGCGCCCCATGCTCACTCTTCCGCTCGGCGTCCGGGCCCGGCTACTTTCAACCAGCGAAAGCCATCTGGAAATCCTGGAACCTGCCGTAGTCGCATAGTTGAAGCAGAGGTGACGCTGTGTTCTCTCGAAAGATGGGCAAGGGAATTTTCCTAAGGAGTTCAAAGCTTCGAAGTAGTTCATGCGAATCTCGGCAAACCCAGTGGCACAGCCATTCCTGGCTGTGCTCTTGGGTCACGTAACATGGGCTTTAGCCTGTGCTCTTGGGTTTCTCTTCGGTGGGCACCGAGTTTGGCAAAAAGAGTTGCAAAAGGAATATCCTCAAGAACCATGAAACACATCCACATGATCGGCATCGGCGGCTCTGCCATGGCTCCTCTCGCCGGCATGCTCCGCGAACGCGGCTACAAAATCACCGGCTCCGACGCAGGCGTCTACCCCCCGGCCTCCACGCTCCTCGAATCTCTAGGCATCCAGTACGCAACCGCATTTGACGCCAAGCACCTCCACCCCGGGCCAGATCTGATCGTCGTCGGCAACGCCATCTCCCGCGGCAACGTCGAAGTCGAAGAGATGCTAGACCGCAAGCTTTCCCACCGTTCGCTCCCGCAAATCCTCGAAGAAGAATTCCTCCCTGGCAACCATTCCATTGTCGTCAGCGGCACGCACGGTAAAACCACCACCACCGCCATGCTCGCCTGGATCTTCCACGTCGCCGGCAAGCATCCCAATTTCCTCGTCGGCGGCGTTGCCGAAAATTTCGGCAAGAGCTACGGCCTCGCCGGCGGCCAGGAGTTCATCCTGGAAGGCGACGAGTACGACTCCGCTTACTGGGACAAAGCCGCGAAATTCCTCCACTACCACCCCGACGACCTCATCATTACTTCCGTCGAATTCGATCATGCTGATATCTACACGGACTTCGACGCCTATCAGTTGGCCTTCAAGCGCCTGGTGAATCTGGTTCCCCGCCGTGGCCGCGTCATCGTCTGGGGAGATTCGGAAGCAGGTGATGCGCCCCGCAAAGTCACCGAAAAAGCCTTTTGTCCCGTGATCACCTATGGCTTCGATCCAGGGAATGACTGGGTCGCGTCCGAGGTCTCCAGCGTCGATGACAAGATGCGCTTCCGCGTCCACTACAAGGGCGAGCTCTACGGCGAATTCCTCCTCGCTGCCAGCGGCCGCCACAACGTCCTGAACGCTCTCGTCGCACTCATCGTCGCGCAGGGAAGAGGCATCCGCACAGAAGCCCTCCAGCAAGCCCTTGCCACCTTCCAAAGCGTCAAACGCCGCATGGATGTGAAAGGAGAAATCGGCAACATCCTCGTCGTGGACGATTTTGCCCACCATCCCACCGCCATCCGCGCCACCATCGAAGCCGCCCGCCTCCGTTGGCCCGGCCGCCGACTCTGGGCCATCCTCGAGCCTCGCTCTAATTCCATGCGCCGCCGCATCTTCCAGGATGCGCTTCCCCAAGCGCTCGCACTGGGAGATCGTGTCATTCTAGGCGGCGTTCACCGTTCTGCTCAGTTGAGCGAAGACCAGCGTCTCGATCCCGAATCCGTAGCCTCCGCCGTTCGCCAACTCGGCAAAGACGCACGTGTCCTTCCCAACGCCGATGCCATCGCCGATTTCCTCGCCGCCGAAGCCCGACCCGGCGATTTGCTCCTGGTCATGTCCAATGGTAGTTTCGATGGTCTATGCGAAAAACTCTTCAAACGTCTGCCGGCCCGGCCATCTACCACTGAGGCCCGCGGAAAGTGAACCAATCCCCAGCCAAGCGGGGCCTTCTAAGGCCATCCGCTCCGCCATGTAGTGGCCGGACTTTAGACCGGCCAACCCCCAAACGCGGCCTGCTGTCGTCGTCCAGACCTGTAGCGCAGGGCGAGTCCGCGAGTCCTGCGGCTTTTCTCTTCTCCCCGGTGGCTCTTCGCGTTTCCGCCGTGTTCCTTCTCTGCCTGTCCTTCTCCGCCTCCGCGAACGCCGTTATCCGCTACGAAGTCTCTCTCGCCCATCCCGAGCGGCATCTCTTTCAAGTCTCCATGGAAATCCCCGACGTCCAAGGCGAACTGAAACTACAAATGGCGGCCTGGAACGCCCTCTACCAAATCCGCGATTTCAGCAGCCACGTCCAGCAAGTCGAGGCCTACGCCAACGGCCAGAAAGTCCCCATCGAGAAGCTCGACAAACTCACCTGGCAAGTCCGCGCCAGCGGCACGATCACCGTAAAATACCTCACCTTCTGGGACGATTCCGGCCCCTTCAACACCCAACTCAATTCCGAACACGCCTTCATCAATACCGCCATGATCCTCTTGTACGTTCCGGACCGGCGCGCTGAAAAAACCATCCTCTCGCTCCTGGATGTGCCCGCTGGATGGAATGTCGCCTCCTCTGTAAGTACGCTCCTCGAGTCAATGGGTGGCGCTCGCTTGTTCACACTGGAGGCTCCCACGTACGATGCCCTCGCCGACGCTCCTATCGAAGCCTCCCATTTCGAAGAGTTCACCATCCACGACCTCACGCCCCCTGTCCGCGTCGTCATCCACGGCGACAATTACAAACAGCGCGACGTCGAAAACCTTCTCCGCAAAATCTGCCTGTACGAGCTCAAGCTCATGGACGGCGCTCCCTACGATCACTACACCTTCTTCTTCCACGTCGGCAAAGCCGCCGGCGGCGGAGGCGGCGGCATGGAACACGCCAATTCCACCGCAATCTATGAGCCCACGGCCGAATATCTCCCGAACGTTTCCGCTCACGAATATTTTCATCTCTGGAATGTAAAACGCATCCGCCCCGCCACCCTTGAACCCGTGGACTACTCCCGCGAAATGTACACCCGCGCTCTCTGGTTCGCCGAAGGCGTCACCAGCGCTTACGCCTCTTATGCGCTCGTCCGCTCCGGCATCTGGAACAAGCACGATTTCTATCAGGACCTCTCCGCCCAAATCACCGGCCTGGAACTCAGCCCTGCCGAACATTGGCAGAGCGCGGAGCAGTCTAGCCTCGACGCCTGGCTCGAAAAATATGCGCTCTATAACCAGCCCCAGCGCAGCGTCTCCTACTACGCCAAGGGCCAGGTCCTCGGCGTCCTGCTCGACATCCTCATCCGCGACCGCACCGACAATCAGCGCAGTCTCGACGACCTTCTGCGCGCCATGAATCAAGATTTCGCCAAAACAGGGAAGTTCTACCGCGACAGCCTGGACATCCGCCTCACCGCGGAAAAACTAACCGGTAGCTCCCTCGAGGATTTCTTCTCCAAATACGTCAGCGGCGCCGAGCCTCTCCCATACGCCGATCTCTTTTCCCAGGCTGGCCTCGCCCTCCAGGAAAAAGAATCCGTTCGCGCTGTTCTCGGCTTCACCGTGCAGCGTGAACCGGATGACCCGTGGACCGTCGCCAGCGTCGAGCCCGGCAGCAACGCCGAACAGGCCGGCCTGAAAACTGGCGACGAAATTCTTCGCTGGAACAGCGCTGAGCCTCCGCGCCGGCCGGAGCGCTGGGCCCTCCAACAGAAGCCTGGAGACGAACTTCATCTCCGCGTCCGCCGCGCCGAAATTGAACAAAACATCGATCTTCGCCTCGGCGAACTCCGCGAAAAATCCTATCTCCTGGTCGAAGCCTCGGGTGCCAGCAATCGCGCCAAGCGCATCCGCGACGGTCTACTCCGCGGCACCACCGACCCCATCACCGCCCGCATCCCGTAACTCTTGCTTTACTTAAAACTGAAAACTTATAACTTATAACTGCCCATGCTTCGCGCCGCCTTCATCGTCCTCTTTCTATCTCTCTACATCCTCGTTCTGGGGCCGCCCCTGCTCCTCTACACTCTCATCACCAAGAATCCCGATCCTCTCTATTGGACGGCCATCAAAGGTGTCATGTTCTTCGTGAACTGCGTGGGCGTCCACGTTCGCGTGAAGGGCATCGAGCGCATTCCCAAGGGCACCTGCATCTTCGCCGCAAACCATACCAGCTCCGCCGACGCCCCCGCCGTCGTTGGTGCCATCCCCCGCCGCATCGCGATTCTTCTGAAGCGCTCGCTCTTTGGCTGGCCCATCGTCGGCCAAGCCTTTCGCCTCGCTCGCTTCATCCCCGTGGACCGTTTCAATCGCGACTCCGCCATTGAAAGCGTGGAAAAAGCCACCGAATCCCTTCGCAGCGGCCAGTCTTTTCTAATTTATCCCGAGGGCACTCGCAGTCCCGACGGCCGTTTGCAGCCCTTCAAGAAGGGAGCTGCCGTAATGGCCATCAATTCCGGCGTTCCCATCGTTCCCGTGGCTTGTTCCGGCGCTCACCGCATAATGGAAAAACGAAAACTCAGCATCGAGCCCGGCGAAATCCTGGTCGAATTCCTCGACCCCGTCGATTCCACCCGATATTCTCTCGACAACAGGGAAGCCCTCGTCCAGGAAATCCACGATCGCCTCGCTGCCGGCCTACCCCCGGATCAGCGCCCCCTCGGCTTCCCTGGCGCCGCCTAATTACTCGTTACTTCCGACTTCTCACTTCCGATTTCTTACCTCCGGCTTTCTCCAAGTCCGCCTCCAACTTCTGCACTCTCCTCTGCAATTCCGGCAATCGGTTCAGCGCCGCCATCATCTTCAGCCACTGCCGGTTCTCCACCGCCGGGTATCCCGAATACAACGCGCGCGCCGGCACATCGTTCGGCACGCCGCTCTGCGCCGTAATCACCGCGCCATCGCCCACGCTCAAATGTCCTGCCGTACCCACCTGCCCCGCCAGGATGCAGCTATCCCCAATCCGGGTCGATCCCGCCAGCCCCACTTGCCCGCACAACATCGTATCCGCGCCCACCTGCGAGGCATGCCCCACCAACACCAAGTCATCGATCTTCGTTCCGCGCCCGATTCGTGTCTCTCCGACCGTCGCCCGGTCGATGCAGGCATTCGCTTGAACCTCAACGTCGTCCTCCAACACGGCCGGCCCGGACTGCACCATCTTGTCCCAACCGCCGTCCGCCCGCTTGGCAAATCCCAATCCATCGCCCCCGATAATCACCCCGTTCTGCAGGATCACCCGATCCCCAATGCGGCAGTCTTCCCGCACCACCGCATGCGCATGCGCGAGAAAATTAGCTCCAATCTTTGCGCCCCGGTAGATCGTCACGAAGCTGTGCAACACGGCGCGCTCCCCGATATCCACTCCCTCGTCAATGAAGCAATACGGTCCGATGTGCGCGTCGGCCCCAATCTTCGCCGAACCTGCGACGATGGCCGTCGGATGCACTCCCGGCTTGTACACCGGCGACTGATGGAAAAGTTCGATCGCGTGCGCAAACGCGAGGTACGGATTCTGCGTCCGCAACGCCGCCAGGGGACCCACCCCGGCCTCGCGTTGCACTCCCACGCCCTCCTCGACGAGCACCGCCGAGGCCTTCGTCGTCTTCAATAGCGGTGAGTATCGCCTGTTGGCCAGAAAGCTCAATTGTCCCGGTGCCGCCCGATCGAGCCCGGCCACGCCGCTGATCTCAATTGCCGGATTTCCCTCCAACCGGCATCCCAGTTTTTGCGCGAGTTCTTGCAATTTCATAAACGCAGCTCCTCCACATAACCGGATTTCCATTTTCTGGCTTAATCTTTTGAGTCTCGCACAGCCCCAAGAGGGAAGTACAGCCATCCCCCTGAGGGGAAGAATCGTCGCACCGCGATTCCTCGCTGTGCTCTTGGGTCTGTCTTATCTTGGAGTGCGGCGGCTTGCCGCCGCTTTTACGGTCGCCCAGGAACCACCCAAAATGAATCGGAAGAGGCCGCACGCTGAAAAACGAAGGATTCTCGCCGCGATATCTCCCTTCCCATCCGCCTCATTCGTTAAACAACCGCGGCTGCACCGCCCCCGCCGCAGGCTTCCTCCGCGCAATCCCCACCACTCCCAAAACCGTCAGCTCCGTCATCGCCGATCGTGGCACGAATATCCGGTCCGTGTTCGAATTGAAATCCGGCGGGCTCATCTGCAGCCCATTGTCCTGGAATCCCAGCAGGTCGTTCGGAATCACACCTTCCTGGCTCCCGCCATCTTTGAACCTCACCCGCACCCACAATCCGTCCAGCTTCGGCCGGCTCAGGAAGCTCTTCCGCTCCATCTCAATCTCTTCTTCCAAATCGCGCACAAAATACACTGCCCGCACCTTCCCGAGCGGGATCTCCTCGTGCGTTCCTTCCTGAGTCAGCAGGTCGAGCACTTCCGCTTGCGGCAATCGCGCCGGATTCAGATACCCCCGCAAGAGCTTCTTTTCCAGAAGCTCGACGACCACCTTCTTGTGTGTAGAAGTTGCCGCTTTCGTCTTCAACCTGGGCCCATCCTAAACGATCGAACTTCTGAACTCTTGAAGCATTGAATTCCTGAACTTTTGAGCTCTTGAACCCTTGAACTTAAGAATTCCTATCCTTCTCACCCCACAACCAGTCATTCCGACCGGAGGCACAGCGCCGTACCCCGTGCCGGAGCGGAGGAATCTCTCCTCCATCTCAAATTTCCACCGCATCATTCCCGGGTAACGAAACATTTGCCCAAAGCGCCAGTTTATGTTATGTTAATCAAGTTTTTCCTGTCAACTCATTGTTTTTACTGGGTTTAGGTCCCTGAGGGCCCCCTTTGACCGAGAAGAAGGAAATCCTCAAATCCGCCTCCATCATTTCCCTGGTTACCATCGTCAGCCGGGTTCTCGGCTACGTCCGTGACCAGCGCATCTCCTTCCTTCTTGGCACCTCCCTCTCCGCGGACGCCTTCGTCCTCGCCTACCGCATCCCCAACCTTTTCCGCCGCCTCGTCGGCGAAGGCACCGTCGCTGCCTCCTTCATTCCCGTCTTCACCACCTATATGCGCGACAGCTCCTCCGAGCAACTCTGGGCCTTCGCCAATCGCCTCTTTTGGACCCTCGCCCTCGTTCTCGCTGTCGTCACCGTTCTTGGCGTGATCTTTTCGCAGAGCGTTATCTTCGCTCCCAGCGTCATCCAAACCCTGTCTACATCCTCGCCGCAAGACCGCTCCGTCAGTTGGGAAGAGGCGATCGTCGCGGCGATATCGAGATCCAGCCACGGCCAGGGTGCCACGTGCGCGGTCACGCCAGCCATCCTGCGAGGTGCAGGGGGTCCCGTGCGTCGCCGAGGCAGGCATACAGCTCCAGCATGAGCGCGAGCCGAGTGGCGAAAGGCACCCGCAGCGGCGACGACGGGAGCTGGTGCAGCGCCAGGGCCAGCCCGATCCAAGCGTCCGGCTGCGGATCGGCGCAGGCGGCGATCTGGTCTCGATACGCCTGAACCGCGGCCTCGGTGGCCCGGCTGAGCAGCAGGCGATCCGGTTCGGCCACCGGCGGGCCCCCGCCGGCGCATAGCTCGCGGTATCGCCCGGGGGCGAGGCAGCGCATGTTCAGCAGTCGGCTCCGGACGCCCGAACCGGTCTTGCGGACGTCTTCCTGGATCCAGGTCCTGGGCCGGGTCCGGGCGGAGCAGGGGCTCCCCCGCCGGTAAGCGGCGGCCAGGCTCGCCACATCCGCCGCATCGACGGCCACATGCCTGATCTGCCAGGTCAGCCTGTGGTCCAGGGCCGCTTCCCGAGCGAGCTCGGCTGCTTCCCCGGGCACGGCCTCCGGTACCTGGCGCGACTCCTGGGCCTGGAGGAGGTCTACGAACCGTGCCCCGGCGGGCGTCAGGCAGCCGGTCTGCCGCAAGGTCCGGACGGCGAGGTCGATCGCCGGCTGCCAGCGGGCGAACTGGACCTGAGCGCGCAGGACGTCATCCGGATCGGTCTCCACATGCCGCTGTACCCGCCAGAAGCGGACGATGCCCAGGTGGGCATAGACCCCCTGCAAGAGGCCGCCGACCGGTCGCGGATCTTGCCGCCACGGCGCGTAGACCTTCTCCCCGCCGGACTCGGCCAGCGGCATCATGTCCATGAGGCCGCACAGCTTCACATGCTGAAACTCATGTACGAGGGTCTCCGCCATGGTCACCGGATCGGGCGGCCAGGACGTCGCGACCGCGCCGAAGGCGGCCGGGCTGGTCGCGCTGATCAAATCGGTATCGGACCGCGGTGTCAGCGGGACGATGACCGAGATCCCCTCCGCCATCGGCTCCGCGGCCCGGCGGTGATGCCGGGCCAGCACCTCCCAGGCGGCCCGGACGCGCGCTCGCCATCGCCGGAGCTCGCCTGCTCCGACGCCCGTGCGCATCGGCAGCGTGTAGCGATCTAGGTAGGGATCGCCGGTCTCCAGCAGGACGTCCCACGCCAGCCCGGCCGCGACAGCACGCACCGCCGGCGTGCCGCGCCAGTGTGGAACGGGCGGGTCGGTCCCGTGGTCCGGCCCGAGGCCGCGGGTGGTCAGCTCGAGATGGTGACCGGCGGCCAAGCGTTCGCCGTTACTGCGCAAGCGGATCCACGGTCCGTGACCGGCGGCCAGCAGCGATCCGAGACCAGGCAGCAGAGCCCGGCCGGCACGAACCGGAACATCGAGCTCGAACGGGCATCCGGCGCGGACCGCAGCCGCGGCCGCCGCACAAGAGAGGTACGCGAAGTCTGGCGCCTCTCCCTGGTCGAGGCGCATCAGGGTGTCGTGCAGCCACCCGCCCAGGTGCGGCAGCCCGAGCAGCCAGGCGCTGACGTCCGGATCGGTGGCCTGGATCCGGGTCAGCAGCTCGTATCCGGCCTGGAAGGCGGCCGTCTCCGGCGTCGCGGGGGCCATGTCGCCCACGGCCTGGGCGATAGCGAGCAGCAGCATTGTGTGCTTGCTCTGCTGAGCTTCCCGCAACCCGCGTATCACCGCCGGGTCACCCTCACCCGCGGCCAGCGCAATAAATGCCGTTTCAGGCAGTCGATGAGTGCTGACCAAGGCGACCCTTCTCTCGTTCAGAGTCCAGCAGGGCCTAGATCCTGGCATTAAATGAGCTCAGCGGCACGCCATTTTCCTTAAGTCGCTCGCGGTAAATTATAATAGAGCGCGCAAGAGCGGAGGAATCGATTTCAGCGAGGCGATCCAGGGGGATATTCCGCAGGTCGGGAATGACGGTCTGCAGTTCTTGCTTCTGCGAAGTCATCACATCTCTCCGGACGAGATAATGAATCAAGGCGCTGGTCCGCGGTGGCCGCTCGCCGAAGGAAGGCATCGAGGCAGCCGACGGAGCTCAAGCCAGATCTTCTCGTACGGCAGGTCCCAACACGACCCAACACGCCGGCCGCCGTCCTCCGCAAGATCGGGCCCCGTACAACGATGTCCAAGGACAGCCCGGATCGCTTCGCGGACATCCGTGGACAGCTACGGACAGTTTGTGACATGCCAGGATTTAATTGTTATATCTCTTCTGTAAACCGATGCGTCCGGCCGGACGTCGGCACCAGGCTGACGGGGTACGAGTTCCGCATAGTCACCAGAAATGGCGGCGGCGCACCAGAAATGGTGGTGACCGGTGAATTCCTGAAATGTCGGCTGACCGCCGGCCCGGACGACCACGGTGGGCGCAGGCGTGCACCGCGACGTGATCGTCGGTGCCGACCAGCCACCGGCGGGACCGGTTCCGTGTGATTATCGCTGAGTAGATGTGTGATGGTCGGCACGCGTGTTCCGCAGGAGGGATGGGAAACACTTGGTGACTGCTGTGTGGCCTGGCGACAGCTACCCGCTCGGGGCGATCTACGACGGCGCCGGCACCAACTTCGGGCTGTTCTCCGAGGTCGCCCAGCGGGTCGAGCTGTGCCTGTTCGACCACGACGGGACGGAGACCAGGATCGGCCTGCACGAGGTGGACGGGTTCGTCTGGCATGGCTACCTGCCGGGAATCGGCCCGGGCCAGCGGTACGGATACCGGGTGCACGGTCCCTACGACCCGCCCGCCGGGCCGCGCTGCAACCCCTCCAAGCTGCTGCTTGACCCGTACGCGAAGGCGATCGAGGGCAGCGTCACCTGGGGCCAGCCGGTGTTCTCCTACGCCTTCGGGCATCCGGACCGGCGCAACAACGCCGACTCCGCGCCGTACGTCCCCCGGTCGGTGGTGATCAACCCGTACTTCGACTGGAACCTGGACCGGCCGCCGCGGACGCCGTACCACGAGACCGTCATCTACGAGGCGCACGTCCGCGGCCTGACCAAGGAGCATCCGGTCGTCCCCGAGGAACAGCGCGGTACCTACCTGGGCCTGGCGCACCCGGCCGTCATCGCGCACCTGCACGAGCTCGGCGTCACCGCCATCGAGCTGATGCCGGTCCACCAGTTCGTCAGCGACAGCCACCTGGTCGAGCGGGGCCTGTCCAACTACTGGGGGTACAACACCATCGGCTTCTTCGCCCCGCACAACGCCTTCGCCGCCAGCGGCAGACGCGGCGAGCAGGTGCAGGAGTTCAAGACCATGGTCCGCACCCTGCATCAGGCCGGGATCGAGGTGATCCTCGACGTGGTGTACAACCACACGGCCGAGGGCAACCACCTGGGGCCGACGCTGTCCTTCCGCGGCATCGACAACGCCGCCTACTACCGGCTCGTAGACGACGACCGGCGCTACTACATGGACACGACCGGCACCGGGAACAGCCTGCTCATGCGGAATCCGCACGTGCTTCAGATGATCATGGACTCGCTGCGGTACTGGGTGCTGGAGATGCACGTGGACGGGTTCAGGTTCGACCTGGCCGCCGCGCTGGCCCGGCAGTTCCACGAGGTGGACCGGCTGTCCGTGTTTTTCAACCTGGTCCAGCAGGATCCGGTGGTCTCCCAGGTCAAGCTCATCGCCGAGCCCTGGGACGTGGGCGACGGCGGCTACCACGTCGGCAACTTCCCTCCGCTGTGGAGCGAATGGAACGGCAAGTACCGGGACACGATCCGTGACTTCTGGCGCGGCCAGCCCGCCACGCTGCCCGAGTTCGCCTCCCGGCTTACCGGCTCCAGTGACCTGTACCAGCAGGACAGCAGGCGCCCGGTCGCCTCGGTCAACTTCGTGACCGCGCACGACGGGTTCACCCTGCAGGACCTGGTCTCGTACAACGAGAAGCACAACCAGGCCAACGGCGAGGACAACAGGGACGGCAGCGACGACAACCGGTCGTGGAACTGCGGCGTCGAGGGCCCCACCGACGACCCGGGCGTGCTCGCGCTGCGGGCGCGGCAGAAACGCAACTTCCTGACCACGCTGCTGCTGTCGCAGGGGGTCCCGATGCTGCTCGCGGGCGACGAGATGGGACGCACCCAGCAGGGCAACAACAATGCATACTGCCAGGACAACGACATCTCCTGGTTGAACTGGGCGGTCCGCGACGAAGACGACCACGCGCTGATCGACTATGTCCGCACGCTCACCAGCCTGCGCGCCGAGCACCCGGTCTTCCGGCGCCGCAGGTTCTTCCGCGGCCAGGCGGTCCGCGGCGGGCGCCAGCGGCCCGGAGACATCGCGTGGTTCACCCTGGCCGGCGAGGAGATGACCGACGAGGACTGGGAGGCCGGATTCGCCAAGTCGCTGACCGTGTTCCTGAACGGCCGGGCGATAAGCGAGCCGGACCGGCGCGGCGGGCGGATCCAGGACGAGTCGTTCCTGATGATGTTCAACGCCAGCGAGCACGAGCTGGCCTTCACCGTCCCGCCGCGCCGCTACGGCCAGCGGTGGGCCAAGATGCTGGACACGGCGATGCCCGCGGCCGAATTCGATAAAGACAGTGCCGTCAAGCCGGGAGACACGATGACCGTCATCAACCACTCGATCCAGTTGCTGCACCGTGGCTGAGCACCGGGATCCCAGGACCCCGCTGTCCACGTACCGGCTGCAGCTGCGGAAGGGGTTCGGTTTCGGTGAGGCGGCCGAACTCGCGGATTACCTGGCCGACCTGGGCGTGACGCACGTCTACCTGTCGCCGATCCTGCAGGCCAACCCGGGATCCCCGCACGGCTACGACGTGGTCGACCATTCGCGCATATCGGCGGACCTCGGCGGCCTGGACGCGTTCCGCGCGATGGCGGACCGGTTTCACGCCCACCACCTCGGCGTGGTGGTCGATATCGTGCCCAACCACATGGCCCGGCCGACGCCCGAGTCGCGCAACAAGCAGCTGTGGTCCGTGCTCTACCAGGGGAAGGCGTCGCCGTACGCGCACTGGTTCGACGTCGACTGGGCCGCGCAGGACGACAAGCTGCTGATGCCCATCCTGTCCGGGCCGGTCGAGAAATGCCTGGGCGACCTTAGCATCGACCCGAACCTCAAGGCCTCGGAAGACCCCGAGCACCGCGGCCATCCCGGGCCGGTGCTGCGGTACTTCGACCACGTGCTGCCGCTGCGGGACGGTGTCGCGGACCTGCCCCTCGGCATGCTGCTCGCCGAGCAGCACTACCGGCTCGCCGACTGGCACGACGCGGCGACCCAGCTCAACTGGCGCCGCTTCTTCGACATCGACACGCTCATCGCGATCAGGGTCGAGGATCCGGACGTGTTCGACGCCACCCACCGGGTGCTGCTCGGCCTGGTAGACGAGGGGCTGATCGACGGCCTGCGGGTGGATCATCCGGACGGGCTGGCCGACCCGGGCGGTTACCTGCGGCGGCTCGCCGACGCGACCAAGGGCGCGTGGATCGTGGTCGAGAAGATCCTGGCCGCCGGTGAGGAACTGCCGCCCTGGGACTGCGCCGGCACCACAGGCTACGACACGCTCGCCCTGGTCGGCGGCCTGTTCGTGGACCCCGACGGAGGCCCGCGGCTCACCGATGAGTACGTCAGGTTCACCGACGGGCCGCGGCACTTCGCGGGGGTGGCGCGGGACGCCAAGCGCGGCATCGCCGACGCCACGTTCACCGCCGAGCTGTACAGGCTGACCCGGCTGTTCGCCCGCGCGGACTATCCGGCCCTGGACGGCCTGGCCGAGGGTGACCTGCACGACGTGCTGGTCGAGTTGCTGGCCGCGTTCGGCGTGTACCGGGCGTACGTGACCCCGGGCGAGCCGCTGGGCGAGGCCTCGGTCGCCGCCGTGGCCTCGGCCGCCTCGGCCGCGCGCGGTCAGCTGGCCGAGCACCTGCACCCGGCGCTGGAGGCCGTGTGCGCCGCCGTCCTGGGCCTGGGCGGCGTGGCCGAGGACGCCTCGCGCCAGGCCGCCCGCGACGAGCTGATCGTGCGGTTCGGCCAGACCACGGGCCCGGTGCTGGCCAAGGGCGTGGAGGACACCGCGTTCTACCGCTGGCCGCGGCTGGCCTCGCTGAACGAGGTGGGCGGCGACCCGGATATCTTCGGAATCAGCCCGGCGGAGTTCCACGCCGCCGTGAGCCGCCTCGCGGCCCGCTGGCCGGCCACGATGACCACGCTGTCCACCCACGACACCAAGCGCCAGGAGGACGTGCGGGCCAGGCTGGCCGTGCTCGCCGAGTCACCGCAGGAATGGGCGCATCAGGTCGCCGAGTGGCACGGCCTGGCCGTCTACCTCACCGACGGCGCGGCGGCCCGCATCATGCAGCGGGCACCCGAGCCCGACCTGGAGTACCTGATGTGGCAGACCCTGGTCGGCGCCTGGCTGATCGGCGATGAACGCCTGGGTGAGTATCTCGGCAAGGCCATGCACGAGGCCAAGACGCGAACCTCCTGGACCGTCCGCGACCGGGGGTACGAATCAGCGGTCCTCGGCCTGGCCGAGGCCCTCCTCGCCGACCCGGAACTGACCGCCGGCATCGCCGGCTTCGTGGCCAAGATCGCGCCCGACGCCCGGGTGAACTCCCTCGGCGCCAAGCTCGTGCAGCTCACCATGCCCGGGGTGGCCGACGTCTACCAGGGGTGCGAGCTCACCGGCCTGTCGCTGGTCGATCCGGACAACCGCAGGCCGGTCGACTACGAGCGCCGCCGGCGGCTGCTGGCCGCGCTGCGCGGCGACCCGGACCAGATGGCGGGGCTGGACGCGGAGAAGCTGCTCGTGACCTCGCGCGCGCTGTGGCTGCGCCGTGACCACCCCGAATGGTTCGCCGGCGGCTACACACCGCTCGCGGCCGAGGGCCCGGCCGCCGAGCACGCGGTCGCCTTCTCGCGCGGCGATCACGCGGTCACCGTCGCCACCCGGCTCCCCGCCGGGCTGCGGCGCGGCGGCGGCTGGGCCGATACCGTCCTGCCGCTGCCCGAACTTCACTGGCGCGACCTGCTGACCGGGACCAGGCACGCGGGCCTGCGGCCGCTGATGTCCGAGCTGACGCGGCGCCTCCCGGTGGCGCTGCTGATCCCCGAGCGGGTCTATCTCGAAGAACAGGACCAGCTCGCGGGCGGAAACGCCTGATGACCGCGTTCAGCGTGTGGGCCCCGGTGGCGAGCAAGGTCGAGGTGGAGGTGGCCGGCCAGCGCTATCCGATGACCGCCGAACCCGCCGGGCCGGGCGGGAGCGGCGCCGGATGGTGGAGCGCGGAGGTGCCGGACGTGGCGGTGCCGGACGTGACGGGCGGCATCGACTACGGGTTCCGGCTGGATGACGGGGATGTCCTGCCCGACCCCCGGTCGCCGCGGCAGCCGTTCGGCATCAAGGGCCTGAGCCGCACCTACGACCACTCCGCGTTCCGCTGGACCGACGGCAGGTGGCGCGGCGGCGCGCTGCACGGCACGGTGATCTACGAGCTGCACGTGGGCACGTTCAGCGCGGAGGGCACCTTCGACGCCGCCATCGGGCGGCTGGACCAGGTTCGCGACCTGGGCGTGCACACGGTCGAGCTGATGCCGGTCGCGGCGTTCCCCGGCCAGCACGGCTGGGGCTACGACGTGATCAACCTGTGGGCGGTGTACGAGCCGTACGGCGGCCCGGACGGGCTGAAGCGCTTCGTGGACGCCTGCCACGCGCGCGGCCTGGCCGTGCTGCTCGACGTGGTGTACAACCACGTCGGCATCGGCAACCGGCTGGACGCGTTCGGGCCCTACTTCACCGCCGCGCACGTGACGCCCTGGGGACCCGCGGTCAACCTGGACCAGCCCGGATCGGACGAGGTCCGCGCGTTCCTGATCGGGAACGCGCGGATGTGGCTGCGCGACTACCACCTGGACGGGCTGCGGCTGGACGCCGTGCACGCCCTGGAAGACCGCCGCGCGCTGCATTTCCTCGAAGAGCTCGCCGCCGAGGTGCAGGCCCTCGCGGCCCTGCTCAACCGCGACCTCATCCTCATCGCCGAGTCCGACGCCAACGATCCGCGGCTGGTCACCTCCAGGGAGGCCGGCGGATACGGGCTGGCCGCGCAGTGGAGCGACGACTTCCACCACGCGGTGCACGCGGCGATCACCGGTGAGCGGCAGGGCTACTACCGCGACTTCGGGTCGCTGGCGGCGCTGGCCAAGACCTACACCAGGGTGTACTTCCACGACGGGATCTGGTCCGCCTTCCGCGGCCGGACGCACGGGCGGCAGGTCGACGTCTTCCGGCTGCCGGCCCACCGCTTCCTCGGTTACCTGCAAGATCACGACCAGGTCGGCAACCGGGCCACCGGCGACCGGATCTCGGCCACGCTCCCGCCCGGCCTGGTCAAGGTCGGGGCCGGCCTGGTTCTCACCGGGCCGTACACGCCGATGCTGTTCATGGGCGAGGAGTGGGGCGCGGGCACGCCGTGGCAGTACTTCACCGACCACATCGAGCAGTGGCTCGCCGAGGCCGTCGCCGACGGCCGCCGGGCCGAGTTCGAAGACCACGGCTGGCCGCCGGCCGACATCCCCGACCCGCAGGACAAGGCGACGTTCCTGCGCTCCAAGCTCGACTGGGCGGAGCGCGACCGCGAGCCGCACCTGGGCATCCTCGCCTGGTACGGGGAGCTGATCGCGTTGCGCCGGGCCCGGCCCGAGCTGACCGATCCGCGTCTTGACCGGGTCACGGCCGACTTCGACGAGGACGCCCGGTGGATCCTGGTCCGGCGGGGACGGCTGCGGATCATCGCGAACCTCGGCGCCGGGACCGTCCGGCTGCCGCTCGGGGAGCCCGGCGTCAGCGTGCTCGCCGCGTCCAGCCCGGGCGTCGCGATCACGCGGGACACGGTCGAGATGCCGTCGGCCGCCTTCGCCGTCGTCGAGACCAGGGCCCTTCGCCCGGAATCGTGAGCCGCGACGGGGCGTCGGGTTACGCGTAGTCGGGGAGCTTGATGGCCGCCGCGGTCCTGGTGGACAGGTATCTGATCAAGCCCTTGGCCGGCAGGTAGGGGAGCATCCGGAAGAACCGGTCACGCTGGCGGATCTTCTTCGCCGTCGCCGGGGCGAGGAAATCCCGGCCGCCGCGGGCCTGCTTCTGGCCGCGCGCGACGTAGGGGCGCAGCAGCTGCTCGTAGCGGGCGAACGCGACGTGGTGGTCGCCGCGGGCGGCGGCCAGTTCCCCGGCCAGCACGTAGGCCGCGATCACCGCGGTGCCGGTGCCGTTGCCGCCCGGTCCCGCGGCGTAGCCCGCGTCGCCGACCAGGGCGACCCGCCCCGTCGACCACCGGTCCAGGTGCACCTGGCTGACCGAGTCGAAGTAGAAGTCGGCCGCGTCCGGCATCTGCTCGAGCAGGCCCGGCACGTGCCAGCCCACGTCCTGGAACGCGCTGGCCAGGATCTTCTGCTGCTGGCCGGGATGTTGGTAATCGTAGCTAAGCGGCTCGGAGGCGAAGAAGAACTGCGCGACCGCCTGCCCGGCCTGCCGCGCGCTGAACACGGCCGCGGTCTTGCCCGGCACGCTGTACAGCCGTCCGGAGTGGTCCAGGCCGTAGGCGTCGGCCACGCTGAAGATGGACACGTACAGGCCGAGGTCGCGTACCGACCCCGGGTAGCCGGGAAAGGCCAGCCTGCGGACGTTGGAGTGCAGCCCGTCGGCCCCGATCACCAGGTCGAAGGTGCGCGGCGCGGCCCGCGAGAAGGTGACGTGCACCCCGTCGGCGTCCTGGCGCAGGCCGGTGATCGACTCGCTGAACAGGGGCGACCACCCTGGAACGCTTCGAGCGGTCCTGGACGCGGGTCATCGAGTCGTTCCGGACCCACCGCGAGGTGTGGCTGGCCACCTTCGACATCTTCGCCGTCGCGCAGCGAGACCCCCAGGTGCGGCCGCGGTGGCCGACGGGTTCGAAGACGCCAGGACGTTCTGGGCCCGGATGTTGTACGGGATCGACCCTGGCCGCGATCAAGGCGAGGCGCGGGCGGTCGGCTCACTGCACCAGGCGCTGGTCAGTGGCGTCTTGGTGCAGTGGCTGATCGACCCCGAGCGCGCCCCGTCCGCGGAGGACCTGGCCCGCGCGCTGCGGGCCATCGCGGATCAGATCACCGCGGAGCCCGCCTGATCAGGCTCCGGTGCCGCGCGCCGGGCTCAGGAACAGCTTTGCTGAGCCGCCGTCACCAGCGAGGAGAACGTCCACGGGTTCTGCGGCGCGTTGCCGCCCTGCAGTGCCTTCGGCAGGCCGTCAGGGAACCTGAACGACACATGGGACCAGAACCAGCGGGTTCCTGACGAGGAGCAGACCTTCACCGGCTGGCTGAAGGTGACCACCGCCGACACCGGGTAGACCGTGCCTGCCGCGCAATTGGGATTGCAGCCGTCCACCTTATACGTGCCCGTCCCCACCGCCTCGGTGGTCGTCCACGTGGTCCACTTCATCTGATAAAGAAACGTGGTCGAATCCCCAGAAAGCGCACAACCCGAATTGCCGCACGCAGGCTCGAACAACGCCGTCCCGTTAATGTCCTGGCCCTCGGCGATGAAAGTGTTCGCGGCGGTCTCCGGGACCGCCGTGCTCGGCGACGAAACGGGGGTGCTCGAGGACGCCGGCGGCGTGCTCGGCACCGTCGAGGAGGCCGACGTGGCCACCGTGGTCGTCGGCGTGATTGACGCCGACGAGGCCGCGGAACTGGCCGATGAGCTGCACGCGGTCACCAGCAAGGCGGCGCAACCCAGCGCGGCCCACGCCGCGACTTCTCTGGCTCGGTTTGAATTCGCGGTCCACATGATTTCCAACTCCTTCAACTCCGTTAGCGGCTCAGCGAGCCATGTCACCTCTACGACGCCCGCCGCGCCGCCCCGGTTGCAAGCAGCCGTGCGGACGCCGTCACCACTTTCCGTTCGGCATGCTGTGCTATTCCGGGGGGACGACCCCCGGAACCCCCCGATGCGGAGCTTCGCTCCGCGGAGCAAGCACCACCATCCGTTCGGAATACATATCACGCCGGAGTCGGCCACGACGTTAAGGGACTGAGCGGCCCCCGGGTAATCAGCCGAAGCACTGGCCCTCGCCCCGGTAGGTGGGCGCGGCGGTCACCTGATCCTCGTGGATCAGGTGGTAGGTGTTGAAGCGCTCGGCGAGTTCGCCGGCCTTGGCGTGGCGCAGCCAGACCCGGTCGCCGGGCCGCAGCCGGTCGGCGGCCGCGCCCCGCACCGGGGTCTGCACCTCGCCGGCGCCTTCGACGCCGGTGAGGGTGAGGCCGGCCGGCAGGTACGGGCGCGGCAGCCGGTTCGGGGTACCGGTGCCGGAGGCGACGTAGCCGCCGGAAAACAAGGTGGCGATCTTCCGGCCGGGCCGCCGGACCACCGGGAGCGCGAACAGCAGCGCGGCTTCGGGCGCGAACCGCCGGTAGGCGTCGAACAGCGTCGGGCCGACCAGCCCGGAACCCGCGGTCAGCTCGGTCACCGACGGGTCCGCCGCGGTCGACTCCAGGCTGCCCGTACCGCCGCCGTTCACGAACTCCAGGCTGGTCAGGTCCTTGATCATGCGGACCGCCTCGGCCCTGCGCCGGTTCAGTTCCGCCGCCGAACGAGCCTGGATTCCCCGGATCAGCCGGGCCTTGACCGGATGACCGGGCGGCGCGTCGCCCAGGCCCGCGATCTGCCCCTCGTAGCCCATCACGCCCACCAGGCGGAAGCCCGCTCGCCCGATGACGGCCTCAGCGAAGTCCGCGGCCTGCCGCGGCGTGTACAGCGGGGAGCGCCAGGTGCCGACGTGGACCAGCGGCCGGCCGGCCAGCGGGCGCCAGGAGACGTCAAGCTCCAGACAGACCCGGATGTCCGGGTGACCCTCCCCGAGGGCACGGTCGACCACGTCCAGCTGCGCCGCCGAGTCGACCATGATCGTGACGTGCTGCCTGGCGGTTTCGTCCGCCGCCAGCGCGCGCAGCGCCCCGGCGTCGACCGTGGGGTAGGCGACCAGCAGGTCGTCGCTGGTACGCATGGCGTGCAGCCACAGGGCTTCGGGCAGGGAGTAGCACATGACGCCCTGGTAGCCGGGCCGGGCCAGGGTGCGCTCGATCAGGAAGCGGCACCGCACCGACTTGGAGGCGACCCGGATCGGGCGGCCCGCGGCCCGGCGCGTCATGGCGTCGGCGTTCCGGTCGAACGCCGCCAGGTCGACGATGGCCAGCGGCGGATCGAGGCCCGCCGTCACCCGGTCGTACCTGGCGCGCGCGTCCTCGGCAGCCTGACGGGACATGAGCCTGACGCCCTGGTCGACCGACATGCTCGCACAGTAGACCGTCGCTGCGGAAATATGAATACTGTCGGGTAATGACGGATTCCACCGATCGCCGCACCTGGCGGAACTGGGCCGGGACCGCGACGGCCACTCCCGCGCGCTGGTGCCGGCCGCGAAGCGAGGCCGAGATCTCGGCCGCGGTCAAGGACGCCGCCTCCGACGGGCTGACCGTCCGCGCGGTGGGCAGCGGGCACTCCTTCACGCCGGCCGCGGCGACCGACGGCGTTGCGCTCGACCTGTCGGCCTGGACCGGCGTCGTGGCCGCGGACACCCAGACGGGCCTGGTCACCGTGCGGTCCGGGACCACGCTGCGGGCACTCAACACCGCGCTCGACGGTCTCGGGCTGGCCCTGGCCAACCTGGGCGACATCGACGTGCAGACGGTCGCGGGCGCGCTGTCCACCGGGACGCACGGCACCGGTGCCGGGCTGGGCGGGCTCGCCACCCAGGTCGAGGCTCTCGACCTCGTCCTGGCCGACGGATCCCTGGTGACGTGCTCGGCTTCGACGCGGCCCGAGCTCTTCTCGGCCGCGCGCGTCGGCCTCGGCGCGCTCGGCGTGATCACGGCGGTGACGCTGCGGTGCGTCCCCGCGTTCACGCTGGCCGCGGACGAGCGCCCGGAGCTGGTCGACGAGGTCATCGCCCGGTTCGACTCGTTCGTCGCCGCCAACGATCACTTCGAGTTCTACTGGTTCCCCTACGGCCGTAACGCCCTGGTCAAGCGGAACAACCGGCTCTCGCCCGCCGATGCCGCGTCCGGACGCCGGGCGATGCCCGGGTGGCGGCGGTTCTGGGAGTTCGAGGTGATGGAGAACGGCGCCTTCGGCGCGCTGTGCCGGCTCGGCCGCGCCGTGCCCCGGTTCATCCCGGCGCTCAACCGGCTCTCCTCGGCCGCGCTCCCCACGCGGTCTTACACGGACGTGTCCTACCGGGTGTTCGTGACCCCGCGGCGGGTCCACTTCGTCGAGTCCGAGTACGCCGTTCCACGTGAATCACTGGCGGATGTGCTCGCCGAACTGCGCCGGGCCGTGCCGCGCCTGGCCGACCCGGTCATGTTCCCGGTCGAGGTACGGGTGGCCGCCGCCGACGACATCTGGCTGTCCACCGCCTACGGCCGGGACAGCGCCTACATCGCGATCCACCAGTACGCCGGGCTGCCCTATCAGGCCTACTTCGACGCGTTCGAGTCCATCGTGGCGAACGTGGCGGGCAGGCCGCACTGGGGCAAGATGCACCGGCTGGACGCCGAGCGGCTGCGCCCGCTGTATCCGCGCTTCGATGACTTCCGTCGCGTCCGCGCCGACGTCGACCCCGAGGCCAGATTCGGCAATTCCTACCTGACCCGGGTCCTCGGGCCGGTCGGCTGAGCCCTCCGCCCGGGCTGTGGCGCGCCGGGAATCCTTACCGGGTTGTGACGGGCTCGTCCAGGCCGAACCGCGCCCGGCGGCGGGGCCGTAGTCCGGGTTAGTGGCCAGTGCTCGCGGCCGCCAGGAAAGATCAGGGCCGGCCGGCCCGCGTCGGCTCCCTGATCACCGCCTTCTTTCACGTGACGGCCGCGGCACCGGTCCCGGTGTGGTTGAGAGTCCAAGGGGTCGGAGCGGAACATGAACGGCGGACGCCTTGAGAGCTGGCTGCGCTGCCCGTGCTGCGTGCGGCGCGCCGAGCACGTGGTCAAGACGATGCGCAGGCGGGTCACGTCCGCGCTGGCCGCGGCCGCGCTGGCGGCCCTGGCGGCGCTGTGCCTGTCCGGCGGCCCGGTGCAGGCCGAGCCCGCGGCGGGCAGGATCGCGCTGATCGTCATCGCGGTGGCCGCGGTGGCCGCCTTTGCCGCGCTACAGGTCTTGGCCAGATCGCGCCACCGGCGGCCGCCAGTCTTTGCCGACTGGCGGACATGGCCGCCTGGTTACGACCCGGAGACCGGCACCTGCGCCGAGCCGGCGCGCGGGGCCCGGGGCGGCGGCGTTTAAGGTATTTGTGTCAGTACGTCGGGAAGGGCCGTCCGTCGGAGCGCGTCGTGACGTTAGCGTGGCAGGAACTGGACGGGCTTGACGCGTACCGCATCACGGAGATCCCGCGGCGCCTCGAGGCCGGGGACACCCAGACGCCCTCGCACCAGCTGGCCGACCCCGGCCGGACGCAGCGGCTCGCGGCCCTGATCGCGGCGTATCACGCCGGCGCCGGAGCCAAGGGCGACGGCACCGGGGCGCTGGCCATGGGCTGGGTCCGGCACCGAGCCGGGGGGCCGGTCCAGCTTCTCGCGGCAGGCCCGGGGCTGGTCGGCGGCGGCAACGGGGAGCTGTTCTTGACCCTGCCCGGCGGCGCGAAAGCCGAGCCGCTGCCGGCGGGCACGCTGCCGGCGCTGCTTGGCCAGCTGCCGTGCTGGCGCGCCATCGGCGGGATCAGCGACGGGCTGCTGCCCGACGACGAACGCCGCCCCGCGGACCGGGCCGCGCCGTCGCTGGAAGAATGCCTGCTCGCCGTGTGGCCGGGGCCGTTCGGCTGGCTGCTGCTCGCCGAACCCGTGGGGGCCGCCGAGATCGCGGAGATCGCCGACGACGTGGCCCGCCGCGAGCACCTGTCCACCGGCGATTCTGACCGGTTCCCCGAACGAGCCGTGGTGGCGCGCCGGCTTCACCTGCGTCACGCCGAGGTGCGCAAGGGCCTTTCGACCGGGCTGTGGCGGGTCTGGCTGGCGGCGGGGGGCGGCGATGCCGACGCCGCGTCACGCGTGGCCGGGCTCTTCTGCGCGTCGGCCGACCTGGACGGCCTGCCCTACGCCGTGGCCCCGGCCGACGGCGGCGCGCGCGGCCTCCGCGACCTCCTGAAGGACGCGGGCCCGGCCGCCGCCGGGGGGGACGCGGCCCTCGGCTGCCCCTTCTACGCCAGCACCGAGCTGATCGCGGCCCTGACCAGGCCGCCGGAGCACGAGGTTCCCGGCGTGCGGCTGGTGCTCCGGCCGGACTTCGACGTCACCCAGGAGGAATACGCCACGCCGCGCGAGGTGATCGCGGTCGGCGAGATCCTGGACCGGAGCCACCGTCCCGCCGGGCCGCTGGTGCTGCCGCTCGACTCGCTGAACCGTCACGTGTTCGTCTGCGGGGCCACCGGCGCCGGAAAGTCGCAGAGCGTGCGCGCCCTGCTCGAGGCCGCCACCGGGGCCGGGATCCCGTGGCTGGTGGTCGAGCCGGCCAAGGCGGAGTACCGGCTGATGGCCGCGCGCCTGGCCGCCGCCGTCGCGGGTGGCCCCCCGGCTACCGAGGTGGTGCGGATCAGGCCGGGCGAGTCGGACGCGATCGCGGCCGGCCTGAACCCGCTGGAACCCGCGCCGGACGAGGCGGGCCGCCGCTTCCCGCTGCAGACCCACGCGGATCTGGTCAAGGCCCTGTTCATCGCGTCCTTCCGGTCCGACGAGCCGTTCCCGCAGGTCCTGAGCGCCGCGCTGACCAGGGTGTACGAGGACGCCGGGTGGGATCTGGCGCTCGGCGAGAGCGTTGCGGCCGATCCGAACCCCCGCTACCCGAACCTCACCGACCTGCAGCGGGCCGCGGTGCGGATCGTGCAGGAGATCGGCTACAGCCAGCGGGTCACCGACGACGTGCTCGGCTTCATCAAGGTGCGGCTGTCCAGCCTGCGGCTCGGCACCACCGGCCGGTTCCTCGAAGGTGGCCACCAGCTCGACTTCGGCCGGCTGCTGCGGACCCAGGCGGTGCTCGAGATCGAGGACGTGGGCGACGACAGCGACAAGGCGTTCCTCATGGGGACCGTGCTGATCAGGCTGGTCGAGCACCTGCGGATGGCGAACCGGGCCCAGCCGGCCAGCCCGGTCAGGCTGCGCCACCTCACGGTCATCGAGGAGGCGCACCGGCTGCTCCGCCGCCAGGAAGCCGGCCGCGCGGACGGCGCGGCGGCGCACGCCGTGGAAATGTTCGCGGGCCTGCTCGCCGAGATCCGCGCCTACGGCGAGGGGCTCATCATCGCCGAGCAGATCCCGGAACGCCTCATCGCCGACGTCATCAAGAACACGGCGGTGAAGATCACCCACCGTCTCCCGGCGGCCGACGACCGCGACGCCGTGGGCGCGACCATGAACATGACCGCGGCGCAGAACCGCTACCTGGTCACGCTGCGCCCCGGCGAGGCCGCCGTATTCGCCGACGGCATGGACTATCCGCTGCTGGCGCGGATGCCCGACGGCACCGGCCGTGAGGCAGGCGTCCAGGCCGTCACCGCGACCTCGGCCGGGGTGGTCCGGCCGCGCAGCACGACGTGCGGCGCGGACTGCGCGGGCCGGCCGTGCACGCTGCGGGACATGCGCATCGCCCAGCGCGCCCTCGACGAGTACCCGGGGATCAGGCTGTGGGCCGAGCTGTCGGTCCTGGCCCACCTGACCGGCTGGCCCATGCCGGTACCGAGGACGGCGCTGGCCTCACTGCTGCAGATGATGCCGTCCCGGTTGCGGGACTGCGCCATATCCCACGGCGTGGACGCGGCGCTCGACGTCCGGGTGCCGGTCATCGCCGCCCGCGTCAGCCCCATCGGCCTCGCCGCCCACGTCAGCACGGCGATCAGGGCCAGGGTCTCCCGCGGGAGCTGGCTGTGCCAGCGGGAAGAACCCAGATGGCTCGCTCCCGCGTACCAGTGGACGCTCGTCCTCGACACGCTCAAGGCGGCCGACCGGAAGAACCCCGGAGCCGGCCCGCACCCGCGGAGCGCGGAGTGGGAGCGGACCTACGGCCAGGCCATCGCCGGCGATACCTGCGCTCGCCAGGTGGGGACGGTGCAGCGGTGGTACGACACCGCGCAGCGGGATGAGCGCGAGGTCCGGGCCGTCGCGTTCGGCGTGGACAGCCCGTCGGCCATCGAGAGGGCGGCCGGCGCCAGCGCGGGGGACGACGACTTCGAGGAGCGGCTCACCGGATACCTCGACCAGTTCGTCGACTGCCGCTGGCCGCGGCTCTACCTGACCCGCGTGACCCCGGACCCGCTGGCCGATCCGCCGGACCAGCGGTAGGCCCTGGTTATCCGGCCGGTTATCCACAACTTAATCCACAGACATGTGCATGGGATTGCCGGTAACCGCATGCATCCAGGGCGGTTACGCTCAGAGTTATCCACAGTACGCGCTTGTGGAGAACGCGATCGGCGCCCGCGATCGCGGGCGCCGACCGTGTGCTGCTGCCCCCGGAGGGGCTCCGCCCCCCGGACCTCCCCGGGGACCGCGTTAGCTGCCGGGTGTCGCCACCCGGCCGTTGACCTCTGACCGGTCGGCCGCCTCACCGCCGGACTCGCCGTCCTGGTCGCGTTCCTCATCGGCCGATTCGGTGGCCTCCTTGGCCTCCGCGGTGGCGCTGGCGTAGCGGCGGCGCATCGCGATGGCCGCCGTCGTGCCCGCAGCGGCCATCACCGCGCCGATGCCGAGCAGCCAGCGCCAGTCGACAAGCCTGCGGATCCCGGACTTACCCGGCTTGGCGGCCTCCGGCCGGACCTGGCGGGCGGTGGAGCGCAGCATCGAGGAGACCTTCGGCGCGACCGAGGTGGTGACGGCCTCGGCGGCGTCCTCCAGGCGCGGCGCGGCCCATTCACGGGCGCCCTGAACGGCGCCCTCCACACGCGGCCCGGCCCATTCACGCGCGCCTTCCACACGCGGCCCGGCCCATTGCCTCGCGCCCTGAACGCCCTGGCGTACTCCCTGTACCGCGGCCGTTCCCGCGCGCTTTCCCACCGGGACAGCCTGGGCCGCCGCGTCTTTAGCGCGCACGCCGACCGTGGCCATCCCGCTGGCGGTGCGGTTGGTCTTGAATAGGGACACTGTGAACCTCCCGAGCGTAATCCCATTACCACAGGCTTCCCGTCCGGGCTGGGTTCAACCATCCCGCGCTACCGGTACGGTGAGGACTGAAGGGAATTTACCGCCCGGAAACGCAAGGCCACCCGATGGCCGTACGAGGAGTCAACCGCATGACAGACACGCTGACGGCTACGTTGCAGACGAACCAGGGAAATATCGTCGTCCGCCTTTTCCCTGACCACGCACCGAAGACCGTGCGCAACTTCGTGGAGCTGGCCGAGGGCGGCAGGCAGTGGACCGATCCTCGCACCGGCCGCGCGACCACGGGCAAGCTGTACGACGGGACCGTCTTCCACCGGGTCATCCCCGACTTCATGATCCAGGGCGGGGATCCGCTCGGCAGCGGCCGGGGCGGCCCCGGGTACGAGTTCGCCGACGAGTTCCATCCCGACCTGCGCTTCGACCGGCCCTACCTGCTCGCGATGGCCAACGCCGGGCCCGGCACCAACGGCTCGCAGTTCTTCATCACGGTCGCCCCCACCCCGTGGCTCAACGGGAAGCACACCATCTTCGGCGAGGTCATCGAGGGCGCCAACGTGGTCGACCGGATCAGCCGGCTCAAGACCGGCAGCCAGGACCGGCCCGTGGAAGACGTGACCATCGAGTCGGTCGCCATCGAACGCACCACCAGCTGATTGGGCCAAGGTCGTGAACACGCCCAGCGCTCCCGGATCGGGCGAGTCGGGACAATGGGACCAGCCGGGAGGCCCGGCGGGAGAGGCGTCGGCGGTCCCCACCTGTTACCGGCACCCGGGCCGGGAGACGTACGTCTCCTGCGTCCGGTGCGGACGTCACGCGTGCCCCGACTGCATGCGCTCGGCCTCCGTGGGCCAGCAGTGCGTAGACTGCGTCGGCCAGGGCGCGCGGAGCACCAGGCAGGCCAGGACCGCGTTCGGCGGCCGTCCGGCCGCCAGAGCGGTCGTGACCTGGACGCTGGTCGCGATCAACGTCGCCATCTTCCTGGTCACCTGGGTCCGTCCCGGCATCGTCAACAACCTGGAGATGCTCGGGTACGCCTCCTACGGGGCGGGCGGTCCGCTGCACGGCGTCGCCGCAGGCGAATGGTACCGGCTGATCACCTCGGCGTTCGTGGTCCCTGGCGACGCCTGGAGCGGCCTGGGATTCGTGGACATCCTGTTCAACATGTGGGCCCTGATCTTCGTGGGCCCGGCCCTCGAGGGCCAGCTCGGCCGGATGCGCTTCCTCGCCGTCTACCTGCTCAGCGCGGTCGGCGGCGCGGTCACGTACTACTTCCTCGCGCCCCAGAATCACGCCGCCGCCGGCGCCTCGGGTGCCATCTACGGCCTGTTCGGCGCCTGGTTCGTGGTAGCCAGGCGACTCCGGGTCGACAGCCGTGGGATCGTCACGCTGATCGCCATCAACCTGGCCCTCAGCTTCTGGTTCCGCAGCGCTCATCGCGTGGCAGGACCATATCGGCGGGCTGCTGACCGGGGCGCTCCTCACCGTGGCCTACGCGTACGCGCCACGCAAGAACCAGGCCGCGCTGCAGGTGCTGGCCACGGTCGCGGTGGTGGCCGTGCTGGTGATCGCGGTCCTGGTCAGGAACGGCCAGCTGACCGGGGCGGGCGTCTGACCGTCATCGCCACCGGGTGGACAGGGTGACGCCGGCGATGATGAACGCGAAGCCCACCACGAGGTTCCAGTTGCCTATGGCCGACAGGCCCGGGATGGCGTTCTGGCTGATGTAGTACGCCGCGATCCAGGCCAGGCCGACGACCAGGAGGACCACGATGGTCGGGCCGACCCACGGCGGGCTGACCTTCCGCTTCGCCGACTTCGGCGGCGGAGGCGTGTAGACCGTCCTCTTGCGGACGCGCGACTTGGGCACGACGGCCTCCTGGGTAGCAAACCCCCTTGGGGGGTCCGGGGCTTTTCGGTTCGTTCCCCGGGACAAACACCAGCGATGCGGAACCTAAGCGTAGCCGCTCGCGGGTGTGGTCGCCTCGACCCTCGTTCCCCGACAGTTTCCCGGACAGTTCCCCGGACAGTTCCCCGGACAGTTCCCCGGACAGGGTGGTTACTAATAGATATCATTCAGATCCTCTGAGTGAGCGCACTCAGCCGCCGAAATCGACACGAATGGATGAGCCGTGCGACTGGTTATCCGCGCCGCCGGGGAGATCTTCCTGACCCTCGGCGTGATCGGCTTGCTCTTCATCGGCTACCTGGTCTGGGGGACCGCGATGCGCGCCGACTCAGCCCAGCGTCAGTTCGCCAACGAGCTGAACGAGCAATGGGGGAAGGACCCGGCCGGCGGCGGCGGCCTGCACGCGGGCCCGGAACAGTTCGACGTCGCCGTCGGGCAGCCGTTCGCGTTCATCCGGATCCCGGCCTTCGGGCCGGACTGGCGGTTCACCGTGATCCAGGGCACCGCCCTGGCCCAGCTCGACGTGAGCCCCGGGCACGTGCCGGGCACCCAGTGGCCGGGACAGCTCGGCAACTTCGCCGTGGCGGGACACCGGGTCACGGCGGGCAACCCGTTCTGGTCGCTGCCCTCGCTGAGCGACGGCGACCTGGTGTACGTCCAGACCCGGCTCAACAACTACACCTACCGGGTCATCGGCAAGCAGTACGTGCTGCCGACCGATCTCGGGGCGCTCGACCCAGTACCTGGCCATCCGGGGCAGCGCCCGGCCAAGAGGCTGATCACCCTGATCACCTGCGATCCCGCCTGGACCGGCACGCACCGGGTCATCGTCACCGGCGTCCTCGTCGCCGCCATACGGCGCTGACGACCACACGGGTGTTTGACGACCACACGAGCATTTGACGACCGCACGAGCATGTAAGGAGCAGAGCCCATGTACGGCTGGCTATGGCACCGGCTACCGGGCGGCACCGCCGTCAGGGCCGGGACGATGACCGTGATTGTCCTGGCCCTGGCGGCGGCTCTGTGGTTCCTTATCTTCCCCTGGGCGTCGATCCACCTGCCGGTCGACACGTCCGGCATCGGCGGATAGGCGCGGCTTTCCGGGAAAAGACCTGTTCAGGTCGCTGCGAGTACGGACGACGGGCGTGGCCATTGACCATCGGAACCACGCCGCACCCTTAGGCCTGCCCCGCGCAACGTGGTGGAACCGGGATTTCACCTGGCTAGGACGCGGTGGAACCGGGATTTCACCCCCTCGGGCCACGACCCCGGGGCTAGAACCCGATTCCGATCCCGCCGCTGCCGGTCGGGGTCGGGGTGGGTGAGACCGTCGGGGACGGCGACTGGGTAGCCGCGGGCTGGATGTAGATCGTGACCGTGGATCCGGCCGCCTGGACGGTGTTGGGCGCGGGATTCTGCTGCCACACGTTGCCGGGCGTCGTCCCGGCCGGCCCGGCCGTCGTGATCTGGTTCACCTTGAAGCCGTCGTTCTGCAACTCGGTGATGGCGCTGCCCGAAGGAATGCCGGTCACTCCTGGCACGGAGGTCCCGCCGGAGACGAAAATGGTCACCTTGGACCCGGGAGGCGACGCTGGTGCCGCCCACCGGGCTCTGGTTCACCACCGTGCCCGACGGCTGGGTGGACGTGGCGTCGGTCTGCACCGTGACCGTGAAGCCGTCGTTCTCCAGCGTCGTCTGCGCGACGTTCTCCATCTTGCCTTCCACGTTCGGCACCGTGACCGGCGCCGCTCCCTTGGAGACGAACAGCGTCACCAGCGTGTTGGCGGGCACGTTGTTGCCCTGGGGCGGGTTGGAGTCGATCACCAGGCCCTTGGCCACGGTCGAGCTGGGTTGCTCCACCAGGGTCGAGCGCAGGTGGGCCTGGGCGATCTCCTGCTGCGCCATCGCGACGGTCTGGTTGTCCACCAGCGGCACCGAGTACGTCTTGCCCCCGGCGAGCAGGTAGTAGGCCACGCCGATGACGACGCCGAGCACGAGCACCAGCCCGAGAACCCACGGCACCCACCGGCGCCCGCCGCCGCCGCGGCGCTCGCCGCGCCGGTAGCCGGCGTACTCGTAGTCCTCGACCGGCGGGATCGCCGACGTCCGGCCCGCCATCATCGTGTCGGCGCCCATCCGCTGGGTCTGCGGGTACATGTCGACCCTGGTCGGCGGCGCGGCCGCGACCGGCAGGCCCGAGGCGGCCCGCTGCAGGTCGGCGCGCATGTCGGCGGCCGTCTGGTACCGGTCGGCCGGAGACTTGGCCATCGCCTTCAGCACGATCGCGTCGGCCCACGCCGGGACGTCAGGGTCAACCCTGGACGGCGGGATCGGGTTCTCCCTGACGTGCTGGTAGGCGATCGCGACCGGCGAGTCGCCGGTGAACGGCGGCCTGCCGGTGAGCAGTTCGTACAGCAGGCAGCCGGTCGAGTACAGGTCGCTGCGGGAATCGACCCGCTCGCCCCGGGCCTGCTCCGGCGACAGGTACTGCGCGGTGCCGATCACCTGGGCCGTCTGGGTCATGGTCGCCTGGGCGTCGCTCATCGCGCGGGCGATGCCGAAGTCCATGACCTTGATGTCGCCGTTGCGGGTCACCATCACGTTGCCCGGCTTGATGTCGCGGTGCACGATGCCCGCCTGGTGGCTGTAGTCCAGCGCGCGCAGCACCCCGTCGATGATCTCCAGCGAGCGTTCGGGCAGCAGCCGGTGGCCGTCCTGCAGCAGGTCGCGGACGGTCCGGCCGTCCACGTACTCCATGACGATGTACGGCACGGGGACCCCGGTCGCCATGTCCTCGCCGGTATCGTAGACCGCCACGACGTTCGGGTGGTTCAGGGACGCCGCGGACTGGGCCTCGCGCCGGAACCTCGCCTGGAATATCTGGTCCCTGGCCAGGTCGGCACGCAGCGTCTTGATCGCCACGATCCGGTCGAGCCGGATGTCGCGCGCGCGGTAGACCTCTGCCATGCCGCCGCGGCCCACCACGCCGTCAAGCTCGTAGCGGCCGCCGAGTAGACGGGGCTGTGTCATGTCTCGCACTCTGCCAAACCACCCTGCGTTATCGCCATTATCTAAGGGGACGGGGACTTTGTAGGAGACGTCGTCGAGGTTGGGCTCGTCGTCGTCGTGCTGGTCGGTGAACCGGACCCGGTCGTCGTCGAGGTTGGACTCGACGACTTTGTCGGCTTCGGTGACGTTGTCGGTCTCGTGGACTTGGTCGGTCTGACGTCAACCGTGGGACTCGGCGAAGTTGACGGCTGTTCCACCGTACTAGTGGTCGGCGCCGAGGGGGTGCGCTGCTGGGTACTGCGCGAAGGCGCCGGGGCCGACGAGTTCAGATGCTGCACGGTGTTGTTGCCGCCCTCCCTGGCGGTATGGCCCTGGAGATGACCGCTGATGTACAGGCCGGCCGCGGCGGCCAGGCCGCACAGCCCGGCGGTCAGGCCGGCCGTCACCACCCGGCGACGGTTGGGCCCGCGCGGACCGCCGCGGACGGCCCTGGCGGGTTCAACGTCGTCCGCGTACAGCGCGCCGGTTGAGGCCGCGGGCAGATCCGACCTTGTCGGGCCGGCGAAGTCGCTGACCTGCACCGAGTCGCCCAGGGCCAGGGCCTCGCGCAGCATGTCGGCGCGGTCAGCGACGACCCGGGCGCTGGCGGGCCGCCGGTCCGGGGTCTTGGCCAGCATGTCGTAGACCAGGTCACCGACCGGCTGCGGGACGTCGGGCGGCAGCGCGGGCACCGGCGCGTGCTTGTGCGCGTACGCGATCGCCAGCGGCTCGCTGGCCCGGAACGGCACCTGGCCGGCCAGGCACTCGTAGGCGACCACGCCGAGTGAGTAGATGTCGGAGGAGGCGTCCACCGGCGCCCCGGTGGCCTGCTCGGGCGAGACGTACATCGCCGTGCCCATCACCATGCCGGTCTCGGTCAGGTGGGAGGCCTGTGCCGCGCGCACCGCGGTGGCGATTCCGAAGTCGGTGATCTTGGTGATGCCGCCCGCCGCGATGAGCAGGTTGCCCGGCTTGATGTCTCGGTGCACGATGCCGGTCTGATGCGCGGCGTCAAGCGCGCGGGCGGCCTGGCCGACGATGTCCAGGGTAGCGTCGGGGGAAAGCCGTCCGGCACGGGCCAGGATGGCCGACAGCGGCTCGCCCCTGACCAGTTCCATGATCAGGTACGCGCCGCCGAACTCGGCGGACTCGCCGTAGTCGTAGACCCTGGCGATGCCGGGGTGGGACAGGCTGGCCGCGTAACGCGCCTCGGCCCGGAACCGGGCCAGGAACGCCTCGTCACCCGCGCGCCCCGTGGGCAGCAGCTTGACCGCGACGGCGCGGTTGAGCAGCACGTCCTCGCCGCGCCATACCTCCCCCATGCCGCCGGCCGCGATGCGGTCGGTCAGCCGGTAGCGGGCCGCCAGCAGGTATTCGGTCACTATTTCCCCAGGGTGGCCAGGTACGCCTTGATGACCTGCACAGCGATGGGTGCGGCCACGGTCGCCCCGTAGCCGCCGCCCTGAACTATGACGCCGACGGCGATCTGCGGGTTGTCGTAGGGCGCGTAGCACGTGAACACGGAATCGCTGACCCCGCTGTTGTTCACGCCGTTCTGCGCGGTACCCGTCTTGCCCGCGATCGTGATCCCGTTCTCGGCGCCGGTGTTGAAGGCGTACGCCGTCCCGCCCGGGTTCTGCACCACAGCCAGCATCATCTGTCGCACCTCAGAGGCGACAGACGGAGATACCGCTTGGCTCAGCTGCGTCAACGTCGTCCTCTGTACCGTGCTCAGGTCGCTGGCCGTGATCTGCTGGACCAGGTACGGCCTCATCAGGCTGCCGCCGTTGGCGATGGCTGCCGCGAACATGGCCTCCTGCAGCGGGGTCACCGTGTCGCTGAACTGGCCGATCGCGGAGAGTGCCGTGTACGACCGGTCGCTCAGCGGCGGGTAGTTGCTCTGGGACACCGGCATCGGGATCGTCAGGTTCGGGTCGTTCATGCCGAGCAGGCCCGCGGAATTCTTGAGGACGGTGTTGCCCAACTGGACGCCGAGGTTGGCGAAGGTGGTGTCGCAGGACTGCGTGAAGGCAGTGATCAGCGTGGTCTGGCCAGTCCCGGCCGCGCATTTCTCGCCGTCGTTGTTGCTCAGCAGGTTCCCGTTCGGGAGCTTCAGCTGCGTCGGCGAGTAGACGTTGGATTGCGTGCTGCTGCCCGCGGTCTGGGTCAGATACGCCGAACTGGTGACGATCTTGAACGTCGAGCCGGGCGGCCAGGTGAAGTTGATGGCGCGGTTCAGCCGCGGGTTGCCCGGCGCCCCGAGCGTGGCCTTGTCGGCCGCGATGAGCTTGTTGTTGTCATGGGTGGCGAGCAGGTTGGGGTCGTAGCTCGGGTACGAGACCATGGCCAGGATCGCGCCCGTCTTTGGGTCAAGCGCCACCACGGCGCCCGGCTTGCCTCCCGTCGTGGACTGCAGCGCGTTCCAGGCCGCATCCTGGGCCTTGGAGTTGATGGTGAGCATGACGCTGGCGCCCTTGCGCTGCTTGCCGGTGAGCAGGTCGATGAGGTTCCTGACCGTCAGCGACGAGTCGCTGCCGTTCAGCACCGAGTTCTCGTAGTACTCGATGCCGCTCTCGCTGTACAGCGTGTCGTAGCCGGTCACCGGGGCGTACTCGGGTCCGGCGGGGTAGAAGCGCTGGTACTTGTAGATGTCGTTACTCGGCTTGGACTCGGCGATCGTCACGTTGTCGGAGGTGACGATGTTGCCGCGCTGGTACTGGAACTGCGCCTCGAACGCGCGGGCGTTGTTCGGCTTGGTCGCCAGGCTCGCGGGCTCGAAACCCTGCAGGTAGTTGATGTTGACGAGCAGCAGCACGAACATCACGAGGATGGCGATCGATATCCGTCGCAGCGCGCGGTTCACCTGAGCGTCACCACCTGCGTCAGCCCCTCCTCCTGGATCGGCCGTGGCGGCGGGCGGCGGGCGGTGTCGCTCATGCGGATCAGCAAGGCGATGAGCATCCAGCTCGCGACCAGCGAGGACCCGCCCTGGGACAGGAACGGCGTGGTGATCCCGGTCAGCGGGATGAGCCGGGTGACACCGCCGACGATGACGAACACCTGCAGCGCCAGCATGAACGACAGGCCGCCCGCGAGCAGCTTGGAGAACGGGTCCTTGACCGTCATCGCGGTGCGCAGCCCGCGCTCCACGATCAGCCCGTAGATCAGCAGGATGGCCATCAGCCCCGCCAGCCCTAGTTCCTCGCCGAACGCGGTGAAGACCAGGTCGCTTTGGACCAGGGGGGTGATGTACGGCTGCCCGCCGCCCAGGCCCTTGCCCAGCAGGCCGCCGCTCGCCATCCCGTACAGGCCCTGGACGAGCTGATAGGCGTTGTGGCTCGGGTTCAGCCCGCTGAACGGGTGCAGCCAGATGTTGAACCGCTCGCCGACGTGCGCGAACAGCTTGGCCGCCGCGAACGCGCCCGCCACGAACATGACGAAGCCGAGGAGCAGCCAGGATGTCCGGGAGGTCGCGATGTAGAGCGTCGCGACGAACAGGCCCATGAACACCGCGCTGGTACCGATGTCGCTCTCGAAGACCAGCAGCAGCAGGCTGGCCGCCCACGCGAACAGGATGGGCCCCAGGTCGCGTGCCCGCGGCAGGTCGATGCCGAGCACCCGGCGCCCGGCCAGAGCCAGCACGTCCCGCTTGGCGACCAGGTAACCGGCGAACGAAACGGCCAGCGCCAGCTTGGCGAACTCCTCCGGCTGGATCGTGAAGGTGCCCAGCCTGATCTGGATCTTGGCCCCGTACACCTGGCTGATCGACGACGGCAGCAGCGCGGGCAGCGCGAGCAGCAGCAGCCCGACGGCGCCGAGCGTGTAGGTGTAGCGCTGCAGCACGCGCGGCTCGCGGATCAACGCGAGGACCGCGACGAAGCACCCGACGCCGATGGCGGTGTACAGGACCTGGATGCCGGTGGCAGACGGGCTCATCGTGGTGCTGAGCAGGTTTCCCTGCGCCGCGAGCCGGTAGGTCATCACGACGCCGAGACCGTTCAGCAGGGCCGCCAGCGGCAGCAGCAGCGGGTCGGCCCACGGGGCCAGCCGGCGCACGGCCAGGTGGGCGAGCACGATGATGACGACGAAGGCGCCCAGGTATTCGGCCATCGACGACGGCAGCTTGCCCTTCAGGCTGTAGCCCACGTTCGCGAAGGCGAATGCCACCAGGCCGAAGGCGAACACCAGCATGATCAGCTCGGTGCGCCGCCTGCCCTGGCGCACCGGGATAAGCGGGTGGTCGGGATCGGCCGCCGGCACCGGCGCGGTGATGGTGCTCACCGCGGCCTCACGGGATCTGGTGAGCCCGTTCCCCTCATCAAGAGTGCCCCGAGCCGGCCGGCACCAGAGCACCGGGCGGGATGCCGAACGCCTGCGACGACGGGCACGTCGCTGCCGCGCCGGGCGGTCGCGGGCTAGGCTTGGGGATGCCGTTCGTCGGCCTCTTCAGCCGCTTGGTCGTGGCCACCAGGGCGTTGTAGGTGTTCTCCGCGCTCACCCAGTTCTGCAGCGCCGTGTACTGCTGCTGGCACAGCGTGACGGCGGCCCTGATGTTCCCCACGGTCTGCTCGACCTGGGACAGACTGCCGGCGGCGTACGCGGTCGTCACCGTCTGCTGGTAGTTCGACGGCACCTGGGCCAGCGGGATCGCGGTCATCTTGTACGGACTCGACAGGCTGATCCCGGCGATCCGCTGGTTGATGCCGCGGTAGATGACGACCTGGCCCTTGTCGGTCGCGACGTAGTACTGGTTCTGAGTCCACCGCCAGGCTATGTAGCCGCCGCCGATGATGACGGCCACGAGCACCAGCAGCGACGTGGTCACGATCGGCCAGCGGCGGCGGCCCGCCGGCGCGGCGCCCCGGCCCCGCCGCGGCTGGGCACGGTGGCTGCGCCTGCCGCGCACCATTCCCGGACCCGAGCCGTTCTCGCTCGCCGTCAGCCCGACGGAGTCCAGGTCCAGGTCATCGGGCGCGGCCGACTGCGGCATGGTCCGCGGGGGCAGGCCGTGCTCGTCGTGGTAGTCCTCCAGGCCGTCGAACGCCGCCAGGGTCTCGCTGCCCGTCGCGGCCATCCTGAGGTCGCCGAGGTTCGCTGCGGCTCCGGCCAGCACCGGAGTATTCGTCGGCGGCAGCCGCGTGGTGGCGGTGTCCACCACGTCGGCCACGATGCAGGTGATGTTGTCGGGTCCGCCACCGTGGATCGCGAGGTCGATCAGCTGGCGGGTGGCGGCATCGGGATCCTCGATGGCCGACAGCGTGTCGCGCAGCGTCTCGTCGCTGACCACCCCGGACAGGCCGTCCGAGCACAGCAGATAACGGTCGCCCGGCAAGCCCTCGTGGACCGAGAGGTCGGGGTCCGCGACCGACCTGCCGTCCAGGGCGCGCAGCAGCAGCGAGCGCTGTGGATGCGTGGAGACGTCATCGGCGCTGATCCGGCCCTCGTCGACCAGCGACTGGACCAGCGTGTGGTCATGGGTGATCTGGTAGAGCTCGCCCTCGCGCAGCAGGTAACCGCGCGAGTCGCCGATGTGGCACACGGCCGCGTGCCCGTCGGACCACAGCAGCGCGGTCAGCGTGGTGCCCATGCCCTCGACGGCGGGGTTGGCCAGGATCTTCTCCTGCAGCCGCGTGTTGGCGGCGGCGACCGCCGAGGACAGCGCCTTCAGCATGTCGGCGCCGGGCTGCTCGGCGTCAAGCTCCGCCATCGAGGCGATGGTCAGGGCGCTGGCCACCTCGCCGGCGGCGTGGCCGCCCATCCCGTCCGCCACCGCGAGCAGGCGCGGTCCCGCGTACGCCGAGTCCTCGTTCCCCTCACGGAGGAGGCCGACGTCAGAACGGACCGCGTAGCGGAGTGCAAGTGTCATCTGCGCAGTTCCAGAACGGTCTTGCCGATGCGGATCGGCACGCCGAGCGGGACAGGCATCGGCCGGGTCACCTTCTGCCGGTCCAGGTAGGTGCCGTTGGTCGAGCCGAGGTCTTCGACGATCCACTGACCGTCTTGCGGGAATATCCGGGCATGTCGGCTTGAAGCGTAGTCGTCGTTAAGCACTAGCGTGGCATCATTGGCCCGCCCCAGCGTGATCTGCTGCTGGGCGAGGTCCATGCTGGTCCCCTTCAGCGCGCCGGCCGTCACGACCAGGACGCGCGGGCTGCCCCGCTGCGGCCTGACCGGGCGCGGCTGACGAAGGGGTTGGGCCTGGCGGCCCCGGGCGCGCCGGGCCGTGGTGGACGGACCGCCGAGCAGGTCAGTGCGCACCACGCCGATGGCCGCGATGACGAACAGCCACAGCACGGCCAGGAAGGCCACCCTGATGATGGTGAGGGAGAGCGCGCTCATCTGCGGCCACGTCCTTGGACCTTAGTAGCTGGTGCGTGCGTAAGCACTGCCTTGGCCATCCTCGGGGCCCGGGCCGTCCTGCCGGAAGACCAGCGTGGTCCGGCCCAGCGAGATGTGAGTACCGTCGCTGAGCGCGACCCGCCTGACCGGCTGGCCGTTCACGAAGGTGCCGTTCGTGGAGCCCAGATCCACCAGGACGACCTGGTCGTTTTCCACCCGGAGCTCGGCGTGGTGCCGGGATACGCCGGGATCCACGAGGCGCAGATCGCAATCGGTCCCGCGGCCGAGCAGCGTCACCGGCGTCTGCAGCTCATAGGTGTGCTGGGTAGTCTCGCCGCCCTCACCCGAAGCCCCGGGCCCGGTGACGAGCAGCCGCGGATGGCCGGGGAAGCCGCGCCCGCCGGGGCGCGGCAGGTCGCTGGCGGGCAGCCTGATCTCGCCGCCCTCGATGGTCGAGCCGCGGATGACTCCCGACCGGATCCGGAACGTGCCGGTGGTCATGTCGGGCACACCCTCGAACCGCATCCGCACCGGGCCCACGAAGGAGTAGCCCTGCTCCTTGGCGTAGTCCCGGGCCAGGTTGGCGAGCTCGACGCCCAGGCTCTCGGCGTACACGTCGAGGCGGTCGTGATCGCTCTCGGCGAGCTCGACCACGAAATCGTTCGGCACCAGGGTGCGGCCCTTGGCCACGATGGCGGCCCGGTCGTCCATTTCCCGCTGCACCGCGCTGGCCACTTCGACCGGCTGCAGCTCTGACCTGAAGGCGCGCGCGAAGGCACCTTCTACCATGCCTTCAAGCCGGCGCTCGAAGCGCTGCAGAACTCCCAACGTGACACCTCCCTTCCCGTCCCATCACCCGATGGTATCCGTGGCGCAGGAGCGCTCGCGGTCGTGCTAACCTACTCGTTGCCCCGGGCGGGTGGCGGAACGGCAGACGCGCACGGTTCAGGTCCGTGTGTCCGAAAGGACGTGAGGGTTCAAATCCCTCCTCGCCCACGCATGCTCGCCGCGCGCCGCGCGGCTTCGCCGTTGTCAGCACTGCTGGCCCGGGGGGACGACCCCCCGGAACCCCCCGCTTGGCCCGCTGTCCTGTTCTGGCTGGGCGCCGATGGCCATCTTCCGGTCTGGCTGGGCGCCGATGGCCATCTTCTGGTCTGGCTGGGCGCCGTACGCCATCTTCTGCTTGGTTTCCCGGCCACCGCAAGGTTTTCTCCGGCTCACGGGACGACTATTACGGGACAGCGGGCGTGGCGGGCTAGCCAGCTGGGGACGGAGCCTGCTATTCGGTGCCAGATGTGGGTGGGGGCCCCGATGACCAGGGCGTCGGCGGTGAATTCTTCGGCGGCGGCGGCTAGCTCGCGGGCGGGGCTGCCGCGCCGGGTGCGGACGTGGACGTCGATGTCGGCCTGGCCGGTGACCTGGTCGAGCTCGGCGAGGAGCCAACGCTCGAGCGCGTCGGCGTCGCGCGGCACTCCTACTACCTGGCCGGTCAGGGGCTCGCAGTAGACGCCGGACGAGCAGACGTACACGATGAGCAGCGGTCGGTGCAGGCGGGTGGACAGGCCGGCCGCGTAGGCCAGGGCGTTGCGGCTGGACGCCGAGCCGTCATAGCCCGCGACGACCGGGTGCTCGAGCCTGAGCGCGGAGATCGCGGGCTCGGCATGGCTGTCGGGCCTGGCGGTCGGCTCTTCTTTCTTCCCGGCCGCGTGCGGCGGCGGGGCCTTCCCGGTCGGCTGGCCCGGATCCGGCTGGCCCGGTGATGGGCTTGACTCTGCCTGGTCCATCTCCGCGTCCTAGCGGAAGGCCGTGTCCTCGGCACCCATACCGTGATGGATGCCCCGGATGGACGGCCTTACTCGTATTTGAAGAGCACTATAGATCAGCGCGGGCTCATATGGTGAGTACTCATGGACGCCCTGCTCGCCGAGCTGGTCGCGATCTGCGGACCTGAGCACGTGCTCACCGACCCCGACGTCACCGCCGGGTACACGACGGACTGGACGCGCAGGTTCCGCGGCGCCGCCCGCTGCGTGATCCGCCCCGGCGACGTCGACGAGGTGGCCCGGGCGCTGCTCGCCTGCGCGCGTCACGGTGCCCCGGTCGTGCCGCAGGGCGGGAACACCGGGCTGGTGGGCGGCGGGGTGCCGGCCGGCCGGGCCGCGGTGCTGCTTTCCGCCCGGCGGCTGCGCAGGCTCGATCCGGTCGACACGCTGTCGGGACAGGTCACGGCGGGCGCCGGGGTGACGATCGCGGAACTGCGCGCGCACGCGGCCAGGGCCGGCCTGGAGTACGGCGTCGACCTGGCGGCCCGGGACTCCGCCACGGTGGGCGGCACGATCGCGACCAACGCCGGCGGCATCCAGACGATCAGGTACGGCCCGACGCGCGCCCAGCTGCTCGGGCTGGAGGCCGCGCTGGCCGACGGCAGCGTGATCAGCAGGCTCGGCGGCATCCAGGCCGACAACACCGGTTACGACCTGACCCAGCTCATCGCGGGCAGCGAGGGAACCCTCGCGGTCATCACCGCGGCCCGGCTCCGGCTGTGGCCGGCCGAGCCGCCCACGCTCACCGTGCTGGCCGGCGTGCCGGGCATCGAGGCCGCCGCCGCCCTGCAGGCCGAGATCAGGTCGCTGGTGCCCGCCGTCCGGGCCGCCGAGTACTTCGAGGCCGCGGGCCTGGCCCTGGTCCGCGCGCACACCGGGCTGCCCGCTCCGCTGGAGCGCGACTATCCGGCATACCTGCTTGTGGATGCGGCTGCTTCTGAAGATGATGCCGAACGGATGATGGTGCTCGCGCAGCTCCAGGACGGAGCGGCGGCGATGGATGCGCCGGCCCGCGCGGGGCTGTGGGCCTACCGGGAGCGGCACACGGAGTCGATCAGCGCGGCAGGCATCCCGCACAAGCTCGACGTGGCCATGCCGCTGGCCCGGCTCGCGGGCTTCAGGGCCGAGCTGGATTCGGTGATCGCCAAGGCGGATCGGGGCGCCAGGGCGGATGCGCGCGCGATCGTGTTCGGCCACATCGGCGCGGGCAACCTGCACGTGAACGTGCTCGGCCCGGCGCCGGACGATGACAGCGTGGATGACGCGGTGCTGCGGCTGGCCGCCGAGCACGGCGGGACGATCTCGGCCGAGCACGGTATCGGCCGGGCCAAGGCGGCGGTCCTGCACCTGTCGAGGTCCCCCGCGGAGATCGCGGCGATGCGTGCCGTCAAGTCCGCGTTGGACCCGGCAGGCGTCCTTAACCCTGGCGTGTTGTTCTGTTTATCCTCAGGGGGAACGATCCCCCCCAGACCCCCCCTGCTCTTGGGGGGATGCCATCCCCCCAGACCCCCCTGGGGGGACTTCGTCCCCCGGGCGCCTGTGGGTGGCACGATGTTCACGTGACCGCAGGGCAGGCGGCAGAGGGGATCGGCATGGCCGGCCGCACCGACGCGATGGCGCGGGCCGTGATCGAGTGCGCCGCCGACGCCATCGTCGCGTTCGGCACCGACCGGACGGTCATGCTGTGGAACCCGGCCGCCGAGCGGATGTTCGGCTGGAGCACGGCCGAGGTCGTCGGCCTGGAGCCGCAGATCATCCCCGAGGAGCTGAAGGCGGAGCACAACGCGGTCCTGGAACGCGTCCGCGGCGGCGGGCAGATCTCGTTCGCGACCCGCAGGATCCGCAAGGACAGCACGGTCGTCGACGTGCGGATCGACACCAGCGCGCTGATCGACGGCGCGGGCGAGGTGACCGGCTGGGTCAACGTGTGCCACCAGACCGGCGAGGACGACGTGGCGCGCCACTACATGGCCGAACGTGCCCGGGTGGTCCGCAGGCTCGGTGACGTGGTGGCGGACATGAACGCCCAGCGGGACCTGGAATCGGTGCTCGACCGCATCGCCGCCAGCCTGCGCGAGCTGACCAGCGCCGACGCCGGCGGCTTCGTGCTCATCGAGGACGATATGCTCCGCCTGGTCAGCACGGCCGGGCTGCCCGCCAGGCTGCGCGGCCGGACCGCGGCGCTGTCCAAGAGCCTGGTCGGCGAGCTGATGGCCTCCGGCAAGACGGTCATGATGGCGACCGGGGAGTCGGGCGGCTTCGATGACCTGATCTGGTCGGCGCTGCCGGGCCTGCACACGATCGCGCTCAGCCTGTCCCACGTGGCGGGCAAACCCTACGGCGCGCTGTACGCGCTGTACAGCAGGCGCACGCTCAGCCACGTCGAGCTGGAACTGCTGGAGCTGCTGGCCGGGCACGCCGGCGTGGCGCTCACCAACGCCATGGCGTTCGAGGAGGTCGTCAGGCAGCGCGCGCACGAGCGCGCGGTCATCGACGGCAGCGCGGACGGCATCGCCGTGCTCGACCAAGCCGGCCTGGTGCGGCAGTGGAACCCGGCGGCGCACCGGATCACCGGGACACCCGCCCTGGACGTGATCGGCAAGCCGCCGCCGTTCCCGCTGCCCGAGCCGGACGCCATGCTCACCCACAAGCTGCCGAACGGCCGCTGGCTCGACGTGCTGTGCACCGCGCTCGCCGACGGCGGGGAGCTGGTCATCGACTTCCGTGACGTCACCGCGGCCAAGGAGCTCGAAGAGGCCAAGGACCTGTTCCTGGCCACCACCAGCCACGAGCTGCGTACCCCCATCACCGTCGTGCAGGGCTTCGCCAGCACGCTGGCCAGCCGGTGGGATCAGCTCGGCGACGCGGAACGACGCGCCGCGGTGCAGACCATCGCCGAGCGGGCCGGCTCGCTCGGCAGGCTGGTCGAGCAGCTGCTGCTCGGCTCGCGGGCCGGTGCCGACCAGCTTCCCGTCCGCAACGGCCCGTTCGACCTCGGCGCCGTGCTGCGCGGGGCCGCCACCGCCTTCCGGCCGCTGTCGGACAAGCACACCGTCGTCGCCGACATCCCCGACGACCTGCCGGCCGCCAGCGGGGACACCATGGCCACCGACATCATCGTCGGGCAGCTGCTCGAGAACGCGTTCAAGTACTCGCCCGACGGCGGCACCGTCACCGTGCGGGCCCTGGTCACCGGGGACTGGATCGAGGTCACCGTGGAAGACGAGGGCATCGGCATCGCCGACGGGGATCACGAGCGCATCTTCGACCGGTTCTTCCAGGGCGAGACGGGCGACCGCCGCCGGTTCGGCGGCGTCGGCATCGGCCTGTTCATCGTCCGCCGCCTGGCCGAGGCCCAGCACGGCGACGTGACCGCGAGCTCGCGCCCTTCCGGGGGCACCATGATGCGCCTGCGCCTGCGGCCCGCCGAGGGCCTGGAGCTCCGTACCTAACCGGGCACCTCGCCGGCGGTGTGGTCGACCTCGTGGGCGGCGCCGCGCTGGCGGGGTTCGCCGCCGGTGGCGTCCAGGTAGGCGTCGATGATCCCGGGCACGTCCTCGCCCTGCATCATGATCTGGCCCTTTTCCAGCCAGATGACCCGGTTGCAGCTGGCCTCGATCTCGCCCAGGTTGTGCGCGACGAGGAACACGGTGCCCGCCTCCTTGCGCAGCTCCATGATCTTCTCGTGGCTCTTGGCCCGGAAGCTGGCGTCGCCCGTGGCCAGCGCCTCGTCGATCATCAGGATCTCGTGGCTCTTGGCCGAGGCGATGGAGAAACGCAGCCGCTGCGCCATGCCGGTGGAGTACGTGCGCATGGGGTAGTCGATGAAGTTGCCGACTCCGGAGAAGTCCACGATGGACTGGTAGCGCTCCTTGACGTCCTGCGGGCTCATGCCCATGGCCAGGCCGCCGAGCACCACGTTGCGCTCCCCGGTCAGGTCGTCGAGCAGCGCCGCGTTGACGCCGAGCAGGGCCGCCTGCCCGCTGGTGTAGACGCAGCCGCGCTCGGGCGGGAGCAGGCCCGCGATGGCCTGCAGCAGCGTGGACTTGCCCGACCCGTTCCTGCCGATGACCCCGATCGCGTCGCCGTGGTTGACCACGAACGAGATGCCCCTGATGGCGTGCACCTCGCGCACCGACGGCCGCCGCTGGCGCTTGACCACCCGCATGAGCGCGGTCGCCGCGGTGCCCTTGTCGCCGCCCGCGCCGTACACGCGGTAGACGACATGCAGGTTGTCGACGATCACGGTGGGGTCAGACCCGTTACCCACGGACATACTCCAGACGTTACCGTGCTCGCCGCCGATACCTGAGCCACGAGGGTTCTGCTGAGACGCTGTTACCGCCGCGATATCTGCGGTGTGCACGTGTTTCCAGGACGCCAGGACGGGGCATTTCCCGCACGTACCAGATTAGCCGGGGCGGACATGGAGGTGACTGAGTCGAGCGTCCTCATGCTCCCCTTCACTCCCGCGAGCGTCGGCGAGGCACGGCGGCGTCTGGTATCCGACCTCATCAAGGCGGGCATCTACGGTTCCACGGTCAGCGACGCCGCGCTGGTGATGAGCGAACTGCTGAGCAACGCCCTGCGGCACGCCACGCCGCTGCCCGGTTCGTGCCTGCGCGTGGCCTGGCACCTCGACTCCGACAGCGTCCGGGTCTCGGTCTGCGACGGCGGCGGGCCCACCCGGCCTGAGCTGGGCGAACCAACTCATGGGGCGACCGGGGGCCGTGGCCTGCGGATCGTGGCGAAGCTGTCGCGGCGCTGGGGGACGGGTCACGATGAGGACGGCATCATGGTCTGGGCGGAGGTCGAGCTCCCGCAGATGACCACGGTCGCCGTGCCTGCCGCGGCCGTGGAGAGCGGCTAGCGGTCGCCACCCCGCGGTGAGTGAACTCTCAGCATGTGCTCAGGGTAGCTACCTGGCTTCCGGGCGCGCGGAGCGGTAAGGTTCGGCTCGTGGAGCTAAATGTCTCGAGTCGATTTCACGATGATCACACAATCGTGACCATTTCCGGTGAGATCGATCTCTATACCGCTCCTCGGCTGCACAGCGAGCTGGCCGCCCTGCTGGTCGAAGGCATGCCCGCCCGGGTCGTGATCGACATGTCCGGCGTGGAATTCTGCGACTCGACCGGCATGAACGTGCTGCTTTCTTGCCTGCGCCGGGCCCGCGAGCGGGGCGGCGAACTGGAGATTGCCGCGCCCAAGCCCGCGGTGCGCAAGATCCTTCAGGTCACCGGGCTTGACTCGGTGTTCACCCTCGTCGAGGACGCGAACGCCCTGGGCCCGATGGGCCTGGGCCGGCCGAAGCCCGCCGTACCGCGCAACTGAGCCGCTGGTTGACCTAAGATCGGCCCCATGTCAGGAGGGGCGCGGTCCGGTGACGTCGCGGTGGTCATCCCGGCGCGGAACGAGGCGGATCGCATCCAGGCGACCGTGACGTCGGCGGCCGGGATCACCGGCGTCGCGCTGGTCATCGTCGTCGATGACGGCTCGACGGACGGCACCGCCGCCGTGGCCCAGCGCGCGGGCGCCATGGTGACGCGGCACGCCGGGAACCGGGGCAAGGGCGCCGCGATGGAGACCGGCGCGGAGGCGGCCCGCCTGCTCGACCAGCACGAGCACCTCGATCGTCCGCGGCACCTGCTGTTCCTCGACGCGGACCTGGCCGACACCGCCGCCCTGGCCGGGCCGCTCGTCGATCCGGTGCTGGCGGGTAAGGCGGACATGACCATCGCCGTGTTCAGCGCCACCGTCAAGCTCGGCGGGCACGGGCTGGTCGTCGGCCTGTCCGGGGCGGGCATCCAGCGGGCCACCGGCTGGCGGCCGGCGCAGCCGCTGAACGGGCAGCGCTGCCTGACCCGGGCGGCCTTCGAGGCCGCGCGGCCGCTCGCCCGGGGCTGGGGAGTGGAGACGGGGCTCACCATCGACCTGCTGCGCAAGGGACTGCGGGTCACCGAGGTCGAGGTCGAGCTCGCCCACCGGGCCACCGGCACCGGCCTGCGCGCCCAGCTGCACCGCGCTCACCAGCTCGCCGATGTCGCCAGGGCCCTCGCCGTACGCCGATGACCAGACGGGCGCCGATGACCAGACGGCCAGGGCAGGCGGGCCCGGCGGCGGGACGCGCGGGTCTGGCCGCCATCGGCGCCAGCGCCGCGCTCACGTTCACGGTCGCCGTGGCCGGGCCTTCGGTCATGGAGCCGGTGCTTCCCGGCCGGTCCGGGCAGCCGCCGTGGGCGTTCGACGCGCACCTGTCGCCGTACCTGGCGGTCGGGCTCACCGCGGCGGCGCTGGCGGCCGGGACGCTCGGCCTGGTACTCACGTTGCGCGCGGTACGCGGCGGCTGGTCGGTCCCGGCACGCGCCGTCCTGGCTGCCGGGCTGCTGGCCGCGGCCGCGCTTACGCTGGTGCCGCCGTTCGGGTCATCGGATCATCTGAGCTACGCGGCGTACGGGCGGATGCTCGCCACCGGCCACAATCCGTACACGACGACGCCCGCCCAGCTGGCCGCGCTCGGCGACCCCGTTGCACGGGCGGTGCAGGACTGGTTCACCACCCCGTCGGTCTACGGGCCGCTGGCCACCGCGATCGAGGGGCTGGCCTCGCTGATCGGCGGCACGTCGGCGCGGCTCACCGTGTTCGTGCTGGGCCTGGCCAACCTGGCCGCCTTCGGCGTCACCGCCCTGTTGCTGCACCGCATGACGCGCGGCGATCACGTTCGCCAGCTGCGCGCCGCGCTGCTGTGGGCCGCCAATCCGCTGCTCCTGCAGCTGCTCGTGGCCGGCGCGCACGTCGACGGCCAGGCGGCCGTCTTCGGCGTAGCCGCGGTCGCCGTTCTGGGCTCGTCCCCCCGGGCCAGTCGATCCGCCATGGCGGGGGTCTTGGTCGGGCTGGGGTTCGCGGTCAAGGTCTCGGACGTGCTGGTGGGCCTGGGGCTGGCCATCGCGCTGACCATCCGGCTCTGGCCCGCATGGCGGCGGCTCCTGCCGCCGCTGGCGGCGCTCGGGGCGGGATTCGCGGCGACGGCGGGCGCGGCGCTGGCCATCGGCGGGTCCGCGATGATGCGGCAGCTGTCGCGGGAAAGCGACATGGTCTCGATCGGCTCGCCGTGGCGGGTGATCCGGACCGTCATCCACCTCGCCGTGACCGGGACGGCCGCCACCGACATCGTCAAGCTCGGCGCGATCGCCCTGGCCGCCGCGCTCGCCGTAATGCTCATCCGCGGGCTGGCCGGATACGAGCGTGATCCGGGCCGGGCCGGATACCAGGCCGCCGCGGCCACGGTGGCGTTCGCGCTGGTCATTGCCTGGCTCTTCGCCTGGCCGTACGTGCTGCCGTGGTATGACGCGCTGGCCTGGGCACTGCTGCCGATCGTCCCGCTGGCCGGGGCGCTCGACGGGATCTGCTGGCTGCTGCTGGCGCGGACCGCGGCGCTCGGCTTCGGCTACCTGCCCGCGCGCCAGACGGGAGTGACGCTGCCGAGCGGGCTCGCGTGGCTGCAGCCGGTGATCAGGCACGGCGTGACCCCCGCGGTCCTGGCCGTCGCCACCGTGTTGCTGGTGGTCCTGACGGTGCGTTCACGGTCGTCGGGGCGGCAGGTTTTGAGCGGGGACAGCGTGGACCGCGCGCCGACCGCGACGAAGGCCCTGTGACCCGCGTGAGCACCGCCACCGGAGTCCCGGCCACGGCCGAAGCGGGCCGCCGGGGGCCCGCGGGCTGGCCCGGCCGGGTGGCGGTGCGCCTGGCCGCGCTGCCGTCCTGGGCGGCGGTGGCGCTCGGCGCGCTGGCCTGGATCGCGGCCCTGGCCGTCGTCGAACCGCTCGTCCGCGGCTACCTGACCAGCGTGCCCGACCAGCGGATGGTCGACCTCAACGTCTACCGCATGAGCGGCGTGAGCGTGCTGCAGGGCCAGCCGTTGTACACCGTGCTCACCCAGCCGCCGCAACTGCTCCCGTTCACCTACCCGCCGCTCGCCGCGGTCTTCGCCGTGCCGCTGGCGCTGATGCCCTGGTCCGCCGCGCAACTGGTCTGGGTTCCCGTCATCTACGTGCCGCTCGCCGTGGTGATCTGGTACGCGTTCGCGCCGCTGCTGCGCCGGATCTCGGGCCCGGCGGGCCTGCGGGCCGCCGTGTTCGCGGTCGTGTTCGCGGCCTGCGCGTACCTGTTCCCGCTGCGCGACGAGATGCGGTTCGGCCAGGTGGACATGGTGCTCCTGGCCATGGCGGTGGCCGACTGCGCGGCCCGGGCACCGCGCTGGCCGCGCGGCGTCCTGGTGGGGCTGGCGACCGCGATCAAGCTGATCCCTGGCGTGTTCATCGTGTACCTCTGGCTTTCCGGGCGACGGCGGGCGGCGCTGACCGCGCTGGCCACGGCGGTGGCCGGGACGTTCGGCGCCTGGCTGCTGCTGCCGCAAGACTCCAAGACCTACTGGACGAGCGCGATCTTCGACCCCGGGCGGCTCGGGTCGAACTCCGGAACGTCCAACCAGTCGCTGCGCGGGATGCTGATCAGGGTGTTCCTGCCGGGCCAGGCGCCCGGCGCGGTGTGGGTCGTGATCGCCGCGGCCGTGGCGGTGGCCGGCTTCGCGGTGGCCAGGCGGCTGGCCCGCGAGTCGCGTGAGATGGAAGCGATCGCGATCACCGCGCTCCTCGGCGTGCTGCTCTCGCCGGTTTCGTGGATCCACCACTACCTGGTCGTGGTGGTGGTCATCGGCGCGATCCTGGCCGACGGCCGCTCCCCGCGGCGGGTGGCCATCGCGGCGGGCACCGCGGTGTACTTCGCCCTGACCATTCCCTGGTGGGGGCAGTCGCTGCTCGACCGACACGACGTGCCCGCCCTGGTGGCCCGGGCCGTGCAGGACGCCTTCGGGATCGCCGGGCTGGTCCTGATGGTGATCATCGCCCTGCTGCCTGCCGCCCGTCGGCCCGGCCCGGCCGATCCGCCGTTGCTGGCATGATGTGGGCTATGCCAGTTGCCTACCTGGGGCCCGAGGGCACCTTCACCGAGGCGGCGCTGCACGCCGTCGATCCCGGTGCCGAGCCGCTGCCCTGCCCGACCATCCACGCCGTGCTGGCCGCGGTGCGCGACGGCGCGGCGGAGCGGGCCGTGGTCCCCATCGAGAGCTCGGTCGAGGGAGTGGTCACCGCGACCCTCGATGACCTGGCCACCGGGAACGACCTGGTCATCGTGGCCGAACTGCAGATCCCCATCGCGTTCGCGCTGCTGGCCAGGGCCGGTACCGCGCTCGGTGACATCAAGCGGGTGGGAGGTCACCCGCAGGCCATGCCGCAGTGCCGCGGCTGGCTGGCCGCCAACCTGCCCGATGCCGAGTGGGTCACGGTCGCGTCCAACGCCGAGGCGGCCCGCCAGGCCGCCGACGGGCACCTGGACGCGGCGCTGGCGGGCGAGTTCGCCGCCGACCGGTACGGCCTGCAGGTCCTGGTGCCCGACGTGCACGACCGGGCCAGCGCGGTGACCCGGTTCGTGGTGGTGTCGGCCCACGGCCCGCTGCCCGCCCGCACCGGTACCGACCGGACGTCGGTGGCCGCGTTCCTGGCCGAGGATCACCCCGGCGCGCTGCTGGAGATCTTGACCGAGTTCGCGGTCCGCGGCATCAACCTGACCACCATCCAGTCGCGGCCCACCGGCGACCGGCTGGGCCAGTACTACTTCTTCATCGACTGCGAGGGGCACGTGGACGACGCGCGCGTCGGCGAGGCTCTGATGGGGCTGCGCCGGGTGTGCGCCGAGGTTCATTTCCTGGGCAGCTACGCCCGTTGTGACGGGGCCACGACGCACGTCCGGCCGGGCACGTCCGACGCCGAGTTCGCCGCCGCCGCGGCGTGGCTGGGACGGCTTCGCTTCGGCCGCCCGTAGCGCCCGACCTGGAGATGCCAAGCCGGGTGCCGAGGGCGCGCACCACGGACCGTTCAGATAAAAGTCTTTTACAGATACGGGCCGGAGCCCGGACGCTGTGGCGGTTCCTGATCCGGTGATGCCGGCATCATCCCGGGCGGCAGGGCCCGGCGCATCTGCTCGAGCTGCGCCCTGGCCGCCATCTGCTGGGCGAACAGCGTGGTCTGGATGCCGTGGAACAGGCCCTCCAGCCAGCCGACCAGCTGCGCCTGGGCGACGCGGAGCTCGGCTTCGCTGGGTATCTCGTTCTCGGTGAAGGGCAGCGACAGCCGCTCAAGCTCGTTGACCAGCTCGGGCGCGAGACCGTCTTCCAGTTCCTTGATGGAGCTCTGGTGAATCTCCTTCAGCCTGGCCCTGCTCTTCTCGTCCAGGGGGGCCGCCCTGACCTCTTCGAGCAGCTGCCTGATCATGCTGCCGATCCGCATGACCTTGGCCGGCTGCTCGACCATCTCGGTGACCGGGCGCTCGCGCTCACCGCCGCCCACGTCCTCCGGGTTCCCTGCCGTGGCCATGCCGTCCGGACCCACCACGAGAATCTGCCGGTGCTCTTCCGTTTCAGGGTTCATCCCGTTGCTCATGTCCCTAGTCTGTCCGATCGGGCGGGCTGCTGCGGCACACGGGGGTCAGGTTGGCAGAAGCAGGATCTTGCCGATGTGCTCGCTGGCGGCCATCACCCGGTGCGCCTGAGCCGCCTGCGACATGGGCAGCTCCCTGTCGATGACCGCGGTGACCTTCCCGGCGCTGATGAGCGGCCATACGTTGTCGCGGACGGCCGCCACGACCGCGGCCTTCTCCTCGGTCGGGCGGACGCGCAGCGTCGTCGCGTGCAGGCTCGCCCGCTTGGCCTGCAGGACGCCGAGGTCGAGCTCGGCCCGGCTGCCGCCCTGGCGGCCGATGACGACCAGGCGGCCGCCGGTGGCCAGCGCGTCCAGGTTACGGGCCAGGTAGCTGGCGCCCATGATGTCGAGGATGACGTCGGCGCCCGCGCCGCCGGTGGCATCCCGCACCGCCGCGACGAAATCCTCGGTGCGGTAGTCGATGGCCACGTCGGCGCCCAGCTCGCGGCAGCGGGCCAGCTTGCGCGCGGATCCGGCGGTGCAGGCCACCCGGGCGCCGAAGGCCTTGGCCAGCTGGATCGCCATGGTGCCGATCCCGCTGCTGCCGCCGTGCACGAGGAACATCTCACCCTCGGCCAGCCCGGCCAGCTCGAAGACGTTGGAGTACACGGTGCACGCGGCCTCGGGGAACGCGGCCGCGGTGGTCACGTCGACGTTGCCGGGCACCGGCAGCAGCTGCCCGTGGGGCACAGCGACCTGCTCCGCGTAGCCGCCTCCCGACAGCAGGGCGCACACCTCGTCACCGGGCCGCCAGCCCGTGACCTCGCTGCCGACCGCCCGGATTCGGCCCGAGCATTCCAGGCCCGGATAGGGTGGCGCGCCGGGCGGCGGCGGGTAGAACCCCTGCCGCTGCATCAAGTCCGCGCGGTTTACCCCGCCGGCCGCGACGTCGACGACCACCTCGCCGGGACCCGGAACGGGGTCGGGCACCTCCAGCCACTGCAGGACCGAGGGTTCGCCGGGCTGGGTGATGACGACGGCACGCATATGCGTCTCCTTTGGTACGCGAGGGCGTTCGGCAACTCAGTGCCACCAAACCTGTGCGCTGGGTATCGAAATCGGGCGAAATTTGTCTTACGCTCGGATTGACGGACGAACGCCGCCCGCATGCGCCACCCATGAGGACCGAGGTGGACGACCCGTGACCACGAACAACGATACGCCTCAGACGTTCGGCGAAGGCGCGCGCCAGGACGCCGTCTACGACAGCGAATGGCGCGACGGAGCCGGTGACCTGGCCGGGGCCGGAGCCGATTTCGAGAGCGGCCCGGACGGCCTGGACCCGACGGCCGAGATGGACGAGGCACGCGGGCCGGACGAGGCCGATCCTTACCTGCCGTGGGCGGACTGGGATGAGCCGGTCCAGATGGAGGCCGGCGGCGCGGCCTACCCGCAGCCCTCGTTCTACCCTCATGAATCCGGGTACCCCGCCGAGCCCGGGTACCCGCAGGCCCCCGGCTACTCCGAGGGATTCGGGTATCCACAGGTCCCGGAGTATCCGCGCGGACCCGGGTTCGCCCCGATCCCCAGGGATCATCCCGGTCCAGGGGAGCCGGGTTACCCGGCCGGGCCCGGCTACGTGCCGGACCCGGGCTACGGACAGGACCTGGGATATCCGCAGGACATGTGGAACGGCCACGGCTCCGGCGCCGCGGCGGGCCCGGGGTACGCGCAGGACCCGGGGTACGCGCGTGATGCCGGCGCGGTGCCGCCGATGGAGCCTCTTACCGACTGGGCGATGCGTGACGCGATGGTCCGGTCCGGCCAGGCTCCGCGCGGGACCATGCCCGCCCCGATGCCGTCGACCGATCCGGAATACGAGGGGGAGACTTCCGACAGCCTGACCGCCGAATCCCTGCTGCGCGGCAAGCGGCCGGGCTTCGGGTCGGGCTGGCGCCGCGGCGTGACCCGGGTCACCGGCGGCCTGCTGCGGCTCGGCGAGTCGTCCGCCGAAATGCGCCGCCGTGATCTCATCAACCGGGTCAGGACGCCGGTCGCGGCGGGTCACCACCGGGTCGCCGTGCTGAGCCTCAAGGGAGGCGTGGGCAAGACCACCACGGCCGTCGGACTGGGGGCCACGCTCGCGACGCTGCGGGGGGACCGGGTCGTCGCCGTCGACGCGAACCCCGACCGCGGCACGCTGTCGGACAAGGTCCGCCTGGAGACCGCCGCGACGATCAGGGACCTGCTGAACGAGCGGGACCAGGTCCGCCGCTACGCCGACATCCGGGCGTTCACCTCGCAAGCGCCGAGCCGGCTCGAGGTGCTCGCCTCCGATCGGGATCCCGCCGTGTCGGTCGCGTTCGGCGCCGACGACTACTGTGACGTGGCGCGGGTGCTCGAGCAGTTCTACTCGATCTGCCTCACCGACTGCGGAACCGGCCTGCTGCACTCGGCGATGTCCGGCGTGCTCCGGCTGGCCGACCAGATCGTCGTGGTCAGCTCGCCGTCGGTGGACGGCGCGCGAAGCGCGAGCGCGACCCTGGACTGGCTGGAGGCTCACCACTGCGGGGACCTGGTCCGCAACGGCGTCGTGGTGCTGTCCACCATCCGGCCGAAGAGCAAGAGCACCGTGGACCTGGACCGGCTCGAGCGGCACTTCGCGGCCCGCTGCCGGGCCGTGGTCCGCATTCCCTACGACGCGCACCTGGAGGAGGGCGCCGAGGTCGAGCTCGAGCTGCTCGGCGGCGAGACGGCCGACGCGTACCTGGCCCTGGCCGCGATCGTGGGCGACGGGCTGGCCTGGCCGCGCCGGATGACGTCCCGCTGGGGGTTACCGTAGGCTGGTGGCGCACAGGAGGGCTCGCCTAGTGGCCGATGGCGATGGTCTTGAAAACCATTAGGGGTGGTGACATTCCTCGTGGGTTCGAATCCCACGCCCTCCGCTCGACCTCGGAAAACCAGTCCTGAACTGGGCTTATGCCCGACTGCCGCCATGACGTGGCGATCACGGCAACGAGCATGAACGGGGGCCAGTGAATGACACGGCGACCAGAATCCACGGCCCGTCGTTACGGCAAGGTTTTCGATGAGATCGCGGCTGAGTACGACCGTCGCCGTCCGGCTTATCCCGATGAACTCATCGATCAAGCTTGTCAGGTCGCGGAGATCGGGGGCGGTGATCATGTGCTTGAGGTCGGGTGCGGAAGCGGCCAACTGACGCGCGGCCTTGTCACCCGGGGCCTGCACGTCACGGCGCTCGAACCCGGCACGAGCCTCATGGCCCTGGCCAGGCAGAACCTGGAAGGCACCGGAGAGGTGGAATTTGTAAACGCTCAGTTCGAGGACGCATTGCTGCCCCGCGAGCAGTTTGCGGCCGTATTCTCCGCGTCCGCGTTTCACTGGGTTGACCCCAAGGTCAGTTGGCAGAAGGCCGCTGACGTCCTTGTTCCCGGTGGAACGCTCGCCCTCGTGCAGTACTTCGGACTTGAGGAGCCGCACAGTAAGCCAGATCAGGAAGCAGCGCTCGCGGCCGTGAGAAGGGTCGCCCCTGACGTTGCCGCTGACTGGCCGGCCTACAGGGATCTCGACGCCACGCTCGCTGGGATGGAGCAACGCCGTGGCAACGTCTCAGAGGTATGGGCCTGGCTCGGCAGCTACGACATAGGGCAAGACTGTGCCGGCGGCTTGTTCGGTGATGTTCAGGTGGCGGTCATGCCCAAGCTCATCGAGCACACTCCTGACGAACTCAACGCTCTCCTTCGCACGATGTCGTTTTACGCTCGGCTTTCACCGGGCCAACGTCAAGCCCTGGAGCGTGAATACGAGGCTATTTACGAACGAATCGGGCGACCGATTCGCGCTAGCACGGTCGCGACTCTCGTCACGGCACGGCGCAGCGCGGCCGTGGGCGGTGCGTAGCCAGGGCCTACGCGGCCGGCCGGGCCCGGCCCCGGGCTAGTAGTCTGCTCGCCATGGGAGACCAGGCTCTGCCCCCGGTCAGCTTGGCCGAGATCGTGGGCCGCTGGCAGTTCGCGCCGGTGGTGACGGGCTTCGTCGTCCTGGCCGGAGGCCTATATCTATGGGGCGTGCTGCGGGTGAGGCGGCGCCACCCGGCCCGGCCGTGGCCGCTGCACCGCACCGCGCTGTTCCTGGGCGGGCTCGGCGTGGTGGTGATCGCCACCCAGAGCGGCATCGGCAGCTACGACGACGTGCTCTTCTGGGATCACATGGTGCAGCACCTGCTGCTGCTCATGGTGGCGCCGCCGCTGCTCGTGGTCGGCCAGCCCGCCACGCTGCTGCTGCACGCGAGCCGGAACCCCTGGCACACCTGGACCAAGAAGCTGCTGCGCTCGCGCGTGGTGGCCGCGATCACCTGGCCCCCGTTCGGGGTCGCGCTCTATGTCGCCACGATCGTCGGCACGCACCTGACCAGCTTCATGAACACCGTGCTGTCGAACGAGGCCCTGCACAACGGCGAGCACGTACTGTACCTGGTGGCGGGCTACCTGTACTTCCTGCCGCTGATCGGGCGGGAGCCGATCCGGTGGCGGGTCTCCTACCCGTCGCGGATCTTCCTGCTCTTCCTGGCCATGCCCGTGGACGCCTTCACCGGCCTGGTGCTCGGCTCGGAAGGCAGCAACCCGTTCCCCGCCCTGGCGCAGGGGCGCCCGGCCTGGGCGCCGAGCCCGCTGAGCGACGTGCACATCGGCGGCGCGGTGATGTGGGTGGGCGGAGCCGGCCTCATGTTCGCGCTCATGATGACGGTGTTCTTCGCCTGGAGCCGGGAAAAGCGTTCCGACGGCGGGCTCGGCTGGCTGGAGGCCGCGCGCCGGACGAATTTCGCCACCGTGGTCGGCGCTCCGCACAAGGACCAGGCGAGCCCCGGCCGCGGCGTGCCGCAACCAGCGGGCTCGGCCGATGACAGCGTCGATGACGACGAGCACCTGGCCGCCTATAACGCCTACCTCGCTCGCCTCAACCAGCAGGACGATCACTGAGGGCGCGACACGCCGATAGCGCTTTCTAGCCAAATCTAAGGTGTCGGCTAGATATAGCCATAGAGTCCAATCCCATGGATCCGGTGCGCAATCCTTACGCCCCCGGCGCGGGGCAGCGGCCGCCCGAACTCGCCGGGCGCGACCGGGAAATCGGCCAGTTCGAGGTGGTGCTCGAGCGGATCGCGCGCGGGCGGCCGGAACGCAGCATGGTCCTCACCGGGCTGCGCGGGGTGGGCAAGACGGTGCTGCTGAACACGTTCAGGTCCATGGCCCTGCAGCGGCTGTGGGGGACCGGGAAGATCGAGGCCCGGCCGGACCAGTCGATCCGGCGGCCGGTGGCCGCCGCGCTGCACATGGCGGTGCGCGAACTCGCGCCGCGGCATCGGGCGCCCGACCGGGTGGAGTACTTCCTCGGGGTGCTGAAGGCGTTTGCGCAGCGTGACCCCAAGGCCCCCAAGGGATCGTCGGTTACGACGACGCTGGGGATCGACGTGCCCGCTCAGCGCGGCCGGGCGGATTCCGGTGACCTGGAGGTCGACCTCACCGAACTGTTCGCCGAGGCCGCATCGGTCGCCGCCGATCTCGGCGTGGGCATCGCCTTGTTCGTCGACGAGATGCAGGACGTGCCCGCGGCCGACGTGTCCGCGCTGTGCGCCGCCTGCCACGAGCTGTCCCAGACCGGCGGTCCTCTCATCGTGGTCGGGGCCGGCCTGCCGCACCTGCCCTCGGTGCTGTCGGCCAGCAAGAGCTACTCCGAGCGGCTGTTCCGGTACACCAGGATCGACCGGCTGGACCGGGAGGCCGCCGACCTCGCGCTGATCGCCCCCGCGCAGCGCGAGGACGTGACCTTCACCGCGGACGCGCTCGACGCGCTGTACGCCGCGGCCGACGGCTACCCGTATTTCGTGCAGGCCTACGGCAAGGTGACCTGGGACGTGGCCGCGGCCAGCCCGGTCACGGCCGCCGACGTCATCATGGCGGCACCCGAGGCCGAGGGTGAGCTGGCGGTCGGGTTCTTCGGCAGCAGGTACGAACGGGCCACGCCGTCCGAGCGTGAATACATGCGCGCGATGGCCGCGACCGGGGACGACCCGGTGCCGACGTCGGTCGTGGCCGACGAGCTCCAGCGCAAGCCGTCCAGCCTGTCGCCCGCGCGTGACGGCCTGATCAAGAAGGGGCTGATCTACAGCTCCGAGCGCGGCCTGATCGCGTTCACCGTGCCGCACTTCGGGAAATTCCTGCGTTCGCAGCCTGCCTAGGCGACGCTAGCGCTGTCTAGTTCCAGCCCTAGAGTCTCCTAGCTAACGACAGACTCACGAGCTCCGGCCGGCCGAGGATCTCGTCGGTGTCCGCGTCCAGGACCGCGGCCCGGATCGGAGGCCTGCGGGCCTGAAGGTAGACGGCGAAGACGATGTCGACGCGCCGCCCGCGCGAGGACCCCGGGTACACCACGAACCGCCAGCAGCCTTCCCGCCAGACGTCGGCCGGGGCCGCGGCGGTGACCTGGTCGGCGTACCGCCGCCATTGAGAGCTTGAGTGCAGCGTCGTCAGCGTCCGGCCGACCGGGAGCCTGCGCAGTTCGCAAGGCTCGGAATAGCCGAGCCGGACGAGGATCTCGCCCACTTCCGGAGACAGGAAGGCGATGAGGGACAGCTCGAAGGCCAGGACCGCCAGCCAGAGTTCGGCCGTGGTCGACGAGGATGGCATGCGGAGCGGGGGCAGGCCGATCGTGACGGCGGCGGCCACGCACAGCACGCCGGCCCGCCCGATAGTGCGCCACCCGATGGGGGTGTCGCTGAATTCCCCGAAGCAGCCGCAGCCGGCCTCCGGCCGGCGCTGCCGCGTCTCGTTCAGCGCGCCCACCGCGATGAGGAAGAACAGCGCCGTTCCGGCGCGCACGATGGTGGCGGCCAGGCCCGGAGGGTCCGTGCCGATCTTTCCCTCGGTGGCGATCAGGCCGAGGCCCAGGGCGAACTCCGTCGCGCACATCGCGATCATGAAGGGCCGCCGCAGGCGCAGCGGCAGCAGGCCGGCTCCATGGCCGGGGCGATCGAACGAGACCGCAGCACCCGCCACCCCTTGGCCGCGCAGCCGCCGAGGAGCATGACGGCGAGCATCGGGATCTGCAACTCCCTGACCGCGGTCAGCATCGGTCAGCCGCCGATCGTCATCGTGGCGTTGAAGCAGCCGGCCTCGAGGGCTCCGCCGAGTTCCACGAAAGCGGCCATGGTCAGGTCGGCGATCCGGCCCTTGCGTGAGGTCCCGCAGGTGACACAGCGATCGCAGAACAGCCGGGCCGTCGCTCCGCAACTGGTCACGAACAGCAGCCGGGTGCGCTCGGCGCAGTCGTTCCGCAGCCGGAGCACGCTCCCCACCGACAGGTAGGGCAGGCGGACGCACCCGGGCCCGGTGGCGTGCGGGTCGACCGCGTGCAGGTCACCCGAGCACGCCGGCGGCCCGGAGCCGGTTCGTTCGCAGCTCGTCTCGGGGTCGAGCGCGGGATACGCGAGCCCGAGCAGGCTCTCCGGTTCTTCCCCCGGCTCATGCCAGACGGCGGTGCCGCTGACCGGATCCGGCACGTGGCCGTTGACCAGCGGCGGCGCGGGCGGGTGGCCGGCCCGGTAGGGCGGCTGCGACGTGGCGGGGATCAGCGCCTGGAGGAAGCCGTCGTGCTTGAGCCCGATCACGTCGATCAGGTAGCCGGGCTCGAGCCGCGGGAAGCGGACCTGAATCCGGCCCGCGGCCTCGGTCGCGATGATCACGATCTTGCGGCCCTTGGCCGGCCCCTCGTCGACCAGCAGCGTGGCCGGCCCCTCGCGCTCGATGATCGTCCCCGTGACCCGGCCCACCTGGGCCCAGATCCGGTCCACGACGGGTCCGCCGGGAAGCTTGCGCCTGACGATGGCGTGATCGCCTTGCCGCAGGGCGGCCGGTGACACCGGCCCGCCGCGCCAGGCCTCAGCGGCAGGGGCCAGCGGGAAGCGCTGCTCGCCCCGGTCGGTGCGCAGCACGAGAACGTGCGGGCTGACGTCCAGTATCCGACCGGTTACGGTATAGGCCAGGGTGCTCGCCGCGGCCTCGGCGTCGCCGTCCGCCGTCGTCGTGCGAGGATGGTCCGGCTCGTCGTCGCGCCGTCCGAGGACCGCCGCCTTGAGCAGCGACCGGCGTGCGAATCGGGCCGGACCGGCGGAGTCCGTGACATCGTCGCACCAACGGGGAATGTCAGCCAAATGCCGCACTTGCCCTCCGTGGGATTGCATAGGGCTCGACTATGACCCTGCTTGGTGTGGACAGTTACGTCAAGTCATTCGGACACCTTTGTCTGTGAGGACACACAGATACATCCCCGGCGGATAGTCGCCGCCAGCGCGCCGCGAGACCGCAGCGTTTACATAACGTAGTTCGGGTGACTACCTTAAGTAAGGTAGTCCGCATGAGCTTCGTCGGCGATCGCCCCGGTTCGCAAGCCAGCGATGACGATGCCGCCTTCCGCGAGTACGTTCTGGCTCGCGGTACCGCCCTGCTGAGGACGGCGATCATGCTTACCGGGAACCAGGCCGACGCCGAGGACCTGGTGCAGGCCACGCTGGCCAGTACCTACCTGGCCTGGGACAAGATCAACGACCGGGCCGCGCTTGACGCCTACGTGCGGCGCGCGATGGTCAACACGCACATATCGTGGTGGCGGCGCCGCAAGCTCGAGGAATACCCGACCGAAGAACTGCCGGACCGGGCCGTGTCCGACCACGCGCGGGACAGCGACCTGGCCGAGGTGGTGCGGCGGGCCCTTGACCGGCTGCCGGAACGAATGCGCGCCGCGGTCATGCTCCGGTACTTCGAGGACATGACCGAGCCGGAGATCGCCGCGCTTCTCGGCGTCAGCCTGGGCACGGTAAAGAGCACGGTCTCGCGCGCGGTGGCCAGGCTGCGCATCGACTCCGAACTCGGTGAGGATTCCGGCGCGTAATCCTCGAGCCGGCGCGTAACCGTTCCGCCCGGCACCTCATGCCTTATCACCATTGGCGGGCATAATTGGCGCTGCGCGGGGTCTACTGCGGGCCGCCTGGCTCGTGGCACTATCAGGTATGCAGGTCAGGCACCCAAGGAGGTAGCTCGGTGCGCAGCACGATGATGGACACCCCGCTGACGATCACGTCGATCATGCGCTACGGAACGACGACCTTCGGCGATCGCGAGGTTGTCACCTGCACCGGAGACGGGACGAGGCGCCGTACCTACGCGCAGGCGGGGCGCCGGGCCGCACGGCTGGCGAACGCGCTGCGGCGGCTGGGCGTCGATGCCGACCAGCGGGTGGGCACGTTCATGTGGAACAACGCCGAGCACCTCGAGGCGTACCTGGCGGTGCCGTCGATGGGCGCGGTCCTGCATACGCTCAACATCCGGCTCGCCCCGGCCGAGATCGGGTACATCGCCACCCACGCCCAGGATTACGCGGTGATCGTGGACGCCTCGCTGGTCTCCAAGTTCGCCGAGGTCCTGCCGCGTGCGCAGACCGTCAAGCACGTGATCGTGTCCGGGGCGCCGCTCGCCGAGACGCCCGGGGCGGACGAGCTCACCGGCGTGAGCCTGCACTCCTACGAGGACCTGCTGGCCGCCGAGCCCGACTCGTTCGACTGGCCCGCGCTCGATGAGCTCTCGGCCGCGGCGATGTGCTACACCAGCGGGACCACCGGGCACCCCAAGGGCGTCGTCTACAGCCACCGGTCCAGCTACCTGCACTCGATGGGCGCCAGCCTCGGCAACGCCTTCGCCCTCAGCGAGCGGGACCGCGTGATGCCCGTCGTGCCCATGTTCCACGCCAACGCGTGGGGCCTGGCCTACGCCAGCCTGCTGTCCGGCGCCTCGCTGGTCCTTCCTGACCGGCACATGCAGCCGGCCACGCTGGTCCGGCTCATCGGCGACGAACGCGTCACCGTGGCCGGCGGGGTGCCCACCATCTGGGCCGGCGTCCTCGCGCACATGCGGACCGAAGGCGGCGACCTGTCCTCGCTGCGCCTGGTGATCGCGGGCGGCTCTGCGGTACCGCACGCGATGCAGGTCAGGTTCGAGTCCGAGCTCGGGGTCCGGCTGCTGCAGGCCTGGGGCATGACGGAGACCTCGCCCCTGGGCAGCGTGGCCAACCCGCCGCCCGGCCTGACCAAGGAGGAGGAGTGGCGGTACCGGGACAGCCAGGGTCGGCTGTTCTGCGCCGTGGAGGGGCGGCTGGCCGGAGACGGCGGCGCGATATTGCCCCACGACGGCGAGGCCGTCGGCGAGATCGAGGTCCGCGGGCCCTGGATCACCGGCTCGTATCACAAGGACGACGACCCGGCCAAGTTCCACGACGGCTGGCTGCGGACCGGCGACGTCGGGACCATGGACGAGCAGGGCTTCATCCGGCTGACCGACCGGGCCAAGGACGTGATCAAGTCGGGCGGTGAATGGATCTCCTCCATGGAGCTGGAGAACATCCTGATGGCCCATCCCGACGTGGCCGAGGCCGCGGTGATCGGGGTCGCCGACGACAAGTGGGGAGAGCGCCCGCTCGCAGCGGTGGTCCTCCGGCCCGGCGCCGAGGTCAGCGCGGACAAGCTCCGGGCCTTCATGGCCGAGCAGATCCCGCGCTGGCAGCTACCCGAGCGCTGGTGCTTCATCGCCGAAGTCCCCAAGACCAGCGTCGGCAAGTTCTCCAAGCGCACCATGCGCGACGCCTACTCCAGCGGCAGTTACGAGGTCATCGAGGTGCGCTGACGGCCGGATCGGGCCTCGCCGGCGGCCGGGCCGGATTGCTTTGCCGGGTCGGGGTCAGTCCCGGTACGCTATGGCCCACCGCACCTCCCGGTGCGGGTGGAGGATTCGCCTAGTCCGGTCTATGGCGCCGCACTGCTAATGCGGTTGGGCTTTACGGCCCTCCGGGGTTCAAATCCCCGATCCTCCGCCACGGGTTACCGACAGAACTGCCGGTGTCATACGCTGTCGGCATCATGCCGAGCGGAGACGCTGGCCCGCGATGCTGATCGGAACCACTCGGATGAAGTGCTCGGGTTCGGCCTCTACCCACGACGCAAGGCCAACGTTGCTGATCGACGCACGCTCGGCCTCGGTATCCACGTGATGCGCCGTGCCCCGCACTAGCACCACCCACCCCTCGTGCGCGTCCGGATCGACCTGGTCGACCTCCACGACGACCTGGTACTCGGCCTGCGCGATACCAGTGCGCAAGTCCTCCTCGGTGAAGGTGACCCGGTAGGTACGGAACACGATCGACCCGTCATGCATCTTGTACTCCGACGGCAGCGCCACCGGCCCATACCGGCTGTTGTAGATCAGGCGGCCGATCCTCCCGGTGCTGAGCAGTTCCAGGCATGCGGCCTCATCCAATTGCTCCACTACACGCCGGGAACTCACTCCCGCGCCTGGCGAAGCAGAATCACCGGGAGAACCGGGGTCGGCCTTATGGGTGACGTCGGACATGGGCTCTCCTCCAGAAGATCGCGAGTTGTCGGGTCAGGGCGGGCCTGGTGGGGTGGTCAACCTGATGTCATTACAGGACCTCATCGGCACGGTCCAGGACTGGTTCACGCCTGTCCTCCTATGACAAGCCCGCGAGCTGCTAGCGCCGGGGGCGTCGGGTGGTACGACATGGCCGGGCCGGTCGCGTCGAGCGCCGCGCGCCTCGTCTTTTACAGGTTCGTCCCGAGGCGGGTGATCCGCCGCCGGCCGAACCGAGTGATTGGCGCGGGGGCCGCATGTGTCGCCGGACACGGACGGCACGATGCGGCTGGAAAGCGCCGGCATCGGCCCGGCGCACGCGATCTCGCCTGCGGCCGTGAATTACTGCCGCGGCAAGCAGCGGCCGGGTACACGGAGCTCACCGGGCGCACGCCGCGCCAGCGGCGTCTGCGCTTGATACCGGCACCGGCCTGATGGCCGGATGGATATCACTCGGTTCGCATGACGGCGGCTCACTCGGTCCGGCGCGACCGTGGGACCGGTAGCGACAGCGCGCGGCGAGGCGGCCGTATCGCCGGCAGGAGCGCCGCTGACGCCCGCGAGATCAGCCGGTGACCCGGAGATGATGACCGGTCTGGCGCCGGACGATTGGCCTTTGAACAGGGAACAGGGAACAGGGAACAGGGAACAAGGAACAAGGAACAAGGAACAAGGAACAGGAAGTGTGATGGTGGACTTCGACTACGTTATCGTCGGCGCCGGAGCCGCCGGCTGCGTGCTAGCCAGCCGGCTCTCCGAGGACCCGGGCAACCAGGTGCTGCTGCTGGAGTACGGGGGCCGTGATGCGAACCCCCTGCTGTATGTCCCGGAGGGGTTCTATTTCACCTTGCGGGGGAACCGGTACGCCTACCACTACCCGACCCGGCCGATCGGTCCCGGCGGTCAGGTCGAGGCGTGGCTGCGCGGCAAGGTCCTGGGCGGGTCGACCGCGGTCAACGGCATGATGTGGACCCGCGGCGCGGCGGCCGACTGGGATGGCCTGGCCGCGCGCGGCAACCCGGACTTCGGCTGGGAGCGGGTGCTGGCGGCCTACCGGGCGATGGAAGACCACAATCTCGGCGCGTCAGACATGCGCGGCGCGGGGGGGCCGCTCGGGGTCTCGGTGGTCGAAAATCACGATGAGCTCGTCCAGGCCGTGCTGGCCTCCGCCCAGGACATGGGCTGGGAGCATGTCGCCGACACCAATGCCCACGACAGCGAGCGTGTCGGGTTCACGCCCTCGACCATCAGGCACGGCGTCCGGACGAGCGCCTACAGCGCCTTCGTCCGCCCGGTAAGCGACCGCCGCAACCTCACCGTCGCCACCCGGACCCGCGCCGGCTACCTGCTGTTCGACGGCAGCCGCGTGGTAGGGGTGCGCGCCGCGACAGGGGAGCAGACCGTGGACTACCGAGCCCGCAAGGAGGTGATCCTCAGTGCGGGCACGGTGGAGACCCCGCTGCTGCTGGAGCGCTCCGGCATCGGCCGTCCCGACGTGCTGCGCCAGGCCGGCGTGGACCTGCGTGTTGACTCCCCCAACGTGGGGGAGCGGGTCATCGAACAGCGCGGAGTGAGCGTCCAGGTCCGGGTCAAGGGGAACCTCGGCCCCACCCAGCACTTCAACACCCTGCCCAAACAGGGCTGGCAGGGGGTCAAGTACCTGGTCACCCGCAGTGGCCCCATTGCCACCGGCGGGCACGACCTGGTCTGCCAGTTCAAGTCCTCACCCGCCCTGGACCGCCCGGACATCCAGGGCGTCTTCGCGCCGATAGCGCTCGGCGCCAGCAGCACGACCTCCCTGAAGCTGGCTGAGCATTCCGGCGTCAATTTCCTGGGGTACCAGATCCGCCCCACTACGACGAGTTCGGTCCATCTCAGCGGCCGGCTGCCGGGCAATCCGCCCGTCATCAGCGCGCGGTTCCTCGACGACGACGCCGACCGCCAGGCCACCGCGCCGGTACTGGGCATCGCCCGCCAGCTCTTTGGCAAAGGCCCGCTGGCCGACCTCGTGCTGGATGAGGACTTCCCCGGGCCGGCCGTCTCCAGCCCCGACGAGGTCGTGCGTTACGCCCTGGACACCGGCGCGGGCATCTACCACGCCGTCGGTGCCAGCGCCATGGGCCCGGACGCCAGCGACGTCGTCGACCCCCAGCTGCGGGTCCGCGGCGTTACGGGGCTGCGCGTCGTCGACGCCTCCGTCCTGCCCGTCCAGGTCGCCGGCAACACCCAGGCCCCCGCGATGGCGGTCGCCTGGATCGCCGCCGACCTCATCCGCGAAGACTCATAAGTGAGGTGGTGACCATGTCCGGAAACGTCACGAACGATCCGCCGGCTGAGCCGGCGCTGAGGGTGGATACCCGGGAGGAGCTGGTGTACCTGCTGGGTCAGGCCTGCGAGATCGAGCACGGCCTGATGTGTGAGTACCTGTACGCGCAGTTCTCGCTCAAGCGCGGGCCGGACGAGGGCCTGACCGACGGCCAGCTCGCCCGGGTGCAGGCCTGGGAAAAGGCGCTGATCACCGTGATCAAGCAGGAGATGCTGCACCTGGCGCTGGCCACCAACATCTTGACCGCCATTGGCGCGGCGCCGCATTTCGAGCGGCCCAACTTCCCGATCTTGTCCCGCTGGTACCCGCCGGGGGTGCAGATCGCGCTGGTGCCGTTCGGCGAGCGGGCGCTGCGCCACTTCATCTACCTGGAGCGCCCCGAGGGGATGGCGCTGGACGACGCGGCCGGGTTCGCGGCCGCCCGGCACGCCCAGCCGCTGACCGCAGCCGGATCCGGGCTGGTCGGCGTGCCCGAGCCATGGCAGACGGTGGGCCACCTGTACCGCGGGATCGAGGCGGGCCTCGCCTCCCTGTGCGCCCGCTACGGCGAAGACGCCGTGTTCATCGGCCCGCCCCGGGCCCAAGCGGTCACCGACATCTTCGAGTGGCCCGAGCTGCTCGCGGTCACCGACCTGGCCTCGGCCGGGCGGGCGATCGAGACGATCGTCGAGCAGGGCGAGGGGGCGCGAGGCGACTGGATCAAGTCGCACTTCGGCACGTTCGTGGGAATCCTGGAGGACCTGCTGGCCGAGCAGGCCGCCGACCCGGCGTTCAACCCGGCCCGGCCGGTCGAGCCGGCCTACGTCCGGCTGCCCCCAGACGTGGAGGCCGGGACCCTGATCGAGGACCCCGCCACCGCGCAGGTCGCCGACCTGGCCAACGGCCTGTACGAGGTCACCCTCCAGGTGCTCAGCCGGTACTACATCCACCACGGCGAGACCGCAGCCGAAGTCAACACCCTGGCCCGCACCGCCAAGCACCTGATGAACCACGTGATGCGCGACCTGGGCCCGGTGCTGACCGCCTTGCCGGTGGGCCCGTCCCACCCGGGCCAGACCGCCGGCCCGACCTTCGACATCGCCCGCCCCGCCGCCTTCTTGCTGCCGCACCAGGACGCAGCCTGGAAGATCATCACCGAACGGCTCGACGTGCTGGAGCAGGCCTGCGCTGCCCTCAGCCAGCGAGCGGGCCTCAGCGCGCTCGCCCCGCTCACCGAACAGCTGCAGTCGATGAGCCAGGACATCGCGGCCCACGCCTCCAGAACGGCCGGCGACAGCGGCAGCACGCGGTTCCCAGACCGGCGCGAGCCTTGACCGGGGAGGGAGAGACGTCGCCATGATCAATCCCGCAGTCTTCACCACCACGTTCCTCGCCGCGGCCGTCGAGATCATCGAGATGGTGATCATCGTGGTCGGCGTCGGCGCCGTCCGCGGCTGGCGGTCGACCCTGCTGGGCACCGCGCCGGCCTGGCCGTCGTCGCGGCGCTCATCCTGGCGCTCGGCACGGCGCTGACGAACGTGCCGACCAACTGCTGCGGGTCGTGGCCGGCTCGCTGCTGTTCGTGTTCGGCCTGCAGTGGCTCCGCAAGGGGATCCGCCGGGTCGCCGCCAACGGCCTGCGCGGCATGGGCGCGCGGAACGCAACCGACGACGACATCCCCGCCCACGGCGTGGACTGGATCGCGTTCCTCCTGGCGTTCCGGGGTGTGGTGCTCGAGGGCCTGGAAGTCGCGATCATCGTGGCCACCTTCGGCGCGGCCGCGCGGGCGTTCCCCTCCGCGGCCCTGGCCGCGGCCGCCGCCCTGGTGATCATCGGCGCCGCCGGCGCGCTGGCCCGCCGGCTCGTGGAGCGCATCCCGCGCAGCGCCCTGCAGCTCCTGGTCGGCATCCTGCTGTCCGCCTTCGGCTCCTTCTGGGCGATCGAGGGGCTCGGGATCGCGTGGCCCGGCGCAGACCTGTTCATCATCGCCCTGGCCGCCTGGTACGTCCTCGCCGCCGCCTGGTACATCCGGCGGCTGCGGCGGCAGACCCGGCCTGCCAGCCAGCTCACTCCCCAGCACGTGAGGTGAAACCATGACCGTTTCCTGGCTCAACCGGGCGGGGACCGTGAGCCTTCGCGGGCTCGTGGCCTTCGGGAAGTTCTGGTACGGGTTCGTCATCGGCGACGACTGGACCGTCGCGGCCGCCGTGGCGGCCGCGCTGGCGGTGACCTGGCTGCTGCACACCGCGGGCGTGGCCGCGTGGTGGCTGCCGCCGCTGGTCGCGGTGGCCGCGACCGGGGCCAGCCTTCGCCGCATCAAGGGATGAATGCGCAGCAGCCGGTGCTGACACCGGTCCTCGCGCTCGGACGCCAGCCGACGCCCGGACCTGAGCCGCACTGAGGCCCCCGTGTCTCCCGTCTGGGCTGCCGTCGCGATGCTGGCGCAAAACGTCCTCGCTGTGTTCCTGGTGCAGGCCGAGGCCCGCAACCGGGCGCTGCTGGCCGGGCTGCTGGACTGCCTGATGTGGCCGGCCGGGATGGTCACGACCACGATCACCGTGACCGCGCTGCAGGGCCACCACGCCGGGCTGAAAGGCGAGGTGATCGCGGCGGTCACGCTGGCCAACTTCGTCGGCTCCTCGGCTGCGGTGAGCCTGGGCAGGCGGTTCATCAGGGCGCGGCGTGGGTAGAACGGTACCGCCACCTGCTGCGTTGCCGTGGACGGCGTCCTGTTCCTGGAGCCATGCCGTTCATCACCAGTGACATTCTGCAGATAGACGGTATTGGTTGCGGAAGTCTGCCTTCAGCGTGACTGCCATCAGCGGCAGAATGCAGTACATGCCTGATGGAACCAGCACGAAACCGATGGTGATCGTCGGTGGGGGCAAGGCTGGGGGCACGGCCGCGGCAACTCTCCGCGACGAGGGTTCCGGCGGGCAGGTCGTGATTATCGGCCGCGAACCGGGTATCCCGTTTGGCCGTCCCCCGCTGTCCAAGACGTACTTGCGGTCGGAAGAGGATCTCGAGGGCTGGTACGTCAAGCCCGCCGACTGGTATGAGGCGCACGACGTCGAGCTCCGCACCGGGTCCAGCGTGGTGGCCGTAGACACTGCGGCGCACTCCCTGGTCCTGGACTCGGGCGAGGAACTGGAGTACCAGAAGGTCCTGCTGACGACCGGAGGACAGAACCGGCGGCTCGGGATTCCCGGGGCCGAACTGCCCGGGATCTATTACCTGCGCACGGTGGCCGAGTGCCACGCGATCAAGCACGAAGCCGTGGCGGGCCGACGCGCGGTAGTGGTGGGCATGGGGTTCGTTGGCGCCGAGGTAGCAGCCTCGCTGACGCAGCTTGGGGTCAGCGTGACAGCGATCTACCCCGGGACAAACCCGCTGGAACGAGTCCTGGGCACGGAGATCGGCGCGCTGATCGGCGCGATTCACCGCTCAAAGGGGGTCACGCTACTGGCAGGGCCTCAGGTTACCGCGTTTGAAGGGGCCGAGCGGCTGGAGGCGGTGGTGACCGACGACGGCGGCCGGGTGGCATGCGACTTCGCCTTCGTCGGCATCGGGATAGCTCCCGATGTATCGGCCGTCGCGAGCTCATCCGTTGCGCAAGAGAACGGGGTTCTTGTTGACGAGCTGTGCCGGACCAGCGCAACGGACGTCTACGCGGCCGGCGATGTCGCCAACCATCTCCACCCGGTCCTCGGCCGGATCCGGGTCGAGCACTACAACAGCGCCGAACATCACGGAGCCGCAGCGGCGCGAGCGATGCTCGGCTCGACCACGCCATTTGACTACATTCATAATTTCTGGTCCGACCAGTACGAGCACACGCTCCAGTACGTTGGCCACGCCGAGAAATGGGACGATTTCGTCGTCCGCGGCAGCCTGCAGGAACGCAAGCTCGTCGGCTTCTACCTGCTCGCGGGGGTGGTGCGAGCGGCCGTGGGCTTCGACCGTGGAGGCGATCCTGAATGGGAACCCGACTCGGAGATGGCGGCATGCGCGCGCCTCGTCGCCCTCCGCGCCCGGCCCGATCGCGGGTTGCTCACCAACGAGCAGACGGACTTGCGATCGCTGGCGCAGTGACGCTGAACGCGTGTCACGCGAGATGACTGGTGTCGTTGACGCGGCGGACGGCGGCGAACTCGTGATCATGCCATTGGATCTCGTTGATGCACGCGGAGCCGAGGTACATCCGGTAGATGGTGGCCAGGGGGACGTCAAGGGCGCGGCACAGCAGGATCTTTATCGGGGTAACGTGGCTGACTACCAGGACCCTTTGACCGTGGTGGTCCCGTAGGAGGCGATCGCAAGCCTGGTGGACCCGTCGCGCGGTAGCGGCGAAGCTCTCACCGCCCGGCGGCGCCTGCTGGGGGTCATGCTGCCAGGCCGCCGCGGCCGCAGGCCATCGCTGCTGTATTTCAGCTAGTGTGAAGCCTTCCCATTCGCCGTAGTCGGTTTCACGGAGGTCATCGTCGGTGGCTGCGGTCAGGCCCAGTTCGGTGGCTGCCATAGCGGCGGTGGTGGCGGCGCGCCGCAGCGGTGAGGTGACTATGGCGTCGATCCGGGCACCGGATGCCAGCCGGTCGGCGGCGGCCTTGGCCTGTCGGATGCCGTCGGCGCTGAGGGGCAGATCACGTAGCCCGCTGAACCGGTGTTCTGGTGACAGGCGGGTGTCACCGTGGCGGAGCAGCACAGTGATGGTGGGCTGCGCTGAGGGACTGATCCAGCCGAGTGTCATGGCCGCCTCCCGAGGATGGCGAAGAACTGTTGCGCAGATTGCTCCCAGGTCGGCAGGCTCAGCGCCCGGCGGGCCGCGGCGGCCCCCATCCGGCGGCGTTCGGGCTCGTCTTCCGCGAGCCTGCGCAGCGCGCCAGCGAGGGCGATCTTGTCGCCTGGCGTGATCAGGATGCCCTGCTTCCCGTCGTCGACGAGATGCGGCAGGTTGCCGCTGCGCCAGCCGATCACTGGCAGACCCGCGTCCAGCGCCTCGGCGCAGGCGGTCGCGTAGGTTTCCCAGCGTGAAGCCAGGACGAACAGATCGGCCGAACGATAAAGGCGCCCTACCCCGTCGTCATCACAGGGCCCGTGCCGCACGACCCGGTCTGATAGGCCGGCGATCCGGCGGATCACGCGCTGGCCGTACGGCGTATCTGCCCGCTCGTCACCGGCGAGGTGCAGCCGCAGCAGGCCGGCCGGCAATGCGGCGACCGCGTCAAGCAGTTCGAGGATTCCCTTGTTGGGAAGCCAGTTGGCTACGCAGAGCGCAGCCGCCCGGGCCCCCTCTCGCAGATCGCTGACCTCGGTTCCCGCCTTCTGGTCCCGGCCAGGAGGCACGACGATGGCCCGATCGAACCGGTCGGCCAGCAGCGCGCTGGCGACGATCACGGTTTCGCACCGGCCGTAAAGGTATCGGTCCAGCCAGGCCTGCGCCCACCGGCGAGGCGGTGAGTGATCGATTCCGCCGGGCGGCTGATGGACGATGGCGGCCATCCGCCGGGGGCGCCGGAACGCAATCCACGGCGCAAGAAACGCCGCCACGATGCTATCGACCAGCACGACATCGGCCGTGTCGGCGGTGCGCAGCGCCCGGCGGCCGTGCAGGACGGGCAGTCTCGTCGGCAGTGACGCGAAGATGATCCGGGCGTGGTTGCGGCCCGCAAGTTCAGCCATCCGCCGGTGATAACGGTATCCGCCCGTCAAGGTGGCGGGGTCACCCAGTGTGATCAGGCAAATGGTCAGCATGGTGCCGGTATCCACCGAACGCCTCCGGGGTTTCCCACACCCGGACGGCCAGTGCGTCACCTCCTGCGCTGGCGATGGCGGGTGAGAGGGTGTCATAGACCCAGCGGGCGAACACCTCCACGGTGACCGCCTCAGCGTCGGCGGGACGTATCTCTTCCAGATTGCGGCCTTCGATGCGCCCGGTCAGCTTGACCATTGCCGCTTCGAGCATGTCCAGATCGCAGACCATGCCTCTGTCATCGAGTTGCTCGCGGTCCACTACGACCTCGATCCGGTAATCATGATGGTGCAGCTGCCCTTCCGGACCGGGCAGTCCCGGCATGATGTGGAAGGCGCGGACCTCGCGGGCCAGCCCGACTTCATAGGTCACAGACGGCTCCTTTGTAGTCGAGAACGGCGTGCATCAGGCCGGGTGTGCCCTCATCTACAGCGCGGAACGCCTCGGCGGCCCGGCTGAATGGGAACACATGCGTGGACAGCTGTGCCAGCGGAAGCTCAGGCAGCAGCTCCGCCGCTGCCAGGCGGCGGCGCGACACAGTCCATCGTGTCGACAGCCGGGCCGGAATCGTAGAGACCTGCGTGCTGCGGATGGTCAGCCGCCGACGGTGAAAGGCGCCGCCAAGCGGCAGCACCACGGGTTTTACGCCGAACCAGGACGCGACCAGCAAAGTACCCTCGTGGGCCAGCATGTCCAGCGCCAACCCCGGCGCGTCCGGATTGCCACTGGCGTCGATGATCAGCGGAACTTCTTGCTTTGCCAGCTCCTCGGGCATCACGGCGGTGACGCCGAGGCTGGTGGCCAACCCGCGCCGCCACGCCAGCGGTTCGGCGCACAAAGGCCGCTGGCCTGAGCGCTGCAAGAGAAGAGCGGTCAGCAGCCCGAGGACGCCGGCGCCGAGCACGATGACCCGGTCGCGGTATCCCGCCCCGGCATCCAGCGTCACCTGCAATGCCGTCTCCACTAGCGGGAACAACGTCGCCGCCGCGGGGTTCACGGCAGGCAGGGGGATCAGGTCACCGGGCCGCGCCGCGAATACGTCCTGATGCGGCTGAAAGGCGAAGACCGGCCGGTCCCAGTCCTTGACTTCGCCGACGCAGGCATAGCCGTAAGGGAAGGGATAGCGGAAGGCGCCGCCGAGCGCGTCGATCGCGTCGTCCAGCGCGAGCCCCTCCGGGAACTCGCCGCGGTAGATCAGCCGCTCAGTGCCGCCGCTGATACCGGAGAACAAGGTGGTGACGATGACCTCGCCTGCACTGGGCCGCGGCGTGGGCATTTCCCTGATCCGCACACAGCGCGGCGCTGTGTGAAACAGTGCGCGGGCGGACACGCCGAGCGTATACCCGCCGGCTGTTCCGGCAAACGACGCGGTTGATCACCACGGCAGGGGGTATTGGGCGCCCATGGGGCAGGTCTGGGAGGCTGCGCGGGTCCAGTTGCCTACCATCTTCGGCGAGTTTGATACCAGGGCCTTCAAGTGCGAGGCAGGTTACATCTATCTAGCGCTGATCAAGGGCGATCTCGGCGATGGCCGGTCGGTGCTGACCCGGGTGCATTCAGAATGCCTGACCGGCGATGCGCTGGGGTCGCTGCGCTGCGACTGCGGTGCCCAACTCGACCTGGGGATGCGTGCCGTAGCCGTCGAGGGCCGCGGAGTCGTTATCTACGCGACTGGTCACGAGGGACGCGGCATCGGCCTCATCGATAAGCTCCGCGCGTATATGGAGCAAGAAGCCGGAGCCGACACAGTGGATGCGAACCTGCGGCTCGGGCTGCCCCCGGACAGTAGGCGTTACGACGACGCCGCGGCGGTGTTGAAAGCAATCGGTGTCCGTTCGGTCCGCCTGTCCACCAACGACCCACACAAGGTCGAGGGGCTGCAGGCCGCGGGCATCACGGTGGAGCAGGTCATTCCGGTACCAGCCGCTCCCCATCTGCGCAACCAGCGTTACCTACGCACCAAGCAAGACCGGTTCGGCCACGTGAACCTCATCGGCGATCCGCTGCCGGCCGTACTCGCCGCGCAGTCGGTCGACGTCACCGCCCTGCTGGGCAGCGCCCAACCCCGCGACGGGTACCCGTTTGTGGTACTGAAATACACCCAGTCGCTTAACGGGCGGATCGTCGCCGCGACCGATAGCTCCGGCGAACATGGCGGTCAGGCCGAAACGCGGATCTCACACGCGCTGCGCGCTGCGTGCGATGCCGTGCTCGTGGGAGCGGGCACCGTCCTGTCAGACGATCCCCAGCTCACGGTCCGAGCCGTTCCGGGCCGATCCCCTGCCCGCATAATCCTCGACACCCACCTGCGCTGCCCGGTCACGGCCGCCGTGTTCAACCCCGGTGCGCCCACCTACGTGCTGACCAGCCCGCACCCCGACCGCCTGCGCAAAAGGCTCGCACTGACCGCACGCCAGGTCGCAGTACGTGACATACCGCCGGGGCCCGGAGGCCTGGATGTCCGCGCAGTGCTGCGACAGCTGAGCAGTGAGGGCATCCGTTCGGTCATCATCGAGGGCGGGGCATCGGTGATCGCCTCCGTTCTGACCGCCGGAGTGGCCCACCGTGTCATCGCCACGATCTCACCACGGATCCTTGGCCACGGCCCCCATATCCTCGGGGACCTACGCCAAGAACGGGTGGTCGGCGCCGTTCCGCTTGACGGCCACTCGGTCCACCTCGTCGGCGGCACCATCATCGTCGCTGCCGACATCGTCCGTCCCTCAGGGCCTTCACCGGACGGCCGGGCCCCGGTTAGCGCCAGCGCAGGGTGAGATAATCTCTCAACGTCCGCGCGGCGCGAGCGGGGTGGCTTGCTATGGTTTGCGCCCCGCACAGGTAGCTCACTGCGAGGCGGCGGGCCGCCACCTCACTGGTCGGCGTTAGATGCGATGCTGTCGGTCAGGGGGATCACGTCGGTCACCTGCTCCATCGTCTCGTCTGCCATTTCGTCCCATTTCTTGTACGGATCGTGCTTGGCATGATCCTCAAAGGCCGCCCGGTCCTTGTAGGCCTCGTAGAGATACACCACCCCGGGTTCCCGCTCGGTCTCCCATACGTCGAATCTCCGCGTACCGGGCTCACTGGCCTTGGCCACCTCGGCGTCCCAGCGTAGGTACTCCAGCAACTCCGTTCGCTTCCCGGGCTTGACCGTGATCCTCGTAAGCATTCCGTACATAAGGCACCTCCAGGCTCCACCGGGCGCGACCCCGTTCCAGCTCGCGACGCCGCGTCGGTGACCGAGACCGTCAGCTCGCCGCTCGTCCGGTGCCACAGCAGCGTGACCTCGATACCGGCCCCCCGCCGGTAGGCAAGCTCCGCCGTGTCCTGGTCCATCATGTCCGGTTCCGGGGGGACCTCGTGCCCGGGCCCGGCGACCTCCGGCCGGAGGTGGCGGCCGGCCGTCCCGATTCCGGGGAATCCGATCCGCATCGCATGCTCCCTTCCGTTGCTTGATGCCAGCCTCGCGCCCGGGAGGGTGAGCAGGCATCCAACGGTTGAGGTGATTTCGCGGATCGCCCTGGATGCAGCCGCGCCCCTGGACCTAACCGGCGGAGCTATCTCGCCGGCTGTCATGACGGCGGGCGTCGTTGTCCTGGCTCACTGCGACCTCACGTCGCGCAGCAGGTAACCCACGACGTGAACGCGCCCGAGCCGGACGGGGAGAGAGTCGGCGAGCGGAATACGAGCCCCGGAACGCAAGCCGACCCGGGCCGGGCGCGGCAGGGCGGCCAGCCCAAGCCGTCGGCGGCGAATCATTCCATCCGGTTGACGCTCTTTCACCCTGTCGTGTCCGAGGCTGACAGGTGAAACGGAAGCGAGCCTGCCAGGCCCAGGGCCAGCTAGCACGCCGCCCCGCCGGGCAGGCCCGCCCAGCATGCCGGGGGTGACCATCATCACCCGCCGGCGGAAAGGACACCCTACCATGGCTACTCCGCTTGCCCGCCGCCCGGAACCGGGCGACGGCTCCCCTCAGGCCGCGGTGAGCATCGCGTCCGTGACCGAGTACCTGCTGCCGGCCACCATGCGCGGCCTCGCCGCCCAGGCAATGGCGGCGCTCGGCGTGCTGACCGGGCTGTGGATCGCCCTGTCCCCGTCGTTCCTCACGCTGCAGCACGGCGGCGGCAACGCCGCGGTCGCCAACCTGATCGCCGGGCTGGCCGTGGCCGCGGTGGCCGCCGCCTCGCTGGTCGGCCCGCGCGGCTACGCCGGGCTGCAGTTCGCCAGCGCGCTGCTGGGCGTATGGGTGATCATCTCCCCGTTCATCCTGGACGCGAAGTTCTCCATCGCTGCCCCGATGTACTGGTCCAACATTCTGTCCGGCGGATACCTCATGGTGCTGGCGCTGGCGGGCCTAGCCACCGTGCGCCGGGCCGCCCGCTAACGCCGGCGCTAACCGCACCCGTGCGGGCCGTGGACCCGCCCCCAGGGCCCGCACCCTGATCCCCGCCGGGCCAGCTCCGCGCTGGACCCCGGCCAAGAGGCGGCCTGCGCAGGCGGGACGCGATACGCGGGGGCGGCGTCCCGCCGCAGGCCGCAGGTCAGGAGCCTACGATGACCCTTTGCTATCGTGAGCAACGCCAGCTCCGCGGCATCCAAGCCGGCCTGTTCCGGTCGGATTCCCACCTCGCCGCGATGCTGGAGACGTTCGGCAGGCTGCACCGCGGCCAGGACATGCCAGCATCAGAGCGGGTGCCCTCGGGGCACGGCCGGGACCGGCGAGCCGTCACCCGGATCGCGGTGGCATCCGCCGCCGCCGCCCTCGCTCTCAGCATCCTGTTCAGCGCGGCGCTCACCACGCCAGCCCGGTACGGCGCGCCCGCATCCGGCCACCGGCCGCCCAGCCCGAGCGCACCCGGCCCAGCCGGGAAGCCCACGGCCAGCAGGACCTTGCCGGACAGGATCGCCAGCCCCCCATTGGCGGCCCAGGAGGTTGACAGGTGCGAGCGATGCCGGTCATAGTCCGCCCGGCGGGATCGGCGCGAGGCTCGGAGCCGAGCGCGCCCGGGCCCCGC
>CAVPLC010000095.1:0-9374 GCA_963705835.1 uncultured Actinomycetes bacterium
TTTGTCTGCGTGTTCTTGGTGTCGGGCTGGTGGGGCGGCGTATTCGGTTGCTGGCACGTCAGCCCGCCAGCTCGCGCCGGACGACGGCCAGCCGGCTGGCCGCGGTCCCGTCTATAAGCTCATCCCCGATCTGGACGGAAATACCACCCACCACCGAGGGATCGATGACGACATTGAGGTGAATCTGGTGCCCGTAGGAGCGGGCCAGCGCCTCGGCGAGCCGCCGCCGCTGGGCCGCGGACAGCTCCACCGCCGAACGGACCACCGCGATCAGCTGCTCCCGGCGCCGCGCCGCGATGCTGGCGCACAGGTCCAGGGCGGCGGTCAGTGACCGGCCGCGCGGGTGTGCCACCATCTGGTCGATCAGCCGCAGGGTCACCGCGCCGACCTTGCCCTCGAGCAGCGTGCCGAGCAGTTCCTGCTTGCCCTGTCCGGGCAGGGACGGATCGGCCAGCGCGGCCCGCAGGTCCGGCTGCCCGGCGACCACGCGGCCGAACCTGAACAGCCCGTCCTCAAGCTCATCGAGGCCGTTGTCGGCTTCCGCGGCGAGGACCATCGCCTCGATGGCGAGCTGCTCGATGGCGTCCGTCAGGTCGCCGGAGCTGGCCCAGCGGGCTTCGGCGGCCGCCGCGACCAGAGCCTCGGTGCGCTGGGTCACCTTGCCGTGCAGGAGCGCGCCGACCACGGCGCCCTTCTCCGCCGCGGGCTTGCCCGGATCGGACAGGGCGCGCCGCAGGGGGTGTTCGGTGTCGAGCAGCCCGACCACCGCGAACAGCTCGTTGCCGAGCCTGGTCGCCGTGACGGCGCTGGTGATGTTCTCGGCCGCCAGAGCGTCGGTGAGGTCGGCGAACGAGGCCCTACTCGCACCGCGCACGCTCATCGCCTCCCGATCGCAAGTTCAAAAGATTTTTTTCCGAACGGTCCGTGGTCGCAGCGTCGGTACCGCTGGCACGCCTCACTGGCTGGACACCTCGAGCTCGGAGAGGAACCTGTCCACCATCCGGCTCTGCCGCGCCTCGTCGGTGAGCGACTCGCCGACGATCCGGCTGGCCAGATCGGTGGCCAGGGCCCCGACCTCGGCGCGCAGCGAGGTCAGCGCCTGCTGCCGTTCGGCCTGGATCTGGGCCTGGGCCGCCTCGGTCACCCGGCGGGCCTCGGCCTGGGCCTGCTCGCGCATCTCGGCGATGATCGCAGCGCCCTGCTCCCTGGCCTCCTCGCGCAGCCTGGCCGCGTCGTGCCGGGCCTCGGCCAGCTGCTGGTTGTACTGGTCAAGCAGCTGCTTGGCCTCGGTCTGGGCTTCCTCGGACCGGGCCAGACCGCCCTCGATCAGCTCGGTGCGCTGGGCCAGCGTCTGCTGGATCCGGGGCAGGAAGACCTTGGCCATGGTGCCGAACACCAAGACGAAGAGGATGGTGCCGATGATGAACTCGGCGGCGGTGGGGAGCAGCGGGTCCGTCGACGCCGTGCTGCTGGCAGCGAGGTGGTGGATCATCATGCGCTCACTTCCTGGACCGGGACTCTCAGGACGAGAAGATGAACGGCGCCACCAGGCCGATCAGCGCGAGCGCCTCGGTGAGCGAGAAGCCGATCCACATGTACAGCGTGATGCGGCCGGTGGCCTCGGGCTGGCGGGCCATGGCCTCGATCGCGTGGCCGAACACCAGGCCGATGCCGATGCCCGGGCCGATGGCCGCGAGACCGTAACCGAGCGCCCCAAGCCGTTGTATGTCGAGTACCTGGGTGGTGCTGGCAGCGAGAGTAGCGGCGAGTGACATTGATTTCATTCCTTTACGTTGCGGCCCTGCCGGGCTCCTTTGACGGGGAAACTTATGGTCGGCGAAATCGGGTGCGGGCTAGTGAGCTGGCTCCACTGAGCTGGCTATGTAGGTCGCGGTCAGCGTGGTGAAGATGAACGCCTGAAGCAGGGTGACCAGGGTCTCGAGCAGGAAGACGAAGATCGCCAGCGCGAAGGAACCCACGGCGTAGAGCAGCCCGACGGACAGGGACAGCAGGTACCACGTCGCGATCGTGAAGATCGTCAGCAGCAGGTGGCCGGCGAACATGTTCCCGAACAGCCGCACCCCGAGGGTGAACGGCTGGAAGACGAAGAACCTGAGCAGCTCGACCGGAACCAGGATGATGTAGATCGGCGCCGGCACGCCCGGCGGGATCATGGACTTGAAGTAGCCCCAGAGGCCCTGGTGCTTGAAGCCCAGGTACAGGTAGAGGAAGTAGACGATGAACACCATCGGCCACACGAAGCCGATCCTGGACGTGACCGGGAACTGGAGGACCGGGATCAGTTCCATCACGTTCATGATGTAGATGAAGAAGAACAGCGACACGAGGAGCGGCAGGTACGAGTCGCCTCTCCGGCCCAGCGACGGGCGGAGGATCTGGTCCCGTACGGCCAGGATCGCCATCTCGCCGAGGTTCTGCATGCCGCGCGGCACCAGCTTCGGCTTCCGGAACGCCGCCCAGAAGAACACGATCACCACGAGCGCAGCCAGGATCGCGAGCAGCATCGGCTTGGTGAACCCGAACGAGCCGATGGTGAAGAACGGCTTCCAGTTGAAATCCTGCAGGCCCGGGGCAGGGAATCCGCACCCGTTGAAGATGTGGCACCCTCCGCTGGCCAGCACTCCGGCGTCACCGGTCACCGGTTATCTCCTTCCGGGGCCGCTCCGCCGCTTGCTGCCTGCCGAAGCGGTGGATGATGTAGCCGATCGAGATGCCCAGGCCGACCAGCATGCCGATCGGGAACAGCAGCGCGACGTGCACGGCCCGGCCGATCAGCCAGCCGATGCCGCCGTAGGCCGCCATGCCGGCGAGCAGGTAGCTGAACACGGTCCAGCCGACCTCCAGGCCCTGGGCCCGGCCCTGCGCGGCGGCCTCATCCTGGGCGCGGACGGCCCGGGTGTCGGCACCGTTGCCGTGGACGCTCATGTCACCTGCCTCGCCGTACCGCGTGCTGTTCTGGCTCAACGTAGAGCATCTTGATCTTGACCGCCGTGATGACCTGCGCGGCGCTCCAGAGCAGGATGCAGCCGATCGCGGTGAAGCCGAGCGTCCGGGTGCTGAACGCGGTCGTGCCGTCCAGGCTCGACACGATGACGGCCAGGGCCACGATCTTGACCAGGAAGGTGGCCAGCGCGGCCACCATCATGGCCGACTGGCTGATCCGTGCCACCCGGCCGACCACGACGATGCTGATGCCGAAGAAGACGGTCACGACCGCCACCCCGAGCAGGGCCCCGATCAGGCCCTTGACGCCCACCAGAGCGGCGCTTATGGCGACCATGATCGCGGCGCCCGCGGCGGTCAGGACAGCCGCGCGCCGGACGACGGTGGCATAACTCGCCAGCATCACTTGGCTCCTGTTTGTTCGACAGCGACTCTGCAGGCCCGGGGGGACGACCCCCCCAGACCCCCCCGCGAGGGCATGGCCCGGAGGGACGACCCCCAGACCCCCCGAGGGGGCATCACGCGTGGGCGTGCCCCGCGTGCGGTGCAGGAGCCGGTCGCCGCGCCGAGGTCTCGGTTCGGGTATCCGGTTGGGTTTGCAAAACGTATCACGGGCCTGTTTCCTGCCGAAGAGGGGCTGCTCGTGAAAGATATCACAAAGTCCTTGACTCTGTCTTTACCTGATCCCAAACAATTTATGACCAACTCAGGGGCGCGCCGTGGCCAGGCCGACACCCTGTGTGTCCCGTGGGCTGGTCTCAGGGCGTTCTGGGCGTTCGAACGGGTAGGCCCGGGCGGGGAAAATGCCTATCTAGCGGACATTTCGCTGTGCGGTGGGGGCGGGCGCGGCGGTCGCGGCTCAGTTACGGTCAGTGATGAAGTCGGCCAGTTATGGCAAAGGAATAGTAAAATCGGGGTCACGGCCGGTCCGGACGGGTGCCCTTAGCGGGGCCGCGTGTTGCGGTGCCGAGCCTGAGCGAGCGGGTCGGTCCCGTCGATGGGGGCATCGGGCGCCTGGGTGGCCTCGGAAAACGACCCAGGCTCGGAGAATGCCTGGGGCCCGGAGGACGGCTCAGCTACGGGGAACGCCTGGGGCCGGGGACGGCCCAGCTACGGGGAACGCCTCGGGCTCGGGGTACGGCCCAGCTCGGTGGATTGGTTGGGACTCGAGGAACGGCCGAACTCCGCGGAACCCACCCGGCTCGGCGAACGCTCCGGGCTCGGGGAACGCTCCGGGCTCGGGGAACGAGCTTGGCCCTGGGAACGCCGCGGCCTCAGGGAACGGATCCGCAGCGGGGAAAGGATCCGGCGCGGGGAACTGACGCGGACGCGGACCGTTGCCGTTGCCAGAGTGGTTACCGGGGCTGGAGTCATAGCCGGGGCCGAAGAAGGGGTTCAGCGGGTTAAGGGGATTCTGGGGGTTCTGGGGGTTCTGGGGGTTCTGGGGGTCCGGGCGATCAGCGGGGTAGGCCGGCCCGAAGGGGTTTGCGGGTACAGCGGGATGGAGGGATCCGGCCGCAGGCTGGCGGCCCGGGCTGCTGGCGGGGAGCGGGGTCCCGGGCACGGGCAGCGGGGTCCCGGGCACGGGGCGCGGGCTCCGGGGCGCGGCGCGACGGGCTGCGGAGGCGGCGGCGGGGGCGGCGGCGGTCGCTCGCTGGGGACGGAAGAGCTGCCAGGGGCGCAGCCGCGGCATCGTGACGGGCAGCAGGGTGAGCACCGCGATCACCGTGGCCGCCTCGAGCACGACCAGACGCGTCCGCACCAGCGACAGCGAGACGACGGTCACCGAGAACAGCGCCGCCCACAGGTACATGATCAGCACGCTCTGCCGGTAGGAGTGGCCGATGTTGAGCACCCGGTGGTGCAGGTGCTGGCGGTCGGCGGCCATCAGCGGCTTGCCGGCCCGGGTCCGCCGGATGACCGCGAACATCAGGTCCGCGTACGGGATGACGAAGATCGCGGCGGGCACCAGCAGCGGGAGGAACGTCGGGTACCGGTCCAGGGTGTGGTGCACGGAGTAATTGGTCAGCAGGGCCGGGTCGAGCGAGGCGGTGCTGGAGATCGGCCCGTAGGCGAGCAGCAGGCCGAGCACGCTCGAGCCGATCTCGCCCATGAAGATCCGGGCCGGGTAGAAGTTGTGCGGCAGGAACCCCAGGCACATCCCGGCCAGCAGCGCCGACGACACCGCGGGCAGCGACTGGGAGTCGCTGCCGATCGTGTGGATGAGCGTGTACGAGTAGACCAGGAACGACACCGCGGCCACGGCCACGATGCCGGCCGCGAGCCCGTCGAGGCCGTCGATGAAGTTGATCGCGTTGATGGTGATCACCACGAGCAGGATGGTCAGCGTCACGCTCAGGTTCTGCTCCAGCGAGAACACGCCGCCGCTGGGCATCGGCACCCAGGGCAGCGACTGGCCGCTCCAGACCAGGAGGCCGCCCGCGGCCACCTGCCCGGCGAGCCTGCTGACCGGGCTGAGCCCCCACCGGTCGTCGAGGAACCCGATCACGACCAGGAGGCCGCCGGCCAGCAGCAGCCCGGCCGCGGTCCTGGACCCGGCGTTCTGGAAGGGATCCTGCAGGGAGGTCAGCCTGCTGGCGACGATCAGCCCCGCGACCAGCCCGCCGTACATGGCCAGCCCGCCGAGCAGCGGCGTGGGCTGGGTGTGGGTGTCCCGGGCCCGGGGGGCGTGTATCGCATGGGTCGCGACCGCGACCCGCCGCACCAACGGGGTGAGCAGGAAGGTCACCGCGGCCGTGACGAGCAGGACGAGGACGTACTCGCGCATGCCGCGTCAGCGGAGCAGGATCGGGTCGGCTTTCATCACTGTTACTTTATGGCACTTGCTATCCGGCCGAGGGCGGGTCTTCGGCCGGCGCGTCGGTCATTCCCCCGAGCGGGTGCGGCGCGGCGGGCTTGAAGTCGACGGCCGGGCTGGTACCTGCTGGGTAATGCTCGTTGTCGGCGACCACCGACGCCACCGTGCGCAGCCGGTCCACGGGGATCGCCCCGGCCCGGAGCAGGGTCGGGATCGAACCGGTCAGGTCGAGGATGGTCGACGGAACGTTGTCGAGGCACGGACCGCCGTCGAGGTAGACCGACACCGCCTCGCCCAGCTGCTGCTGCGCCTCGTCGGCGGTGGTCGCGGCCGGCTGGCCGGTCCGGTTGGCGCTGGACACGGCGAGCGGCCCGGTCTGCTTCAGCACGTCGAGCGCGACCGAGTGCAGCGGCATCCGCAGCGCCACCGTGCCCTTGGTGTCACCCAGGTCCCACAGCAGCGTCGGGCTGGCCCGGAACACCAGGGTGAGCGCTCCCGGCCAGAACTCGTCGATCAGGTCCTGCCCGAACGCCCCGAGGTCGTCCACCAGCGCCGCCGCGGCCCGCGCGGTGCCGACCAGCACGGGCGGCGGCATGTTCCGGCCGCGGCCCTTGGCGGCCAGCATGGTGGTGACGGCGGCGGGGATGAACGCGTCCGCGCCGATGCCGTACACCGTGTCCGTGGGCAGCACGATCAGCTCGCCGGCCCGCGCCGCCGTCACCGCGGCGTCGATCCCCGCGGTGCGCTGCTGCGCGTCCCGGCAGTCGTAACGTGTGCTCATCTAGCCGCTGCTCCTACCATGTCCGCGGCGCCCATCTCGGGCGCCGTCACCGGCCTCAGGGGTTCCAGCCCGCGGTCACGAAGCGATCGCGCCCGGCCAGGTCCTTGTTGTTGCGGGTGTCCCGCCAGCCGGATTCCTCGGGGAACACCCAGTACACCGCCGCCCCCTGCTGCGCGCCGTGCTCGACGGCGACCAGGCCGCCGGGCCGGAGCAGCCGCCGCGCGGTACGCTCCACGGCCCTGATGGCGCCCAGCCCGTCCGCGCCGCTCCACAGCGCGGCCGGCGGGTCGTACTCGCCGACCTCCGGCGGAACGGACGCCCCCACCGGGATGTACGGCGGGTTGCTGATCACGAGGTCCACGGTACCGTCGAGCTCACCGAGCGCGTCATCGAAGTCGCCGGGGTGCAGCATGACCCGCCCCGCCGTGTACGGCGCGCTCTCCACGTACCGGGTGACGTTCCGCTCGGCCCAGGCCCGCGCCAGCGGGTCGGCCTCGACCGCGTGCACCCTGGCCCGGGGCACCTCCTGCCCGATGGCCAGCGCGATCGCCCCCGACCCGGTGCCGAGGTCGGCCACCACCGGCTCGGCCACGTCCATGTCGCGCAGCCGGGAGATGGCCCAGCCGGTCATCACCTCGGTCTCCGGCCGCGGCACGAACACGCCCGGTCCCACCTCCAGTTCGAGGTAGCGGAAGTGCGCCCGCCCGGTGATGTGCTGCAGCGGCTCGCGCGCGGCCCGGCGGGCGATGTCGGACCAGAACCGCGCGTCGAAGGCGGAGTCGGGCACCGTGTGCAGCTCGCCGCGCTTGACCTGATGCACGCTCGCCGCGATCAGCTCGGCGTCGGTGCGCGGCGATTCCACGCCGGCCTCGGCCAGCCGGGCCGCGGCCAGCGCGACCTCGTCAAGCAGCAGGCTCATCGTCGCCAGCGACCCCAGAAGCCCTCGCGCCGCCCGAGGCCAGCTTCGCGGCCAGGTCCGCGGCCGCCAGCGCGTCGATCACCGCGTCGAGATCGCCGTCGATGACCTGGTCCAGGTTGTAGGCCTTGTAGCCGACGCGGTGGTCGGAGATGCGGTTCTCGGGGAAGTTGTAGGTGCGCACCCGCTCGGACCGGTCGACCGTGCGGACCTGGCTGCGCCGTTCCGCGGCGGCCTTGGCGTCGGCGTCCGCCTCGGCCGCAGCCAGCAGCCGGGCGCGCAGCACGCGCATGGCCTGCTCCTTGTTCTGCAGCTGGCTCTTCTCGTTCTGGCAGGACACCACGATCCCGGTCGGCAGGTGGGTGATCCGCACCGCCGAGTCGGTGGTGTTCACGCTCTGCCCGCCCGGCCCCGAGGACCTGAACACGTCGACCTTGATGTCGTTGTCGTTGATCTGTATCTCGACCGGCTCGGCCTCGGGCACGACAAGCACGCCCGCGGCCGAGGTGTGGATGCGGCCCTGGGACTCGGTCACCGGCACCCGCTGCACGCGGTGCACGCCGCCCTCGTACTTCAGCCGGGACCAGGCGCCGTCGGCGCCCCGGCCCTTGACCGCGACCGTCGCGTCCTTGACCCCGCCCAGGCCGGTGACGGTGGAGTCCAGGATCTCGGTCTTCCAGCCATGCCGTTCGGCGTAGCGCTGGTACATGCGGAGCAGGTCGCCGGCGAACAGCGCCGATTCCTCGCCGCCCTCGCCCGCCTTGACCTCCAGGATGATGTCGCGCCCGTCGTTGGGATCCCGGGGCACGAGCAGCTTCTGCAGCTGGGCCTCGAGCTCCTCGCGGCGGGCCGCGAGCTGTTCGGCCTCCCCGGCGAAGGATGAGTCCTCCCGCGCCAGCTCCCGCCAGGCCTGCTCGTCCGCCGAGGTCTGCTGCCACTCCTGGTACGCGTGCACGATCGGGGTCAGCTCGGCGTAGCGGCGACCCAGGGTGCGCGCCTTTTCCGGATTGGAATGCAGGCTCGGATCGGCGAGCGCGTGCTCAAGCTCCGCGTGCTCGCTGACCAAGTTGCCTAGCCGTTCAAACACCTGAAAACCTCTCATACGGAACGGGCGGTGGTATTACCGTCCGCCATACGGAACGGCAGTGGTATTACCACCCGGCACGTCCTGCCCGACCGTGGTCGACGGGACTCGGACGTGCGACGAGCCGGGATCCAGGGTCGCTGGATCTCGGCTCGCGGGGTTACTTCTTGTCGGCCTTCTGGCCGGACGGGTTCTTACCGAAGCGCTTCTCGAAGCGGGCCACGCGGCCACCGGTGTCGAGGATCTTCTGCTTGCCCGTGTAGAACGGGTGGCAGTTCGAGCAGACCTCGACGTGAATCGAGCCGCCGGGGGCGGTGCTCCTGGTGGTGAAGCTGTTCCCGCAGCTACAGGTCACCGTGGTGACGTTGTACTGAGGGTGGATGTCTGACTTCATGACAACTCCTGCCTCGAGCGGTCGCCGGGTCGCCTGCCGGTGCCCGGGGTCGTCCCCCGGAGCCCGCACGGCGTGAACCGGTACCGCATGGTTGCGGCTTTCTAGTTTGCCAGACCATGGAACCAGATTCCCTGACCTGGCATTCCCGCCGTCCGGGGTCTTCGCGGTCCCGGCCGGCGGGTGGTGGAACCCGGGTTTCACCACGCTAGAGGCGGGTGGAAACCCGGTTTCACCTCGTTATGAGGGACGCGTTGCGGCGTCAGGAGCCGAGGGTGGTCTTCTGGACCTGGAGCAGGAACTCGGCGTTGCTCTTGGTCTTGCGCATCTGCTCCATGAGCAGCTCGAGAGCCTGCTGGGGCTCCAGGGCGTGCAGCACGCGGCGCAGCTGCCAGACGATCTTGAGTTCATCCGGGGCCA
>CAVPLC010000096.1:0-85180 GCA_963705835.1 uncultured Actinomycetes bacterium
GCAGCACGAATTCGATTGGCATGGCGTCCGCGGGACGGAGTTTCGGGTTCCTCCGCTCGGCGAAGCGCCCGTCCGGTCCGAAGAGGCGGTCGAACGCCTGCTGGATCTCGGTGTGGAGCTCGCGGGCCTCTTCCGCCGTCACGTACTCTCTGGTCACCATGGCGCCGAGGGACTCGACGAGGGCCTTCGGCCAGGCGGCCGGCGAGGTGAGGCTGCGCTGGGCCCGGGTCAGCATCCGGTCCATCCACACCTGGTTCAAGGCCTGCGAGGCGGCTTGCACGGCCGGAGGATCATCCGGGCCAGTCTGCAAGGACATGCCGTCGTAGGACTGGCGCCACGGGCGTTCCCGGCCGCGGCCTCCGCCGGCCTCCTCGACGAAGCCGTACTTCGCCAGCGTCCGCAGGTGAAAGGCGCAGTTCGCCGGGGACTCCCCCAGCATCTCGCTGGCCTGGGTCGCGGTGAGGGTGCCGGCCTGGCCGAGAGCTTCGAGCAGCGCCCACCGCACCGGATGGGCCAGCGCCCGGATGGCCTTCGGATCGGTCAGGTTGAGACGTCCGCGCTTGCCTCGGGGATCGCCGGCAGATTCCGGGGTGTCCGTCGTGTGCGCGGGATCTGCTTCGGAAGTCATGTTTCGAAACACTACGCTCGAAAGAGTTGTTTTGACAAGTCCCTCGAAACACTTCTTCCGAGACGATGAGGCAGGATGCGGCGGCCGATGCCGTCAAGCGCGGCCACAGCATGGCCGGTACCCCCGAGCACGGCCACAGCATGCCGCCGGTCCGCCAAGACGGGGAGGCTGCGCGACCTTGGCGACGGATAGTGCGGACCTGGTCAGGTCGCGCGGGGCGCAAGGTCGTGCAGGACGTGCACGGGGCCGTCACCGCCGCCCAGTCCGGGCAGGCCGTGCGCCACCGCGTCGCCGGCCACGACGGCGGCCTGCTCGGCCGCCTCGGCCAGGGACAGTCCCGCCGCCAGCCCGGCAGCCAGCGCCGCCGAGTGGGTGCACCCGGCGCCGTGGGTCGCCGCGACGTGCCGGCGCGTCACCGGGATGGCCAGATGGCGCGAGCCGTCGAACAGGTGATCGACGGGCTCGCTGCCGTGGCCCCCGGTGACCAGCGCCGCGGGCGCGCCCAGCGTGACCAGGCGCTCGGCCAGGGCCGCGCGGTCCTCGGTCGCCATCTCGGTCAGGGCCTGGGCTTCGGGAAGATTGGGCGTCACGACCGTGGCCAGCGGGAACAGCCGCTTGGTCAGGGTCCCGACCGCCTCGGGGAGCAGCAGCCTGGCGCCCGAGCTGGCCACCATGACCGGGTCGACCACCAGCGGCAGGTTCCGCGGCGCCAGCGCGTCGGCGACGGCGTCGATCAGCGGCGCGGAGAACAGCATGCCGGTCTTGGCGGCGTCGGCGCCGATGTCGTCGAGGACGGCGTCGATCTGCGCTCGCACGAACTCCGGCGGGAGCTCGTGGATGGCGGTCACGCCGAGGGTGTTCTGCGCGGTGAGCGCGACGATCGCCGACATGCCGTGCGCACCGCAGCGGGCGAACGCCTTGAGGTCGGCCTGGATGCCGGCCCCGCCCCCCGAGTCGGACGAGGCAATGGTCAGCACCCGCGGAACAGCACTCATAGTGGCAGCTCCGGGCGGCCGGCGGCCGGGCTGGAGGCCTGGGCGTGCCAGCGGCGCGGGATGCGCCCGGCGGTCCGCGCGGCGTACCCGGCGGCCACCGCCAGCCGCATGGCCGTGGCCATCCGCTCGGGGTCGGCCGCGCGGGTGATGGCCGAGGCGATGAGCACCGCGTCGCAGCCCAGTTCCATCGCGAAGGCCGCGTCGCTGGCCGTGCCGACCCCGGCGTCCAGGATGACCGGGACGCCGGCCTCCTCCACGATCATGGCGATGTTGTGCGGGTTCCGCACGCCGAGACCGGAGCCGATCGGGGCGCCGAGCGGCATGACGGCCGCGCACCCGGCCCGCTCGAGCCGGCGGGCCAGGATCGGGTCGTCGTTGGTGTACGGCAGCACCACGAACCCGTCGGCGACGAGCATCCGGGCCGCGTCGAGCAGTTCGACCGGATCGGGCAGCAGCGTATGATCGTCGGCCACGACCTCCAGCTTGACCCAGTCGGTGCCCAGCGCCTCCCGCCCGAGCCTGGCCGTGAGCATCGCCTCGCTCGCGGTGTGGCAGCCTGCGGTGTTGGGCAGGATGCTCACGCCGGCCTGCTGCAACGTGCCGAGCAGGGATCCTTCCCCGTCTCCCGCGGGCAGGACGCGGCGCATGGCCACGGTGGTCAGCGCGGCACCCGAGGCATCGAGCGCCCGGCGCAGCACCTCCAGGCTCTGCGCTCCCCCGGTGCCCAGGATGAGCCGCGAGCTCAGCTCCCGGCCGGCCAGCACCCATGGCTCCCGAGGGGACCACGGGTCGGCTGCCGTCTGGACTCAGCAGATCCGCAGCGCTCATTGTCAACCTCCTTGTACGGCCGTGACGACCTCCACCTGGTCGCCGTCACGAAGCAGCGTGGCCGCCCACGAACCACGGGGCACGACGTCGCCGTTGACCGCGGCCGCGACGCCGGCCGCGGCCGGCGTCAGCGCGGCGACCGCCTGCGCGACGGTGCTGCCTTCCGGCAGGTCGCGCGGTTCGCCGTTGAGCTTGACCTGGACGCCCACCATCACCGGCCTCCCGTGGTGAACCGCCGGGGGCTGAACGGCTGCCATTCCGGCGCGGGCGGCTGGCCGGTCAGCAGGGCCACCACGGCGTCCGCGGTCACCGGCGACATCAAGATGCCGTTGCGGTAGTGCCCGGTCGCCAGCAGCAGCCCTTCGGGCCCGCACCCGCCGACGATCGGGCCGTTGTCCGGCGTGCCCGGCCGCAGGCCCGCGCACGTCTCGGCGAGGATGAGCTCGCTGGTGACCGGGAGCACGCTCATCGCATCGTGCAGCAGGTCGTGAACGGCGCCCGCGGTCACGGTCTGGTCCGGCCCGCGCTCTTCCTGGGTCGCGCCGACGATCACCTCGCCGTCGGCCCGCGGCACCAGGTAGACGTCGGCTCCGCGCACGGTAGCCCGGATGGTGCGGGCCAGCACGGGCGGCATGCCCGCCGGATGCCGCAGGCGCAGCAACTGGCCCTTGACCGGCCGGACCGCCCCGCGGAGGGCGTCGGGCAGCCCGCCCACCGCGCCGGACCAGCATCCGGCGGCGATGACCGCCCAGCCCGAGCCGATCTCGGCACCGCCGGCCAGCCGGACGCCGCGGGCCCTCCCGCCCCGGTCGAGCACCTCGGTCACGCGGTCGCGCACGACGCGGACCTTCGCGGCCGTCATCGCCTCGCGCAGCGCGCCCGCGTACCGCCGGTTGTCGACCGACCAGTCACCCGCGAACAGCACGCCGCCGTGCACGTCCGGGGTCAGGAACGGCTCCAGCTTCCGGCAGGCCCGGCTGTCCAGTTCCTCCGCGTCCAGCCCGGCGGACCGGCGGAAAGCCGTCAGCCGCATCAGCGCCGCGTAGTCGCCAGGATCGTAGGCCACCGCGAGCGTGCCCTCGCGGCGCAGGCCGACGGGGCGGGCGGTCGCCGCTTCGAGTTCGGCGGCGAATGACGGAAACCGGCGGACCGCGAGCAGGTTGACGCGCAGCAGCGCGCCCTCGCCGAACAGGGCCTCCGACACGGGAGCGAGCATCCCGGCGGCGACCAGCGAGGCCGCGTCGCCATGATCCGGATCGACCAGCACGACGTCCAGCCCGGCGGCCGCGGCGCGCCAGGCGATCGCGGTGCCGATGACGCCGCCGCCCGCGACGACGACGTCTGCGATCTCGGCCAAGAGCACTCCCTTCGCCGGCATTACCCGGATCAGGTTCGACGGTCGGAGGCAGTGCTTCGGGGGGTACCAGGGGGGTCGTCCCCCCGGAGGCAGCACAGCCTCCCTCTCAGCCCCGCAGGGGGCTCCCGTGGTCGGCTTCCAGCCTATATCACGGTGAGCGACGTGGTTGGATAGCGCGATGAGCAACGACCTGCGCGCCCGGCTGGCCGACGCGCGGCTCTACCTGTGCACGGACGCGCGGCGGGACCGGGGCGACCTGGCGCCGTTCCTCGACGCGGTGCTCGGCGCGGGGGTGGACATCGTGCAGTTGCGCGAGAAGGGCCTGGAGGCGCGCGAGGAACTCGCCCTGCTCGAGGTGTTCGCCGACGCGTGCCGCCGGCACGGCCGCCTGCTGGCGGTGAACGACCGCGCCGACGTGGCGCTGGCCGCCGGGGCCGACGTGCTGCACCTGGGCCAGGACGACCTGCCGGTCCCGGTGGCGCGGCAGATCCTCGGCCCGGAGCCGCTGATCGGCCGCAGCAGTCACAGCCCCGGCCAGGCGGACGCGGCAGCCGCCGAGCCGGGCGTCGACTACTTCTGCGCCGGGCCGCTCTGGACGACGCCCACCAAGCCGGGCCGCCCGGCCACTGGCCTGGGGCTGGTGTCGCATGTCGCTCGTTCGGCTCCGGAGCGCCCCTGGTTCGCCATCGGCGGCATCGGCCTCGGACGCCTCGACGAGGTCCTCGCCGCGGGGGCCACGCGCGTGGTCGTGGTCCGCGCCATCACCGAGGCCGGCGATCCCGGTGCCGCCGCGGCGTCGTTGACCCGGCGGTTGCGAGCCCAGTGAATGACACCGTGAATAATGAAAATATGCGGATCGCCAGCGTTGAATCGACCGACCTGTTCGTAGGGACCGCGCAGCGCGCGCTGCAGGTCGTGAGGGTCACACTGGAGAACGACGGCCACCTGGGCGGCCCCGACACGAGCGCCACGGCATACATCCAGGGTGCCGGGGTGGAGCACGCCGGACCGTTCCGAATAAATGACATTCCGCCGGGCGAGCGGCAGGCGGTCGAGATCGGCGTGCGGATCGAGGCGCCGTACCAGCCGGGGAGCACGCGCCGGGTCACGGTGGCGGTCGAGACCGAGGCCGGGAGGGTCCAGGCCGAGGCGGACATCACCGTCGCCGAGCCGGGCTGGACGATGTGGATGGTCAGCCACTTCCACTACGACCCGGTGTGGTGGAACACCCAGGGCCAGTTCGCCGAGGCGCGGCTCAGCCTGCCCGACGAGGACGGCCAGATGCCCGACGTGCGGGCGGCCTTCGAGCTGGTCGGCGTGCACCTGGACAAGGCCAGGAAGGACAGCGACTACAAGTTCGTGCTGGCCGAGATCGACTACCTCAAGCCGTACTTCGACGCCTTCCCGCAGGACCGCGAGGACCTGCGGCGGCTGATCGCCGACGGCCGGGTGGAGATCGTGGGCGGCAACTACAACGAGCCGAACACCAACCTGATCTCGCCCGAGGCCATCATCCGCAACGCGGTGTACGGGCTCGGGTTCCAGCGGGACGTGTTCGGGGGTGACCCGAAGACGGCCTGGATGCTCGACGCGTTCGGCCACGACCCCGGCTACCCGGGCCTGATGGCCGCGGCCGGCCTGACGTCCTCGGCGTGGGCGCGCGGGCCGTTCCATCAGTGGGGGCCCTCAGGCGCCGAGGGCGGCGGCGACGCGCGGATGCAGTTCAGCACCGAGTTCGAGTGGCTCTCGCCGGACGGGCGCGGGCTGCTCACCCACTACATGGCGCACCACTACGGCGCGGGCTGGCAGCTGCACACGCTGCCGGACCTGCAGGCCGCCGAGGCCGAGGCGTACGGCCAGTTCCGGGCGCTGTCGCAGGTCGCCGCGACGCGCAACGTCATGCTGCCGGTGGGCTCGGATCACGTCATCCCGGCCCGGTGGGTGACGGACATCCACCGGAGCTGGAACCAGCGCTATGTGTGGCCGCGGTTCGTCACGGCCGTGCCGAGCGAGTTCTTCGCGGCGGTCCGCGCCGGATCTCGCGGCGAGGCCGGCGCGTGGATCACGCCGCAGACCAGGGACATGAACCCGCTGTACACCGGCAAGGACGTGTCCTACATCGACACCAAGCAGGCGCAGCGGTCGATCGAGACCGCGGTCAGCGAGGCCGAACGGCTCGCCACCATGGCCTGGCTGGCGGGGGCCCCGTTCCCGCACGCCACGCTGGACAAGACGTGGCGGCTGCTGGCCTTCGGCGCCCACCACGACGGCATCACCGGGGTCGAATCCGACCAGGTGTACCTGGACCTGGTGGGCAGCTGGCGCGAGGCCTGGGAACGCGGCACTGCCGCGCGCCGGGACGCGGTCCGCTACCTGGCCGGCGCCGGGACGGCGGCGCCTGCGGGCCTGCCGGTCGTGGTGGCCAACGGGGTGGCGCGGACCCGCAGCGGGATGGCGCGGGTCACGCTGGAGGTGCCGGACGACGGCACCCGGTGGCTGGAGATCCGCGACCACGCCGGGCAGGCGGTCCCGGCGCTCGCCGAGGCGGTGCGACGGCGCGAGGACGGGTCGCTGGCCGGGGTGACGCTCACGTTCCCGGCCCGGGACGTGCCCGGCCTGGGGCACCGGGCCTACTCGGCGGTGCCCGCCTTCGAGACCGCGTCCGGGTGGGAGGAAGCGGCCGGGACGGCCATCGAGAACGACAGGTACCTGGTCACCGCGGACCCGGCGCGCGGCGGGACGGTCAGCGTCACCGACAAGCGCACCGGTACGAGCGTGCTGGCCGGGCCCGGCAACGAGCTGGTGCTCCAGGACGAGTACGCGCAGCACCCCCGGCACGGCGAGGGGCCGTGGCACCTGTCGCCTAAGGGGCCGGGCATCGCGTCCTCGTCGGTCGCGGCCACGGTGCGGGTGGAACGGTGCCCTGTGGGGTTGCGGCTGGTGGCCTCGTTCACGCTCGACGGGCTGGAGGTCACTCAGGAGACGCTGCTTTGGGCGGAGTCCGAACGGGTCGAGTTCCGCACGCACGTCGACGGGTACAGCGGGCGTGACCGGCTGCTCCGGGTCCGCTTCCCGGCGGACGTGCCCGGCGGGCTGCCGGTGTACCAGACGGCGACGGCAGTGGTGGGCCGGTCGTTCGGCGTGGTGGACGTGGACTCGGCGGACCACTGGTACACCCTGGACAACCCCGCCCAGCAGTGGTTCGGGCTCGGCTCGGTGGCGCGGGTCCGTGACGCGGGCGGGCGGACGCAGGCGATCGGGGTGGCCGAGGTCGTGTGCCCGGAGGATACGGACGGGCTTCGGGGCGTGATCAGGGACCTGATGGTGGCGCTAGCCGCCGCGGGCGTGACCGCGACGTGCAGCCAGGCCGGCGGGTCTCGGTACGGCGCGATCGACGCGGACTCCAACCTGCCCGACGTCAGGATCGCGATCGGCGGGCCCGAGGTCAACGGGTTCACCGCTTCGGTGCTGGCGGCCGCGGGGCCTGGGTACGCGCCGGCGCTGCCGACGGGCCCGGCGCGGCTGTGGGTGCCGGCCTCGCGCAGCCGGGCGGACGCGTTCGGGCCGGATGCCGACCTGCGCGGCGCCGCCGACCTGCCGGTGCTGATCGTGGCGGGAGCCCGGCCCGGCGAGCTGGCGGCGGCGGTCGCGGCCCTGGCCGATGACCTGGCGGACGCCGTGGTGGATGCCGGGGACGTCGCTGGTGCCTTCGCGGAACCGCTGGCGGACCGGTCGGTGGCGGTGCTGAACCGGGGCACGCCCGGCGGCGTGGTCACCGCGGACGGAACGCTGCACATGTCGCTGATGCGGTCGTGCAGCGCGTGGCCGTCGGGGATCTGGATCGACGGCGACTGCCGCACCGCGCCGGACGGCAGCAGTTTCGCCTGGCAGCACTGGAGCCACACGTTCGAGTACGCGCTCGCCTCCGGTCCCGGCGACTGGCGTACGGCGGGCTTGTCCGCCAGCGCCGAGGACTACAACCACGACCTGATCGCGGTGGCCGATCGCGCCGAGGGGCCCGGCGCATCCAGCCGTCTCACGGTGGCGCCGCGGAACGTCGTGGTGAGCGCGGTCAAGCCGCGCGGCAACCCGCTCGCCTCGGAGCGGAACCCGGCGGCGGTGCCGGACGGGGAAGCCGAGGTCACCATCCGGCTGCGGGAAACCGGGGGGGTCGCGTCGACCGCCCGGATCACGCTGACCGGGGCTGATATCTCGGCGGCCTGGCTCACCGACCTGCTGGAGGAGGCGGACGGCGCGGCGCTGCCGGTGGAGGGCGACAGCATCGTTGTCGACATATCGGCTTTCAGCACGGTGACGCTGGTCGTGCGGACCAGCCGCGCCGCGCCCGCCCGCGGCGGGCCGGATCCCGCCGAGCTGGTCCAGCCGGTGTACGCGCGCTACTGGCTGCACGGCAAGGGCCCGGCGCCGGCCGGGAACCTCCCGGTCGCGGTTCACTTCTCCCCCACCCGGGTGGCGCTGCGGGATCCGGGCGATGAGGCGCAGCTGCGGCTGACGGTGGGCTGCGCGGCGGAGGCCGCGTCCGGCACGGTGGAGCTGGTCACCCCGGACGGGCTGACCGTCACGCCGGACCGGGAGCTGCGCTATGAGCTGGCCCCAGGCGGATACGCGGCCTGGGATCTCACGGTGCGGGCGGCGCCGGGGACCGGGGACGGGCGGTATTTCGTCGCGGCGCGGATCCAGCGCGACCTGCTCATCGAGGACGTGGCCATGGTGGCGGTCGGCGAGCGCCGCTGGCCCGACCCGGCGCTGCCGCCGGAGGAGGCCCTGGAGCTGATGCTGGCCGACTCCGTCGCCTCGGCGGCCGAGGTGGAACTGGCCGTGCTCACCCCGCAGGTGCGGGTGGCTCCGGGCGGGCGGGACGAGCTGCGGGTCAGTGTGACCAGCCGGGCGGCCTCCGAGCTGAGGGGCGAGGCGCTGGTGGTATCGCCGTTCGGCAGCTGGGAGATGCTCTCGCCGCCGGCACAGGGCTTCAGCATCGCGCCGGACACGCCGACCGTGCTGCGCTTCGGCGTCACCGCGCCAGCCGATGCACGTGCAGGAACACGCTGGTGGGCGCTGGTGAAGGTGGTGTATTACGGCCGGGTGCGGTACACCGAGGCCGTTCCGGTCATTATCGCTAGCGACTAGGAAGCAGTACGCTACGGGCGAACAAGGTACGGTAGGAAACTCGGCGTCACAAATTCACACGCGCGAATTCCAGAGGGCCCATGCAGTCTGCCACCGCTCTCCTGGCGGGCAACCTGCCCGCGGAGCCGAACAGCTTTATCGGCCGCGACCGTGACCTCGCGGAGCTGGCCAAGCTGCTCGGCGAGGTGCGCGTGCTGACCTTGAGCGGCCCAGGCGGCATCGGCAAGACGCGGCTCGCGGTCCGGCTCGCCCGCGATGTGATCGGCGGTTCCGCGAGTGCCGCGGCCGAGGCGGATTCCGCGAACGGCTCTGCGAATGGTTTCGCGGACGGGCCGGTTAACGGGGCCGGGACCGACCTGGATGAGGCGTGGCTGGTGGAGCTGGCCGACTGGCGCGGCCAGATCGCCAACCGCGTCGCGGCCACGATCGGGGTGCGCGAGGAACCGGGCGTGCCGCTGGCCCACACGCTGGCCGAGGCGCTGCGTTCCCGGCACATGCTGCTGGTCCTGGATACCTGCGAGCACCAGGTCAGCGACTGCGCCACGCTGGTGCAGCTGCTGATGGCCCGGTGCCCGTGGCTGCGGATCATCGCGACCAGCCGCGAGCCGCTGCGGGTCCGCGGCGAGACCGTCTGGCGGGTACAGCCGCTGGACCTGCCGCCCGACGACGCCGTCGGCGACGAACTGGCCGATCACGAGGCCATCAGGCTGTTCGCGGCTCGCGCCGCGGGCGTCCGGCCCGGCTTCACCCTGACCAGGGAGAACACGCCCTCGGTGGTCCGGCTGTGCCGGACGCTCGACGGCATACCGCTGGGCATCGAGCTGTCCGCCGCCCGGGTCCGCGCGCTGTCGGTCGAGCAGATCGCCGACCGGCTGCGCGACCGGTTCCAGCTGCTCGACTCGGGCGACCGGACCGCCCCGCCCCGGCAGCAGACGCTGCGGGCCACGGTGGACTGGAGCTACGAGCTGCTGGACGAGGCCGAGCAGACGCTGCTGCGCAGGCTGGCCGTGTTCTCCGGCTGGAACCTGGACATGGCCGAGCAGGTGTGCTCGGACGAGGTGATCCCAGCCGACGCGGTGCTCGGCCTGCTCATCTCGCTGATCGACAAGTCACTGGTCGTGCTGGACGGCGAGGCGGCCGGCGACGCCAGGTACCGGCTGCTCGACACGATCAGGGAGTACGCCGTCGAGCGGCTGGTGGCCGCGGGCGAGGAGGCCGCGCTCTTCCTGCGGCACCGCGACTGCATCCTGGCGCTGGTCGAGGAGACGGCCCGCACGATGTTCAGCCGCGGCGACCCGCCCTGGCCGGTACGCGTGGCCATCTTCCGGCGCGGCATCGCCGAGTACGGCAACTTCCGCATCGCGCTGACCACGTCCCTGGGCCACGGCCACACCGACGAGGGCCTGCGGCTGTGCACCGGGCTGCTGAACATGTGGGTGCCGCACGGCGACCAGCGGGAAGCGGCCACCTGGTTCGACCGGTTCCTGGTCGCCGAGGGCGGCGAGGTCTCACCGCGGGTCCGCGGCCGGGCCCTGGCCGGCCGCGCCAACATCGCCTTCGACCTGCAGGACTACGACGTTCTGCTGCGCAGCGCGTCGCAGAGCCTGGAACTGGCCCGGTCGTGCGGCGACGACGTCACGGTGCCGGCCGCGCTGCGGACTCTCGGCCAGGCTGCCCTGCGAGCGGGCCGGTTCGCCGAGGCTACCGCCCTGATCGACGAGGCCATCGCGGCGGCCGGTTCCTCGGGCAACGACTGGGAGGCCGGGCTCACGCTGGCCGCCAAGGCCGCCATCGCGGTGCGCCAGGGAACCCTGAAGTCGGCGCAGCGGGCCTACGAGAGCGCGCTCGAGGTGCTGAGTGACAACAACCGCTGGGGCGTGGCCCAGGTCCAGTACGGGATGGGCACGCTGGCCCGGGCCCGGGGTGACGCCGACATGGCGGTCCGGCACTTCGAGGAGGCCCTGGAGATCTTCCGCGAGCTGGACGCCTGGCTGGAGATCGCCCGCTCCCTGGCCGGGGTCGGCTGGGTCGCGCTGACCCGCGGCGACCTCGACCTGGCCCAGAGCCGCCTCGCCGAGGGCCTGCGGATCAACCAGGCCTGCGGCCAGCGGCTCGGTATCGCCCGCGGGCTGGAGGCGTTCGCGGCCCTGGCCGCGGCCCGCCAGCAGCCCGAGCGGGCGGCCCGGCTGGCCGGTGCCGCCACCCAGTTGCGGGAGTCGCTGGGCCAGCCGACCGGCATCGGTCCGCGGATCGAAGGGATACTCGAGGCCGCACGGGACCGGCTCGGCGCGGCGTCCGCGGCCGCGCTGTTCGCCGAGGGACGCGAGATGACGGCCGAAGACGCGGTCGGGCACGCGCTCGGCTCCTCCTCTGAGGCGTCCAGGGACGTGCACGGGACCGGTTCCGGCGGCGGGGGCGGGGAGCACGCCTGGGCCGACCCGGCGCGGCTGGCGGCCAGGTCGGCTACGCCGCTCACGGCCCGTGAGCAAGAGATCGTGCTGCTCATCGCCCGGGGCCTGTCCAACAGGCAGATCGCCGACGAGCTGGTGATCAGCCCGGCCACTGCCGCGCGTCATGTGGCCAACATCTTGGGCAAGCTCGGCTTCAGCTCGCGTACACAGATTGCCTCATGGGCCGCGCGCCACGAGTCGCCTAGCTAGCAGGCATGTGCATAAGTGCACGCCGCGCGGATCCGGGGGACGCGCAATATGCACATGGGGATGCATAGTTCGGCGCATGTGCACCGGGTTCCGTGCGGAATAGCGTTCAGTCGTCGCTAAAGCACGGCGGCACCGGGTCGCAGACCCGGGGCCGACCCGGTTCCTGGTTCCCAAGGGGGGGTGGGAACCGCGAGCCAGCCGCGGCGGCCGGGCGGGTCCCGGCTTCACGCCAGGACCCGCCTGTTGTCGCACGGAGGTTGGGGAGGTTCTGGTGGAACTCGGGGTCACTACAGAAACGGACCGGCTGGGCGCCGGCGCGGCGCAGCAGGCCGTGACCGAGCACATCCTGGGACTGGCTGACCGATCAGGGTACGCAGCCGCCCTGATCGATGGCGTCGAAGGCACCGTGACGACATGGTTGCAGTTCGCGCGTACCGTCCGCGCGGCGGCGCGCGGCCTGTCGCGGCGAGGACTCCAGCGGGGCGACACGGTCGGCGTGTTCGTCCAGGACGCGGCCAGCCACGCGGTGGCGGTGCACGCGGTCCGGGCCGCCGGGGGCGTTGCCGCGCCTGTCCGGGCGCCGGGCCGAGCCGGCCGTGCAGGCCGTGCCGGCCTCCTGGGCCGCCGAGGACATCGCCGTCCAGCTCAAGGAGTGCCGCGCCCGGCTGCTGATCACCTCGGCCCCGCTGGCGGAGGTCGCCATCCAGGCCGCCGAACGCTCCCTGGTACGGCAGGTGTTCGCGTTCGGCGAGGCCGCGGAGACCACCCCGTTCGCGTCGCTGCTTGACGTCGCCAAGCACGCCCAGCCCGGCGTCGCGGGCCCGAACGGCAGCATCGGCACGGCGCTCGGCTATATCCCGGGCCAGATCCCCGATTTTTCCCGGCCGCGGCCATCGGAGGAGCACGGGCTCGGGCTGACCGGCCGGGATCTCGGGCTGACCCGCCGGGATGTGGTGGTGGCGGGGCCGCCGTGCGGCGAGGGGAACGCCTACACGGCGCGGCTCGACATGGCGCTGGCCGCGGGCGCCACCATCGTTGCGGCCCCGCTCGCGCAGGTCACGGACGCGGTGCAGGCCTATAGGGGCACCGCCGCGATCGTGCCCGGTGGTACTCACGTGCCGGGGGTTCCCGCGGGGCGGGTCTTCACCGTCGGCTAGGACCCGCCCGTGGCCGGGGATCCCGGCCCCTGCGCGGGATCCCTTCGCTCACGACGCGGCTTATGACGCGGTGGCGTGCTCTTGCTCCTGGCGGGCCGGGACGCGGTCGGGCGTGAGCTTCCTGGTGCGGATGAGGGTGACGATCACCAGCAGGCTGGCCGCGGCGAGGATGGCGGCGAACCCGAAGGCGGCCGCGATGCCGTGAGTGAGCACGTGCTGCGCCTGCGCGGCGTTGGCCAGGCCCGGCAGCGGGTGGGCTGCGGCGTTCCGGCTCGCGGTGCCGTAGACCGCCACCAGCACGCCGAGGCCGAGCGCGCCGCCGACCAGTTGCAGCATGTTCACCAGGCCCGAGGCGGCACCGGAGTCCGCGGCCGGGACGCCCGCCAGCGACGTGGTGGTCAGCGGCACGAAGACCAGTCCCACGCCCAGGCCGAGCAGCATCATCGGCCCGAAGACGCCGGACCAGTAAGCCGTGGCCGGCGACACCCGCGACAGCCAGGCCAGCGCGGCGATGGCCGGCAGCATCCCGGCGATCATCAGCGGCTTGGTGCCCAGGCGCGGCATCAGCCTCGGCGCCAGCCGGGACGCCGTGAACAGGGCCAGCGTCATGGGCAGGAACGCCACGCCCGCGCGGAGCGGGCTGAAGCCCATGATCTTCTGCAGGAACTGGGTGAGGAAGAAGAACACCCCGAACATGCCCGCGATGAGCAGCAACCGGGCGACGAAGGAGCCGGACCTGCTGACGTCGGCGAACAGGCGCAGCGGGGTAATCGGCTGCCGGGCCCGGGTCTCGGTCAGCCCGAACAGCACGAGCAGCAACGCGGCGGCGGCGAAGGCCGCCAGGCCCAGGTGATCGCCCCAGCCGCTGGACGCGGCCCGGATGAACCCGTACACCAGCGCCGTCACGCCCGCCGTGGCGGTCAGCGCCCCGGCCAGGTCGAACCGGCCGGGCAGGCGGGGCGTCTCGGCCACGAACAGCGGCGCGATCGCCACTACCGCGATCCCGATGGGCACGTTGATGAACAGCACCCAGCGCCAGGACAGCCATTCGGTGATGATCCCGCCGAGGACCAGGCCCAGCGAGGAGCCGCCGGTGATCACGCCCATGTAGATGCCGAGCGCGCGGGTGCGTTCACGGCCCTCGGGGAAACTGCTCACGATCAGGGCGAGCACCGCGGGCGCGGCGAGCGCGCCGCCCACTCCCTGCACCGCACGGGCCGCTAGCAGCAGGCCCGCCGAATCCGCCAGGCCGCCGGCTAGCGAGGCCAGCGTGAACAGGCTGATGCCCGCGATGAACATCCGGCGCCTGCCGAGGATGTCGCCGGCCCGGCCGCCGAGCAGCAGCAGGCCCCCGGAGGTCAGCGTGTACCCGTTCAAGACCCAGGACAGGCTGGTCGGGGAAAAGCGCAGGTTGGACTGGATGTGCGGCAGTGCGATATTCACCACCGTCATATCCAGGATGATCATGAGCTGGGCGCCGAGCATGATGGCCAGGGCGATGCCGGGCCTGCTCTGGACCCGTGAAGTTCGGCGCAGCCAGCGGGCCATTACGCCGTACTCACGAACCCCGTTGAACCCTTGAGCCTCGTTGAACCCTTGGGCATCTTCAGCCACATAGGGGGCGTGCGAAGAAGACAAGATGCCTCCATGGTTGTGAAATCAGGGTGATGTCGGCCGACCGCGCCGATGGCCCGCTCGTGTTGTCCTGACCACCGCGATGGGCCATTGATATGGTGACCGCGGCCTCCGGTGGCTGACAGTCCGCTGGCCGGGCGGTACTATCAGGAATGAAACGGAGGTCTACTCCGATTACTATACGGAGGCAGCCTCCGTTTTGCAACTCTATTTATCCTCGGGACGATGACCAGAACACCTGACCAGGTACCGGCGCAGCCGGCTGGGCCGGCGCGGGCCGCCGAGCGCGCACGGCCTGCTGAGCGCGCACGGCCCGCTGAGCAGCTGCGCGCGGACGCGCGGCAGAATCATGCCCGGCTGATCGCCGCGGCCACCGCGACGTTCGCGGAAAAGGGCGCCGACGCGCCGCTCGAAGAGATCGCCAGGCGGGCCGGGGTCGGCATCGGGACGCTCTACCGCCACTTCCCCACCCGGCTCGACCTGCAGGCGGCCGTGTTCCGCACCCAGGTCAGCGCGGTGTGCGGGAAGGGGGACGAACTGCTGCAAAGTGACTCGCCGGAGCAGGCCTTCGCGACCTGGATGCGCTCGCTGGCCGCCTACCTGATCACCAAGCGCGGCCTGTCGAAGGCGCTGATCGAGGCGGTCGGTGCCGAGTCCGAGCTGATCACGTCCTGCTGGATGGCCATGCGCGAGACCACCGAGCGGCTGCTGGCGAACGGGCAGCAAGCCGGGGTCATCCGTTCCGACGTCACCGCGACGGACGTGGTGCGGCTCATCCACGGGGTCGCGGTGAGCACCGAGAAGCAGCCGGACCGGGCCGACCTGCTGCTTTCCATCACCCTCGACGGCCTCCGGGCAACGCGCGCCTGAGTGCCATCGCCGGCGCGAAATCAGGGTCGTACCAGGGTCTTCCCCGATGCCACGACCTAGTCATAGGCGGCACGCTTCAGTCATGACCAGGCCAACCCCGTCCAGCCAGCCCCGGACGCAAGGTCTTGTCCCGCGGTTCCGCTACGGTTACACCGACCAGCACGTCCGCGTCTCAGACGGCGAACGCACCGAGGTGGCCGACCTCCTGGCCGCGCATTTCGGCGAAGGCCGGCTCAACCAGGCCGAGTTCGACGAGCGCGTCGCGCAGGCGATGAACGCCAAGACCCGCGGGGACCTGAGCGGGCTGTTCGATGACCTGCCTGAGCCGAGGCCGGCGGGGACCCCAGGGACGGCGGTGCGCGGCCCGCACAGCCCCGCGCACCCCGGTCGCCCGTACGTGAACCCCTTCTTCCTCGTCCTCCTGGTCGTGGTGATCACGGCAGCCGGCACGGCCGGCGAGGCGGTCTTCGGGCACGTGCCCGGGATGAAGACCTGGCTGATGGTCGGAGTCATCACCGCGATCGTCGTGTACGCGGCCGGAATGCTGAGCCGCTCCCGTGCTGCTCGCGACAAGTGACGGCCGGCTGGGGCGGGCGCCGACAGCGCTCAGAAGTCCGGGGTGCGGTTCTCGTAGGGGGTGCTGAGGACCACGGTGGTGCGGGTCGAGACGCCGCCCAGGGTGCGGATCTGGTACAGGAGTTCCTCGAGGGCGACCGGAGACGGGACCCGTACTTTGAGGATGTAGTTCTCGTCGCCTGCGACGCTGTGGCAGGCCTCGATCGCCGTCAGGTGCTCCAGCCGCTGCGGAATGTCATCGGGAGCGGCGGCGTCGAACGGCTTGACGGATACGAAGGCCGTCAGCGGCAGGCCGACATCCTGCGGGTCGAACACCGCGGCGTAGCCCTTGATCACGCCCTCTTGCTCGAGCCTGCGCACCCGCTGGTGCACGGCCGACACCGAAAGCCCGGCTTGCTTGGCAAGTTCGGTGAAGCTCATCCGGCCGTTGCGGGCCAGCAGCGACACGATCTTGCGGTCGATCTCCTCCACGTGGTCACGTTAGCGCCCCGGGTTCACCCCGGAGACATAACGATGTAACGGAATGATTGCGGCCTTTACGCTAACGTGACATCGCCGAGGCCCGGGCCCCGGCGGGCGCCGGCCGGGCACGACGCGGTCGGCAGCATCTGGCTCCCCGTGCCAGACTGTAGGGATGCAGCGGAACCCGGAAGAACTGTATGAACTAGGTCCCGCCGCGCCCGACATCGCGGACGCGCCGATGCTGAACTATCTCGAGGGCTTCATCGACGCGGGCAACGCGGGCCGCCTGCTCGCCGACCACCTGCTGCGGAACTTCGATCGCGAGACGGTCGCGCGGTTCGACGCCGACCGGCTCCTCGACTACCGTTCCCGGCGTCCGCTGATGATCTACGACAACAGCCAGTGGGAAAGCTACGAAGCTCCCGAGCTGGCCCTTCATCAGCTCAGGGACGCCGGCGGGCGGCCCTTCCTGCTGCTGACCGGCCCGGAGCCCGATCATGAGTGGACGCTGTTCACCGAGGCCGTGATGAACGTGGTCGCGCATCTGGGGGCCGGGACGGCGGTCAGTTTCCTCGGCATCCCGGCCGGGATGCCGCACACCCGGCCGCTCGGGGTGATCGCGCACGGCACCCGCGAGGGCCTGATCAGCGGCCACCAGCGGCTGCCGAGCCGGATCCAGCTTCCGGGCAGCGCGCACGCCCTGCTCGAGCTGCGGCTGGGCGAGGCGGGCCGCGACGCCATGGGCTTCGCCGTGCAGGTGCCGCACTACCTGGCCCAGGCCGTCTATCCCCCGGCTGCCCTCGCCCTGCTCGGCTCGGTGACAAAGGCGACCGGCCTCGAGCTGCCCGACGCCGACCTGCGCGAGGCCGCGGAACGGACGAACGAGGCGATCGAACGCCAGGTGGCGGAGTCCTCGGAGGTCGCCGAGCTGGTCAGCGCGCTCGAGCAGCAGTACGACACCGCGGCGGAGAACCAGGACGGCGAGGCAGGCGGGGGCCTGCTGTCCGAGGGCGAATCCATACCGACGGCCGATGAGCTCGCGGCCCAGTTCGAGCGTTTCCTGGCCGAGAACCAGGGCCGCACGGACCCTCCGGACGCCTGAGTCCCTAGACGACGATCAGCTCGCGCGGGGTGTTGTTCAGCCGGTCGAAGCCGTCGGCGGTGCAGACCACGATGTCCTCGATGCGCGCGCCGTGCGGACCCGGGTAGATCCCAGGCTCCACAGAGAACGCCATGCCCGGCTCGAGCACCTCGCCGTTGCCGGCCACGATGTACGGATCCTCGTGCGCCTCCAGCCCGATCCCGTGCCCGGTGCGGTGGAAGAACGCCTCGCCGTAGCCGGCCGCGGTGATCGGCTCGCGGGCGGCCGCGTCGACCGACTCGGCCGTCACGCCCGGCCGCACGGCGGCGCAGGCGGCCTCCTGGGCGTCGAACAGCACCTTGTAGTACGCGGTGAACTCCGCGGGCGGCTCGCCGATCGCGTACGTGCGGGTGCTGTCCGAGCAGTACCCGGAGGGCATCGTGCCGCCGATGTCCACCACCACGGCCTCGCCCTCGCCGAGCACCCGGTCGGAGACCTCGTGGTGCGGGCTGGCGGCGTTCGGGCCCGAGCCCACGATCACGAAGTCGACGCTGGCGTGCCCCTCGGCCAGGATGGCCTCGGTGATCACCGAGCCCACCTCCCGCTCGGTCACCCCGGCCCGCAGCCAGCCGGGCACGCGGGCGTGCACGCGGTCGATGGCGGCGCCCGCCTCCCGGAGCGCCTCGACCTCGGCGGCGGTCTTCCTGATCCGCAGCGGGCGCAGCGCGCCGCTGGCCAGCGCCAGCCGGGCCGAGGGCAGCGCGTCGCGGAACCGCAGCACGAACAGGGCCCACATCCGGTCGGACAGGCCGACGGCCGAGACGTTCCCGAGCCTGCGCGCGACCATGCCGAACGGGTCGGCGGTCTCCCCCCAGGCGATCATCTCCAGGCCGAGCGATCCGGCCGGCGAGGCCTGCGCCGCGGGCAGTTCCAGCCGCGGCACGAACAGGGCCGGGTCGCCGTCCGCGGGAACCGCCAGGCAGGTCAGCCGCTCCAGCTGCTTGGCGTCGTAGCCGGTGACGTAGCGCAGGTCGGGGCCGGGGGTCAGCAGCACGGCGTCGAGCCCGGCCGCGCGCACCGAATCGCGCACCAGCCCGAGCCGCTGCGCGGGATACAGAGCAGTCACGAGATAGACGTTACCGTGGCGACGAAACGGGTCAGCGAGGACCCGAGTCCATACCGCTGGCCGAGATCCTCGAGCCGGCCAAGATCGGGCACGGTCGGCAGCTTCCCGTCCACCGGGGGCAGCGGGGCGTCGTCGACGACCCGCACCACCGACAGCGCGATGTCCAGGTAGTCCCGGGACCGCTCGAGCTTTTCCCTGCTGCCGCGCGGGAACCCGCCGTGCCCGGCGTCCAGGGCCGTGGTGATGCCCTCGATGCTGCCGAACGTCCTGATCAGCGCGGCCGCGGTCTTCTCCCCCACGCCGGGGATGCCGGGCAGCCCGTCGCTCGGGTCGCCGCGCAGGGCCGCGAAGTCGGCGTAGGCGCGTCCGGGGATGTCGTACTTGGCCTGCACCGCGGCCTCGTCGATCACGTCCATGTTGAGCAACCCGCGCAGCGTGTACAGGATGCTGATGCCACGGGCGTCGTCGACGAGCTGGAACAGGTCCCGGTCGCCGGTCACCACCTCGACCGGGTCCGTGGAGCGCGCCGCCAGGGTGGCGATCACGTCGTCGGCCTCGAACCCCCGCTGCCCGGCCACGGCGAGCCCGGCCGCGTGCAGCACGTCCTCGATCACCGGGACCTGCACGGCGAGCGCGGGCGGCGTCTCTTCCGACGCGCCGTCGGGGGCCAGCCGGTGCGCCTTGTACGAGGGAACAGCCGCGACGCGGAAGGCCGGCCGCCAGTCCGCGTCCCAGCACGCGATCAGCCGCACGGGATGCCGGGCCCGCACCAGCCTGCTGATCATGTCGAGCAGTCCGCGCACCGCGTTCACCGGCGTGCCGTCCGGCGCCCGGACCGTCTCCGGGACCCCGAAGAACGCCCGGAAGTACAGCGACGCGGTGTCCAGCAGCATGAGGGAGCCCACCCGGCCATCCTGCCACTCCAGGGGGGTTAGGGGGGACGGAAGTCCCCCCTGGCTAGCACGGCCCGGCTCAGGTGAGGACGACCATCCCGTCGACGATCTTGACCTGCTTCTCGGGCAGCGGGGTGGGGGCCGGGCCTGCGACCACGGCGCCGCTGGTGATGGTGAACCTGCTGCCGTGGCAGGGGCAGTTGATCGTGCCGCCGGTCACCTGGTTCAGGATGCAGCCCACGTGCGTGCATACCGCGCTGAACGCCCGGTACCGGCCGCGCGCGGGCTGGGTCACCACGACCCGCGCCGCGGTGAAGATCATGCCGCCGCCGACCGGGATCTCGCGCGCCGCGCCGAGCACGGTGCCGGTGACCGTGGCGCGCCCGCGTTTCTTGGCCGGCGTGCTGCCGCCCTGGGTCGCCATGGACGAGGGCGCTGTCGACGGGGCCATGGCCATGCTGGACGGCGCCGGGCCGTCTTGCGGCACCACCCCCGCTTCGTCCGCGCCGTACGGAACGGCCGCCGTGCTGCAGCCCGCCAGTGCGCCGCCCACCCCCGCCAGGCCGACCCCCAGCAGCAGTCCGCGCCTCGTCGGGCGCGGCTCATCCCGGGGTTGTGTGCTCACGACCTTCCCTTCGTCAGTGGAAACCCCGCCACCACATGTGTACGGGACCCCGGTCCCGCACGCGCGGTGACCGGGGTCCCGGTAAGAGTCTGGTAATGCTCCGGTCTCAGTTGGTGTTCGGCACGCCGGGCGCGAAGTCCTGCCACAGGATCGGGTAGAACTCCGTGCTCCGCGAGACCGCGGGCGCGGTGTCCGTCACGTAGGCGGCCAGCAGCGCCATACCCCACACGACCTGCCCGGCGGGGGTGCCGGCCCGGTTTCCCGGCTCGGCCACTTCCTGCTGCCCCATGAACTGGTAGGTGGAGGGGTTGAAGATGAGCTCGAACAGGTAGCTGTCGTTCGACCAGGCGACCGCGGTGCCGGTCCGGCCCGCGTAGTCGGTCACATGCGGCACGACCGACATGCCGGGAAGCTGGGCCAGGACCCGGAACATGGCCGATTCCAAGGCCCCGGGCAGCACGCCCAGGTACTCCAGGATGTCGCTGATGGCCAGGTACTCGCGGGTGGCGCTGCTCAGGGTCAGCCAGCGCGGGTGAAGTGCCTGGTAGTGCGCGTTCAGGTAGGCCAGCAGGGCGGATGGGCTGGTCGGCAGCGTCTTCAGGCCGTCGTACGTGCTGGCGGGCGGCGACCAGCTCGTGGGGAGGATGGTCGCGCTGCAGCTCGTCGGGGTGGGCGTGGGCTTGCCCGTACTCGTGCTTGCCTTCAGTGGCGGCCCGGATGATGGCCGCGGGTGCAGAGCCTCGCCGGGCAGCAGCCCGAACTGCAGCCTGCCCAGCGGCCCGCAGGCGTTCTGGCTCTCGATAGCACCGGCCTTGGTGCCGTCGACCGACTGCCAGGTCTTCACGACGGCCGGTTCGGTGGACGGGAGGCCGTCCGCGAGGATCACGTTTCCCGGCCCGGTCACCTCGGTGTAGATGTACTGACCCGGACCCGCGACCGGCTGGGTCAGCGCGGTCGCGGCGGCTCGCTGCAGTATCTGAGCCGCGTCGGCGGGCGGCGCGAGCGAGCCGCCGAACGGGATGCCCAGCCCGACCACTAGCGCCGCGGCGGTCACCACGGTCAGGGCCCCTGTCCAGGCCAGCCTGACCGGTGTGATCCGCGGCCCGCGACGCCGCGCGCCGGCCGCTGCCGTCACCCTGGCCCGCGCCTCGGCGAGCCGGTCCGGCGACGGCGGCGGGACCACCGCGCAGAATTCCTCGACTAGCTTCATCTCATTCATCGCCTGAATCCTCTTCTGTGGCAACCGGGTTGACCCCGCCGAGTGCCTTGCGTACCTTGCGCCTGGCCCGGGCCAGCCGCGACGACACGGTCCCGACCGGCAGGCCCAGGGCCCTGGCCGTCTCGGCGTAGCCGAGCCCGCTGGCGACCAGCAGCAGCACGTCACGGTCGGCCGTGGCCAGCGCCGCCAGGGCGGCCGCCAGTTCCTTCCGCGCCGCTTGCGCCGCCACCCGGTCGGTGACCTGATCGGCGACCGGTTCGGCCGAACCGGCGGCCGGATCGATCCCGGTCCTCGCGATCGCGCGCAGGAACCGGACCTCGCCGCGGCGCCTGCGGCCGATCAGGTTGGTGGCGATGCCGAACAGCCACGGCCGGGCGTCCGGCCAGCTGGTGTCGTAGCGGTCCCGCTGGGCGAAGGCGAGCAGGAAGGTCTCCGCGACCAGGTCGTCGGCTGCGTCGGGGCCGAGGCGGCGGGCGGCGTAGCGGTGGATCGCGGGCGCATGGCGGTCGAAGATGCCGGCGAAGCGTTCGGGGATGGCGATGGAATCCGATATCAGGACGGCGTCAGCCACTGCCCGTTCGGAAAAATCCTGCTTTTGATCTTGATCTTCGTGCGTGCGCTGGACCGATTGGCTCAACTCGGGCCTCCGGCGTTGGGGTTCTATACCCCTTCTTGCCCGGCGGCCTGTTCCTTGCTCTCGGCCCAGCGCGCGACCAGCGCCAGGACCCGCCCCGACGCGTCCGGCAGGCTCAGGCCGCGGCCCACGGCCACCCCGACCAGGTAGGCGGTGAGCGGGGCGGCCGGCCGGTCTACCCCGTGAGCCGCCTCGCGGGCCAGGTCGAGCACGGTACCTGGTGTCCGCGACGCCCGGATCGAGGCCGAGCTCGGCGCAGATCGCGGCGGTCCACTGCTCCAGGATGTTCATGTCCTCAGCGTAGAGTCCCGCATCAGGGCAGCAGGCCGCCGTCGACGCGCAGCCTCCTTACCGGTGAAGATATCGTCGAAAGCGTGACGGGAACTGACCGGCACGAGCACGGCCCGGCGCCCGGCGCGGATGCGCGCTGGCTGTCCGGCGCGCTCGCGCTGATCCTGGCCTTCATGGCCGGCGAGGTGGTGGCGGGCCTGACCGCGCACTCGCTCGCGCTGATCTCCGACGCCGCGCACATGCTGACCGACGCCGCGTCCGTCGCGCTGGTCCTGATCACCGCGCGGCTGGCCGCCCGGCCGCCGGCCGGCGGGTACACCTACGGGCTGAAGCGCGCCGAGATCCTGTCCGCCCAGGCCAACGGGATCACGCTGGTCCTGCTCGCGGCCTGGCTCGCCTACTCGGCCATCCGCCGCCTGGTGACGCCGCCGGCCGTGACCGGCGGGACGGTGCTGGCCGTCGCGCTGGTGGGCGTGGCCGTGAACCTCGCCGCGACGCTGATGATCGCCCGGGCTGGCCGCCCCGGGCACGCCGACACGCCCGCCCGACATGGTGAAACCGGGGATCCACCTGGTTCTAGCCAGGTGGAACCGGGATTCCACCTTGTAAGCGGCCAACCGCGGAGCCTCAACCGGAGCCTCAACCTGGCGGGGGCGTTCAGGCACATCCTCACCGACCTGTACGCGTTCATCGCCACCGCGGTGGCGGGAGTGATCATCATCGTGACCGGGTTCGCCCGGGCCGACGCGATCGCCACCCTGGTCGTGGTGGCGCTGATGGTGTACGCGGGCTACGGGCTGATCAGGGACTCCGGGCGGATCTTCCTCGAGGCCGCGCCCGCTGGCCTGTCGCCCGCGGCCGTGGGCGCGGCCATGGCTGGCCGGCCGGACGTCTGCGAGGTCCACGACCTGCACATCTGGGAGATCACCTCGGGGATGCCCGCCGCCTCCGCGCACGTGCTGGTCACGCCCGGCGTGGACTGCCACGCGGTGCGCGCCGACCTGGAGGCGTTCCTGAGCAGCCAGTACGGCATCAGCCACGCGACCCTTCAGGTCGACCACGCCACGATGCGGGCCGGGAACGCGAACGGCTCGGCCCCGCAGGCTCCTGGCATTACGACCGACGCGTCGCACTGCGAGGACGCGCATGGCCCCGTGTACCGTCCCGGCGACGCCTAGCCGTTCCCCGGGTTCCAGCCGCGCGCCCGGTCCAGGTCCTCGGGGGTGTCGCAGTCCAGCCAGGCCGGTGGCTCGCCGGGTCCGGGCGCCAGGCTCACCGGGACGGGTCTGAGCGGGCCGAGCAGGCCGCGCATCGAGGTGCCTTCGTAGGCGGCCGCGGCGTTACGGAGGGTCTCGGTCCGCCAGACGCCGGCCAGCCACTGCGGCCGTCCGGCGTCGTCGACCAGGATCGCGCCGCGGCGTCCCTCGGCCGCCGCCCGCAGCGCGCCGAGGTGAGCCCCCCGCAGGAACGGCAGGTCGGCGGCGAGCACAGCCATCCAGGCCGGCGACGCTTCGGCCAGCCCGCGCCGCAGCGCCGACACCGGCCCGGCGCCCGGCGGCTGCTCGCTGACGAAGGCCACGCCGCCCATCCCGGGCCGCTCCGGCCCGACCACGATGACCTGGCCGGCTCCCGCGGCGGTCCCGGCCGCGACGACCGAGCCGAGCAGCGTGCTCCCCCCGACCATCAGGCCGGGCTTGTCCCGGCCGCCGAGCCTGCTCCCCCGTCCGCCCGCAAGAATTATTATTCCGAACGGTCCTGGGTGTGTGCCTTCATGACCCGCCTCCGCTGCCCGCGGCATCGCCTGTCCGCTGGTCAGCCGCCGATGGCGGACATGGGACGGTCGGGCTGAAGGAAGGACGGGTCGTTGATGCCGTGGCCAGGCAGCTTCACCGCGACGGCCCGCCGCCAGCGCTCGGCCAGCTCCGCGTCGGCCGCGCCGGACCGCACCGGCCCGCGCAGGTCGCTTTCTGTGCGGGCGAACAGGCAGTTCCTGACCTGGCCGTCGGCGGTCAGCCGGACCCGGTCGCAGGTCCCGCAGAACGGCCTGGTGACCGACGCGATCACGCCGACCCTCGCCGGTCCCCCGTTGACCAGGAACGCCTCGGCCGGCGCCGAGCCGCGCTGGCCCGGGTCGTCGGGAGTGAGAGTGAACTCCGATTCCAGCGCGGCGAGGATCTCGTCGGCGGTCACCATCTCGGCGCGCTTCCAGCCGTGCTGCGCGTCCAGCGGCATCTGCTCGATGAACCGCAGCTCGTAGCCGTGGTCAAGGCAGTAGCGCAGCAGCGGCACGGCCTCGTCGTCGTTGAGATCGCGCATCAGCACCGCGTTGACCTTGACCGGGGTCAGGCCCGTGTCGGCCGCCGCGGCGAGCCCGTCCAGCACGTCCGGCAGCCGGTCCCTGCGGGCCAGCTTGCGGAACGTCTCGGGGCGCAGCGTGTCCAGCGACACGTTGATCCGGTCGAGCCCCGACGCGCGGAGCGCCGCGGCGGTGCGAGCCAGCCCGATCGCGTTGGTGGTGAGCGAGATCTCCGGGCGCGGGAGCAGTTCGGCGGTCCGCGCCACGATGCCGGCCAGCCCGCGGCGCAGCAGCGGCTCGCCGCCGGTGAACCTGACCTCACGGACGCCGAGCAGCTCCACCGCGACCCGGATCAGCCGCACGACTTCGTCGTCGGTGAGCAGCTCCGGGGAGGGCAGCCAGTCGAGCCCTTCGGGCGGCATGCAGTACGCGCACCGTAGGTTGCACCGGTCGGTGAGCGATACGCGCAGGTCAGTGGCGACCCGCCCGAAGGAGTCAGGCAGCACCGTACAAGCCTATGCTCACCTTTCCGCCCTGGCTCACTATCACCGCCGTTCGGCGGGTCAACGGCGCACGGCGCCGTAGGCGCGTTCGGCCCGGAGGCGGACGACCAGACGCTGGTCGCGGACCATGGCGGCCCGGTAGTCGTCCCAGTCCGGGTGCTCGCCCTGCACCGCGCGGTACAGGTCGATCAGCTCCTCGACGGCGGCGTCGTGCGGGTCCTTGGCCACCGCCGACAGCTCCGCGTGGCCGTCCACCACCACGTAGGACCAGAAGTCGCCGGTGGTGACGTAGAAGCTGGCCCGCGGGTCGCGGCGCAGGTTGTGAGTCTTCGCCCGGTCGTCGGTGGTGGAGATCCGGATGGTCTGTGACTCCGAGTCCCACCCGTAGTTCACGTTGGACAGCTGCGGCCAGCCGTCTTTCCTGAGGGTGACGAGCACCCCCTGCCGCCGCGCGCCAATCAGCTCGGCAAAGCCATCGGAGATCATGCGGGGTGAACAACCCCCGCCGGCGCGATGTTCCGGCCCCGGAAACACCGCAAAAGATATTCGCGCCCGGCCCGGCAGGAGACTAGCGTGAGAAGCGCGCGGCGGCGCCCCCCCAAACTACCCGCCGCCGCGCCTCAGCCCGGAGGGCTTCCGAGGGCCACGACGCTGGTAGATGCCTGCCCGCCAGCTATAGGCACGCGCTCGGAAGGTTGACACGGACCACCTTGCCTGCGGCGACCGTCACCTGGCTGGACGTGTAGAAGCCGGTGGTCCCGCCGTAGCGGCCCGCGATCACGTACTGTCCCGGCGGCAGCGCGAAGCGGAACGTCTGGTGGTAGTTGTTGCTGATGTGCTCCTGAGCCACGACAGGGCCCTTCGGGTAGACCATCTGCTCGCTTCCCGGCCCGATGGGCTTCCACGTAATCCTGCCCCGGAGCACGACCACCGTACCCGGAGTCACGGGTAGTGGCTTGTTCGGCAGTATGCCGAAGCAGGCCGGCAGGTGCCCCGTGACGATCCCGGTGGCGGCCGCGGTATCGGTACGCGGGCCCGACTGTGCCGGGACGTGGGTACCGGTGACCCCCCTGGCGATCAGCACCCCGGCTGCGGTCATGATCACGGCGACGGCCAGGGATAGGGCCAGCTTGAGCCGCCGTCGCCGGGCATGTGCACGAGCCTCTTCGATGAGTGCCTGAGCGTCGGGCGGCGGTGAGCTCGTCTCGCCGGGCCGGCGTTCGGCGTCCGGGAGCGAGATCAAGCTCATGGTGCTATTTTGATTAGGATCATACCGGATGTCAAAACGCCGCCGCCGGGCCCGCCGAACGATGACGCTCACGGACGGCCCGCGCCCGACCAGTCAGCCCGCATCGCGGCGTTCAGCTCATCGGGCATCCTGCCCGTGAGCACGCTCCCGTCCCCGTCATGCCGGCATGCCCGCCAGCCGCCGTCGGCGAACCCGATGTCGTACGCGTCGCCCCAGGCCAGGCGCAGCGCCTCAATGGCGCGGTCCTCGTCCACCTCGAACACCCCGCGGCGCCGGCCATCGGCAGCCGCTGTCCTGGTCGTCATCGTCATCTTCTCCTTGAGCGCGTGCCCGCGCGGATCGTGCTGGCGGTCACGATTTCGCTGCAGACCGTAGCAGCCCGATTCCTCAGCATGTTTCTCACAGTGAGACAGTGCTCACCGTGAGATGACGACCAGATACGGGCGCCAGACTTGGGCACCGGCCGGGCTGGTCGCGGCTACCGCATACCGCGGGCCGGGCGTGGTCGACCCGCGATCGTATACTGCGGCCGTGATTAACGGGTGCCGGATCGGCATTGTGCTCCCTGCGTACAACGCGGAATCGACGTTGTCGCGGACCGTCGCCGAACTGGACCGCGGGCTGATCGATGAGATCGTGCTCGTCGATGACGCCAGCACCGATCAGACGGTCGCGCTGGCCCGCCGGCTCGGCCTCAATCCCATCCGCCACGAGCGCAACCGCGGCTACGGCGGCAACCAGAAGACCTGCTACCGGCGGGTGCTGGAGCTGGGCGCGGACATCATCGTGATGGTGCACCCGGACTACCAGTACTCCCCCCGGCTCGTCCCGGCGATGGCCGCCATGATCGCCTACGGCGAGTACGACCTGGTGCTCGGCTCCCGCATCCTGGCGCAGAACTCGGTCGCCCGCGGCATGCCCCGCTACAAGTACGCCGCCAACCGGTTCCTCACCCTGGCCGAGAACATCATGCTCCGCCAGAAGCTGTCGGAGTATCACACCGGGCTGCGCGCCTTCAGCAGCACGCTGCTGGCCGGCCTGCCGTTCGAGCGGAACTCCGACGACTTCATCTTCGACAACCAGATCATCGCCCAGGCCATCGCGGCCGGCGCCCGGATCGGCGAGGTATCCTGCCCGACCCGCTACGACACCGACTCCTCATCGATCAACCTGCGCCGCAGCATCCGCTACGGCCTCGGCGTCCTGCGCACCTGCGGACAGTACTGGCTCCACAAACACGGGCTCCGCCGCTGCGACTACCTCGACATCGACCCGGCCAGCGTGCTTGCCCCGGCAGGGAAGCGGATCGTTTCCGAAGGACCGGGGTAGGACGGCCAATGTCGAAGTCGGCTGACATGGATGGCCCGCTGCATCCGGACACGCGCCCAGCCGTACCGCCCGCAGAGCGGCCTGCGCAGGCGCCGGACAACCGGGCAGCCGGGCGGACCGAGCGCAAACAGACGTCAAAGGGGAATCACGTGACCATAGCAAGCGCGGCGCTGCTGGTGTTCGCCGTTTCCTCGGCCGCTACCGGGCAGCTCATGCTCAAGCACGGCATGCAGCTCGCCACCGCCCGCGCGGCTAAGACCGGCGGCTCGCTGGTGGTCAGTGCGGCCACCTCGCCGTGGATCCTGTTCGGGCTCGCCGTCTTCGGCGTCTCCGCGATCGCCTGGCTGGCGGCGCTGTCCCGGGTACCGCTGAGCGTGGCGTACCCGTTCAACGCCCTCGGCTACCTGGTGATCCTGACGGCAAGCATCCTCGTCCTGCATGAACGGGCCAACGTGCTGACCTGGACAGGCTCGTTCCTGGTGGTGTCGGGGCTGGTCATCGTCGTGATGGCCAGGCCATAGCGGGCCGCGCCCGGTCCTGGCTCAGCCCGTCGGCAGAGGCTGGGTCAGCGGGAAGCTCCTTGAGCAGGTTTTTCTTGTAGATGAGGATTACCCGGTCTGCCACCTGGTAGATCGCGGACGGCCGGCCGAAATTCCGCTCGGCAATGGCAGGCGTGATGTTACCTCCCGCGCTGCTGGGGTAGCCGATCACGAACGTCGCGTCGTGCTGGGATGGGTCGTACCAGGAGGGTTGCGTCTCCCAGTCAAAAGGGATGATCTTGTCGTACGGCAGAACGACCGCGCGGACTTGAACCTGGTTGCCCGACTGCACGGTGACGGCCGAGGCATCCCAGTACCCGGCGATACCGTACGTCAGGCCGTGCGCCTTCAGCCACGGGGCGATCGACACCGCGGTCGGTCTAGCCACAGGCAGGGTGGCCGCCGCGGTGAGCGGCAGCAGCGCAGCCAGGGCGGCTGCCGCGATCGCCGCACGGCCACGCCACGCGCCTGCGATGCGCGCAGGTACGCAGGCCCGGGCCGCGAGCACCGCCCCGAAGGGAAGTATCGCCACGATCTCGTACGCGTTATTGGGACTCGCCAGCGCGGAGACCACGTACGCCCCGGCGAGAAGAACGATCGCGACCGCCAGCAGTTGCTCGGACCAGCTCGCGGTCCGCCATGTCCAGATGACTCTCCCGAAGCCGAACAGGGCGGCCAGCAGGCAGATCAGCCCGAAGCTGACTCCGGCCAGGCCAAGGACGGCCCGTGGGTCGGCGACCACTCCGAACAGGGTGCGGATGGACATCAGCGTCAGCGCCACGTGATGTGGCCATTGCCCCGCAGGCGAGATCCTGGTCGACGGCGGGACCATCGCGAACGCGCCGAAGTGCTTCATCGCCGCGCGGAGCAGCGGCGCCAGCAGGAGCGACGCGGCGGCGGCCAGCATGATCGCAGCGTCGGCGGTCCGGATCTTCCGCACGGCCAGGATGCGGTAGGCGCACACCAGCAGGATCGCCGGTACGGCGACGTAGCGAACGGTGGCGTCACCGATCTGGCCGGCGCACAAGATCGCGCAGAGCAGCGGCGACGTGAAACGCCGGCCGGGGCCCGATCGACCAGCAGGAACGAGACCAGCATGATCGCGGAGGTCCCGGTGTGGTCGGGCTCCTCCAGCAGGAACGACACACCCGAACGGGTGAGGAGCGGGGATCCCAGCACCGCGATTACGGCTGCGCACCGGGCCGCCCTGGACAGGCCCTTGCTGCCGGCCGCGGCCAGGGCCGCAGCGCACGCCACGACGATCAGGTAAGTGAGCGCGGAGACCACGTGACAGGTCAGCAGGCTCAGCCCGAGCACTGCCTCGGTGATCGCGTACAGCGGCAGTTCGAGGGTGTAATACGTCGCGTCGCCGATGATCCAGCCGTGCAGCAGGAGATGGCCGTGGAGGATGTCCCACCCCTGCAGCGCGTTGTTCGCCCCGTCGGAGTTCATCCCGAAGCTGAGCGAGATCCGCAGCAGGAAGGCGAACAGAGCGATACCGCAGCCGATCCACACCGCCGCCTGCCACCAGCGGCGCACCGCCGGACGCCTGACGGGAGTCTCCTGGCCGGCCGGGGCCGGGATCTGCCGCGGCTGCGGCGCTGTTCCTCGCGCACCTACCAGGTCGGCCCGACCCGAATGCGGCTCCCCGGCATCCATACCTGGACCATACTAAGAACTCGACATGAGGTATCGAGGCCACGATTCAGCCACGGCGACCAGCCAGGCGGTGGCATATTCGCTCACCCCGGCGCCTCCCGCCGTCCGGTGCGCGTGGTGCGATCACGTCTTCGACGCCGGTGACGTCCACCTCTCCGGCCGGATCCGATGTGCCCGCTGCGGCGTGGCGACGACGTCACCATGGCCGAGCGATGCGCAGCTGCACGAGACCTACGCCAGCTGGAATCGCCCTGCGACGGGCCGGTTCGCCGGCCTCGGGGATTCAGCCGTGCGGCCCCCGTCACCAGGATCCTCATGCAGCCTCCGAGAGTTAGGAGCTGATCTGCACCTTGCTGTGGTCCCCGAGGACGAGCCGGTGCGCCTGCCGGACCGGGGGTGCCGGGGTGACGTCGGCGTGGTGGCCGATGAGGGAGGCCTCGATCCGGCGGACGCCGCGGATCGAGGCCCCGGCCAGCACGATGGAGTACTCGATCTCGCTGTCGGCGATGACGCAGCCCGCCGCCACCGAGGTGAACGGGCCGATGTAGGACCCCGTCACCTCGGTGCCGGCGCCGATGATGACCGGCCCGACGATCCGCGACCCGGTGACCCGGGCCCCCGCCTCGATCACCACCCGGCCGATCAGCTCGCTGGCCCGGTCCACCTCCCCGGCCACCGCCGGCTCCACGCTCTCCAGCACCATCCGGTTGACCTCGAGCATGTCCGCGACGTTCCCGGTGTCCTTCCAGTACCCCGAGATGACCGTGGAGGTGACCGTGCGGCCGCTGGCCATCAGGTACCCGATGGCCTCGGTGATCTCCAGCTCGCCCCGCCGCGACGGGGCCAAGGCCGGCCACCGCCTCGTGCACCGCCGCCGTGAACAGGTACACCCCCACCAGCGCCAGGTCACTGCCCGGCCGTTCCGGCTTTTCCTCCAGCCCGATGACCTGCCCCGCGCCGTCCAGCTCGGCCACCCCGAACTGCCGCGGGTCCGGCACCGCGGTCAGCAAGATGTGCGCGTCCGGCCGGGACGCCCGGAACTCCTCCACCACCCCGGCGATCCCGCCCACGATGAAGTTGTCCCCCAGGTACATCACGAAATCATCCTCGCCCAGGAACTCCCGCGCCACCAGCACCGCATGCGCCAGCCCCAGCGGCGCCGCCTGCCGGATATACGTCACCGCCAGCCCGAACGCGCCGCCATCCCCCACCGCCGCCCGGATCGCCGCCGCCGTATCACCCACCACGATCCCCACCTCGGTGATGCCCGCCTCCGCGATCGCCTCCAGCCCGTAAAACAGCACCGGCTTGTTCGCCACCGGAACCAGCTGCTTAGCCGAGGTATGCGTGATCGGCCGCAACCGCGTCCCCGAACCCCCCGCCAGCACCAGCGCCTTCACCCACCGGAGCCTACCGCCTCGGCTCGTCACGCGGCGGCAGGCCGGCCCGGCCGGGAGCGACGTTCACGCAGGTGGGCGGAGGCGGACGGGAATCGAACCCGTCAGGGCTGCGGTGCAGCGGGAAACGCTGATCGATCGGCGGACCTCGATGGCGCCTCATCATCCCCGGCAGGCCGGGGTGTTACCCGGCGCGCGCTGGTGGTCCGTGGCTGTGGAGCACCTTGGTGCGGTCCGGGTTCCAGGCGGTGGTCGTCCCGTCCGGGTTCAGGACCAGGGTCCAGCCCCACCGGTGGATCACGATCTGGTGGTGGAAGAAACACAGCAAGACGCAGCCTTTGACGCTGGTGGGGCCGCCGTCGGCCTTGTGCTTGACGTGGTGGACTTCGCAGGCCCGGGCGGGCTGGCGGCAGCCGCCGGCCCACTGGCAGTGCTGGTCCCGCAGGATGACCGCGTTGCGGATCGCGGCCGGGACGGTCTCGGAGTAGCCGATGTCCAGCGGCAGGCTCGGGCCGGCTAGCCGGGCGCCGAGCTGGCGGGTGCGCAGGAAGCTGGCCAGCCCGCCGGGGCCGGACAGGAGGTCGACGGCCTTGCCGATGATGGCTTTCTGCAGGGCCTCGCGGGCCGGGGACGCCGATGCGGGGGCATCGGCCGGGGCTGCCTGGGCCGGCTGGTCCCGATCGGCGGCGTGGTCGAGGCGATCGAGCTGGACGCACAGCTTGACCAGGCCGTCCAGGGCGGCGATGTCCACGTCGCCGGTGACGACGGGGGTGATGACGGCGTCGCAGGTCACGGCGCGGGCGGCGGCCCCGTCCAGCCAGGCGGCGCCGTCGCCGCCGGCCACCGAAGCCGCGGCCCGGGCCCCGGCCCACCTGGCCTGCACCGCGGTGATCCATTCACGTTGCAGGACCGATCCGGCGTCCAGGGCGCGCAGCTCGGCGAGGGAAACGTGCGCCCAGGCTTTGACCGGCTGGCCGGCCCGCTCGGGGAGCAGGCCGCTGGCGGCCAGCCGCCGCATCGCCTCGTGCAGCGCATCATGGTAGCGCTGGCCCTGGGTGCGGGTGTCCTCCGCGCCCATCGGAGCGGACAGCGCGTCCAGTACCGCGGACATGACGGCCGTGCATTCTGGGGTCAGATCGGCGTTCAGGAGTCCGGCACCGCCGATGGTGGTCTCCAGGCGCAGCGAGCGGTCCTCGAAGCCCGGGTCGTCGTCGGTGGTGTCCTGCGGAGCGCGGGCCCGGATCTCGGCGGCCAGGCCGGCCAGGTCCCGCTCGCCGGCGCCGGCCCGGGCGGCGGCGATGAGGATCTCATCGGCGGCCTGGCGGCAGTCCCCGGGGAGCTTGTCGGTCCAGCGGCACAGCTTGCGGGCCAGCGACTCGGACAGGATCGTGCCCTGGGCCAGCGCGGCGACCACCTGCGGGTGCGTGGTGACCCGGCGGGCCCAGCCGATGTGGCCCGCCGCCGCGCCCTTGCTGACCCCGGTCTTGTGGATCAGCCACGCGCGGGCCGAGTACAGCCGCGTCCGCCGAGTAGCCGTGCCCGGCGGTGAACGCGTTCAGGATCAGGGCCCGGGCCGCGGTGAGGACGGCCTCGATCTGCTCCAGGCCCTGCAGGCACTCGGCCTGCGCTTCGGCCGGCATCGCGATCGGGTCGACAGCGACCAGGGAATCCAGCCAGGCCCGCGCCCCGGCCAGCGCCTGGGTCGCGCTGGCCGGCGTCGGTGCGGTGTCGGGCTGGCACACCTGGAGGTCACCCCCGATCCTGGCGCTGGTTGTTTGTTTAGCTCGATTCTACCCTCCGGCGAGGACATTTCCCTTGAGAAAATGCCGTGTTGTCGTTTATTATCGAAATAGTTAACGATGAGATGTATGTGCTTGCCGAGGTGCTTGGTGGCCGTGGTGAAGTCGCGCGAGAAGGAGGGGGCGCACCACTGTCCGTTCGGAGGAATGATTTTGAATTTCGGGGTTAGCGGAGGAGTTCCCGGCCGATGACTAGTTGCTGGATCTGGGTGGCGCCCTCGTAGATGCGGAACAGGCGGAAGTCGCGGCAGACGCGCTCGACGGGGATGCCGCGGTCACCGATGCGGCCGACGGCTTCCGGCGCAGCCTGTTCGCTGATCTGCCGGCGGCGGGTAACCCGTGGCGGGGCCGTCGGACACTTATGAGTGTGGGCCGAGTCGCTGTCTCGCTGTCTCCTGGAGGACCGTCGTGACGATTGTCCGCATCGTGCTTGCTGATCCCCGGACCGGAGGCCCGCCGGACGGCAGTGACGTGAACGGCCGGCACCTCATCGTGCTCGCCGACACAGTGCCTGCCGAGGATGGCGGTCACCGGGCGGTGCCGCTGTGGCTGCCGGGTTTGGATTTCAAGTTGCTGTGGTGGCTGCTGGACCGGCCTGCCAGGGACGCCGTGATGGCCGGTGTCCTGGAGGAGACAGCGGCCCGGCTGCTGCACGCGGCCGGGGTGGCGGTGACCGCCGTGGACATCGACCCGGCCGGCGAGGATGTGCCGGAGCTGCGCTCGGGCACGGCCGCGGCGCGGGTCGAGCTGGCCGCGGCCGCCGGAACCCGGTATGTGACGGTGAGCGCCGGGTACGGCCTGAAACTGGCGGTCGCGGCCGGGGCGCCGGTCCGGGTGGCCGATGCGGTGATGGACCGGCTCGCGGTCCCGGTCCACGGCGAGGACGTGCATGCGCCGTTCCTGCTGCCCTCGGCCGTCCGGCCGCCGGGCGATCCCGGGCAGCGGCAGCGTTTCGAGCCGCGGAACATGGCGTTCACCGACGGCCTGGACCGGTGGGAGCTGGCTGGCAGCTTCCTTGATGCCGGCCGGCCGCACTGGCAGGACTATTCCCGCGCCGCCGCAGACGGGACCGCAGTGCTGGCCTCCGCGGTCCCGCAGCCCTCCGGGTTCGCCGTCCTGTTCCAGGAGATCTACGCCGACGACTACCGCGGCCGCACGGTCACCTTCCGCGGGCAGCTGCGCACCACCGGCGTGGCCGGCCAGGCCGGGCTGCATCTGGCCGCGGGCCGGCCCGTCGACCCTCCCGGCGAACACCTGCGCGACCGCGGCGGCAGCAGCCTGACCGGCCCGGGCAGCAGCGACTGGACCTGGCATGACGTCACGATGCCCGTCCCCGGCGACGCTGGCGTCATCCGGTTCGGCATCTCGCTGGCCGGCCGCGGCCGCATCGAGCTGCGCAACCCGGAACTGTCCCCGGCCCGGCCGGGAACCCGGGAGTAACACAGAGCATGGACATCCCGGACGGCGACCTGGTCCGGCTGGCCCGCGACGGCGATCCCGCCGCGTTCCGGCTGCTGGTCGAACGGCACCTGCCGATGGCGCGCGCCCGCGCGGCCCGGCTGTGCCCGCAGCCAGACGACGCCGACGACGCCGTGCAAGACGCGTTCTTGCAGGCGTTCATCGCCCTGGACCGGCTGCGCGACCCCGACCGGTTCGCCGGCTGGCTGGGCGGCATCGTGGCCAACGTCTGCCGCGCCCAGCGGCGCCGGGCGCCGCTGACCCTGCTCGGCGACTGGCCCGAGAACCTGCACCCGGCCTCGGCCGGCAGCCTGCCGTCGGCTGAGGACCTGGACCGCGCCGACGCGCTGGGCCGCGCGGTCGCCGGCCTGCCCCCCGGGCAGCGCCAGGCCGTCACCCTGTTCTACTACGCCGACCAGCCCGCCGGCCAGATCGCCGGCACTCCCGGCGCCGCCAAGGCCAGCCTGCACAAGGCCCGCCGCCGGCTGCGCGAGTACGTCACCGCGCACCGCCCCGACCTCATCCCCGCCACCTCCCGGAGAACCCCCATGACTGCCGTCCGCATCGCGCACGCCGACCCCTGGCCAGGACGCCAGCCAGTCGGCCTTGTGGTGCTCGCCGACGACGCCGGCCACCGGGCGCTGCCGGTCCGGCTGCCCGCCCTCGGCGTCTGGCGCCTGCTCGCCCGCTCCGACGACCGCGACCAGGAACACCCCGACGACGACGCCGGGCAGATGACCGGCCGGCTGCTGCACGCGGCCGGGATCACCGTGACCGCCGTGACCGTCACCGACCTGGGCCCGGCGGTGACCGCCACGCGGGTAGGCATCGCCGTGCCCGGCGGGACCCGGCAGGTCACCACCCGCCTGGCCGACGGCCTGGCCCTGGCGGTCATCACCGGCGCGCCGCTGGCCGTCGACGACCCGGTGATGGACCGGCTCGCCGAGCCCGTCACCGGCCCCGACCCGCTCGGCCCGTTCCGCAGCCGCCAGCAGGCACCCCCCGGGCCGCCCGAGCACACGCGGTTCGAGCCGCGCAACCTGGCGTTCACCGACGGCCTGCACCGATGGCAGCTCGATGGCACCTTCCTGCGCCAGGCCGGGTTCCACGACCAGGACTATTCCTGCACCACTGAAGACGGGCGGGTGATCCTGACCGCGGCCGTGCCCGGACCCGCCGGATTCGCCGTCCTCAGCCAGGAGATCGAACCCGACGACTACCGCGGCCGCGCCGTCACCTTCCGCGGCGACCTGCGCACCACCGACGTCGCCGACCGCGCCGGACTGGTGCTCCGCATCCCCCGCCAAGGACGGCGACCGGCCCCACCGGATCCCTGGCACGATCCCGAGAACCACTTCGCCCTCGTCAGCGGAACCGGCGACTGGACCCGCCACGAGGTCACCGCCCAGGTCCCGGCCGATGCCATCAGCATCATCTTCGGCGTCTTCCTGAACGGCCGCGGCCAGATCGAACTCCGCAACCCGCAACTCGAACCACACGCGGCAACCGGTGGATAGCAGGGAACCAGGTAACGCCTCAGTCGACGTGCGGGCAGGAGCCGTCGAGCCAGTCGCGGAGCTGCCGCCGCTGCGTCGGGTGGATGTCCAGGCTCTCCAGGTCGGCGGCCGCCACCCAGCAGACATCGCTGGCCTCGTCATTCGCGGCCGGGATGCCGCTGACCGGCCGGCCGAGCAGGATCAGCTCCCACTCCTGGCGGATCTCCCCGTCGGTGTAGGCGACGATGTGGCCTGGGTCGGAGTAGACGCCGAGGATGCCGGTGATCTCGGCCAGCACGCCGGTCTCCTCCTGGGTCTCGCGGATCGCGCACTGGGTGGGGGTCTCGCCGAGTTCCTGCTTGCCCATCGGGATGGCCCACTGCCCGGTGTCGCGGCGCCGCTGGAGCAGAACGCGGCCCTGGTCGTCGACGGCCAGGATGCCGCAGGCGGGTACCAGGCTGTTCGGCTTTGGCGCCGCCGGGTCGTTCCAGTACTCGACACGTCCCATGACCTCGTTCAGACCTCCTCGCCGTTCCAGGGTTTCGCGGTCTCCCAGACACGCTCGAAGCAGGCGACGTAATGGTCGACCAGCTGGCCGCCGTCCAGGCGCCGCGCTCAGCCGCCGTGGCCGCGGACAGGTCAGGTACTGGCGAACGTCAGACCCTGCCAACTGGCGGAGGCGGACGGGAATCGAACCCGCCAGCGCTACAGCGCAGCGCTCACCAGTTTTGAAGACTGGGGGGACCACCAGGTGCCCAGACGCCTCCGCGTCGACTCTATGACCTTGCGGGTGCCCCGTCGCCCGGGACGCTGCGCAGTGCGACGGCTCACTCAGTACGCAGCGCCGACGCGGCCGGGATCTTCGCGGCCCAGCCTGCCGGGAGGAGCGCGCCGCCGATCATAGCCCGCAGGGCCGGGTTATCGGTCATGTGAGCCACGGTCGCGCAGGGCGGGCCCGTCTCGCATCGGCCTGCGGGCCGTATTCGCGCCGGCGGCCGTAGGCCGCCAGGCCTACCCCTTCGGGCTCACCCATAGGATGCGGTGAGGTCGGCGGCAGAAGGAGGGACGCGTGAGCGGTAACGGGCATGCGTGGTGGGAGGACGCGGTCGTCTACGAGGTGTACCCGCGTAGCTTCGCCGACGCGGACGGCAACGGCGTGGGCGACCTGCCTGGGCTCCGGTCCCGGCTGCCGTACCTGGCCGACCTCGGCGTGGACGCCATCTGGCTGACCCCGTTCTACCCGTCGCCGCTGGCCGACGGCGGCTATGACGTCAGCGACTACCGCGCGGTCGATCCGCTGCTCGGCACCATGGCCGACTTCGACGGACTGGTCAAGGACGCCGAGGCGCACCAGATCCGGGTGATCGTCGACCTCGTGCCCAACCACTGCTCCAGTGCGCACCCGCTGTTCCGCGCCGCGCTGGCGGCGCCGCCGGGCAGCCGGGAACGGGCCATGTTCATCTTCCGCGACGGCCGCGGCGAGCACGGCGAACTGCCGCCGAACAACTGGCTGTCGCAGTTCGGCGGCATCGCCTGGACCCGGGTGACCGAGGCCGACGGCAGCCCCGGGCAGTGGTACCTGCACCTGTTCGACACCGGCCAGCCGGACTGGAACTGGCGTAACGAGCATGTTCACGTCTTCTTCGAGGGCGTGATCAGGTTCTGGCTCGACCGCGGCGTGGCGGGCCTGCGGGTCGACGTGGCGCACGGCATCTACAAGGACCCCGAGCTGCCCGACCTCGCCGATCCCGACCACCTGGTTACCGCGGTGAACGCGCCTTCGGCCTACCATCACCGGCCGGAGCTGCAGCAGCTGTACCGGTCCTGGCGGGCCATCCTGGACTCCTACCCGGCGGACGTGTTCCCCGGAGCGCGGACGGCGGTCGGCGAGGTGTGGTACGACGTGCCGGAGACCCTGCGGCCGTACCTCGCAGTCCGGCGGCCTGCCGCAGGTGTTCAACTTCCAGCTGATCATGGCCAGCTGGGGACTGGCCGGGTTCCGCGACGCGATCGACCCGATTCTCGCGCTGGCCGACGGTTCGCGCGCGCCGTGGGTGATCGGCAACCACGACGTGCCCCGGCCGGTGACCCGATACCGGCTGGACGACGGGCTGACCCGGGACACGATCGAACGCCTCATCAGCCTGGGCCCCGCCCGGGCCGATGTCGGGGTCCGGCGGGCCCGGGCCGCGGCCCTGCTGCTGCTCGCGCTGCCCGGATCGGCGTACGTCTACCAGGGCGAGGAGCTGGGCTTGCCTGAGGTCCTCGACCTGCCCGCCTCCGCGCGCCAGGATCCCAGGTTCCGGCGCACCGGGGGTCGGCTGATCGGGCGCGACGGGTGCCGCGTGCCGCTGCCCTGGACCAGCGCCGGGGTTGATCTCGGCTTCTCGGAGACGCCCTCGCCCGCGCCACCCTGGCTCCCCCAGCCAGCGGACTGGGACCGCTACAGCGTCGAGGCGCAGCTCGCCGACCAGGATTCGTTCCTCAGCCTGTACCGGGCGGCCCTGCGGCTGCGCCGCGATCACCCGGCACTGGGCCGGGGCACCCTGCGCTGGCTCGGCGGGCCCGACGACCCGCAGAGCACGGGGACTGCTCTGCTTTGCCCGCGAGCCGGGATTCATCTTCGCGCTCAACCTGGGCGATGCCCCGGTGCCGCTTCCGCCGCATCGCGAGATCCTGCTCGCCAGCGAGCCAGACCCGCTCGGCGCCGACGGCCGCCTGCCGCGCGACGTCGCGGTATGGCTGTCCGCTTGACTAACCTGGGGTCATGCCGAAGGTGAGGGTACCGCGCAAGAACGTTACGCCTGGCGAGCTCGTGACGGTGCTCAGCCGAAGGCTGGGCAGCGGATACCAGGTGGAAAGCAACGGCGACGGCCGGGTCACCGTCCGTAGGAGTGCGCTGCTGTACGCGAACATCTCGATCGCCGACACCCCGGGCGCGTCGGTGTTCCGGGTGCACGGCGGCGGTTTCCTCTTCCTCCGGGTCGCTAATACCTTTAGTACCGCCCGCCGCGTCGCCGACGCGCTCCGCCGCTCCCCTGAGTTCCGCAGCCTTTGAGCTAACCGGAGGCGGCGGCGGTCGTCGGGGAGGCGCTGGGTGACGCCGGCCCGGTCCAGGTATTCCAGCAGCGGGATGGCCACCCGCCGGGTGGTGCCCAGGGCCTGCCTGGCCTCGGCGGCTGTGAACGGCTGGGGCAGCCGGGCCAGCGCCCGGGCCGCCTCGGCTTCGGCGCCCGGGGCCAGCACGATCTGCTCGGTCACCCGCAGCAGCAGGCCAGCCCGCGCGGCGGCGCCGATGGCTCGCGGGTCCAGGCCGAGCTCGCGCAGCCGTCCCGCCTCCGGGGCCGTGAACGGCGCGCCGGCCAGGTCGGCCAGCACGGCTTCCACGCCCGCCATCAGATGAGCGGGCAGCGGAGGCTGGGATTCCCTGGTCTTGCCGGCCACCAGGTAGCCGCCGCTCAGCTGCACCGGCGGCTGCTGGGCCAGGGCTTCGATCAGAGCCCGGTCCGGCAGGCCCAGGGCGGCCCGGGCCGCCTCGGGCGGCATGCCGATGGCGAGCGGGTCGCGGCGGGCGTGGGCGGCGACCGCTTCGGCCAGCCGGTTGCGCTGGTCGCGCCAGTGGCCGGGATCGGCGATCCATCCGTTGGCCACGGGCGCCATCGCGCAGGTCAGGCCCATGGCGGCCAGCGCGCTGGCCTTCAGCAGCCCGTGCCGTCGCAGCAGGTCGTCGGCGGCTGGGCCGTTCGGGCCAGGCCGCGAGCTCGCGGCCGGCTGCGGCGGCGGCTCCGCGCCGCGCCAGCGCGGGCGGCGCCACGTCGAGCACGGTGGCGCCCAGGATCACCACGCCCGCGCTGCCCGGGTCGCGGAGCAGGACGCGGTCCCCCACGTGCAGCGGCAGCGGGTCGCGGAGCGTGAGCCGGGCGATCGCGCGGTCCTCGGGGCCCAGCGGCCGGATGCGCGCCAGCGTCCGGGCCGACCCGATGTGCAGGGTCACGTCGGGCGGCAGCCGGAGCTGGCCGTGGCGCGACAGCCTGACGTCGGCGAGCCTGGTCATCGTCCAGCGCCCGGCGTCCACCAGGGCCATCCCCCGAGCCGGGATGTCCGCGGGCAGGCCGCGCAGGTTGAGGGCGACCCGGGCCACGCCGCGGACCGCCGGGACGGGCTCGTTCAGTGACTCGATGCCGCGGATCCTGGCCGGGCGCATGGACGGGGTGAGCAGCAGTTCCTGTCCGGTGCGGACGGTCCCGGCGGGCAGCGTGCCGGTGACGACCGTGCCGCTGCCCCTGATGCTGAACGACCGGTCCACCCAGAGCCGGACCGGCGCCTCGGGGTCGGGGACGGGCAGCGAGGCGACCAGGGCGGCCAGCGCCGCCCGCAGTTCGGGCAGCCCGGCGCCGGTCACCGCGCTCACCGCCACCGCCTGGACGGCGCCCAGGCTGGTGGCGGCGATCATGTCCAGCCGCCTGCCGGGTCGCGGGGCCCGGATCGGCCAGATCCGAGCGGGTCACGGCGAGCAGGCCGTGCCGGATGCCGACCGCGTCGATCGCGGCCAGGTGCTCGGCGGACTGCGGCATCCAGCCGCCGTCCGCGGCCACCACGAACAGCACGGCGGGCACCGGGCCGACGCCGGCCAGCATGTTCGGCACGAAGCGCTCGTGACCTGGCACGTCGACGAAGGCCAGGCGCTCCCCGCCGGGGAGCTTCATCCAGGCGAACCCGAGGTCGATGGTCAGCCCCCGGCGCCGCTCCTCGGCCCACCGGTCAGGCTCCATCCCGGTCAGCGCCCGCACCAGCGCCGACTTCCCGTGATCCACGTGCCCCGCGGTCGCGATCACCTGCATGGACACGCCCCGCGGCCATGATCATGGGCAGAAATGGTCGCTATTCGGCCAAAACTACCCATGATCATGAAAATCACCTCGGCGCGGCGGCAAGGATGGCAGCTACCAAGGGTTCGTCTTGCTCCGGCAGGACTGAGCGCAGATCCAGCAACAAGCGCCCGGCCTCCAGGCGGCCGACCACGGCGGGAACCTCGCCCCGCCCCACCGGCGCGCCGCAGCGTAGCGGGACCGCTAGCGCCTCGGGCACGCTCACCGCCGCGCTGGGCAGTTCGACACCCGGCGCGCCCCCGCCACCGACAGCTGCTTTGGCTGTAACCACGTGCGCGTCGAGGCCTGTCCCGACCGCACGCATGACGATCCGTTCGGCCCGATCAAAGAGGGAAGCCGGATCGGCGGCCAGCGCCTGGCCGACCGGCGGTACCGGTCCGGCGAGGGTGGCCTCCAGGGCGGCGAGAGTGAGCTTGTCGACGCGAAGCGCGCGGGCGAGCGGGTGGCGGGTCAGGCGGCGTACCAGGTCGGCGCGGCCGAGCAGCAGGCCGGCCTGGGGGCCGCCGAGCAGCTTGTCGCCGCTCGCGGTGACCAGAGCGGCGCCGTCGCGAAGCGCGGTCGCGGCGCTCGGCTCGGCGGGCAGCAGCGGGTGCGGGGCGAGCAGCCCGGACCCGATGTCGAACACGACGGGGACGCCGTGGCTGCCGCCCAGTTCGGCCAGTTCGGGGACGCCGACGGCGGCGGTGAAGCCCTCGATGCGGAAGTTGGACGGGTGCACCTTGAGGATGAAGGCGGTCCGCGGGCCGGTGGCCTCGGCGTAGTCCGCGGCCGTGGTCCTGTTGGTGGTGCCGACCTCGCGCAGCGTCGCGCCGGTCGAGGTCAGCAGGTCGGGCAGCCGAAACCGGTCACCGATCTCGATCAGCTCGCCGCGGCTGACCACGATCTCCCGGGAGCCTGGTCCGGCCAGCGCGGTCGCGGCGAGGACGAGCGCGGCCGCGTTGTTGTTCACCACGGCCACCGCCTCGGCGGCGGGGACGGCGCGGGCCAGGGCGTCCAGCGCGCCCGCGCCGCGGCGGGCCCGCACCCCGGTGGCCAGGTCGAACTCCAGGTCACAGTGGCCCGCCGCCGCCGCGATCGCGTCCACCGCCGCGGCGGACAGCGGGGCTCGGCCCAGGTTGGTGTGCACCAGCACCCCGGTCGCGTTGATCACCGGGGTCAGCCCGGCGGCGTGGGCGGGCAGTTCGGCGACGGCGGCGTCGGCAACCTGGTCCGGGCCGATCTGGCCGTCCCTGGCCCGCTGCTGCGCGCGGGCCACCGCCGCCTTGACCAGGGCCCGGCCCAGCCTGCGCTCGGCCGCCGCCAGCCTCGGGTCGGCCAGCAGCAGGTCGGTGCGCGGGACGAGGCGGCGGGTGTCCACGTGGCGAAGATACCTCTCGGCCCGGGGAATACCACGCGCCGGTCCGGGTAGGGGCGTGGCGGTCAGGCCCGCTAACCACACACATGTCGTTACTCACTCAGGAAGTGATAGGCATGGCCGGGATGTTGCAGATGCGGCGCAGCCGCGGGGCCGCCAGCGGAACGCTGCTGGTCCTGCTCGGACTGTGGGGCGCACTCATCCCCTTCGTCGGACCGTATTTCCACTTCGCCTACACGCCGGACACGACCTGGACCTACAACACGGCCCGGCTGTGGCTGGAGATCCTGCCCGGCGCGGCGGTCTTCCTCGGCGGCGTGCTCCTGATCATCGCCACCGGCAGGTACGTCGCGCTGTTCGGCGCGATCCTGGCCGCGGCGGCCGGGGCCTGGTTCGCCCTCGGCACCATCCTCAGCCCGCTGTGGAACAACCACGTGACCCTGGGCGGCTCGCCGGCCAGCACCACCGTCTACATGCGGATCATGGAGCAGCTCGGCTTCTTCTCCGCCCTGGGCGTCGTCGTGGTCTTCATCGCGGCCGCGGCGTTCGGCCGGATCTCGTCGGTGCCGGCCGGGATCCGGGTCGTCGAGCCTGTCGCGGGCCCGGGCGTGGCCGAGGAAACCGTGCCGGTCCGGACGGTCACGGAGGTCAAGAACGAGGACACCCAGATCGTCGGGTAGGTCCTGCGGGCGCTGTGCTAGCGTCCGCTTATGACGGGGAATCCCAGGGGCACCCCGGGCGACGTCACGGACGCCCGGGTGTCACCTGGCCAGCACAGCGGCCGGCCCGGGACGGCGGACGGCCGCGGCGGGCCCAGCCCGCGGCTGTTCGGCTTCGGCGTCACGCCGGGCGTGGTCATCGTCGCGGCCACGGTGCTGGCGCTGGCGCTGCGGCTGTTCACGCTGACCAGGCCGGGGTTCCTCACCGGGGTCTCCGAATACGACGACGGCGTCTACCTGGGTTCGGCGATCCGGCTGACCCAGGGAGCGCTGCCCTACCGGGATTTCGCGTTCGTCCAGCCGCCGGGCATGCTGCTGCTGATGACGCCCGCGGCGCTGATCGCCAGGCTCACGACCACGACGGCGGCGCTGGCGTTCGCCCGGGTTCTGACCGTTCTGGCGAGCACCGCCTGCGTGCCCCTGGCCGGGAACCTGGTGCGCTACCGCGGCGCCCTGGTCACGGCGGTGACCTGCGGGATTCTCGCCATCTATCCGGATGACATCGCGGCCGCGCACACCCTGCTGCTCGAGCCGTGGATGAACCTGTGCTGCCTGCTGGCCGCGAACGCCGCGTTCCGCCGCGGCCGGCTGGCCCGCCCGGCCCGGCTGGCCTGGGCGGGCGCCGCGCTCGGCGTGGCCGGCGCGGTCAAGTTCTGGGCTGTGGTGCCCGCGGTGATCCTGCTCGTGGCGTGCCTGATCGTCGCCGACCAGCGGGCCCGGCGGGTCCGCGCGTACGCGGGCGGCCTGGTGGCCGGGTTCGTGCTGCCGGTGGCGCCGTTCGCGCTGGCCGCCCCGGCCACGTTCGTCCGCAGCACGCTGCTCGACCAGGCCAGCCGGGTCGGGACCGTCGTCCCGCTGTCGCTGCGCCTGACCCATGTGACCGGCCTGATCGACGTGGTGAACACCGACGGCCGGCTGTCGTTGCTGGCCGGATCCAAATCGCTGTTCTCCAACAGCGTGGTGGCGGGACTGTCCACGGTCAGCGCGGGCTGGCTGCCGTTCGCCCTCACCGCCCTCGGCGTGGCCGCGATCGCCGTCGGCTACGGCCGGTCACCGCGCAGGCGGTCGCACCTGGAGTGGTTCTCGCTCGCCACCTTGGTGCTCGCGTCTGTAACCATCCTCAGCTATTCGGCTTTCTTCTATCACTACCCGGCGTTCGTGGCGCCCTGGCTGGCGCTGACGGCCGGCGGCGCGACCGCCGGCCTGGCGCAGAGCCTGGCGCCCGATCGAGCGCCCAATCGAGCACGCAGCCTGCGGGTCCGGCAGGCGATGCTGGCCGCCTTCGCCGCCGTCATCGCGGCCATGACGGTCATCCAGGTGGCCGAGGTGGCGCCGGCCACCATCACCGAGACCACGGCGATCGGGCGGCTGATTCCAAAGGGCGCGTGCGTGGTGACCGACGAGACCTCGCTGACGATTTCCGCGGACCGGTTCGCGACGCCGGGGCCCGGGTGTTCGGACGTCATCGACTCCCTGGCCACGACGCTGGTGCTCAGCCACGGGGTGAGCGTGCAGGGCGGGGCGGCCAAGTCGGCGCCGGTGGTGGCCGCGTGGCAGGCCATCTTCAGCCGGTCGGACTACGTGTGGCTGTCGGGCGGCAACCCCCGCCGGATCCCGTGGACGCGCGCGCTGGCCACGTGGTTCCACGCCAACTTCCGGCCCGTGGGCCCGTCCGATCCCACCCTCGGCCAGCTCTACGTGCGCGAACGCTGAAGTCGCCGGGTCCGCAGCGCGTATGCGGCGGCGGCCAGCGCGAGCACGAACAGGGCGAGGCCGACGATCACGTACAGGTTCCCGGCGAACTCCTGCAGGCCGCGATAGTGGTACTCGACGTACTTCGGATTGTCCCCGCTGCTGAAGGTGGATATCGGCGCGTACCAGATCAGGCCGCCCTGGAGCAGCCCAGCGCCGCCGCCCGGCCAGAACCGCGGCCACGCGCCGTACCCGGCCAGGACCGCGGCGGTCACGGCCAGCCAGCCAGCCCTGGCCCAGCCGCGCCCGGCCCTGGCCACGGCGTCCACCAGCACCGCGAGCCCTGGGGCAATCCACACCCAGTGGTGATCCCAGCTGATCGGCGAGACGAGCAGCGCGGTCAGTGCGCACACCATCAGCCCGGCGAAGGTACGCCCGGCGTGGTGCAGCAGCGCCGCGGCGGCCAGCCCCAGTATCCCGGTCAGGATGGCGATGGCCAGCCACAGCCCCCCGGCGCCGGCCACGCTGCCGATCAACCTGGTGATCAGGCCGCGCAGCGACTGGTTCAGCATCGTGCCCACGAACCCAGTGCGGCCGGCCTGGAGGAAGTAACCGTGCCACCACCACTGCCCGGACTCGTGCGGCAGCGCCGCGAACCCGACGATCACCGTGGCCGCGAACCCCGCCAGCGCCACCGCGGCCAGCCGGAAGCGGCGGGTCACTAGCAGGTAGGCGATGAAGAACAACGGCACGAGCTTGATGCCGGCCGCGACGCCGGTCGCCGCGCCCTTCCACCACCGCCGGTCGGGCTGGCACAGATCCCAGACCACCAGCGCCATCAGGAGGAGCTCGATCTGGCCCAGGTACAGCGTGCGCTGTACCGGCTCGGTCCAGAACGCGATCCCGGTCACCAGCAGCGTCGCCCCGAGCCTGGCCGTTCCCTGCCATCCGAGCTCGCGGAACGCGATCCAGACGGTCACCGCCACCGCGGCGGCCGACAGCCCGGCCAGCACGTCCAGCAGCACCCGGAACTTCACGGTAGTGATCAGCGCGAACAGCAGCGCGGCGAACGGGGTGTAGGTGAACTGGATGCCCGGCTGCTGCTGCCAGGTGTACAGGGTGGCCGGATCGTGCTTGGCCAGCGTGCCGCCCATCAGGTACACGTGCAGGTCGAAGCCCTTGAGCGTGCTGATCGCCGGGTGGGTGGCCACCGCGGCCGCATACAGCCCCGCCGCCGCCGCGATCACTGCGATGCCGACGGCGAGCAGCATGCGCTGATCCCGCCGCCCGCGGGTCTCGGTAGCAGGGTAACGGCTGGCCAGACCCGTGTCAGAACTCATGGCTGGCTCCATTATCCCGGCTACGCTCGGCCCGGTCCCGGCTGTCGCAGAAAGCTGAGTCTATGCCCACTGGCGTTACGTTACCTTGAGACAGCGGTGCGCTCCGGATGGGATGCCTGCCCGGCGGCGGGCACGGCCGCGACCCGCCGCTGCCGCCGATGTTGCACGATCGCGGTGGCGCCGAGCGCGCCGGCGATGGGCAGCGTGATCAGGGCGGGCAGCTGGTAGCGCCAGGAGAACTCGTACAGGTCGGCGCCGAGCATGGCCGCGACACCGACGCCGGTGACCAGCAGGCAGGCCAGCGCCAGGGGCTGGGACGCCAGGGCGTGGCGTCCGCGGCGGCGGTAGGTGAAGATCCCGGCGGTGCCCGCGAGCAGGGTGACCAGGAGCACCGGTCCCGGCGTGTAGCCGCCGTGCAGCTGGTAGTCCCTGAGCGCGACGGCGGCAGGCCGGTACACGTGCATGGTCCCGCCGCCGGTCGCGGCGAAGGTGGCGTCGGGGCTGGCCGAGCCGGTCGAGGTGATGACCGGGGGGTACACCGGGAAGTTCAGCTGGAACTGCCACCGGTGGATCGGCGGATCGCCCACGTCCCCATCCCGGGTGAGGGCGAAGACCTTCACCGAGTCCCTGGCGATGTCGCGGATAACCCGCAGCGGCTGCTGCCGGAACACGGCGTAGGCCAGCTGGAGCTGGTCGGCCTGGGTGCTGATGTCCTTGCCGGTCTGGGGGTCGAGCACCCGGTAGGTGAACCGCGGCGAGGGGGGCGCGTTGACCAGCCCGTCGACGCCGAGGCGGGCCGCGAGCGCCGGCGCCGGGCACAGCGGCCGCAGGTCAGCCGGGATGTTCAGGGTGGCGCAGTCGGCCGCGGCCGCCGCCCGGCCGTACAGGTACGCGTCACCCTGGCTGGACAGGCCGAACCCCTCGTGCAAGATCACGCCGGAATAGGCCATGTAGCCCAGGATCGGGACGGCGAAGCAGACGGTCAGCACGGCGCCGTGCAGCAGCCTGGTCCGCCAGCCCCGCGCGGCCGCCGCCACGTACACCAGGGCGGGCAGGATCAGCGCCTCGCCGACCTGCCGCACCGGCGCCGAAGTGCCGAGCAGCAGCCCGCCGATGACCACCAGGGCCAGCCCGGGCCGGGGCTGCCACAGCAGCACGACCAGCGCGGCCACGACCAGCGCCTCGAACAGCACGTCCGGCATGATGGTCTGCTCGGCGTTGAGCTGGTAGGCGTCCAGCAGCACCGGGGCGACGGCGAGGGCGGCGAGCCACCGGATCACGCCGCGGCGGAGCATCAGCACGTACAGGGCGGCCGCCATGGCCAGCCCGAGCGCGTGCTGCAGCAGGGCGACGAACCCGAGGTTGGCGAACATGAGCACCGGCCGCAGGACCAGCAGGGTGTAACCCAGCGGGTCGAACGCGCCGAAGTGGTTGACCCGGAAATCGGTCCCGAAGATGTACTTGTTCGTGTCGATGTACAGCAGCGCGGGCTGGTAGCCGATCTGGGCCAGGACGCGGAGCGCGACCCCGCCGGTCAGCACCAGGGCGAGCACCCAGTGCTGCCGCAGCACGTCGGTGACCGCCCACACGGTCCGGTCGAGGCGGGAGGCCACGGGCGGGGCGATGCTGGTCGCGGCGGGGCCCGTACCGTTCGGGCTGGCGGTGTGTGAACTCGTCCCGTTGGGGCTAAGGCCGTATGTGCTCGTGCCGTTGGCGGTCGGCTGGGCGGCGTTGGCCTCGTTACCATCGTCCCGGTCGGCGCCAGGCCATACGGTCTCGCTCCTGTTGGTCAACGGAATCCTTTGCGTAGTCTGCAGAGGCAACGGGAGATGCCGCGCTCGTGCCCGGCCGCCTTGCTGGCAGGGAACATTCTGCCGCACTAGTGAGGCCGGTGCGGGGAGTTGTTGAGTTATCGGTGAGTTATCTGTGAGCTCGGGCCGAGCGCGGCGCGGCGCCCGTCCACCCCCGCGAGCCGCCGTTTCCCGTCCAGCGTGGGTAGGGTGATCCTTACCACGGGTGCCGGCGCCGCGGCTCAGAGGAGCTTCCTTGGACGAGCCTTCCGTGAGCGATGAGCTGACGTACATGCGGGAACGCCTTGCCACGCGGGTGATCGCCGCCAATCACGTCGGCAGCGATCTGGTCGCCGACGCGCTGCGGACCGTCCCGCGGCACCTGTTCCTCCCGGACCTGCCGCCGGAGGTGGCCTACCGCGACGACGCCATCGTGACCAAGCGCGACGCCGACGGGCTCGCGATCAGCTCGTCATCGCAGCCCGGCATGATGGCGATCATGCTGGACCAGCTCGACCTGGCTCCCGGCCACCGGGTGCTCGAGATCGGCGCGGGCACCGGCTACAACGCCGCTCTCATGAGGCACATCGTCGGGCCATCGGGCCGGGTGGTCAGCGTCGACATCGACGCCGACCTGGTCGAGGCGGCCCGGTCGCACCTGGCCAGCACCGGGTATCCGGACGTGATCACGGTCTGCGCGGACGGCGCCGAGGGCTGCGCGGCGCACGCCCCGTACGACCGGCTGATCGCCACGGTCGGCGTCAGCGACCTCGCCTCCGCCTGGCTGGAGCAGGTCACGCCCGGCGCGCGGATCGTCGTCCCGCTCGATGTGGGCGGGACGCAGCTGTCGGTGGCGTTCGGGCGTTCCGGCGGGCACTGGGCGAGCCGGTCGCTGGCCCCGTGCGGGTTCATCAGGATGCGCGGCGCGCTGGCCGGTCCCGAGCACACGGTGGTGATCCAGCCCGGCCTGGTCCTGCGGCTTCCCGAACGGCGGGACGTCGACCCCGCGGCGCTGGCCGCCGCGCTGGCCGAGCCGGGCCGCGAAGAATCGACCGGCGTCCGTACCGGGCCGGCCCAGGTGTTCTTCGGGCTGAGCCTGTGGCTGACCATCCACGAACCCAGGCTGTGCGGGCTGTTCGAGGAGCAGCCGGGCGCGCGGCGGCCCGCACCGCCGCGGCCCGCGTCCCGGTCGGCCCCGCGGCTCGGCCGCGCGCCGCTGCTCGGCCCGGACTCCTGGGCCACCGTCGGGATCCTGGACGGCGCCAGCCTGGCCGTGCTGACCACCGCGTGGCCCGCGGCGGAATGGGGGCACGGACGGCCGGGGCCGACCCCGTCGTTCATGCTGACGGCCGCCGGATTCGGCCCGCGGGGCGCCGAACTCGCCGGCGACCTCGCGGCTCACGTCCGGGCCTGGAGCCGGGCCGGACGGCCGGACCTCGACGGACTGCACGTCGACGCCTACCCCAAATATCCCGGGGCCGGCGGGGCCTTGGGTGGCTTCGGGTCTTTGGGGGTTTCGGGGTCCTTGGGGGTTTCGGGGTCCGAGGCGATGGTGGCCGAGCGGCCGCGCACGCGGTTCGTGGTGTACCGCTCGCAGCCGGGGTCCGCGGGCGTGAGCGCCTAACGACGCACGTACAGCCCGCCCTTGGGCGCGTCGAGCGAGCCGGGGCCGTTGACCAGCCCGACCAGCCGGAAATGGCTGGTGAAGTACGCGTACAGGCTGGCCGTCCACGGGATCTGGCCCTGGCTGCCGGTCTGGATCCACGCGTACTGCGCGTCGGAGAACGCCGTGCGCCATACGGCCGCGACCTTCGCCAGGACCTGCGGCGAGGCGTACCGCTTCTGGCCGTTGGTCATGGCCAGCAGGGTCCCGAACGCGTCGACCATGGGCGAGCAGTCAGGCTGGTCCGAGGTGAACCGGTTGGCGCTGACCGTGAGCGAGGTGTCGTCGGTCACCACGCACGATCCGGCCGGGATCAGCTTGTCCGCGGCGGCGGCCGGGGTGGACGAGGCGACCAGCTTGGTCTCGGCCGCCAGCTGGCGCAGGCCCACGCCCGCGATCACGACCGTCGCGATGACGCCGACCGCGATCAGCGGCATGACCCGATTGCCGGACTCGGCTGGTCGGCCTGCCGGGCGCAGCAGGCCGGCCGGCAGGGCCAGCACCAGCGCGATGAACGGCCCGGCGAACCCGCCGTAGTGCGACCAGTAGTTGTACGGCCACAGGAACATGACGATCACGGCCACGACGCTGATCAGCGCGTACCAGTCCAGCGGGGCGGGCAGACGCCGCGTCGTGATGGCCACGGCCAGGTACGCCAGCGGCACGACGGCCGCGACGGCCAGCACGAGCAGCGCCAGCAGGCCGGCGGGAAGGCCGGGGAACAGGGAGAAGCCGGCGAGGTCTTTCAGCCGGGACAGCGGCGGCAGCGGCGAGGGCTGGTTGAGGTTGTCCCTGACGAACTGGCTGATCACCACGTCCTTGGTCAGCCCGCCCGGCGCCATGATCAGGAACGGCAGCACCAGCACGCCCAGCCCGGCCGCGGCTCCCCCGGCCAGTGCCCGCAGCTGCCGCGGGCGCCGGGCGACCAGCACGGCCATGACCGCCAGCGGGACCACCGCCCAGATCTTGACCGCGGCCGCCACCCCGAACAGCACACCGCCCCAGCCCAGCCGGCGGGGCTTGTCGCTGATCTGGTCGCCTTCGAATATCTGCAGCGCCGCCAGCAGGCAGAACAGGTTGAGCCAGGGCTCCAGCAGGAACGTGTGCGCGGCCACCAGGGCGTCGGGGTACACCGCGTACACGCCGCACGCGATCCCGGCCGCCAGCGGCCCCCGGTGCCGGACCAGCAGGCCCAGCAGCACGATGCACGCGATGTCGGCCGCCGCGGTCAGCAGCCGGGCGATGCCCAGCCCCCACGCCGTGCCCGTGACCTTGGCCAGCAGCGCGACCGGGGTCATCAGCAGCACGCTGCCGGGAGGCTGCATCACCACGAAGTCGCGGTACGGGATCACCCCGCCGACCAGCCGCACCGCGTCTCCGAACTGCACGCCGTCGTCGTACTCGGTCACGCCGAGCAGGTAACCGGGACGGGTCAGCTGGTAGAGCCGCAGCAGGGCCCCGGCGGCCGCTGCGACGGCGATCACCACGTAGACCAGCCGCGGCGCGGCGCTCCGGCTTGGCGGGATGCCAGCCTCGGGAGCACGCGCCACGGCCGTCTCGCGGCTAGTAGCCATGGAAGTGCCCTCCGGAGTAAGCAGCGCTCGCGCTTTGGATTCACCGTACCCAAAAGAGCACGCTCAGGGTGCCCTCTCCGGCACCTCGGTAAGCGTTCGGTAAGCGGAGCGCGACCTCAGGTGAGCTGCCGCAGTTCCTGCGTGGCGACGGCGGGCTCGGCGGGCCGGGATCGCCAGCCCCAGCGACCGGTCAGGCACAACCAGAGCAGCGCGGCCACCGCGAGCACGCGGGCCGTGGAGGTGATCCACTCTCCCTCGAACATCTGCAGGCTGAGCAGCCAGCCCCGCGGGAGCGAGGTGGAGTCCATGTAGGTGATCGCGGCGAAGCCGAGGCGGACCAGCACCACCCAGTCCAGCCGCGAGGCCGGGTACAGCACCAGCAGCGCGATGATCATGACGTCGTACCAGGGCCGCTGGAACGGCCACATGAAGATCCAGGCCAGGCTGAGCGCCAGCGCCGGCGTGACCGCGGGCAGCGACGGAACCCGGGAGGGCAGCCGCAGGCAGACGATGACCGCCACGACGACGGCCAGCACCGCGGCCACGGTGACCAGGTGCGCGGGCTGGTAGGTGGTGATCCCGAGCGGACGCCAGAACACCTGGTACAGGTTGTCCCACGTCACCTGGTTGCCACGGTGGAACAGCACGGTGACGGCCGGGCGCCCTGCGGCCAGGTAGGGCGGGACGATCGTCATCAGGCAGCCGAGGACGAGGGCGAACGCCGAGGCCAGGTGGCGGCGCAGCGCCCACAGCGCACCGACCGCGAACAGCGCGAACGGGATCTTGACGCCGATGGCGGCCCCGATGAGCAGCCCGGCCACCAGGGCCCGGACCGGCCCCGGATCCTCGCCGGGCCGTTCCGCGCGCAGCACCGCGATCCCGGCCAGGCCGAACGCGATGGCCAGCCCGTCGATGTGCCCGCCCGCCACGATCACCCACAGCAGCAGCGGGTTCGCCGACCAGAGCAGGTGGGCGCGCCATCGCATGGCCGGATCCGGCTTGGCCAGCCAGTCCAGGAGCAGCACGACCGCGCCGAACGCCAGTGCCGTCCACAGCTTGAGCCAGAACGTGATGCGCGCCATGGAGCCGCCGCCGAGTTCGGCCGCGGCCCACTCCGAGGCGGTGGCCAGCGGCCCGTAGTCCGAGAGGCTGTTCTGCCAGGTCTTGGGGCTGTTACGGGCGATCTGGGCGCCGGTGGCCAGGAACTCGTTCGGCGTCATCACGTAGGGGCTGTGCCCGGCTGCCACCATGCTGCCGTCGATCCCGTACGAGACCGCGTCGGTGGAGCCGCCCGGCGGGAGCACGGTGAACAGGGCGATGACGAGGAACACGCCCGCGAGCAGCGGCTTGACCGGCGGGCGGGCGCCCCGGGACACCGCGACCAGGCCCGCGGCCACCCCGGCGGCCGCGATGACCGCCGCCGCCCACAGCGACAGCAGGACCACGGCCGGCCGCAGGTGCAGCGGGTGCCACCACGGCGGGCCGGCGGCCGGGTGGGCCAGGCCGGGGACGCTGACGGACGGGCCGTTGACGCAGATCACGACCATGATGAGCAGGGACACGACGATGGCCGCCACGCCCATCGCGAGCAGAGGAGTGGCCGACGCCGCGCGCCGGTCCCCGTCACTCACGCTGGACATGGGTTAGACGGTACCGGACGAGGCCTCCCCAGTAATCTTGGAGGCGTGACGGACAACACGGGCGACCACCTGGAAACCGAGCAGAAATACGACGCCGACGCCGACTTTGTCCTGCCCGACCTCAGCGGCCTGGAGGGACGCGCGAAGGCCACGGGGCCGCGCCGGTATTACCTGAGCGCGACCTACTTCGACACCGAAGAACTCGACCTCATCAAGAACCGGGTCACGCTGCGACGCCGGGTCGGCGGCACGGACGAGGGATGGCACCTCAAGCTGCCGGTGCGCAAGGACACCCGCCAGGAACTGCACGCGCCGCTCGGTGACGGCGGCACCGCAAGCATCGGGTCGGTGCCGGCGCGGCTGGCCGCGCAGGTTGAGGACATCGCCGCAGGCCGCCCCCTGCGCCCCATCGCCATTCTTGATACCGAACGGACCGTGGTGACCCTGACCGATCAGGCGGGCAAGCCGCTGGCCGAGGTCGCCGACGATCGCGTGACGGCCACGCGGCTCGACCAGCCCGGCGCCGAACCGCTGATATGGCGCGAGATCGAGGTCGAGGCGCTCACCAGCGGCCCCGGCGCCGCGGGCGTGCTCGACGCGGCCGGCCAGGCGCTGCGCCAGGCCGGGGCGAGACGTTCGTCGTCGGCCTCCAAGCTCGGCCGGGTGCTCGGCACCGGCTGAGCTCTGCCTCCTGAGCTCTACCTCCTTAGCTGGGGTTCGTGGGAATCTCAGAGGTTATTCATAGCGGATTCTGATCTGTCGATCACATCATTCGCATGAGGTGAGAATGTAAGGAGAGGATCCCCAACCTTGCGGGATACCCAGCACAGATCTCATCGGGGACGACAAGCGAGCTTGACGAACATGGAAGACTACAGCCCGGCTCCCACGCCGCCGACGAAGGCCGCCGGGAAGAACGCGGGCATCCAGCGGGCGGACGGGACGCCGGTGCGCGTGCTCGTCGTCGACGACGAGCCGAGCCTGGCCGAACTGCTGGCCAGCGTGCTGCGCTACGAGGGCTGGACGGTGCGCACCGCCGGCACCGGCGCGGACGCCGTCCGGACCGCGCGCGAGTTCCGCCCGGACGCGGTGGTGCTCGATATCATGCTGCCGGATTTGTCCGGCCTGGAGGTCATGCGCAGGCTCCGGGCCGAGGTCCCGCAGGTGTGCGTGCTGTTTCTCACCGCGCGGGACGCGGTGGAGGACCGGGTGGCAGGCATCACGGCCGGCGGCGACGACTACGTGACCAAGCCGTTCAGCCTGGAGGAGGTGCTGGCCCGGCTGCGCGGCCTGCTGCGCCGGGCCAACCTGACCCGGGCCCACACCGAGGGCCTGCTCACCGTCGGCGACCTGACCATGGACGAGGACGCGCGCGAGGTCCGCCGCGACGGCGACCTCATCGACCTGACCGCGACCGAGTTCGAGCTGCTCAGGTTCCTCATGCGCAACCCCCGGCGGGTGCTGTCCAAGGCGCAGATCCTGGACCGGGTGTGGAACTACGACTTCGGCGGCCAGGCGCACGTCGTCGAGCTGTACATCAGCTACCTGCGCAAGAAGATCGACGCCGGCCGGGTGCCGCTGATCCACACGGTCCGCGGCGTCGGTTACGTGCTGAAGCCAGCGGGCTGATGTCTGCCGGGCGCGAGGCTGGCCCGCGGGCGAGCTGGCTGGCGGGCAGGACGCTCAGCGCGCGGCTGATAACCGGCGTCCTGGTGCTGCTCGTCGGCGCGTGCGCCGTCATCGGCGTGGTCACCTACCTGGCGATCCGCGGCTCGATGGTCTCCGCGCTCGACGGCCAGCTGCGCAGTGCCAGCGGCACCTATGCCGCTTGTATAGAGGTTTCCCACCAGGACACCACCGGCCAGGGCAGCGCCCCGGTTCAGCCGGACGGCGGTCCGGGCGAGTACCAGCCGCCGCCTAACGGCAGCTCCTGCAGCCAGGGGCAGCCGCAGGGGATGCTAGGCGCGCGGATCAAGGACGGCGAGATCACCAACTGCGGGGTCGTCAACGGCGCACGCAATCAGCCATGCCGTTTGTCGGCGGCCGACGCCAAGGCCCTCATGGCGCTGCCCGTGTACCAGGCGTCGGCGCACGAGCCGCCACCCTGGCCGAGTACCGCCTATAGCGCGCACCTTACCTCGTTCCGCGTGGACTACCGGATGACCGCGGTGGCGGGACACGACGGCGACATCTTGATCTCCGGGCTTCCGCTGACCACCGTGGAGAACACGCTGGGCCAGGTAGCCCTGGCCGAGCTGATCGTCTTCCTCAGCGTGCTGCTGCTGGCCGGCGTGCTGGGCATGACGCTGGTGCGGCTGTCGCTGCGACCGCTGCGCCGGGTCGCGGCGACCGCGGCCGGAGTGGCCGAGCTGCCGCTCGACTCTGGCGAGGTGTCGCTGCCCACTGGCGTGCCTTACAGTGACCCGCGGACCGAGGTCGGCCAGGTCGGGGCCGCATTCAACCGGATGCTCCTGCACGTGGAGCGGGCGCTGGGCCGGCGCGCAGCCAGCGAGGCCCGGCTGCGCAGGTTCGCGGCCGACGCCTCGCACGAGCTGCGCACCCCGCTGTCCGCGATCCGCGGCTACGCCGAGCTCGCGCTGCGGCACCGCGGCCCGGTGCCTGACGACGTGACCCACGCGCTGACCCGGGTCCAGTCCGAGTCGGCCCGGATGAGCGTCCTCGTCGATGACCTGCTGCTGCTCGCGCGGCTTGACGCCGGGCGGCCGCTGGAGCGCGAGCCCGTGGACCTGTCCCGGCTGGCCATCGACGTGACCAGCGACGCGCGGGTGGCCCGCCGGGACCATCACTGGCGGCTGGACCTGCCCAGCGACCCGATCCTGGTCCTGGGCGACGAGCATCGCCTGCACCAGGTGTTCGCCAACCTGATGAGCAACGCGGGCAAACACACCCCGCCCGGCTCGACGGTCAGCGTCGCCCTCGCCGTGCAGGACGCCGGCGTTGACCGGGTGGACGCGGACGAGGGCGGGACGGTGCAGCGCGGCGTGCGTCCGGCCGCGCCACGGGTCGCGCTTAGCATCACCGACGACGGCCCGGGTATCCCGCCGGACCTGCTGCCGGACCTGTTCGAGCGGTTCACCAGGGCCGACACGTCGCGGGCCAGGGACCTCGACGCGGCGGGCAAGAGCACGGGCCTCGGCCTGGCCATCGTGGACGCCGTGGTCGCCGCGCACGGCGGCAGCATCACGGTGACCAGCCGGCCAGGCCGGACCAGGTTCGTCATCTTCCTCGCCCTGCTGCCCGAGCCTGCGGACATGGCTGACATTACGGGCTGACGGTGTGCTAGTCCTTAGTCATGAACAGCGACCGGCAGCGGCTGGTGACCGCGATGCCGCTGCACGCGATCACCTCGACGTACGGCGAGGCGGGCCTGCGCGACCGGTTCGCGGCCGAGATCGCGTCCTGGCCCGACGCCGACCGGCACCGGATGGAGCGGGCGCTGGACCTGGCCTCGCGGCTGCACGCCGCCGACCGGCGTGATCGCGAGCCGTACGTGAACCACCTGCTGCGGGTGGCGATCCGGATCATGTCGTACTACGGCGTCCGCGACGCCGACGTGATCTGCGCCGCGCTGCTGCACGACGCCGTGGAAGACCACCCCGCTGAGCTGGCCGGGAGCGGCCAGGGTGACCAGCAGGCCGCTCTGGGGGTGCTGGCGGCGGAGTTCGGCCCGCGGGTGGCGGAACTGGTCGGCGCGGTGACGAACCCACCGTTCGCGCCGGACCGCGACGAGCATGAGCAGTACCGGGAGCACGTGGCGGACAGCCTGCGGGACAGCCCGTGGGCCCGGGTCATCAAGGCCTCCGACTTCACCGACAACGGGGTGGGCCTCATCCACTCCACCGGTCCGCGGCTGCGCAGGCTCGCAGGCAAGTACGCGCCGCTGGTCCCGGTGCTGCGGGACCTGATCGCCCGGCCCGACACGCCGCTGGACGCCGCGGCCAAGGAGCACATCCTGGCCCAGATCGACCGGGCCGCCGACCGGTTCGCCGCCCTCCGCGGGGACGACGGGCAGGTGGACGTGTAGGTGCCGGAACTTCCCGAGGTCGAGAACGCCCGGCGCCTGATCGCCGACCGAGCCCTGGGCCGGACCATCGTCGCGGTCGACGACGCCGACACGTTCGTCTCCCGGCCGCACTCACCCGGCGATCTGCGCGCGGCGCTGACCGGGCGCGTGCTCACCGCGGCCCACAGGCGCGGCAAGACGATCTGGTGCGAGACCTCCGAGGTGCTGGGCGGCCCTCCTGGGCCCGGACCCGATCTGGGCATCCACCTGGGGATGAACGGCCGCATCATCGTCACCTCGCCGGACGGCCAGTCGGCCGAGGGCGGTGACCCTCCGGGGCGAGACGCCCAGCCCCGCAAGGCCGAATGGAACCGCTTCACCCTCGAGTTCGCCGACGGCGGCCGCATGGTGCTGTTCGACAAGCGCCGGCTCGGGCGCATCCTGCTGAACCCCGACATCGGGGCCCTCGGACCAGACGCTGCCGAGGTCACGCCGGCGGAATTCCGCACCCTGATCTCCAAGGGGAGGATCGCGGTCAAAGCCCGCCTGCTGGACCAGTCCAAGATCGCCGGGATCGGGAACCTGCTGGCCGACGAGATCCTCTGGCAGGCCAAGGTGTCGCCGCTCACGCCGGTCAACCGCCTGCGGCGCGCCGACGCGGACCGCCTCTACCGCGCGCTGCGCTCGGTCCTGGCTCGGGCCACGGCCGACGGCGGAGGCGCGCACACCGGCGAGGTTATCGCGGCCCGTCGCTGGGGCGGCACGTGCCCGCGATGCGGCTCACCGATGAGGCACGGAACCGTCGGCGGCCGCACCACCTGGTGGTGCTCGCGCGAGCAGGCAATCCGATCCTGACCGGCAGCCGGTCCCTCGTGTCACTGGCCAGCCAGCAGTGTGGCGATGCGCGAGGCGGCGCGGCCCGCGCCGCCTCGCGGGACCTTCCGGTAACCGGGTCCGGTGTCGGCTTCTGCCAGTGCTGTCCGCATCGTGGCGGCCAGGTTGTCTGCTGTGGTCGTCGTGTAGTCCATCCGCAGGCCGGCCCGGTAGTGGTTGAGCCGGTGGGTGACGAAGTGCTGCTGTTCCCAGTGGCGGCGCAGGGGGAAGTAGATGAACGGCCGCCCGGTGGCGACCAGTTCCATCGTCGTGGACAGCCCGCCTTGCACGATGGCCGCGTCGGCGCACGCCAGGTGCTCGAAGAGATCGGGCACATAGCCGCGCTTGTCCATGCCCTCGGTGTCCGGCAGCAGCCGGGGATCGATGCGAGGGCCGGTGACCAGAAGCATCCGCGCGTCCGGCACCTGCTTGCGCAGCCGCGCGAACGCGTCGCAGGTCAGTTCCAGCAGGCTGACGCCAGCCGCCGTGCCCCCTACCGCGGCCACGAGCAACGGCTGGTGCTGGGGGTAGCCGAGCCGGCCGCTCAACCGGGCGCGGTCACGATAGGCGGCGGGGTTGAACGGGAGCACGTAGGGGACCGAGGTGAACCACCGGCTGGACCATGACCGTATGCCCGGCAGGCCGGGCCCGAACGAGAGATCGGGCAGCTCATCGAAAGAGCCGATGAACATGGACAGGTCGCGCAGCCGGGGAAATCGCTCACGCTTTTCGATGGAGTCGGCGTTGTAGTCCGCGCACAACTCGGCTTCCCGTCGGGTCGCCGGGGTCGGTAGGCAGGAAGCCGATCACGTCGGTCATGAATACGTACGGCGCGATCTTCCGCTCGGGGTTCTCGTGCAGGAAGTAGTCGATCTCCCAGCACTCGTCACCCACCCATAGGTCGTAGCTGGTGTCCCTGACCACGTCGTCGAACAGCAGGTAGTTCGCGCACAGGATCTCGTCCATCCGGCGGAACGCGTAGAACGCGGGCAGGTCGTGGTGCGCGGATTCCGACTCCCAGTGTGCCGACTCGGAAACCAGATCGGAGCTCGCCGGGTGGATGATCTCCCCCGCGCCGGCGAGTACCTCGGTCACCGGCGGCTGCGCCCACCAGTGGATCTCCAGGTCCGGCACGCGCTGCCGGAGGGCCCGGGCGATGGCCAGGTCCCGCTGGACGTGGCCGAGGCCGATGGGAGAGGAGATCCACAGCGCCCGCCGAGGGCGGCTGTGCGTGGCCTGCCAGACGGCCTGCTTGCGCTGCCGGTGGACCATCCCGTCCACGAAGTCACGGATGGCGTGGTTCACCGCGACCGGGTACCGGACATGCGGCGCGTGCCCGCCGCCTTCGATCACGAGCAGCTCAGCGCTCGTCAGCTCGGCGATCCGCCGCGCCCGCTCCGGCGGGACGATCTTGTCCTGGTCACCGCCGATCACGAGCACCGGGCAGGCCAGCGACCGGCAGAGGCGGATCGCCTCCTGCTCATCGGCGACCTGCTGAGGGGCATCGGCATCGCACAGCATGGTCTCAGCGTCGGTTTGCATGCCCCACTCGACGAGATCGTCGTAGGGCTTCGTGGAGTGCGGCTCGGTGGTGATCTGGGACATGAAGAACTCGACGTATCCTCGCCAGTCCCGCCGCCAGTAGTGCCGGTTCTCCTTCGCCCACCCCTCGGGGGTGTCGAGCACGTCGTCGAAGGAGTACCCGGTTCGTTCCCAGGGGTCGACGGGCGGGATCGGCAGCGTCGGCGCGATGGTCACGATGCCCGGTCACCCGCTGCGGATGCGCCGCCGCGAACAGCAGCGCCCAGGGGAAGCCGCTGCAGAACGCCGCGAGCACCGCCCGCTCGGTGCCGGTCGCGTCGAGCACGGCCGCGACGTCACTCGCGAAGACGGTGTCGGCGTAGGCCGCCGGGTTCCTGGGCCGGTCGGACCGGCCGTTGCCGCGCGGGTCGAAGGTGATCACGCGGTAGTCCCGGGCCAGGAACGGCACCTGCATCTTCCAGTGCCTGGAGTCCACGATCGCCCACGTGGGCAGCAGCAGGATCGTCGGCTGGCCCGTGCCGTGCACCTCGTAATGGATCCGCACGCCTGAATTGACAACGTAACCGGACTCATCGGGTAGTCGTGCGCGCATCGGTTGCACCTCCAACGGGCCGGCGGCCCCACCCTCCTCTCTTGATACGCCGACTGGGTGGGAGCGGCTATCGGGGAAACCCATTAGGTAATCGCGCGGGGGCGGACAGGTGGTGCGTGACGGCCCAGGCAGCCACTTCGGCCCGGCTGCGGGCATCCAGCTTGGACATCACATGGTGCAGGTGGACCTCGGCGGTCTTCTCGGAGATCCCGAGCACCCTGCCGATCTGCCGGTTGGTCCGGCCCGAGGCAACCAGCGCGGCGACTTGCCGCTCCCGCGGGGTGAGCGGCACCTGATGGGAGCGGTCCGGGTCACCGGGTGCAGTGCCCAAAGCGACCGCCATGCGCGAGATCCGCGGCCTGCTGTACGGGCATTGTCCGGCCCGCGTGCATGAGCGTGTCAGCGTCCTGAGGCCCCAGCGCCCGGGCCAGGACCCGCTCCACCGCCGAACTCCTCGCCTGCTCGGTATCGGGCTGGCGGGCGGCCACCCGCTCGCGCAGCGCCGCGGCCGCACCGATCAGCCGCGCGGCGCTCTCATAGTGCGCCCGTTCACTGGCGACATGGGCGAGCGCCTCCAGGCACTGGGCGACGCCCCGGGGGTCGTTGAGGTCGGTGTAGATCCGCAGCGCCTCCGCCAGCAGCGGGCACGCTTCCTCCAGCCGGCCCTGCGCGCTCAGCGTCGTGCCGAGCCCCCACGCCGACCATGCCACCGCCCACGGATAGTCCAGTTCACGGAAGTCTCGCAGGCTCGCCCGCAGCAGTTCCGCGGCGCTCCCCAGGTCGCCGTGGTCCCGGGCGAGCAGCCCCAGGTCGTGCCGGGCCCACGCCACGCCCTGCGTGTTGCCCCCCTCGCGGAATCGCGCCTCGGCCCGCCGATGCCAGTCAGCGGACGCATCCCACTCGCCGCCAGCGCGGGCCACGTGCCCCAGAAAGGCGCACGCGATCGCCGCGCGGCGCGCATCACCACGCCCCTCGCTGCGCTCGAGCGCGCTGCGCAGGAGGCCCTGGGCACGACCCATCTCTCCCGTCGCCCAGGCCAGGACCCCGGCCACGATGAGCACGCCAGTCTGGCCTCCCGCCGTGGCGTCATCGCTCATAGCCGCCGGGTCATGGCCGTCCGCAGCCGAGGGAAGAACCGCGTCCACGAGCGCCTGGCCATGATCGAGGTCGCCATGGGTGTAGTGGTACCAGCCGAGCGCGGTGGCCAGCCAGAGCGCCCAGCGCATCCCGGCCCGCGCCCAGACAGTAATCCAGCGCGGCGCGCAGATCCGCGTGGTGGCGGCCGACCCGCAGCAGCCAGGCTTGCTCCTCCGGCAGGCCGAGGGAAGCCTCGAACTGCGCCGCAAGACCCGCGTAGTGGCCAGCGTGCCTAGCCCGCGTCTCCTCGGCTTCGGCGTGGGCCGCCAGCTGCTCCGCCGCATACTCACGCAAGCTCTCCAGCATCGAGAACTCAGCGGTCTGCTCGTCACCGGGCAGCCGCCGGATCAGGCTCTTGTCGAGCAGCGACTCCACCATCGCGAGCGCGTCGTCCCCATTCACGGCGCAAACGCTGCCCGCGTCAGCAAGCGTCCAGCCGCCAGCAAACACCGACAGCCTGCGAAACAGCGCGCGCTCGCCGGAGTCGAGCAGGTCATAGCTCCAGGCGATGGCACTGCGTAGCGCACGCTGCCGGACTGGCACGTCCCGCGTACTCCCGGCCAGCACCTCCATCCTGCTGCCGAGCCGGAACACCAGCTCCCCTGGCGTCAGGACCTTCAGCCGGGCCGCGGCCAGCTCGATCGCCAGCGGCAGGCCCTCCAGCCGGACGCACGCTCTGGCCAGCAACAGCGCATTAGCCGGAGTGAGATCAAAGCCCGGGTTGGTCCGGCGCGCGCGATCCAGCAGCAGCGCCACTGACGGATTCGCCGCCAGAGAACTGAGGTCTGCGACGTCCGCCGGCGCGGGCATGGCCAGCGGCGGAACCGGGAACTCCTGCTCGGCGGACAGCCGGAGCCGTTCCCGGCTGGTAGCGAGCACCCGCAGCCGCGGACAGGCAGCGAGCACCCGGCCGACGTCCGGGGCGGCGGCCAGGAGATGCTCGCAGTTGTCCAGGACCACGAGCCGCTCCTCGTGGCCCAGCGCAGCAGCCAGCTGGCCGGTCAGATCCGTCCCGCCCCGCGGCTCGACGTCCACCGCCTGAGCCAGTTCGACCATCACCAGCGCCGGATCCCGGACCGGAGCCAGGTCAACGAACACCGCGGCGCATCCGCTGCGCTCGGCGTGGGCCGACGCGCATGCGACGGCGAGACGGGTCTTGCCGATGCCCGGCGGCCCGGTGAGCGTGACTAGCCGGGTCTGCGGATGTGCGAGCATCCGGGACACAGCCTCCAGCTCGCCGTCCCGGCCTACAAACAGGTCGGCAGGCGACGGCAGGCCACCGCGCGATGCCCGCCTCGCGTCTCGCATCCGACTGCCCCGCCCATGTTCTGTAATCCGTGCAGCCAGGAGGCCATACCCGAGCATACGACGGCCCACCGTGCCGCCGCCATCGCTCGCCCGGCGAAGGCTGTGCGGCCCGTATAGCCCATGTAGGGGGATTCCCCGATACCGCGATGACAGCCTGCGCCCGTACAACGGTTTCATGATGACACCCCGCAACCACCGGAGTGGCCGACGTAGTGCCAGAGTCGGCCTTCGCCGGGTCGTTCCTCGAGGGCCTCGCCGCTCAGGACTTCGCCCGGCTCGGCGGCGCGCTCGCCGCTGATGCCTGCCTGCGCGCCTTGCTGCCTTCGGGCTTGTGGGAGTGGGACGGTGCCGAGGCGATCGCACACCGGTTCGCGCGCTGGTTCGGTGACACCGAGGATTTCGAGCTCGTCGAGGCCGCTGTCGGCGAGGTCGGCGGCCGCCTGCACCTGCACTGGCGGCTCCGGCTCCGGGCGGAGCGGCTCGGCGCCGGCTGGTTCACCGTCGAGCAGCAGGCCTACGCCGACACCGACGACGGCGGCCGGATCGCCCGGCTCGACCTGCTCTGCACCGGCTACCGGCCCGAGGGCGGCCATGACTGACACCCTGGCCACCTGGGGCGGCTGGGCACCCGCGATCCGCGACGACCCGTTCGGCCACTTCGCCGAGGCCCGGGCCCGGTGCCCGGTGCAAAAGGTCCGCCTGGCCGACGGTCACCCGGCCTGGGTCGTGCTCGGCTACGACGCGGCCCGGCGAGCGCTCAACGACCCCCGCATCTCCAAGGACATGCTCGCCGCCCTGGCTGACGACGGCGACGTCGTGGCCGAGGGGCTGCCCGGACCGGAGTTCTCCCGGCACATGCTCAACGTCGACCCGCCCGACCACACCCGGCTGCGGCGGCTGGTGTCCCGGGCCTTCACCCCGTCCCGGGTCGCCGCGCTGGAGCCGGCCATCCGGGCCATCGCCGGCAACCTCCTGGACGAGCTGGACGATGCCGGCCCCGGCGCCACCGTCGACCTCATCGAGGGCTACGCGTACCCGCTGCCGTTCCGGGTGATCGGCGAGCTGCTGGGCATCCCCGCCGCCGACCGCCCCCGGCTGCACGCCTGGTTCGGGGTGCTGCTGACCGGGTGGGCCGGTGACCCGCCGCCGGAGGCAGTGCGGGCATCGGACGGCATCGTGGCCTGCCTGCGCGAGCTGGTCGAGGACAAGCGGCGGCACCCGGCCGATGACCTGGTCAGCGTCCTGGTCGCCGCCGAAGACGACGCGCTGTCCACGCAGGAGCTGCTGTCGAGCCTGTTCCAGCTCATCGTCGCCGGCCACGACACCACGGCCAGCCTGATCGGCAACGGGGTGGTGGCCCTGCTGGATCACCCCGGCCAGCTCCGGGCGCTGCTGGCCGATCCCGGGCGGCTTCCCGGCGCGGTCGACGAGCTCATCCGGTTCACCGCCCCGGTCCCGCACGCCACGTTCCGGGTGACGGCCGAGCCGGTGACTCTCGATGGCGTCCAGATCCCCGCACACGAACAGGTGCTGGTGTGCCTGGGCTCGGCCAACCGCGATCCGGACCGGTTCCCAGCACCCGACGTCCTGGACATCGGCCGCGACGACGGACCCAACCTCGGGTTCGGCCACGGCATCCATTACTGCCTCGGCGCGCCCCTGGCCCGGCTCGAAGCCAGAGTTGCTTTCGAAGAGCTGCTCGGCCGTCACCCGGGCTTGCGGCTCGCCGTCGACCGTGACGCGCTCGCCTGGGCACACGGCGACGGCCTGGTCCTGCGCGGCCTCGTCTCGCTCCCCATCGTCCTCGGGCCCCGCCGGGGATGAACGACCATCCGACCCCATCGAATCCCATCGAAATCAAGGAGACACCGATGACCATCACCGACAGTCCCGTCGACAACGGCGTGAACGTCCAGGCCCTGCTCGGGGCGCGCGAGGCGCTGTCCGCCGCACCGGAAGCGGCCGAATTCACCTGGCGGGCCAGCTGCACCTGGCGCAACGGTACCCACAGCCACTCCACCGTCACCGGCTTCACCGGCCTAGGCGCCGAGCAACAGCACCGCAACACGTACGAGTACGACATCGACCACCCCGAGTGCTTCGCGTCCGAGGACAACGGCGCCACGCCGGTGGAGATCGTGCTGGTCGGCCTGGTCGGGTGCCTGACCGCCGGCGTCGCCGCGGTCGCCCAGTACCGGGACATCCAGCTCCGGTCGGTCACCGCCACCATCGAAGGCCAGATGAACGTCCTGGGCATCCTGGGCGCCGACCCCGACATCCGCAACGGCTTCGAGGCCGTCACGGTCCGGTTCGCCATCGACGCCGACGCCTCCCGCGAGGACCTCGAGGCGCTGATCGCCCAGTCGCAGAAGCGCTCGGCGGTCTTCGACATCGTGACCAACCCGACCAAGGTGCTCGTCGAGCTGGCCTGACAACCAGCCGGACGCCCGCATGATCCAGACCACGGCAGTCGTCGTCGGCGCCGGGCACGCCGGCCTGGCCATGAGCCGCCGCCTCACCGAACGCTCGATCGACCACGTCGTGCTCGAGCGCGGTGAGGTGGCGAACTCGTGGCGGACCCAGCGCTGGCCGAGCCTGCGGCTGCTCACCCCGAACTGGCAGACCCGGCTCCCCGGCCACGACTACGCCGGCGATGACCCCGACGGATTCATGCCGGCCGCCGACGTCGTCGCCACCCTCACCGGTTACGCCCGTGTCGTCGGGGCGCCGGTCCGCACCGCCACGACGGTGCAGACCCTGCGTGCCGTGCCGCAGGGCTTCCAGATCCGGGCCAACGATGACCTCGTCTGCGCCCAGGCCGTGGTGCTGGCGACCGGAGCGTGCATCCTGCCGGCGATCCCGGGCATCGCCGATGCCATCCCCTCGCCGATCATGACGCTCACCCCGCTCGCCTACCGCGATCCCGGCCAGCTCCCCGAGGGCGGGGTCCTCGTGGTCGGCGCGTCGGCCACCGGTGTCCAGCTCGCCGACGAGATCCACCGGTCAGGGCGCCAGGTGACCCTGGCGGTCGGCGAACACGTCCGGCTCCCCCGCAGCTACCGCGGCCGGGACATCTTCTGGTGGCTGGAGGCGACCGGCCTGCTAGCCGAGCGCTACGACCAGATCGACGACCTCACGCGGGCGCGTCACCTGCCTTCCCCGCAGCTCACCGGGACCACCCAAGCCGCGATGACCGATCTCAACTCGCTCACGGCGCAAGGGGTCCGCATCGTCGGCCGCCTCGGCCGCGTTGTCGACGGGGTGGCCCAGTTCTCCGGGTCACTCGCCAACACCTGCGCGCTCGCCGACCTGAAGATGAACCGGTTCTTGAACCGGGCCGACGAGTGGGCCACGGCCTCGGGCCTCGACGACGACCTCCCGCCACCGCACCGGTTCGCGCCCACCCGCGTCGATCCTCGCACCCCCCTGGAACTGGACCTCACCAGCGGGGAGATCACCACGGTGCTGTGGGCGACGGGCTTCCGGCCCGACCACTCCTGGCTCGACATCCCCGTGCGTGACCGCGCCGGCCGCATCCGCCACGACGGCGGCGTCGTCATCGGCGCCCCGGGGCTCTACGTGCTCGGCATGCCGGTGCTCCGCACCCGTGCCTCCACCTACATCCACGGCGCGGGCGCCGACTCCCAAGCCCTGGCCGACCACCTCCACGCCTTCCTCAGCAGCCGGCGCCGGTGATACTTGCCGGGCGCGGCGGGCCGGGGTAAACAGTGCTTGTGGGGAGGGACATTCCCACGAGACCTGCTGTTTCTTGGCGTATCGAGCTGCGTCTCGCGGGTACTTTCGGCGTTATCCGTGACGGCACCGAGCTTTCCGAGAGCGAGCTGGGCAGCCGCAAGTCCCGGACGCTGCTCAAGCTGCTCACCGTGGAGCGGCCGGGCCTGGTTCCCGTGGACCGGATCGTCGAGGTGCTGTGGGCCGACGAGCCTCCGGCCGCCGCCGATCAGAACGTCGCCACGCTGGTCAGCAGGCTCCGCGGCGTGCTGGGTTCCGGTGTCATCCTGGGCGGCCGGTCCGGATACCGGCTCGCCGACTCCCCCGACATCGGGGTCGACCTCGATGCCGCCGCCCGGCACTGCGAGCAGGCGGAGCGCAAGCTGACGGCCTCGCCCGCGATCGCCCTGGTCGCGGCCGAGCAGGCCATCCGGCTGCTGGCCGGGGACGTCGCGCTGGCCGACGAGCCGTACTCGTCCTGGGTGGACCCGGCCCGCAATGAGCTGCGCGGGCTGCTGCGCCGGGCTCGGCTGGCCGCGACCGAAGCGGCGCTGGCCGCCGATGACGCCCGGACGGCCGCCCGCTACGCCGAAGCGGCGATAGCGACTGACCCGCTTGATGAGGTGGCCTACCGCTGGTACATGTCGGCCTGCGCCGCGGCCGGCGAGCCGGCCAAGGCGCTGGTAGCCTACGCGGAACTGCGTGAGCGGCTCGCCGCCGAGCTGGGTGCCGACCCGGCATCGCCGACCCGGGAGCTGCACCTGGCCATCCTCCGGGAACAGCCTGGCGGACGGCCGGACCGGCGCCAGGCCCCGGCTCGCCCGGATCAGCGTGCTACTCGGCTGGCTGGCCGGGGCGCGGAGATCGCGGCCCTGCGCGAAGCCTGGAGCCGCGCCGTCGGTGCCGACGCGGGCGTGGTCATGATCATCGGAGAGGCCGGGATCGGCAAGACGGCCCTGGCCGAGGATCTCGCGGCGGAGGTGGCAGAGGACCGCGCGACCGTGCTGCGCACGCGCTGCTACGAGGCCGAGAACTCGCTTTTCCTGCAGCCGGTCGTGGAGGCACTGGCCCCGGTGGTGACCAGGATGACCGCGAACGCCGTGCGGCAGCTGCTCGGCGAGCACGCGCCCGCGGCCGCGGCCCTGCTGCCCGAGGTCGCGGCGCTGGTCGGGCCGCCCCCGTCCTGGCGAGGCAGTCCGGAGATGGAACGGCGCCGGTCGTTCGAGGCGATGACCGCATTCCTGACCGGCCTGGCCGAACGCGCGCCCGTCCTGCTCGTGGTGGACGACCTGCAGTATGCGGGGCAGTCCACCGTCGAGTTCATTCACTACCTTGGCCGTCATACGTCCGGGTCGCGGCTGCTGGTGGTGGTGACCGTCCGCGCCGAGTACGACCAGCAGACCGGCACCGCGCTCGGCCCGGTGGCCACCAGGGTGGAGGTGGGCCCGCTCGGCGCGGCCGCGGTCGAGCAACTGGCTCGCGAGGCCGGGCAGGGGACGCTGGCCGGGCCGATCCTGCAGCGCACACGGGGCCACACGCTGTTCGTGGTGGAGGTGCTGCGGGCCCTCGAGGGCGGGGATCCCGGCGTGCCCGAATCGCTGCGCAGCGCGGTCCAGGGCCGGGTCAGGCAGACGGGCGCGGCCGTGGAGACCCTGCTGCGGGCGGCCTCGGTGCTCGGCGCCGCGATCGACCCGCTGACCCTCGGCGAGCTGCTCCAGCTCGCGCCGGCCGCCGCGGTCGAGCGCTGCGAGCAGGCGCTGCAGGCCAGGCTGCTCGTGGTCAGCGGCCGAGACTACGAGTTCGCCAACGACCTCATCCGGGAGGTCCTGTACGCGACCACGCCGGAGCCGACGCGGCTGGCTTACCACCGCCGGGCGGCCGACCTGCTGACCGGCCAGCCGGAGACGCTGGCCCGGCACGCGGCGGCCGCGCAGGACTGGCCCCGGGCGGCGCGGGCCTGGCTGCTGGCGGCCGAGGACGCCACGCGCAGGAACGCGGCCAGCGACGCGATCGCGCTGAGTACCCAGGCGCTCGACGCGGCCGAGCGCGGCGGCGACGGCGAGGTCCGGGCCCGCGCCCTGGTCATCCGCGGCTGTGTGCGGGAGGCGGCCGGGGCCTACGACGAGGCGCTCACCGACCTGACGCTGGGGGTCGCGGGCGCGCGTGCGGTAGGTGACCGCCGCCTGGAGATGCGGGCGCTGAGCGAACTGGGCCGATCGCGCCCGTGGAAGATCCCGTATGCCGTGCCGAGCCGTGGCGACGTTCCCGCCTCACGCAGCCTGCCGATGAGCTATTACGCGTCCAACCTCGAAAGCGGGCTGCGCATCGCTGAATCGCTCGGCGACCGGGCCAGCGAGGCCGACCTGCTAGCGCGGCTGGCGATTACCGCCGCCAACCGGATACAGCTCGACGCGGCAGTCGACTACGGCCTGCGCGCGGTGGCGGCCGGGCGCGCGTCCGCGGACGAGCGGGCCCTCGCGGCGGGACTCGACGGCCTGAAGATCGCCTACCTCAACCTCGGCGACGCGCAGGCCTTTGCCGCCGTGCTAGCCGAGCTCGATCCGCTGCTGCGCCGCTTGGGTGACCTGTTCCGGCTGCAGTGGGCGGAGTTCGAGACCGCGTTCTTGTTCATCGCCGCGGCCGACTGGGACAAGGCAGAAGCCGCGATGCGGGCCGGCATCGAGATCAACCGCCGCGGCGGCTACCCGCAGTTCGCCGCGTGGTACGTCGCCCACCTCGGCTGGCTGGCCCGGCTGCGCGGCCGTGACGAAGAGGCGGTTCGCCTCGGCCGCCAGGCCCTGACCATGACCGACCAGTACGAGCACAGCTGGTGGGAGGCTGCGGCGTGTGCCATGCTCGGCACCACCCTGCTGCTGAACGGTGACCGGGCCGGCGCGATCGAGTTGTTCGAACGCGGCCTGCCTGTCGCCGAGGAGGTCGGCCTGGGAGGCCCATCGGCTTCGCTGCCTCGCACCGCTGGCCGCCGCCACAGGTTCGGCGGCCGTCCTGGCCGAGGCGGATCGGCTGCTAGGGCAGGCCAGCATCCCGGTCGGCGGGGTGTGGTTGCTCGGTGACGAGGTCTACCTGTTCCTGGCCCGGGCCTGGCTGGCGCAAGGCGACCCCGAGCGCGCCCGCGCGATCCTGGCGCCGCTGCTGGCCGTGGCCGAGCGGGTGCCGTGGACGCCGACGCTCGCCGCGACGCTGGCCGTGGACGGGCACGCCCTCGTACGGCTGGGCCAGGACCAGCGGGCCAGAGCCCAGCTGCAGCGGGCCGAGAACCTGGCCCGTGAGCACGGGCTCCCGCATGTCCTCGAGGAGGCACGGTCTTCGGGACAGGCCCTCAGATGAGCTCGGCCAGGAGCGTGGCGGCGCGTTTCGCGCCGTCGGTCTCGACAGGCCGGTAGCTGACCGGGCGCGCGATCTCCTCGGCGATCGCCGCGGCCAGCGCCTCGGGCCCGGTCTGCTCGTAGTCCACGCACCGGCCCGCGCCGTACTGGGCTAGCCGGTGCCGGACGTGGAAGTTCTGCTCGAAGTGATGGCGCAGCGGCACGTAGATGAAGGGCCGCTGGCTCGCGGTGAGTTCCATCGTGGTGGTCAGGCCGCCCTGCACCACCGCGAGGTCGCAGGCCGCCAGGTGCCGGTAGAGGTCGTGCACGTACCCGTGTACCTCCAGTCCGTCATGGGACGGGAGAGAGCCCGGGTCGATCCGCGGCCCGGCCACCATGATCATCCGCAGCTCGGGCACCAGCCGCCTGGCGGCCGGGAAAGCCGCCGCCACCCGGCGGAGCAGGTCGGTGCCTACGCCCGACCCGCCGACGGTGACGACGCAGACCTTCTCGTCGGCCCGGTAGCCGAGATCCGCGCGGATGGCGTCGCGGTCGGTGGGCGAGATCCCGGTGATATAGCCCGAGAACTGGTAGTTCCGCTCCACCCAGTCGCGGATCAGCGGCAGCCCGTCCCCGAAGGCGTCCGGCACCACGTCGGCGGCGTTGCCTACGAACACCGACCGGTCGCGCAGGCTCGGGAAGCGTGCGATCTGCTCGATCATCTCCGCGTTGTAGTCCGCGGTCAGGGCTTGCTCCCCGGCGCCGCCGTCCGGCATGGGCAGCCAGCCCACGAAATCGGTCATCCAGGCGTACGGCGCCCGCTTGAGCTCGGGGTTCTCGTGCAGGAAGTAGTCGACGTCCCACGCCTCGTCGCCGATCCACAGGTCGTACGGCTCGTTCCGGACCAGGTCGTCGAACACCATGAAGTTGCTGATCAGGATCTCGTCCATGTTCCGGAGGGCCTGGAACGCGTGCAGGTCGTGCTCGGCAGCCTCGCTTTCGATGTGACCCGACTCGCTGGCCAGGAACGCCGACGCGGGGTGGATCATCTCGCCGCGCCGTTTCAGCAGCTCGGTCACTGGATGCTGGGCCAGCCAGTGCACCTCTAGCCCGGGCCGGAGCCTGCGCAGCTCGTCAGCGATCGCCAGGTCACGCCGGGCGTGGCCGAGCCCGATGGGCGAGGAGACGTAGAGCACCCGCTTGGGCCGGTTCAGCGGCCTGGTCCAGGAGCGGCTGCCCGCCGGGCTGGCCGGAAGCGGCTGGCGAACTCGTGGATCGCATGGTTGACGATGACCGGCTCCCTGGCCTGAGGCACGTGCCCGGCGCCCTCCAGGGCCAGGAACTCGCCACCGGTGATCTCGGCGACCCGCTCGCCGCGCGCGAACGGCTGGCAGCGGTCCCCCTGTCCGTGGATGACCAGGACCGGGCAGCTCACCTGGCGCAGCAGCGCCTCGGTCTCCTCCCGGGTCGAGGACGCCTTCGGTCCGTCGTCGTGCAGCAGCATTGTCTCCGGGCCGATCTCCATTGCCCAGCCGACGCAGTCATCGCGCTGCTTGGTCGAGTGCGGTTCGCACAGCAGCTCGCCGAAGAAGAACTCGGCGTAACCCCGCCAGTCACGCAGCCAGTAATGCCGGTTGCATTTCGCCCAGCCCTCCTCGGTGTCGAGCACGGCGTCGAAGTCGAATTCGACGCGGGCCGGCAGCGGCGGGGTGAGGAACGGCGCCCATGGGGAGATGGCCACGACACCGAGCACCCGGTCGGGGTGCTGGCCTGCGGTCAGCAGCGCCCGCCAGCTGCTCGTGCACAACCCGACCAGGACCGCCCGGTCGATGCCCGTCGCGTCCATGACCGCGATCGTGTCGGCGACCCACTCGGTATCGGCGTAGGCGGCGGCTGACTGAGGCCGGTCCGAGCGGCCGTTCCCCCGCGGGTCGATGGTGACCACCTTGAAGGATCGGGCCAGGTACGGCACCTGCGCCTTCCAGCAGCGGGAGTGAACGATCCCGTCGATCGGGGGGAACACCAGCGCCTGGTCACCCTGCCCGAAGACCTCGTAGCCGACCTTGACTCCGTCGCGCTCGACGAAGCCCTCGACGTCGGGATACCTCGCTCGCATGGCCGCCTCCCCTGCTTGATCGCTGTTCCCACGGTTCTATCTGTGCCCATTGCAGCCGCGTTGCAACGCCAGTGCAACGACCCGGCGCAGCCTGGGCCCAGGCAAGCGAAACCCGTCAAGGGGAGGCAGATCATGGCCATCAAGGAAGACAAGCTGAACGAGTTCCTGGGCCGGTTCATCACCGATCTCGGCGCCACGGCGGCGGCCGGCAACGTGGTGATCGGGCACCAGCTCGGCCTGTACCGGGCGCTGGCGTCCGCGCCGACCACCGCCGAGGGCCTGGCGGCGCGTACCCGCACCAATCCGCGTTACGTCGTCGAATGGCTGAGGGGGCAGGCGGCGGGCGGGTACGTCGAGTACGACGGGGATTCCGATCTGTACTCGATGACGGAGGAGCAGGCCTTTGCCATGACCAATCCGGATGGCCCCCTCTACGCCCCGGGCGCGTTCGTGCTGGCGCTCGGCACGCTGCGGTCCGTGCCGCGGATCACCGAGGCCTTCCGCACCGGTACCGGCATGGGCTGGCACGAGCACGACGAGGACGTCTTCGTCGGGTGCGAGCAGTTCTTCCGCCCCGGCTACATCGCCAACCTGATCCCGTCCTGGATCCCGGCGCTGGACGGCGTGGAAGACAGGCTGCGCGCGGGCGCCAAGGTGGCCGACATCGGGTGCGGGCTCGGCGCCTCGACCATCCTCCTCGCCCAGGAGTACCCGAACTCGCGAAGTCACCGGCTCGGACTACCACGACCAGTCGATCGAGCTGGCCCGCAAGCGGGCGGGAGACGCGGGAGTCGCCGACCGGGTGAACTTCGAAGTCGCCACGGCCTCCTCCTTCTCCGGGTCAGGCTACGATCTGGCGGCCACGTTCGACTGCCTGCACGACATGGGCGACCCGCTCGCGGCCGCGCGGCACATCCGGCAGGCCCTCAAGCCGAACGGCACCTGGCTCGTGGTCGAGCCGTTCGCGGGCGATGACACCGCGAGCAATCTGAACCCGGTCGGGCGCGTCTACTACAGCTTCTCCACGATGCTGTGCGTGCCGAACGCGATGTCGCAGCCCGGCGGCTATTCCCTCGGCGCCCAGGCGGGCGAGGCCGCCATCAGGCAGATCGCGACCGAAGCCGGCTTCACCAGGTTCCGGCGCGCCTCCCAGACGCCGTTCAACCTGGTCTACGAGGTACGCCCGTAGGCTATCGCCGTTTCGAGCCGGGGCTCTCGGCCATAATCCAGCTATGCGAGTGCCCGCCCGAGCCCGGTCCACGCGAGCCAGGCGCCCGTGACCCGTCTCGCCGAGCAGTCCGCGCGGCTCCACGCCGGCCACTATCCCGCGCGGTTCTCCTACCGCAGCGTGTACAGCGACATGGACGCGAACCGCCATCTCAACAACGGCACCTTCGGCCGCCTCTTCGAGGAGGGCCGCGCCGACCTCCATCACCGGGTCTTCGCCGGGCTGGCCGCGCCCGCAACCACCGGCGGGCCGACCGTGCTGCTGGCCACCATCACCATGGAGTTCCTGCGCGAGGGGCGGTACCCCGGGTCGATGGAGATAGCCACGGCTGTGACGCGCGTCGGCCATTCTTCCTTCGGGCTGGCCCAGGCCGCCTTCCAGGAGGGAACGTGCGTCGCGCTGGCCGACTGCGTGATGGTCAAGGCGGCCCGCGATCCTGGCGTCGGCCCGGTCCCGCTCACCCAGACCGAGCGCGAGGCCCTGGCCAAGCTGGCCTTCACCGCCAACCACCGGCCCGGATGAAAGGAGTCCCCGATGAGCGCGTCAGGCTCGGGAGTCGCCGCCGCGAACGGCATCCAGATCGCGTACGAGACGTTCGGTGACCGCGGGAGCCGCCCGCTGCTGATGGTGATGGGGCTCGGCGCTTCTTGCGCGCGGCTTCCTGTTGTAGATAAATCTCCGTTCGGGCCTGCTTCAGCGCGTCCTTGTACTGTTTTACTTTCTCTGCAGCGGCTTTTTGCGCCGCTTCAGCCTCCTTTTGCGCGCCAATAGTCCGAGCTTCTCGTTGGGCGATAACCTTCAACAAAGGAATGAAAAATAGGACTCTCAGGACTGCATAAAACACCAGCAGTATCAAGACTATAGGCACAACTTGAAAGAACAGTTCTCTCATGATTGGTGAGAATTGACCTGCATCGAATTGTGTCGCCTGAACCCCAGGTTGGCAGCCACGCCGTTCCCCGACCCGGGAAGAGGTTGACGGTGGGCTATGTGGTGCCGACTAGAATAATAATTTATATCATCCGTGAAAGCGTGCGTCAATGCGTGTGTCGTTTTGACATGGAAAGGACACAGTCGCCGTCGTGCAAAATCGAAATACGGCGCACCGGCCCGTTACTCCTTCGATTCTTCATTTTCATTACTTTAGCGCTTTCTACCCTGACGCATGCCACAGTCTATGAATGCTGGCTGAGGGCGTGTGGGCTGAAGTCAAAATCGGTGGCGAACATATTCATTTGTTCGCCGAGCATAATGCTCAGGGCGTGCAGTTTTCCGTTTACAACGTGAATACCAAGAGTTGGATTGCGCCTTCCGAATTCGTGCGTGACATTCAAGAAGGCAAAGATAGAGCCGCGGCCCTTGCCGAAGCGTACCTCCATCGCACCGTCAACAAAGGATTGCCCCCCTTGGAGTGGAAGAAAGCCCGCTCGGTATAAAACACCAGTTATCAGTAAGCCTGCGACGATGACACTACTTCATGTGGCAACTTGACCACCGATAGCCAAAAGTTGTCAATACTCTTGACCACCTCGAGGAACCCCTCTAGGTCTACGGGTTTGGTGATGTAGCAGTTGGCATGCAGCCGGTAACTCCGCAGGATGTCCATTTCGGCCGCCGAAGTAGTCAAGATCACCACAGGAATGGTCAACAACGACGGATCTCCCTTGATTTCTCCTAAAACCTCCCGGCCGTCCTTCTTGGGTAAATTTAGATCGAGAAGAACTAAACCCGGCCTCGGCGCATCGGCATGCTTGCCCTCGTGCCTCAGGTACTCCATAGCTTCCGCACCATCGTAGACGACCCGCAAATTAATGTGCATCTTGGCGGTCTTGAGGGCCTCGATCGTCAGGCGCACATCGCCAGGGCTATCCTCGACTAACAGAACTTCAATCGGTGCGTGGTTCTCTCCAGTAGATGTCATTATTTCTAAATCTCTCTCGGGCAGCGCAAAATAAAACATGAAGCCTCTGCCCAGTTGCGGCTTGGCCGAGATGCTCCCGCCCAGCCGCTCCAAAACCTTCTTACATATGACCGATCCGACTCCGATACCTTACTTCTTTCCGGCTCTGCCCTGGATGCGCAAAGGAAGCCATATCCTTAACGGGGAACAATTTCTGAAATCCCGAGCTGTAGTAAGTGCGCGAATTGCGCAGCCGCTAAAGGCCGGCTGAAATAATATCCCTGCGCTTCGTCACACTGGTGAGCCTGAAGAAAGGCTAGCTCCTCTGGCGTTTCCACGCCTTCAGCGACGACCCGCAGCTTCAGGCTTCGGCACATGCCGATCACCGCCCTCACAATGGTGGTCTCGCTTGGAGTGGTGGTGATCTGGCGAACAAATGACTGGTCGATCTTGAGCGCATCGATGGGAAACTTCGTCAGATAACTCAAGCTGGAGTAACCCGTACCAAAGTCATCAAGCGCCACGCGAATCCCTTCCGCTCTCAGGCTCTCGAGTATCGATTTCGTAGACTCGGCATGTTTCATGAGCACGCTTTCGGTCAATTCCAGTTCAAGACATGTGGGATCCAAGCCCGTCTCTTTGAGGGTGGCAAACACGCTTTCAAGAAAAGCCTCCTGCCGGAAGGCCATCGCGGAGATGTTCACTGCAATGGTTGCAAGCGGAAGGCCCGTATCCATCCAGGCGCGGGCTTGCTTGCAAGCTTCCCGAAGGACCCAATCGCCAATCGGCAAAATAAGGCCGCAGTCTTCTGCAACGGGAATAAATCGTGCCGGGCTGATGGGACCTTGGACAGGATGCGTCCAACGTAGTAAGGCTTCGGCGCCGGTAATTTCTCCGCTCCGCAAATCAATTTTAGGCTGGTAGTGCAACGCGAATTCCTGCCGTTCTAACGCGCGGCTCAGACTTTCCTCGATGGATTGCCGCTCGACGGCCCTGATGTTCATGGCTGGTTTGAAGAATTGATAGCTCTGACGCCCATTTTCTTTGGCTTGGTACATCGCAGTGTCCGCGTTTTTGATGAGCGTCTCGGCATCGAGGCCGTCGTCGGGATAAACGCTCACCCCAATGCTCGCGGTGACGTGAAGATCGTGTCGCTCGATGGGATGCGAACCGGCCACCCCTTGCAGGATTTTTCTCGCCAGTAGCGCTGCATCTTCTGGTTCTTCGATGTCCAAAAGCAGCACTACAAATTCATCGCCTCCCTGCCGGCTCACGGTGTCCGAGCTGCGCACGCACTCAACCAGGCGTTTTGCGATGGATTGAAGAAGTTTGTCGCCGGTTGGATGCCCCAGAGAATCGTTGATGTGTTTGAAACCATCCAAATCTAAGAACAGCACCGCGAGCTTTTTCATGTGACGCGACGCTGAGGCGATGGCCTGGTCAATTCGGTCGTTCAGCAATATTCGATTTGGCAAACCCGACAGAAAGTCGTGATGGGCTGAATGAGTCATTTGCAACGCCATCGCCTTGGACGCGCTCACGTCATGGAAAACGATGACCGCTCCGCTAGCCTGTCCTTTACGATCGTGGATGGGAGAGACGGAGTCTTCGATCGGAGTTTCAAATCCGTCGCGCCGGATAAGGACACAGTTGGGTGGCAGATGCACGGTTTCGTCTCGCGCAACTGCCGTCTGCATCGGATTCGGCGTGGTTTCGTGGCTTGTGGCATCCCTGATTCGCAGAACTTCGGCCATGGGCCGGCCCGCCGCTTCCTGCAAAGTCCAGCCCGTCATTTTTTCAGCGACAAGATTGAGGAAGGTGATATTTCCGGAGTTGTCCGTGCTGGCTACGGCATCCCCAATGCTGTTGAGCGTGACTTGGGCACGTTCTTTTTCCGCGAACAACGCGTCTTCGACGATCTTGCGCTCAATGGAGTAGAGCAGGGCTCGCAAAAGCCCGCGCGTATCAATCTGGCCTTTAATCAGATAGTCCTGCGCACCTTGTTGTAACGCTTGAGTGGCGAGCGATTCGTCGTCCAAGCCCGTCAGCACCACCAGAGGAATGCTCGGAGCGGCCGCACGTGCTCGCCGCACGGCCTCAAGTCCTTGCGCATCGGGCAGCCCTAGATCAAGCAAAATAATATCAACCGGAGACGTCGCAAGATGCTGCTCGGCGTCACCCATGCACTCTACGTGCGTCAATTCAGTTTCGTGCGAGCCCTGCTCGTTGAACATTTCGCGCAGCAAGCGCGCATCTCCGTGGTTGTCTTCGACCAGCAGGAGTACTTTGATCGATTTTTTGCTCATTCGCTTGACCTCTGCTGCAGCGACTTGCCTTTTGTCAGCTACTAAATCGTTAATGCTTTTTACAGCCACGCAAAGCATCCTCCACTAACCGGGCTTCGATCGGTGCGTAGTTCGCTCCCGTCGTTGTCATTAGTTTTAATCCCTCTGGGGCAGTGCAAAATAAAACGTGGAGCCTTTGCCGAGCTGCGACTCGACCCAAATTCTCCCGCCCAGTCCCTCCACAATCTTTTTGCAAATTGCGAGCCCGATGCCTGTGCCCTTGAATTCCGTACGCCCGTGCAAGCGTTGAAAAAGTATGAATATTCTCTCGAAGTACTGCGGCTCAATGCCTAGACCGTTATCTCGCACCGAAAAGGTCCACTCCTCGTGATTTTTCTGGGTGGCGGAGATGTGTACTGCGGGCACCTCAGTTCCGTGATATTTAATGGCGTTCCCCACCAGATTCTGAAAGACCTGCGCCAGTTGCGTATCGTCCGTGGTGATAAATGGCAACGCATCATGCGTCACCACCGCGCCGCTCTCTTCAATAGTGCCGCTTAGATTTTTAAGCGCATTATTCAATGCATTCTCACTGGATCTTTTGTGAAGCACCTTTCCATCCGTGCCTGATCGTGAATAAGCGAGCAGATCGTGAATAAGCCCCTGCATGCGATTGCATCCATCTACCGCAAAGCCAATGAACTCGTCCGCATCGGTGTCGAGTTTTCCCTTGTACCGGCTGGCTAAAAGCTGCGTGTAACTGGCCACCATTCGCAAGGGCTCTTGCAAATCGTGCGAGATTACATAGCCAAATCGTTGCAACTCCTCGTTCGAGCGATTTAATTCCTCCACTTTCTGCACAAGTTGTAAGTCCGCTTTCTTGCGCACGGTGATATTGCGGATCGCAGCCGTGACGACGATGATCCCGTCAGCGCTTTCGAGTGGGCTTAACATGATTTCGATGGGAAACTCGCTCCCATCTTTCCGCCGCCCGGAAAGTTCAATGCCGGTGCCGATCTGTTGCGCCAAAGCATCACTGGCGGATCTTGTTTCATCCGCGATCAGTCTTTCTGCAAAACCCTGAGGAATGATGTTTTTGACCTTTTGACCGACCAACTCGTCTCTTCGATATCCAAATTGCTTTTCCGCCTGCACGTTCAACAACACAATCTCTCCACTCTGGTTCACCACTACCATCGCATCCGGAGCCGCCTCCAGCAGGCCGCGATACCGCCCCTCCATCTGCGCCAAATGTTTCTCCGCATCTTTGCGTATGCTGATGTTGCGAATCGCCGCCGTCACCAGGATTCCCTCAGCGCTTTCCAAGGGGCTCAACATGATTTCGATGGGAAACTCGCTCCCATCTTTCCGCCGCCCGGAAAGTTCAATGCCAGTGCCGATCTGCTGCGCCAAAGCATCACTGGCAATGCTGACGTCGATGAGGGAGAAATGCTTCAACGACAGCTGGTCGGAAAGCCTGCCGGCGGCCTGGCTCAAGGCATTCAGCTGTTCCGCCAGGTTTTGCCGCGCGCGCTCGGCGCGCCCGCTGTCGCCATCGACAGCGCTCAATTGCATTTCCACAACCGCAGCCACGGCTTCGTCAAGAGTGTCATCCGGCGCGCCGCCCAAAGAAGCCGCCACTCGCACCAAGTAATGCTCGATCTCAAGCCATTGAAACGCGAGCGCCCGCGGGTTGCTGTGGTCGAACACCAGCAAATCGAGGGTCTGGCCGAGGCACGGCGACGCCAGATAGCGCGTGCGATACGTGATCGTGCTGTCGCCGATATCGAGCAGCCATTCCAGTTCACTCTGGGTGGGAGTCGCGCCCAATTTCAAGCGGTGGTAAAGCAGCTCGGCCAGAAACTGCAGGCGTTCCAAGCGGCGGCCAATCATCATCAATCGCCAACCATCGTCTTGAGTCATATCGTCCATCGCAAAGCCCGCCAGCCCCGCGAGCGACAGCAGCAAGGTATCCAGTATGTCGCGCGGATCACGTTTGAAATGCGCGCCGTCTGCGAATTCTCGCTGCAGAACGCTGATCGCGCGCCAATTCTCGGTGGAAAGTTGACTGCGCGTTCGCGCTGCGCACCAGGCCAGGCGCAGCAAATCCGCCTTCAAGCCCAGCGCATTGGCGTCGTCGAACAGCGGCAGACCCGACTCGGCGAGCTTGGTGATCGCGACGAAATGCGCGCAAGTCTCGAGCGCCTGCGGCCAGAGCAGCGCATTGGCGCGCACGTTCAAGGTTGCGCGCATCAGCCGCGCCTTGTCCTCGCAGCGCTCGCTGTAGCGGCCAAGCCAGAACAGGTTTTCCGCCAAACTCGACGGCAAATCATCGTGGCGTGCGGCAACACGTCCCGAATTTCCGGCAACGTTCGCGTCATCCACCGGGCGGCGATCCGGCGCCAGCACCCAGACATCCTTGCTGCCTCCGCCGCGCTGCATGGAAACGACGTCGGCGCTATCCGCAGCGATGCGCGCCAACCCCCCGGGCATCACGCGGTACCCCGACGGCGTCGCCACGGCATAAACGCGGATCCCCAAGGCGCGGGCGGAAAATCCATGCACCTGCGCGCCTCCTCCGCCGCCGCCCGCGCTGCCCCACACCGGCGCCTGCGAAAAGGCCAGGCGCTCCTGGGCCACGTAGGCGTGCGGCCGGGCGTTGAGCCGCTGGATCAGCTCAGCGCGCTGTTGCGGCGCGAGGTCGCGGCCGAATACCAGCTGAAAGTTTTGATTTGGATAGGTAGGCTTGATGACCAGCCGATCGATGTTTTCCAGCACATAATGCAGAGCCGCCGGTTCGCCGCACCACCAGGTCGCGACCGACGGCAACTGCAGCTTCTCTCCCAACAGCCGCTCGGCTGCCGCGGGCATGAAGCCCATCCACGCGGCGGATTCGAGAACGCCGCTGCCCAATGCATTCGCCATCACCACGCGGCCTGCGCGCACCACACCGATGAGGCCGGGCACCCCGAGCGCCGAATCGGCGCGCAATTCCACAGGATCGCAAAAATCGTCGTCGAGGCGGCGCAGTATGGCGTGCACGCGCCGCAGGCCGCCCAGCGTTTTCAGATACAGCGTGTCGCCGCGCACGCTTAGATCGTGGCCCTCCACCAGCGGCAGCCCCAGCTGCCGCGCGAGATACGCGTGCTCGAAATAGGTTTCATTGAACGCCCCCGGGGTAAGGATCACGGCGAGCGGCGTTTCATCCTCGGGCGCGGCCGACAACAGATTTTCGCGCAATCCGACGAAAAAGGCGCCGAGCGAGCGCACGCCCACATCGTTGAGCAACTCGGGAAATACTCGCGAGACGATGTGCCGGTTTTCCAAGGCGTAGCCGGGTCCGGATGGAGTCTGCGTTCGATCCGCCAGTGCCCACCATTGTCCGTCGGCGGAGCGCGATATATCGACCGCGTAGACGTGCAGCCAATTACCGCCAACCGGTTTCAAGCCATGGCAGGGCCACAGAAAATTCGGATGACCAAACGGCAGCTGCGGCGGCACACTGCCGTCGGCCAGCAGCCGCTGCGGGCCGTAAATATCCTCGAGCAGCGCGTCGAACAGCCGCGCACGCTGCGCGACGCCCGCTTCAATCTCGCGCCATTCTGCCGCGGTAAGCAAAATCGGCAATGGATCGAGCACCCAGGGGCGGTCGCGTCCCTGCGGATCGGCATAGACGTTGTATGTCACGCCGTTTTCAATGATCAGGCGTCGCGCCAAGTCGACGCCGCGGCGCACCTCGTCTGCGCCGTCGCCGGCCAAGGCATCAATCAGCGGTCGCCAGTGCGGCCGCACGCTGCCGAAGCTGTCGAGCAATTCGTCGTAACGGCGCGCGTCGCTCAAATAAGTTTCGAGAGGAACTTCAGCCATTACTCATGCGCAAATCGAGCGTGAACGGAAACTCCGCGTCGGGCGCTGCAATCGGCACCGCCACGGCGCCGGGACTATGGCCCATGCGAAAGAACCTTGCCAATCGCCGGCTCTCGGCTTCGAACGAATTGACCGGAAATCGCTCGTGACTCAAGCCGCCGGGATGGGTGACATGATACTGGCAGCCACCCTCGGAACGCTGCATCCACGAGTCGAACAAATCGAAGGTCAGAGGCGCATTTACGCCGATGGTTGGATGCAGCGCGGAGGGTGGCTGCCACGCGCGATAGCGAACGGCGGCGATGAACTCACCGACTTTTCCGGTCGGCCGCAGCGGCAGCGCGCGGCCATTGCAGGTAACCAGGTACCGGCCCGGCGCCAGCCCGCTAACCTGCACCTGCAGACGCTCCACCGATGAATCGACATAGCGCACGGCGCCGCCCGCTGCGCCTTCCTCGCCCATCACATGCCAGGGCTCCAGCGCCTGGCGCAGTTCCAATCGCATGCCGCGCGTCTCGAAGTCGCCATACTTCGGGAAGCGAAACTCGAAATGCGGCGCGAACCAATCCAACTTGAGGTCGTAGCCCTGCTGCTGCAGTTCGGCGATGACGTCGGCGAAATCATCTTCGACGAAGTACGGCAGCATGAAGCGATCGTGAAGTTCCGTGCCCCAGCGCACCAGCTTCGCGGGCTCAAAGGGCGTGCGCCAGAAGCGCGCCACCAGGGCGCGCAACAACAGCTGTTGGGTGAGGCTCATGCGTGCGTGCGGCGGCATCTCGAACGCGCGCATTTCGAGCAATCCCAAGCGTCCGGTGGGGCCGTCGGGAGAAAACAATTTGTCGATGCAAAACTCCGTGCGGTGGGTATTGCCCGAGACGTCGATCAGCAGATTTCGCAGCAACCGATCAACCAGCCACGGTGCCGTGTTCTCGCCGCGTTTTGGAAACTGGCGGAACGCGAGTTCCAGCTCATACAGGGAATCGTTGCGCGCTTCGTCGACGCGCGGCGCTTGCGAAGTGGGTCCGATGAACAATCCGGAGAATAGATATGACAACGACGGGTGGTTGTGCCAAAAACCCAGCAAGCTGCGCAGCAAGTCGGGGCGGCGCAGGAACGGTGAATCCGCCGGCGTCGCGCCGCCGAGCACCATGTGATTCCCGCCGCCGGTACCGGTGTGACGGCCGTCCAGCATGAATTTCTCAGCAGTCAAACGGCACTCGCGCGCCGCCTGGTACAGGAACGTGGTCCGATCGGTGAGCCCGTGCCAATCAGCGGACGGATGTATGTTCACCTCAATCACGCCGGGATCGGGTGTTATGCGAAACTGGCCGATCCGCGGATCGGCGGGCGGCTCGTAGCCCTCGAGGATGATGGGCTGCGCGTGCGCTTCCGCCGCGGCTTCCACGGCCGCCAGCAATTCCAGGTAGTGTTCGAGTTCGCGCGCCGGCGGCATGAACACGTGCAACACACCATTGCGGGTCTCGGCGCACATGGATGTGCGCGTGAGATCGGCGGCGGATTCCTGCGGCAGCGGCGGCTGTGTTTCGGGCAATGCGCGCGCGCGCTCGGGGCCGCGGAGCTGGCGGCGAATTTCCGCATGCGGCAACAGGGCGGAGAAACTCCGCGACGGATCGGGTGGATGAATATACGGGTAGTCGCCCTTGGCGGCCCAGGGCTGCGAGTCGAGCGGCAGGCGGTAGCCGATGGGCGAATCGCCGGGAATGAGATAACAGCGTTCGCTGCGCAAGAACCACGGTCCTGTCTGCCAGCGCGAGGCATCCGCGCCGCGGGCGACGGGTAGCACGTGGCCTATGACCCGATCCAATCCCTGCTCGAAAATTCTTGCGAGACGCTCGCGTTCCAGCGGATCCTCGAGCCGCGAATCGAACGGATCGACATTCATCGGCAGCCGGCGCTCGCGCCACAGGTAATAGAAAGCATCTTCGTAAGCCGCAAACACGAATTTCGGATCCAACCGCAATTCTTCCGCGACGCGAATCAAGAAGCGCAGCGCGGTTTCTTCGCTCACCGCCCGGGGGTTTTGCTCGTCGGCGAGCAAATTCGGGTTCCGCCACAGCGGCTCGCCGTCCTTGCGCCAGTAGCAATTGAGAGACCAACGCGGCAACTGCTCGCCGGGATACCATTTGCCCTGCCCGAAATGCGCGAGACCAAAAGGCGCGTAATTATTTTTCAGCCGCCGGTAGAGATCCGCGGCCAACTTGCGTTTGTTCGCGCCGAGCGCGGCCGTATTCCATTCCGCGCCATCTGGATCATCGATAGAGACAAAAGTCGGCTCGCCGCCCATCGTCAGGCGCACATCCAAGACCTTCAAATCCTCGTCCACGGCTCGGCCCAATGCTTCGATGGCTGACCACTCTGCATCGCTGTAGGGCTTGGTGACGCGCGGCGCCTCCCAAATGCGCCTGACGCTCATGCGATGTTCGAAGTTGGTCTCGCATGTTTCCACCGCGCCGCTGATGGGAGCGGCGGCCAAGGGATCGGGTGTGCAGGCCAGCGGAATGTGCCCTTCGCCGGCCAGCAGGCCGGAGGTCGGATCGAGTCCGATCCAGCCGGCGCCGGGCAAGTACACTTCGCACCAAGCGTGCAGGTCGGTGAAATCCTGGGCCGGCCCGGACGGGCCATCGAGCGACTTCACATCCGCCACCAGCTGTATGAGGTAACCGGAGACGAACCGCGCCGCCAATCCAAGATGGCGCATCAGTTGCACCAGGAGCGCTGCGGAATCCCGGCAAGATCCCGAAAGCTTCGCCAACGTTTCCTCGGGTAGCTGCACGCCGGGCTCGAGGCGAATCAAATACTGAATGTCGTTGGCGAGACGGCCATTCAGTTCTACGATGAAATCGATGGTGCGGCGGCGCTGGCGAGAAATGCCGGCAAGATAGTTCGCGACGAGCGGCGTCGCCGGCGCTTTCACCAAGAATGGCACCAGTTCGCGGCGTTCGTCGGAGTCGTATTTGAACGGGAACTGTTCGGCGTGGGGCGTCAGGAAGAAATCGAAGGGATTGAGGACCGACATCTCCGCGACCACATCAACCTCGATCTTCAGCTCGCGGGTAGCGTCGGGAAACACCAGCCGGGCCAGATAATTCGCCTGCGGATCCTGCTGCCAATTGATGAAATGGTCCGGCGGCGTCACTTTGAGCGAATACGCCAAAATACGAGTGCGGCAATGCGGCGCCGGTCGCAGCCGCACGACCTGAGGACTCAAGCCCACCAATCGGTCGTAGCGGTAATGAGTCACATGGTTCAGGGCAACGTGGATCGACACTAAGTCTCCGACCGAGTAATTTGGGGGCGCACCATGAGTGTATAACGTGGGAACCGGGGGATGGAGCGTTGGAACAAAAACAAAACGCCTGGATAGGTTCGCCAAATTGGGTATTGGCCGTTCTCGCCTTTATCAATCTGTTCAGCTACTTGGATCGCTATGTGGTTTCGGGGGTGCTCGAGAGCCTTAAGAATGCCGGCCTCGGGCTTTCCGACACCAACTTAGGGTCGTTGATGTCCGGATTCCTCGTGGTCTACACGTTGCTGGCGCCGGTATTCGGCGCTCTGGGCGACCGCCGCTCACGGCCTCGGTTGATTGCCGTTGGAGTCGCGTGCTGGAGCTTCGCGACCGCGCTTTCTGGATTTGCGGTTAATTTCCTCACGCTATTTGCCGCGCGCGCGGCCGTAGGCGTCGGCGAGGCCGCCTACGTCACCATCGCTCCGAGTCTGCTCTCCGATTATTTCCCGATTCGCCTGCGCGGCCGCGTGATGGCGATATTCTTTTGTGCGATCCCCGTGGGCTCTGCATTGGGCTACGTGGTCGGCGGATTGGTCGACAAGAGCTACGGTTGGCGCGCGGCGTTTTTTGTCGCCGGCGTTCCGGGTCTCGTGTTGGCGGCGCTGTGCCTGTTTTTGCGCGACCCGCCGCGAGGGGCCCAGGATGGCCAGGCAGCCGCGGCGCCCGAAGCGGCGGCGGCGCCGGCCGCACGTTCCAGCATCAGCCGCGAAACCTGGCTGACTTACGGGCGTCTGCTGCGAAATAAACCCTACGCCCTCACGGTCTTGGGATACGCCGCTTACACCTTCGCGGTGGGCGGTCTTGCCTACTGGATGCCGGCGTTTCTGGAGCGAGTCCGCGGAATTTGCGCAGCGAGGCCACCGTCAGCTTCGGCTCCATTGTCGTCGTCACGGGATTCTGTCTGCAGGCACCTTCATCGGCGGCTGGATGGGCGATTACTTCGCGAGGCGCTCGCGGCAGGCGCACCTTTATTTGTCGGCAGTCGCCACGCTCATCGCCGCACCGTTCGTGTGGATGGCGCTGACGACGTCCTCGCATTCGCTTTATCAGTTCTACATGGTGACGGCGCAGCTGTGTCTGTTCTTGTCCACCGGCCCAATCAACGCGGCCATCGTCAATCTCGTCATCGCCAGCGAACGCGCCACGGCAATCGCACTGTCAGTCTTCGCCATTCATCTGCTCGGCGACGCGCTGTCGCCATTCATGGTCGGCGCATCGTCCGACCTCTTCACCCTGGGACAGGCCGTGAAGAATTCTCCCCGTCGCCGGGCGCCGATCGGCGGATTTGTGTGGATTTGGGCGGCGCGCGCCCAGGGCCACGCGGGCACGGACTTCATCAAGCAAACAAACCCAAAGCCGGCGTCGGCTTGAA
>CAVPLC010000097.1:0-56347 GCA_963705835.1 uncultured Actinomycetes bacterium
TCGGCTTACCGCTCATTACGCCTCGGCCGGGAAGAACGGCTGCGGGGTACCGCTGGCGAGGTAGCCGGCCAGGCGGTCCAGGATCAGGGCCCAGCTCTGGGCGGTATGACCGAGGTCGATCTCGGCGTATCCCTCGCCGAAGCCGTAGTGCCTGAACAGCACGCTGGTCCCGGTGGCGGCGCGGGAGGCCTCGCCGACTCCCACTCCCAGGTCGAGTCCTCCCAGAACGGGAAGCCCGAGGTGACCCGCATGCGGACCAGCTTGCCCGGCTCCGTGCTCACGTCGGCGATCAGGTCGACGGGCGCCTGCGGGAAGCCGAACCGGGCCCGGTCGGCGGACACGTCGCAGTCCGCGGTCCAGAACGCCCGCTGTCCCTCGGTCTTGGAAAGGACCTCGAACACGCGGGCACGGTCGGCCTCGACGTCGGTCGCCAGGATGATGGATCGGTTCACGGCGTGCTCCGTTGCCTCAGTATGTACTCAATGTTATTTTAGTTCTATCTAAAATAGATATCTTGCGTCAAGACAGCCGCAGCGGGACGTCTCGCGCGACGCGGTGACCGAGGAGCATGGCCGTCATGGAACCGCTGCAGGTGATCGCCGCGCCCCGCCGGCTGCGGATCCTCGAGCTGGTCTGGGACCGGGAACTGTCCGCGGGCGACATCGCCGCGGAATTCGACGTGTCCTGGTCGGCGGTCAGCCAGCACCTGCGCGTGCTCAAGACGGCCGGGTTCCTTGTCGAGCGCCGGGAGGGGACCAGCCGCTTCTACCGGACCGACCAGGCCGCTCTCGGGTCGCTCCGCTCGGTCGTCGAGGACCACTGGCGGCGCGGCCTGGGGCGGGTCAAGGACCTGGCCGAAGCCGAGCAGCGTGACAAGGACCGTCATGGCCGATGACGACGCAGTTGAGGTGAGCGTGTACATCGCGGCCGAGCCGGAGACAGTGTTCCCCTACTTCATCGACCCCGGCCGTTACGTCCAGTGGATGGGCCGCGACGCCACTCTGGAGGCGGTCCCCGGCGGCTCGTACCGCATCTTCATGCGGGAAGGCGTCGAGGCGGTCGGCGAGTTCGTCGAGATCGACCCGCCGCGCCGCGTGGTGTTCACCTGGGGCTGGACCCACGACCCCGCCGTCCCGCCCGGCACCACGCGCGTGGTCATCACGCTGCACGCCGAGCAGGACGGCACCCGCGTCGTGCTGCGCCATCACGGCCTGCCCGAGGGCGGCCAGCGCGATCATCACCGCAAGGGCTGGGAGGTGTACCTGAGCCGACTCGAGCTCCGGGCCTGCGGCCGCGATCCCGGCCCGGATCCGAACGCGTGACCGTGCCGGTCAGGTCTTCGGGTCGGGGGAGAGCCTGGCCTCGGTCAGGGTCGGCTCGAAGAGCTCGATCGGGTTACCCGAGGGATCCTCGGCGATGATCTGCTTGCCGCCCAGGCCGGTCACCAGGTCGTTGCGGAACCGGACGCCGTCACCTCGCAGCCGCGCCACGACGGCGGTCAGGTCCTGCACTTCGATCGAGAACCTGTTCCACCCGCCGGGCTGGGGCAGCGTGCCGTCCGGCATGGCCTGGCCTCCGCCCGCGGGCGCGCCGGGGACGCTGAGCACCAGGCGCAGATCGCCCCTGCTGAGCATGGCGAACATGTCGTTGGGATGGATCTGGACGCTGAAGCCCAGATACCTGGTATAGAAGCCGATCGCGGCGTCGATGTCGTTGACGATGTAACGGACGCTGACCGTTGCCACGTGCGTACCTGCTTCCTGTGATCGGGGCCGTCAGGCGCCGTCCGGCGGCTCGCCCGGGCCGGCCGCCAGCGGGGTCTGGATGCTGACCCGCCGCCCGTCCGGGTCTCGCAGCAGCATCTCGGCCGCACCCCAGTGCCGTCCCGTAAAGGGCTGCTCCACCGTGCCGGCGCGGGGCGGCTGGAAGCTGTCCGCGTCGCTGGCCCCGACCAGTGGCTGGATCTGCGGGTCCGGGGCGTCGGGGCGCTCGACGACGAACAGGTACGGTCCGCCGCCCGGATGCTCGAGCCTGCCGGAGTTGCGGCCGGTCTCGAACTCCACGCGATAGCCGAGGGCCTGCCAGAACGCGACGGTCTTACCCCAGTTGCGGGTCTCGATGATCAGCCCCTCGACTCCGTGCGTCGCCGTCATGCTGTCTCCCTCGTGCCGCGCATCCCGCAGATGCTGCCGCAACGCGGCGGCGGTGATCGACGACAGCGACTGCTCAGTGTCGACGGCGCGATATTTGACCTCGCGGATCAGATCCGCCGGCAGGTACACCTTGAACTGCCGCATGTCGTCAGCCATATGAGCAATAGTACTACAGTACCATAGTACCGTCGCGGACGGAGGCGCGGGAAGGTGTCGTCAGTGTGACTGCGGCGGGATGCCGGGAAAGTCGTGCTCGGTGATGCCCTGCTCAGCAGCCAGCCGCCGCAGGAGTTTAGTCAGCTCGATGCGTTCGGCCTGGGTCAGCGAGGCGCCGAGTTCGTCCTGATGGCGGCTCCCGGAGACCCGCACCTGGCGCAGTTTGTCCCGGCCCTGCGCGGTCAGGTAGAGCGCGTAGGAACGGCGGTCGGTGGCGTTGCGCCGCCGTTCGACCAGGCCGCGTTGCTCGAGCTCGTCGACCAGGAAGACCATCCGGGTGGGGCTGAGCCCGAGGAGCTCGCCGATCGCCTGCTGCGATAGCCCCTCGTTGGCGGCCAGCCGGAACAGCAGCCCGGCGTGCCGAGGCTCGAGGTCGAGCGGCGCGAGCCGCTCGCTGAACTGCCGCGCCACGTGGAAGCCCAGCTGCACCAGCAGGTAGGCGAAGTCTTCATCGCCCGCGTCCTGGCGTTCATCCATCTGTGAATACTATCACATTGGGAATATAGTTGCGGCTCGCAACCGTTTAGCTGACAACTAGTGCGGGGCCGTCATCGCGCCGCGCAACAGAGACCAGGTGAGTTCAGTGGACGAGACCAGGCAGCAAGCAACACCACACGACGACGGATGGCCCCGACACCCCGGCCAGCCCGGGGGAACCGGCCAGTCCCGCGGGATCCGCCGGGATGCCCGCCCGGACCTGCGCGTGTCCGACGCCGAGCGCGATGCGGTGGTGACCGAACTGGGCGAGCACTTCCAGCAGGGCCGGCTCGACCAGGCCGAGTTCGACGACCGCATGACCCGGGCCCTGGCCGCGCGGACCGAAAGCGACCTCAGCAGGCTCCTGGCCGACCTGCCGTCGCTCCGGGAGGCGGCCTCTGCCCCGCAGTCACGTGCCTGGGCTCCGCGCCTGCCCCTCCTCGTGCCGCTGCTGTTCGTCACGGTGCTGATCGTCGGATCCGGGGCGCATGGCCAGCATGGCGGATGGGTGTTGTGGCCGCTGTGGTGGCTTATCCCGATCATCGTGCTGCGATTCGCCTGGTGGCGCCGCGGCCCGCGACGCCGCCAGTGGCAGTAATCCCCTTAGATGGGATACCGCGTCGGTTGAGGTCAGTGTCACCTTGATCGTCATCTGGTCAGGTGGCGGATCGCACGCCAGCCGGCATCCGGGCTCGCGCACACCGCTGCGCCCGGCCATCCCGACACCCTGTTCCGCACCTGTCCGGCGAGGGCGACGTCGTCACTATCGGCGTACAGGTGAAGCGTCCGAATTCCCCGGGTCGTTTCGTGAGCCACCAGCAGTACGTGCGGCAGCAGCCAATCCACCAGTTCGTCTTCGAGTTCGCGAAGCTGATCAAGTGAGCGCGGGCCGGGCAAGCCCTGTGGTGTCTGGTCGGCGAAGGGCAGTGTCACCGTGATGTGCTGGTCCATCAGCGGATGATCGACCCACTTGGCCGGGATAGCGATCGATGCGAGAACGACGGCGCCGTTCCGCTTCCCGTGCAGCAGGGCCCAGCGGGGTTCGCTGGCCCGGGCGGCCAGTGCCGCGACCGTCTCTATCAGCCCGTCAGTCGCAACGCTGGTGGCCGGGCGCGTATCTGACGTGTCGAATCCGCCGATCCACCGGGTTACGCCGTCCTCGCCCAAGGCCCAGTCCAGGGCCAGGAACCCCACGTGAGCATGCGCCTCGGACGGCATCGCGGCAAACGCGGGATGAAAGACCACCGTGTCGATCAGATCCCGGTCGTTGTCGACGTGCAGGTCGAACCTTAGTTCTGCGAGTTTGAGCTTCTGGCCGTCGAACTCCAGGATGGCCTCCAGTGAGGCCGGGCTGGCCTGGCGGGCAGGGTGGTATTCCCAGACCTCATCGACGGCCGGGGCATGCTGGTACCAGCGCTCTGCCATGCGGCGCCGTTCCGGGACTCCGGCCGCGGTCACGATCAGCGCGTGCTCGGCCTGCCCGCCTGGCGCCAGCTCCCATCCCAGGTCGGGATGTATGGCGTTCACGTGCATCGTCATCTCAGGGGTGAACCTCTTGAACCCCGCACCGCCGATCCCGGCCTCCGCAGCAGTCCTCCCGGCCGAAGCCCACCACCCCCAGAAGGCCTCGATCGGCATGCTGCCCTCAGGTCCTGACCGGCCACCACGCCGCAATCTCATTGCCATCCCGACCCATCAAGCTTCCGGGTAGCAAGCCACGCCTCTCGCGCGCCAAGCCTTGCCGATGTCGTACCGCACCCTGGCCACGGTGTCACGGCCTTCCGGCATTTCCGGGTCCGAGGCTGCCCCTGAAATTGCGAGGTTCTCCAGCGGAACGCCCGGACCTGGGGCGATACTGAGCGTGGGAGCGCTGTTGCAGGTGACGGCCATGGTTGCTCGGCTGAAGCCTGCGGTAGGTGAGCCAGATGCGACCGAGCGCCGGATGAGCGGTGACTCCACACCTGCGGGTCTGGATGATGCTGCCGGCGGAGCGGCGGGCGGCGGCGGTGGCGCTGCTGGCGATGCTGGCGGCCCGGGCGGGGCAGGCCTGGCGGGAGGCGGGCGCGATGAGCCTGGGCAGGTACCGGCCGTGGGGCCAGTCGCAGGAGAAGATCCGGCCGGAGCACCGGGACCGGGCCGCGGTGGTGTACGTCCGCCAGTCCAGCAGGCAGCAGGTTCTTGAGCATTCCGAATCGACGCGGCTGCAGTACGCGCTGGCCGAGCGGGCAGTGGCGCTGGGCTGGGCGCGGTCGCGGGTCGTGGTGATCGACGACGACCTGGGGGTGTCGGCTGCGACGGCGGATTCCCGGGCGGGGTTTTCCCGGCTGGTCACCGAGATCACGATGGGACGTGTGGGCATCGTGCTGGGCATCGAGATGTCCCGGCTGGCGCGGACCGGCCGGGACTGGCATCAGCTGCTGGAGCTGTGCTCGCTGTCCGGGGTGCTGCTGGCCGACCCGGACGGGGTCTATGATCCGGGGTTCTACAACGACCGGCTGCTGCTGGGGCTGAAGGGGACGATGAGCGAGGCAGAGCTGTACCTGATCCGGCAGCGGATGCTGTCGGGCAAGCTGGCCAAGGCCGAACGCGGCGAGCTGGCGATCCCGCTGCCGATCGGATACGTCCGCCGGCCGTCCGGGGAGGTCGTCCTGGACCCCGACGAGCAGGCCCAGCACGTGGTCCGCCTGGTCTTTGACCTCTTCGCCCGGCTGGGGACCCTGAACGGGGTGCTGCGCTACCTGGCGGAGCATCAGGTCCAGCTGCCGGTCCGGGCGCATAGCGGGCCGGCCAAGGGGGAGATCGAGTGGCGGCGCCCGAACCGGGAGACGCTGCAGATCATGCTGCACAACCCGGTCTACGCCGGGTACTACGCCTACGGCCGGCGTCAGGTCGAGCCGCGCAAGAAGATACCGGGCCGGCCCAGCACCGGGCGGGTAGTGAAGGACAGCGGCCAGTGGCTGGTGCTGCTGCCCGGCCGGCTGCCTGCCTATATCACTCCCGAGCAGTACGAGGCCAACGTGGCGCGGATGGCTGCCAACCGGCAGACCGCCGCCACCCCGGGCGCGCCGCGGGATGGCTCAGCGCTGCTGTCCGGGCTGTTGCGCTGCGGCCGCTGCGGCGGGCATCGCATGTCCGTGCGCTATCACGACGGCTCTCGCCGCCCGGACTCCGCGCACGGCTACGTGTGCGCCTTCTATCAGGTCAACTACGGGACCGGCGGGCCCTGCCAGCACATCGCCGGGCCCGCTCTGGACGCCTATGTCACCGGGCAGGTCCTGGCGGCGGTGGCGCCGGGCGCGCTGGAGGTCTCCCTGGCTGCCGCGGCCCAGGCCGAAGCCGAGCGGGCCATGCTGGACAAGCTGTGGCGGCAACGGCTAGAACGCGCCCGCTACGCCGCCGACCGGGCCCGCCGCCAATACCAGCTGGCCGAACCGGAAAACCGCCTGGTCACCCGGCAGCTGGAAAAAGAATGGGAGGCCGCCCTCGCCGAAGCCGGCGGCTGCAGGCGGACTACCAGCGGTTCACCGAGGAGCAGCCGAAAACGCTGACCGCTGCCGAGCGCGCGGCCATCCAGGCCCTGGCCAGCGACCTGCCGCGGGTCTGGGAGGCCCCGTCCACCACCCAGGCCGACCGCAAGGAACTGCTGCGCATCCTGATCGAGAAGATCACCGTGACGGTCGTCGGCACCAGCGAACTGGTCGACGTCACCATCACCTGGGCCGGCGGGCACCAGACGACCGGGCAGGCCGTCCGCCCCGTCGCCCGCCTGGACCAGCTGTCGTACTACCCGGTGCTGCTGGCCCGCGTCACCGAGCTCGCCGAAGCAGGCTGCACCACCCGGCAGATCGCCGAGGCCCTCAACGCAGAGGGATTCCGCCCGCCGAAACGGACCAGCCGGTACCGGCCGGAGCAGGTCCGCATCCTGCTCACCCAGCACAATCTGCGCACCAGCCACCAGCGCGGCCAGCCCGCCGCGCTAGCCGTTCTGGCACCCGGCGAATGGTCGGTCCCCGGCCTGGCCGCCGCCCTGGGCATGCCCACCGCCAGCGTCTACAACTGGATCTACCGCGGATGGATCACCGCCCGGCACGCCCCCGGCAGCAAGAACTGGATCATCACCGCAGACGCCGCGGAAATGCAACAGCTCCGCGAGCGACGAGCCCGCCCCGCAGGCTTCTACAGCCGCGCCCGCTGGACCCCGCCCGTCAACGGACAAGGAACACGGCAATGAGAGAACAACACGAGTTGACCGGCATCAAAGGTGGCGTATCTCGATCCGCCATCTGATCTTGGCCAGCCGGACCAGCTCGGCGATGGGAGTGTCCGGCGGGCAGGTTCGACAGCCAGTAATCGGTGGGCTCATCGGCTTCGGGCGGCCATTGGGCCAGCAGCCAGCAGTCCGGCACGCTGCCGTCGGGGCCGCGGGGGATGTCCCGGTTGGCGGGGCGGACCCGGATGGCCAGGAAGCAGCTGGTCATGGCAGCGGCAGGGTTGTCCTTGGTGGCCTTGGTGCCCTGCCGCCAGGTCACCGGCTGGATCTGATCCGCGGCCGCGATGGCGAGCTGGCGCAGGTTCACCGGCGGGGTGGGGCAGGCGGGCCTGGGCGGGCGGCCGGGGCCGCCGCCCAGGCTGCGGGTGACCGGTTTCGCGTCGCCCGGCGCAGGCGCTGGTGGTGCCCTTGACCGCGGCCACGTACCGCCAGTCCCGGGTTTCCAGTTCCAGCCGGAAGGTGGTGTTGTCGCCGTAGCCGGCGTCGGCGGTCACTACCGGCCGGGCGCCGCCGGCGCGGGACCTGCTCCAGCACGCCCCAGCCGCCGGGACCGGTCATCTCATCGATCATCTCCAGGGCCAGCCGCCACTTCTCGGTATGCCGCACCTCATCGGGGATGCGGGCCTGCTCGCGGCGCCGCGCGCGCGCGGGCCGCGGCAACCGGGTCGTCCAGCGCCTGGTCATCCCAGCGCTGCCGGGCAGAACAGCCGCCAGTCCGCCGCGCAGGAGGCGTGCTCGTTCACCAGGTGCACGCTCACGGCGACCTGGCAGTTGCCGGTCTTGCCCAGCGTCCCGGAATACTGCCGGGCCACGCACGGCGACGCCGTCCCGTCCTTGGGGAACCCGGTGTCATCGACCACCAGCGCCTCCACCGGCTGGCTGGCCGCGAACCACCGCGCCACGTTCCGCCGCACCGCGGCGTAATCCCAGGTCGAGGACGTGATGAACTGCTGCAGCCGCTGATGGTCCACGCCCAGCCGCGCCGCCATCGGCTGCATCGACTTACGCTGCCCGTCGGTCAGCAGCCCGCGCACATACAGCTCGCCCGCGGCCCGCTGATCCTTCCGCGGCAGCCCGCCGAGCATCTCCGCGGCGAAGTCCAGCCAGCCGGGGCCGGACCTCCGCGATCTCCTGAGGGGTCATCCCGGGATGACACTACAAACAGGCCGCGGCAGACACGCCACAATGACCTAACAAAGTACTACTAGGAGCCTGCCAGCCACGCCAGCAAGCGGCCCTGCGACCAGCAGCGGCCAATGGCCTCGGCGTGCAGAGCCGAATGGTCGAATACCGCCAGGCCGATGATGCTGTGGCCAGAGGCGCGGCGATCGCCAAGGGTCGGTATTGCCGGCGCGACTCCGACCCCCTCCGCTGACACCCACGCCACCGCCCGCCCGGCCGCCGCTTCGTCGAGGCGGTGCAGGAAGCGCAGGCGGCTCTCGAGCGGGAAGCGCGACAGCGCCCATGTCGTGGTGACGACAGGCAGGGCGTCCGCGGGCACACGGGCGAAGGCGTCGGGCATCACTTCGAACGGCGTCACCTTGCAGCAGCAGCGGAGGGGCCGTCGCCGCCAGCGCCATCTCCGCTTCGAGCCTGGCGGCCCGCTCCGGCTGATCCGGCCACAGGCAGGCGCGCAACCACCGGGCGTCATCGGCGTCGGTCACGTCGACCGGATCGAGGTCGACGCCGACCCGGGCGACGACCTCGGGCATCGCCCGCGTCGGGATGGACCGGTCTCCCACGATCGAAGACGACAGCTGCACGGGAGATGACGGGTCGCCCAGCGACTGCCCGTTGCTGTACGTGATGCCAACGCGATCGACGTTGAGATTGAGCCCCGCCGAACAACCCACGTCGATCAGCCCGACCGCGTTCGCGCCTACCCGGCGCGCCGCCTCGGCAATGGCCGGATACAGCACGGCGCAGCGTCCGGTCTCGTTGGCCCGCGTCCGCCGGCGCACGGCGATGGCCACGACCGATTCGGTCATCCGCAGCAGCGTGTCGATCGCCGCGCCAGTGGCAGCGTCGCCGTCCGCAGCGGCATAGGCCGCGGCAAGCGCCGGGGCGCGTCCGGCGAGGGCGAGGTCGTGCAGCGCGGCGAGGATCACCGTGGGGTGCCGCTTGCGCGCCGGCGCCGCCTCGATGGCGCGCAGCGCCTCGCCGGACTCACTCAGGGCGATGGCTACGCGCTCGTACAGCGACGATGTCCCGGCGGCGTCGACCTCACCGAAGTGCCGGTACACCTCAGCGAGCGTGCGGGCCCTGCCCACGGGTTAGGTGCTCGTAGCCATCTTGCGGTAGCGGGTCATGGGGCCGAGCAGGCCGGGGACCACATCGAACCGGGTCATGCCGAGGCGCTCGATGACCGCGGTCGAGGCGGTGTTGCCCTCGTCGACCTCAGCCAGGACCTCGGGCAGCCCGAGTCGGCTGAGGGCGTGTTCGAGCACCGCGCCTCCGGCCTCGGTGGCGTATCCCTTGCCCCACGATGACGGGGCCAGGCTGTAGAAGATCTCGAGGCCGAGGTCCTCCAGCGGCCGAAGGCCGGCCGTGCCGACCAGGTCCTCCCGGTCCTTCGCGTGGATCAGCCACAGGCCGTACCCGGCCGCGGCGAAGTCGCGCGTGCTGTCCTCGATGGCCTCGGCGATCTCCGCGGCGGACAGCATCGCGCCGTCGAACAGGAACCGGCGGACGTCGGGTGCGGCCCAGTGAGCCTGCAGTACGGCGTGATCGTCGGCCGTTACCGGGCGCAGCACGAGGCGTTCGGTGGCGAGGACATGGTTCACGTTCATCACATTACCGGCCAACCCCGGCGGGCCCGGTGGCATTCCAGTGAGCGGAGGGCGTAGCATTGCGGCAGGTCACTGCTCTGCAAAGACGTAATTCATATATCAGTTCGCAGAGGAATGGTTATGGCGTCTGGTGTTCAGCGGAAGATGGCGAGGCGTTGCGCCGGCCACACCACGGCCGTGATCATCGGCGCGGAACGCTTCCATCTCGTCGCCAACCAGGGTGACGACGGCAGCCTCGGTGAGGTGTTCATCCACTGGGGCAAGCACGGCACCAGCGGCGCGGGCCTGGCGAACGCCTACGCCATCGCGCTGTCCATGGGCCTGCGGCATCGCGTGCCCCTCCCCGAGCTGATCCGCCCCGGGCTCGACCAGGACTTCAGGCCCAACGGGCGTACCGACGACCCGGAGATCCCGCGGGTCCGCTCGGCGGTCGACTACGTGGCGCGGCGCTTGGCCATCGACTGGCTGCCGTACGCCGATCGTGCCGCGCTCGGCGTCTTTACCCGTTCCGAGCGCGTCCGGCACCGGCGGCCGGAAGCCGGCTACCCGGCCTTACTCGGGAGGTTGTCCGATGTCGAAGCGGCGCAGGAACCTCCTGGCGGCGTTCGTTGCTTCCTTGCCGACTTCCGGGCCGCGATGCGGGCCGCGGTCAGCGGGATGTTGACCGGCCCCGGGGGAGCGGCGTCCTCCCACGCATGCCCTGCAGCACCTGGCACACCTGCTCGGCGTTCATGCGACGTCCATCGGTGATGATGCCCCGCAGGTGCGCGCCAGCCCCGGCGGCGCTGCGATCCAGGAGGTGCTGCAGGCGAGCGATTTCGTCCGGCGTCTCCAGCATGAGCCGATTAGACCACAGCCCATCGTCGTTGACGGCGAGGTGAAACCCCAGATTCACCGGCTCCTAACAAGGTGAAACCCGGGTTCCACCATGTCCGTGTTCCAACGGATGGGTCCGTGCTCCAACGGATGGGCCAGTGTGGCGGATGTTACAACTAGGTGAATCGATTAACTGGCGGCGCCGCCCGAAGCCGCGGGCGGGCGGCTGATCCTGGCGGCGAACAGGTCACGGAGGCTGACCACGCCGCGTACCTCGCGTCCTTCCATGATCGGCAGGTGACGGAAGCCGTTCAGGAGCATCATCTGGGCCGCGTCCTCGAGCGTGGTATCCGGCCCGGCTGACTGCGGGTCCTTGGTCATCCACGCCGAGACCTGCACCGTGGTGAGGTCGGTCCCGGAGGCGGCGGCGCGCAGGACGTCGCGCTCGGTGAGGATGCCGGCCAGGAACGGGCCCTGCATGACCAGGGCGGAGCCGACTCTCTCCCGTACCATCTCGGCGGCAGCCTCCGCCATGGGACTGTCCGGGGTGGTCAGCACCACTCGCGTGTGCATGACATCGCCTACCGTGAAGGCCCGGCGGCCGTCCTCAGCCACTTTCGCCGATCTCGAACAGCTCGGAGTCATCGTGCGGGGCAGAGGGTCCGGCGAGCTCTTCGGAGAGCATCCGCCACAGCGACCCCGCCCACGCCGACAGTTGCGGCCACCGCATCCAGAAAAGCTGGAGGGTCGTCTCGTCGAACTCGGTATGGGCCTGGTCGGGGGTAATCGAGCGGGTGAAGTCCTCGAGTTGGTGGATCAGATCGAGGAACCGGTCGGCGCTACCATCCATTCGCATCACCTCCAGAGGGGGGCTGCGGCGTCGGCCGCTGAAGCAGGGGCGGAGAGGATCACGTGACGCCAAGTGGGGTGATCCATACCCCGAAAGCGTCGCATGCAAGAGGGCAACGGGGCCATATTTTTCCTGGCCCCGGAGAAAATTTCGCTCGCGCTGGACAAAAGCGACAGACGAGGGCGGACGGGGATACGCGGTCCGGCTGTCAAAGGGTTCGTGGTTGACATCGACGGGATCAGGGGTAAGTTGCTGCACAGTCCAGCACCGGGCTCGCTAGCCGGACCAGCAGGTCTTCAGCCAAGGGCCCAAGGGTCTGCGGAGCTCGTCCGGCTGGACGGGGGGTTGGGCGTGGAAAGGGCCCGGGCACCCAGTAGACAACGGAGACCGAGCCCGTTGCCAACGGGACGGACTCCGGTCCGAAGGCGCTGCCCGGGTCCTTTTCCCTTGCGGTGGTCCACTATGGCGGGATGCACGGGGGCCCGTGTTGCCTCGTCTGGGGAACGCTAATACGCGGATATCATGGCGTCCACCGCCATGACACCGCCTGTTAACTCACGCAGCGATAGGCAGAGGTAGTGACTGAGCCGCAACCATCAGGGCCGCAGCCAGCAGCGCCGCAACAATCGGGGCCGCAACAATCGGGGCCGCAGCCATCGGGGCCGCAACGGACCGTCATCATCATGCCCACCTACAACGAGCGGCAGAACCTGGAACCGGTCGCGGGCCGGGTCCGGGCGGCGCTGCCCGAGGCCGACCTGCTGGTGGTGGACGACAACAGCCCGGACGGCACCGGTGACATCGCCGACAAGCTGGCCGAGGCCGATCCGCACGTGCAGGTCATGCACAGGACCGAGAAGTCGGGCCTGGGCAAGGCCTACATCGCCGGGTTCGGCTGGGCGCTCGGACGCGGCTACGACGTGATCGTGGAGATGGACGCGGACGGCTCGCACCAGCCGGAGCATTTGCCGAGCCTGGTCGGTGCCCTGGCCCACGCGGACCTGGCCATCGGGTCCCGGTGGATGCCCGGCGGCAAGGTGGTGAACTGGCCCAAGTCCCGCGAGGTGCTCTCCCGCGGGGCCAACATCTACACCCGGCTCATGCTCGGCCTGGCCGTCCGCGACGCGACGGCCGGGTTCCGCGCCTACCGGGCCGACACCCTGCGGACCATCAGCCTGGACCAGGTCCAGTCGACCGGGTACTGCTTCCAGATCGACCTGACGCTCCGCGTCGCCGACGCGGGCCTGAGGATCGTCGAGGTGCCGATCACGTTCGTGGAACGGGAGCACGGCGCCAGCAAGATGAGCAACAACATCATCCTGGAGGCGTTCTGGCGGGTCGCGCAGTGGGGCACCGCGCGCAGGCTCCGTCAGCTCAGGTCGCGCCGGACCGCTGACAAACGCGGGTAACCTCAGGCGCTCCTGCGGTGGGCACGGCTCGCGCCCAGGTCATCGCCGCGCTCGCTGGAGCGGCGCTCCCTGATGACCTCCAGCCGCTCGGCCAGTACCGCCTCGAGATCCTCGACCGTCCGTCGCTCCATGAGCATGTCCCAGTGGCTGCGCGGCGGCTTGGCCTTCTTCGGGGACGGAGACTCCCCGGTGGCTGCGATGGCGACCGAACCACAGACACGACACTCCCAGGTCGCAGGAAGTTCCGCTTCGGCGGCGAAAGGCACGCTAAAATGGTGCCCGTTCGGGCAGTCGAAAGCGACGTCCTGACGGGGTGCCAGGTCGGTGTTCCTGTCGTTTTCGTAGCTCGTCGCACCGAGCCGGGTGCCGCGAAGTGCGCGTTCGGCCATGCTTGCTGCCTCCCAGGCGGTCAACGGATCTTCCTTGGCAACACCGAATACCCGGACAAGATTCCCGCTCCGGGCGTTACCCAATCGTGTTTCTGCGAAAGATCGCAGCTATCGGCCCCTTAGGGCGCGTCGCTGCCAACTCGCGGGTGCCATTGACCGCGCTCGATGAGCACATCGCGAAGCGTGGCGATGTCATCGGTCATGATGCCGTCGGCGCCGAGATCCAGGAAGCGGACCATCTCGGCCCGGTCGTTGATGGTCCAGACGTGGACCTCAAGGCCGAGCGCATGGGCACGGCGCACGAACGCGGCGGTGGCTACCATCCCAGGCACCTGGGCGCAGCTCACGGCCGACCGCGACAGGTGGTCGGCCAGCAGCCGGCGCGGGGTAGTGCCTATGTTGCAGCGGATGGCGGCGATCGCGGCTGGCGAGGTCGCCATGCATACCCGCTGGTCGAGCAGCCCGCGTGCGGCACGGAGCCTGCTGCCGGAGAACGAGGTCACGCAGACCCGGTCCCACGCGCCGGTGCGGCGCAGCACGCCGGGCAGCAGGGAAATCCCCGGCGCGTCCTTCAGGTCGATGTTGAGGCGCGCGTCCGGCCAGGCGCCGAGCAGATCCTCGATGAGCGGTATCGGTTCGGAGCCCGCGACTCGCAGGGCGGCGACATCACGGTACGGCCGCGCGTTGATCGGGCCGGACGCGTCGGTCACCCGGTCCAGCCTGCGGTCGTGGAATGCCACGAGCTTCCCGTCCGAGGTCGCGCGGGCGTCGGTCTCCAGGTACGCGTACCCCAGCTTGATCGCGTACTCGAACGCGGTCCACGAGTTCTCCGGCGCATGAGCCGCGCCGCCCCGGTGCGCGAAGGCGATGGGCCGCGGGTGATCAAGGAACGGTACTCGCACGATCGCTAGTATGCCCGCTGCAGGCGCTGACCTGGTGAACTGCGGATGTCGGGCAGCTATCGGGTCAGAGGACGCCAGACTCGAGGCCAGGGCCCGCTAGAGGCGGGATCTGCCCCGTCAGGGCGCGCTAGGCCCAGGATCCGCCCACTCGCGGCGGCGGGCCTCGGCCAGCGCGATGGCCGCGGCCACCGCCACGTTGAGCGACCCCACCCGGCCGGGCTGGGGAATGTACGCGACCGCGTCGGCCACCGCGAGCAGCCCCGCCGAGCAGCCGTGATCCTCGTTGCCGACGGCCAGGCACACGTCGCCGTCCAGCGGCGCCTCGTGCAGCGGGAGGGCGCCCGAGGCCAGCTCGATGGCGACCACCCGCAGGCCCATGTCCGTCGCCGCCTTGGCCGCGGCGACCGGGCTCGGCTCGACCGTGGCCGCGATGAGCCGCTGGGTGCCGAGCGCCGTCTTGGCCACGCCCGGGTGAGACAGCGGCGCGGTGCTGCCGCACAGCCACAGGTGCTCGGCCGCGAAGGCGGCGGCGGAGCGGACGATGGAGCCGACGTTGAACGGCTGGCCGACCGAGTCCAGCAGCACGGCCAGGCGCGCCTGGCTGGCCCGGCGCCACTCACGGTTCAGCCGCTTGACGTCGGTGGGTCGTAGCTGGCGCGGTGTGCCGCTCGCAGGATTAGTCACGGGGGGTCACCCCGGACCGTTCGGCCGAATAATTCACCTGGAGCAGGCGGTAACCGCTCCGTGCGGCCAGCCGCGTCACGGGCCAGCCCTGCCCGGCCAGCCAGCGGTGCAGCGAGTCGGCCCCCAGGTTGCGGCTCGCCACGAGGTACGCAGAACCCGAAGGCTCGAGGCGGCGCAGCCACGAGCCGAGCAGCTCGTGCAGCGCGGGCTTGCCGATGCGGACCGGCGGGTTGGACCAGATCCCGGCCAGCCGGGCGGGCACGGACGGGTCGTCGGGGGTCAGCGTGCGTACGTTCGGCAGGCCCGCGGCGGCCGCGTTCCGCGCGCACAGTTCGAGGGCCCGCTCGTTGACGTCGACGGCCCAGACAGCGGCGCCGGGCGACCGGGCGGCCAGGACGCAGGCGATCGGGCCGTAGCCGCAGCCCAGGTCGAGCACGTCGCCCGCGGGCGGCGGGACGGGGGAGGAATCCAGCAGCAGCCGGGTGCCCGGGTCGAGCCGGCCGGGGGAGAAGACCCCGGCGTCGGTGGCCAGCTCCAGGTAGACGTCGGGCAGCACGACCCGCACCTGGCCGGGCCGGTGCGGCGCCCGGGGCCGAGCGGAAAAGTAATGATCGCTCAAGGGCTGACGGTCTGCGCGGGCTCGGCCTGGGCGGCCAGCGCGGGGTCGATGAACCGGCGGGTGACCCAGCGCTCGACGATGAACGTCATGATCGGGATCGTGCCGGCCAGCAGCATGATCACGGTCGGCTTGTTCGCCAGCCGCAGCTGCCGGGCCAGGAGCCAGGCGCACACCAGGTAGATGATGTACAAGATGCCGTGTACCACGCCCACGTTGTTGGCCACGGCCGGATGGCCGGCCACCTGCAGCGGGATGCCGACGAAGCACAAGACCATCAGCACCACACCGGTCACGTAAGCCATAACCCGGTACCGGAGCACCGCTGTTCTCAACACATTCTCCCGGTCGTCTTGATACCTAAGCTTCGCAGGCCGTGCCACCGGCCGTGCCGCTTGACCTCGGCGTTCAGCCGTGCCAGGTACGCGTTGTAGGCGCTGAGCTCGGGGTCGTCGTCCTCGTCGCGCCCGGCCGTGCCGGCCTGGACGGATCCGACGCGCTCGACGCCGACGGGAAAATCCACCCGGCTGTGGTCGGGCACGGCCACCTCGCCGCGCTTGATCCGGAACTCATCCCGGATCGTCTTGGCCCAGAACACCACGGCGAAGCCGGCGAACAGCGGCCATTCGAACGTGTACGCCCAGCTCAGCCCGTTGCCGGCCAGCGCGCGGTGCAGCTGCCAGTCACCGAGCCAGAGCATGCCCCAGAAGCAGACCACCATGAGCAGGTGCCACCCCAGCCAGCGCGGCGTGAGCAGGAACCGCCACACCGGGCCGGCCGCCTCACCGGGGCGGGCCGCCGGAGCGGGCGTGGCGTCGTCCATGCATTGAGGGTAGCGCCGCCATAACATAATTCTCCCATGGGTCTGTTCACCGCCTTGTCCGGTCAGGCCGGGCGGCTGCCTGCCCGGATCGATGACCTGCACGGGCCCTGGCAGGGGGTCGTGGTCCTGCCGGTCCACCTGAGCTGGCACGGGCTGCGCGAGTTCGACGTGGCCGCCGAGAAGCCCCGGCTTCAGCTGTACAGCATCGTGCTCAGCCAGGGCAGGCCGAACGACCTGGCCCGCTTCGTCAACCCGCACCGGCTGCGCGACGACTGGCCCCAGCTGCGGCACCTGGTCAGCAAGCCGATGCGGCGCGCTTGCGAGCGCAAGCTCGGCCTCCGCCTCTCGTCGTAATCGCCCGTGTGCCAGGCTGATGGCATGCGCAAGTACGTGATCATGGGCGTGCAGGGCAGCGGCAAGGGCACCCAGAGCCAGCTGCTGGCGGCCGACCTGGACCTCGTTCACATCAGCGTGGGGGACATCTTCCGCTGGAACGTGCAGAACCACACCAAGATGGGCGCACAGGTCCGGCGGGTCATGGCCGCGGGGGAACTGGTCGGGGACGACCTGGTCGAATCGGTGGTCAGGTCCCGGCTCACCGAACACGACTGGAACTTCGGGTTCATCATCGACGGGTTCCCGCGGAACTGCCGGCAGGCCGAGTTCTTCCTGGAGAGCTACGACATCGACGCGGTCATCGTGCTCGACCTCCCGGACAGCGAGGTCCGCCACCGGGTGCTCAACCGCAGGATGTGCGCGGGCTGCGGCATCAACTACAACCTGATCGACAGCACCCCGGCGGTGCCGGGGAAATGCGACGCGTGCGGGGGAGAGCTGGTCACCAGGGAGGATGACACCGAGGAGGCGCTGGCGGTCCGGCTGCGGACCTACCACGAGAAGACCAACCCCGTGCTCGACCTGTTCCGGCGCAAGGAGTACGTCATCACCGTCGACGCGCGGCCCGCCCCGGAGGCGGTCCAGGCCGATATCAGGAAGCTGCTCGACCTGCCGCCGCTCAAAGAGTCAGAGCTCAAAGAGTCAGAGCTCAAAGAGTCAGAGCTCAAAGAGTCAGAGGTAGCCAAGAGTGCGTGAGATCGCCGTGTTCGGCGGGACCGCTCACCCCGCGCTGACCGCCGAGATCTGCGCCTTCCTTCAGGTGCCGCAGCAGCCGGTACAGCTCGAGCGGTTCGCCAACGACTGCCTTGAGGTCCAGCTGCAGGCCAACTGCAGGGAGCGGGACGTGTTCATCATCCAGCCGCTGGTCAAGCCGGTGCAGGAGCACCTGGTCGAGCTGCTGCTGATGACCGACGCGGCCCGGGGCGCGTCGGCCGCGCGGGTGACCGCGGTGATCCCGCACTACGCCTACGCCAGGTCGGACAAGAAGGACAAGCCGAGGATCTCCATCGGCGCCCGCCTGGTCGCCGACCTGCTCGTCACCGCGGGCGTCAACCGGGTGCTCACGCTGAACCTGCACTCGCCGCAGGTGCACGGCTTCTTCTCGGTACCGGTCGATCACCTGCACGCGCTGCGCGAGCTCGCCAGGCACTTCCGCGGCCGGGACCTGTCCCGCGCCGTGGTGGTCGCGCCGGACCTCGGCTACGCCAAGAGCGCCGCGGACTTCGCCCGCAGGCTGGGCGTGCCGGTCGCGGCGGGCGCGAAGGAACGGTTCAGCGACACCGAGGTCCGGATCACCGCCATCATCGGCGACGTGGCCGGCCGGGACGCGATCGTCCTTGACGACGAGATCTCCCGCGGCACCACCGTGTTCGAGCTGCTCGCCCGGCTGCGCGAGCAGGGAGCGCGCTCGGTGGCGGTGGCCTGCACGCACGGCCTGTTCGCGGACAACGCGCTGGACAAGCTGGCCGCCGCCGACGTGACCGAGGTGGTGTGCACCAACACGGCGCCCGTCCCCCTCGACCACCCCAAGCTGCACGTGCTGTCGGTCGCCCCCGCGCTGGCCGAGGCGATCAGCCGCATCCACGACGGCGAGTCGGTCAGCGTCCTGTTCCAGCTGTAGCAGTCCGCACGACCCAGGCCAGGACCAGGGCTTCCTCCCGCCACGCGTCGTAGCGGCCGCTGCGGCCGCCATGGCCGGCCTCCATCTCGATCTTGAGCAGGAACGGGCCGCCCTTGGCCACCGCGCGCAGCCGCGCGATCCACTTGGCCGGCTCGTGATACCTGACCCGGGTGTCGTTCAGCCCGCCCAGCGCGAAGATCGGCGGGTAGGCCTGCCCGGTGACGTTCTCGTACGGCGTGTAGGACTTCATGTACGCGTAGACCTGCGGGTCGTGCAGCGGGTCGCCCCACTCCTCCCACTCGGTCACGGTCAGCGGCAGCGACGGGTCCAGGATCGTGTTCAGTGCGTCGACGAACGGCACCTGCGCCACGATGCCGCCGAACGTCTCCGGCGACATGTTCGCCACGGCCCCCATCAGCAGCCCGCCTGCCGAGCCGCCCCGGGCGATCAGCCGGGACGCGGACGTCCAGCCCGTCCGCTCCAGGTGCCGCGCGCACGCGATGAAATCGGTGAAGGTGTTCTTCTTGTGCAGCAGCTTCCCGTCGGTGTACCAGGACCGGCCCATCTCGCCGCCGCCCCTGACGTGCGCGATGGCGTACACGAAACCCCGGTCAAGCAGCGACAGCGCGGGGATGGAGAAGCTCGGGTCCCGCGATATCTCGTAGCTGCCGTAGCCGGCCAGCAGGCAGGGCGCGCTGCCGTCGCGCGGCGTGCCGGCCCGGCTCACCAGCGAGATCGGCACCCGTGTGCCGTCGGGCGCCACCGCCCACTCCCGGTGCTGCTCGTAATCCTCGGGCCGGTAGGGCTCGCCGGACGGCGACGGCAGCACCGGCTGGCGCTTGAGCAGGGTCAGCTCGCCGGTAGCCATGTCGCAGTCGTAGATCGAGCCCGGGGTGACCAGCGAGGTGTACGACAAGCGGAACCTGTCCGATTCGTACTCGGGGTTCGGGCCGGGACCGACCCGGTAGATGGGCTCGGCGAAGTGAAGGTCCCGATCCCCGTTGTTACCGAGGATCCGCAGCCCGGTCAGCCCGTCACGGCGGAGGTAGACCACGGTGAAGTCCGCGAACGCGGCCACGCTCAGCAGGCGGGTGTCGGCCCGGTGCGCGACCAGCGGGGTCCAGTCCGCCGGGCTGTCCAGCGGCGCGGTCGCGATCTCGAAGTTCTCCGCGCCGTCGTTGTGCAGGATGAGCAGCCGGTCCCCTTGATGGTCGACGTCGTAGTCCACGCCCTGGCGGCGCGGCACCACCACGGTGAACTCGCCGTCCGGATCGCCCGCGTCCAGCAGCCACATCTCGCTGGTCAGCACGCTGGCCGACCTGATCATCAGGTAGCGTTCGCTGCGGGTCTGGCCCAGGCCCACGTGGAAGCGCTCGTCGTTCTCCTCGAAGACGACCGCGTCCTGGCTGGCCGGGGTGCCGATCTTGTGCCGCCACACCCGGTTGGCCCGCCAGGCGTCATCGACGGTGAGGTAGAACAGCGTCGAGCCGTCCGCGGACCAGGCGCACCCGTAGTAGGCGCCGGGGATCTCGTCGGGCAGGATGGCGCCGGTGGCTAGGTCCTTGACCCGGATGGTGAACCGCTCGTCGCCGGTGAAGTCGGTGGAGTAGGCCAGCAGCCGCCAGTCCAGGGTCGGCCGGTACGCGCCGAGCGCGAAGAAGCCCTTCCCGGCGGCGATCTCGTTGCCGTCCAGCAGCACTTCTTCCCCGTCCAGCGGCTGGCCGTCCTCGGCCATCGGCGGGATGACCTCGCCCGGCCGGACCGCGCGGCGGCAGTGCACCGCGTACTGCTGGCCCTGCACCGTCCGGCTGTACTGCCACCAGCCGCCCTTGCGCACCGGGACCGACAGGTCGCTCTCCTGCGTCCGGGCCTTGATTTCGGCGAAAATACGGTCGCGCAGCGGACCTAGCCCCGCGGTGGCCGCCTCGGTGTAGGCGTTCTCGGCGGTCAGGTAGCCGATCGTGTCCGGGTCGTCCTTGTCGGCGATCCAGGCGTACTCGTCGGTGACCGTATCGCCGTGGAAGGTGCGCTCGTACGGGACCTGCTTGGCCAGCGGTGGCTCGGCGGGCGGCTCGGCGGGGGCCTCGGTGCTCATGGTCGCCCAGTCTAACGACGGCCGGTCACCCGGCTTTGGCACGATAGACGCGTGCAAGGACACCTGCTGCAGGCTGGGATCCCTGGGGGTCTTCCTGGGGCTGGGGGTCGGCACCGAGATAATAGCCGCCGTGGGCCTGCTCATCATGTTCCGCCGCCGCGGCTGGATGTGATTTGAAGACCTTTTTTCCGAACGGTACTGGGTGCGTGCGGTCACGCCAACCTCGCGCACCCCTAAGATAACTCGGGGAAAGGACGGTCCCGTGCCCGACTCGTCAGAAGTCCCGCCCACCTCGCAGCCGGTGCTGGTCCCGCTCACCGCGGCCGCGATCTTCCTGGTGCTGACGATCAACCCCGGAGGCGAGACGGCCTGCCGGGACCTTCTGAGCGACTGGACGGCCCTGGAGCGGGCCGTGGGCTTCCGCGCCCCGAGCCCCTCGCTCGCCAGCATCGCCGCGGTGGGCTCGCAGGCCTGGGACCGCTTGTTCGCCGGCCCGCGCCCGGCCGAGCTGCATCCGTTGCGCGAGCTGACCGGCCCCCGGCACCACGCGGTGTCCACGCCCGGCGACCTGCTCCTGCACATCAGGCACGAGCGGATGGACCTGTGCTTCGAGTTCGCGAGCCAGGTCATGAGCCGCCTGGCCGGGGCGGTGACGGTGGCCGACGAGGTGCACGGCTTCCGGTACTTCGACGAGCGCGACCTGCTCGGCTTCGTCGACGGCACCGAGAACCCGGTCGGCGCCGCGGCCGGGACGGCCGCGCTGGTCGGCGCGGAAGATCCCGGGTTCGCCGGCGGCAGCTACGTCATCGTGCAGAAGTACCTGCACGATATGGACGCCTGGAACGCGCTGTCCACCGAGGACCAGGAGCGGGTGATCGGCCGGTCCAAGCTGTCCGACATCGAGATGCCCGACGCGGTCAAGCCGGTCAACTCGCACGTCGCGCTCAACACCATCTTCGACCCCGACGGCACGCAGCGGCAGATCCTGCGGGCCAACATGCCCTTCGGCGACCTGAGCCGCGGCGAGTTCGGCACGTACTACATCGCGTACGCGGCCACGCCCGCCGTGACCGAGCAGATGCTGACCAACATGTTCATCGGCAACCCGCCGGGCAACACCGACCGCATCCTGGACTTCTCCACGGCCGTGACCGGCTGCCTGTTCTTCGCGCCGTCGGCCGACTTCCTCGACAGCCTTCCCGATCCGCCCGGTGCCGTCCCGGAAGCCGGCGCGGCGGGCGCCGGTTCCGAGGCCGGCGTTGACCCGAACAGTGCCAGCTTGAACATCGGCAGTTTGAACATCGGCAGCCTGAAAAGGAGCACGGACTCATGAACAACCTGCACCGCGAGCTCGCTCCGGTCTCCGATGCCGCCTGGGCCAGCATCGAGGCCGAGGCCCGCCGGACGTTCCAGCAGCACGTGGCCGCCCGCCGGGTCGTCGACGTCCAGGAGCCCGGCGGTCCCGCGCTGGCCAGCGTGGGCACCGGTCACCTGGCCGAGATCGACCCGCCCGGCGAGACCGGCGGGATCACCGCCTGGCTGCGCTCGTCTCAGCAGCTCGTTCAGCTCCGGGTGCCGTTCACGGTGAGCAGGCAGGACGTGGACGACGTGGAGCGCGGCGCGCAGGACTCCGACTGGCAGCCGGTCAAGGACGCGGCCCGGCAGATCGCCTTCGCCGAGGACCGGGCCGTCTTCGAGGGCTACCCGGCCGCCGGGATCGGCGGGATCAGGAACAGCTCGTCCAACCCGGGGTTCACGCTGCCGGCCGAGGCCCGCGAGTACCCGACGGTGATCAGCCAGGCGGTGAGCGCGCTCCGGCTGGCCGGGGTGGGCGGCCCGTTCTCGCTGGTCCTTTCCGCCGCCGCCTACACGGCGGTGAGCGAGACCTCCGACTACGGCTATCCCATCCGCGAGCACCTGACCCGGGTGGTGGACGGCGACATCATCTGGGCGCCCGCCATCGACGGCGCGTTCCTGCTGTCCGCCCGGGGCGGTGACTACGAGCTGCGCCTCGGCCAGGACCTGTCGATCGGCTACCTGTCCCACAGCGCCGAGTACGTGGAGCTGTACTTCCAGGAGTCCCTGACCTTCCTGGCCTACACCGCCGAAGCCAGCGTCGCGCTAGCCGCGCACGGCTAGCTACCCTGGGGCCCGGGCCGTCACTCGTACCGGGTGGGCGGGAACGGGTGCTCCTCGTCGATCGGGTAGAGCTCGCCCTTCTCGTACTCCCGGGTGAACTCGGCCCGCGCCTCCTGGTACTCCTCGCCCTGGGTGACGTCGGTCTGCGGCGGCGTGTCGGTGGCCGGCGGCACCTCGTCCGGGTCATAGTCGTCCACGCCGGCCGCGACGCGCTCCTCTTCGGTCAGGCGGGCCAGCTGGTCCTGGTCGAGACGGTCTATCTCGCCGCGGTGCTCCTGCCGGTGCCGATGAAACCGCTCGTCGAACTCCCTGGCGAAGTCAGCGGCCTCCTCGGTATCTTGCTCCGGCTGGCTCGAATCCTGCTCAGACATCGTGCCTCCTGGGGGTTACCCAGATCCTAGCCGTCAGTGCAGGTCCCAGCGCACCCGTAGATCCGGTGGCTTCCGGAAGACCAGGCCGTACGGCGCGCTGGGGTAACGCGGGTCCAGGCGAAGGCGGGGGAGCAGGTCCAGCAGCGTCTCTATCGCTATCCGGGCCTCCAGGCGGGCCAGGTAGGCACCCAGGCAGAAATGCGGGCCGTGGGCGAAGGCCAGGTGCCGTGCGGCGTTCGGGCGGCGGACGTCGAACCTGCCGGGATCGGGGAAGACCGCCGGGTCCCGGTTCGCCGCTGCGATGGATACCGTCACCTGATCGCCGGCCCGGATGCGGGTGCCGCGGAGCCGGATCTCGCGGGTCGCGTACCGGTCGACGACCGCCGCGGCGGGCTCGAGCCGGAGCGATTCCTCGATCGCCGCGGGTACCAGGTCGCGGTCGCCGAGGACCAGGCCGAGCTCGTCCGGGTGAGACAGGAGATGCCAGGCCGCGTTGGCGATCATGCCCTCGGTCGTCTCGATGCCGCCGAACATCAGGACCGCCGCGTTCGAGATCGCCTCGGCCTCGGTCAGCGGCCCGGTCACCTCGGCCAGCAGCGAGGTCCCCCCTGGCAGCGCGATGACCTCGCGCAGGCTGGCCGCCAGCTCGGTGAATGCCGCCGTGCCCGCGGCATCCTCCGTGCGCTCGGGCCGGGCCGCGGTACCGGGGGCATCGGCGTCCGGCGGCGCGTTGGCCGCGGCCTCGGCCTGGACGGCGGCCACGATCCCGTCGTACCAGGCGAGGATCCTCGCGGGGTCGGTGTCTCCGAGACCGAGCGCCTCGGCCATGACGGCGACCGCGAGCGGACCGGCGACGGCGCGGCGGAGTTCTGCCTCACCGCGCGGCCGGATGGCCGATACCAGGCGAGCGGCCTCGGCCCGGGTGAACGAGGCCAGCCGCGCGTGAATCTCGTCGTGCCGGAAGGGCCGGTTGAACGGGCCGCGATGGCGGGCGTGCTGCGCGCCGTCCAGCGAGAGCATGCTCGGGCCGACCACCTTGGCCGTGGAGAACCGAGGGTCGTCGACCGTGAACGTCCGGGTATCACGCAGCACGTCGACGGCCAGCTGATACCCGGTGACAAGCCAGGCACCGAGGACCGGGACCCAGCACACTGGTGCCGCTGTCCTGAGCCGGGCCAGCACCGGGTGCGGATCGTTCTCCAGGTCGGCCAGCGTAACCGTGTCGGCGGGCGTGCTCATCTAACCCGCCGGGATCCGGCGCGATCCGGCGGTGGGCCAGCACTGCCATCAAGATCCATCCGCCGATGAGGATAAGCCAGAAGTTGACCAGGCGGTAGGCGAGCACGGCCGCCAGCGCCGGTGATCTGTGCAGCCCGGCGGCGGTCAGCGCGGCCGTCAGCGCCAGCTCGACCAGGGCGAATCCCCCCGGTGTAATTCCGGTGCTGCCGACCGCGGCCCCGGCCCCGTAGACGAGCAGCAGGCTGTGCCAGGGCACGGACTGGCCGGTGGCCCGGATCGCGCAGGCCAGCGCCCCGCAGTCCGCGACCCAGTTCAGCACCGCGAGACCGAACACCTCGGTGTACCTCGGCCACGACAGCCGCAGGCTCGCGACCCGGTCCAGGAACTCATCCAGGCCGTCGACGCCGCCGGCGGGCACGCCGAGAATGCTCCTGGACAGGCCGACCAGCCAGGCGATGAGCTTGCGCAGCAGCCGCCGCACATTCTCGTAGCGCAGCGCGAGCAGCACGGCCGCACCCGGGACGATGAAGACGAACGCTCCGAGGAACCCGGCCGCGCTGGCCAGCGACGCGTTGCCGGCTAGCGCGCCGACGACCAGCAGCAAGGCGAGTGCGGAGGTGGAGAATATCGCCGAGACGGCCAGCATCCACCCGGTCGTCGCGGCGTCCACGCCGTGCCTGCGGAACTGCCGGTAGGAGAAGACCATCGCTAGTTCGGCCCCGGCGAACGGTACCGAGATGGACAGCGCGTTCGCGGCGTAGGTGATCGCCATCACCGAGGTGAAACTAGCCGGGCGGCCGTTGACCTGCAGCAGCAGCTTCCTGCTGAGCCCGAAGCTCGACAGCGAGACCGCCTCCGACGCCAGGGCCAGCACGAACCAGGCCCAGTTCAGGTGGGCCAGCACGTGCAGTGACTCGGCCAGCGTGTGCCGTTCCACCACGATGACGCCGACCAGGACGGCGATGGCCAGGGCGGTGAGCACGCTCCGCCGCACCCGGTACCGGCGTGGAGCGCGTGCCGGCGTCAGGTGCTGATCCGGCGGTGCGGATCCTGCGGCCCCCGCCTCCGTCTCGGCCGGGACGTCTACCCCGTCGGTCAAGGCGGCCGCTCCGCACCCGTCGGCCTGGGGATCGACGAGGTAGACGGCATCAATGGACAAAATACCCCGGATCTGCCACGAAGCGTAAGGTCGGCGGCGGGTGCCGCGGATCTGCGGGGAGTGATGGGATGGGGATATGGAGACACCTAGCGGATGGATCAGTTACACCAACGGTCCCGGCGGCAAGGATCACCTGACGCCCGAGGTGCGGGCCGAGGTCGAGCGCCGGGAGGCCGAGCGCGGCCAGCTGCTCTGCGAAGTCCACGTCAGCGTCTACGAGCACGACACCGAAGACGCCGAGATGTACGTGTCGTTCCCCGGCGATGCGCTGCTGAGCCTGGAGTCCGACCGCGGCCAGGTCGCGGCCGCCGTCGCCCGCGCTCGCGAGCAGCTCGGCCGGTGGCGGTAGATGACAACGCCGCGTAAGCGCCCCGCGTACAGCGCGGACGAGCGGGCACAGCTCACCGGCTGGCTGGACTTGCAGCGTGCGATCATCCAGTGGAAATGCGAGGGATTGCCCGGCGCCGATGCTCACCGGAGCGTCCTGCCGACCTCGCCGAACATGACGATGGCCGGACTGGTCTCGCACATGCGCTGGGTGGAATTCCTGTGGTTCGAGGTTGTCTTCCTGGGCCGCAAGGCCGAGGGCCCCCCGTTCGAGGACGGGCCGCAGGACGCCGACATGATGGTCGACGGGATCCCGCTCGAGCAGTTGCTGGAAGAGTACGCCCGGCAGTGCGCGACATCGAACGAGATCGTCGCGGCCCATCCGCTCGACGAGGTGGGCGTGCACCCGGACTTCCGCGACGTCCCCGCCAGCCTGCGGTGGATCATGCTCCACATGATCGAAGAGACCGCCCGTCACGCCGGCCACATGGACGCCATCCGCGAGCTCCTGGACGGCAGCAAGGGCTATTACTGACGCTGCGCCGGCCGGCCGATCCGCCTGTTTGCGCAGCGCGGGATGGGTTAACCTGGGTCGGTTCCTCTCCGAGCGGGGGCCAAGGCAGCGCTGGAGAGCGGCCCCCGGACGCGCGTCGCGTTCAATATCCGTCAGCTGACCGATGTCTTTCACTGCAAGTTGCAGCAGCATTTTCCGTGCAACCGGCATTGAGCACGTCAGATGAGGAAAGCGGATGGACGCGATGGCACCGACCCGCCCGACCGAACTGCACCAGCGTCGCGTCCGGCTGACCAGGGAGCCAGCCGCGGCGGCCGAGGCGCGCAGCGAAGTCCGGGCGGCCATGAGGGCCTGGAAGGTCCCTGTCGATCCCGATATCGCGATCCTGCTCACCAGCGACCTGGTGACCAATGCCATCAACTACGGGGATGGCGAGACGATCACGCTCGCCATCAGGTGCGGCCATGGTCATCTGCGCATTGATGTCTACGACACGTCCTGCTCGCTGCCGACGGCGGCGGACGAATCAGCACAGACCGCCGGTCGCGGCCTCGTGCTGGTCGCTGCCCTGTCGACCGCGTGGGGCTCCTTCCGCACTCCTGCGGGCAAGGCCATGTACTTCGCGCTCGCGTTCCAGCCGGATCTGCAGCCTGACGGCGATCAATCCGCCGCAGCGGGCGATGCGTGGGGACGGTGAGCGTGAACCCCCCCTCCGGCTCACCGTCCCCACTAGTTCACACCGGAAGACACCAACTAGTGAAGGGGCAACGTGGGCACTACGCTCGGTAGTCCGCAAAAACGGCCGAGTTCAGGTCCTTACTGGATTAAGAGCTCTCTGAGCTACGCCAACGGCAACTGCGTCGAGGTGGCGGGCCTGGCCGGCGGCGAGATCGGCGTTCGCAACAGCAGGGACCGCACAGGGCCCGTCCTCCGGTTCACGCCGGACGAGTGGCGTGCCTTCCTCGGATGCGTACGAAACGGGGAATCCGCCAGCTTCGGCGGGTAACGACCGCACGGACGGCCAGCCGTCGCCTCAGCGGCCAGCGACCGCATGGACAGCAGCCGTCGCCTCACCGGCCAGCGACCGCATGGACAGCCAGGGCGCAGCTGCAGGCTCGGCACCTCCCGGGCCCGGTTGTTGACGCAACCACCCGGTTGCTATAAGATGGCAATCAAATGGTTGCTACTTCCTGGGAGGCTGTCATGGGTTTTCCTGATCGCATCGAGCGGACCGTGGAAATCGCGCATCCGCCGCGCAAGGTGTGGACGGCGCTGACCACGGCCGAAGGACTGGCCGCCTGGTTCGGCCACGAGGCCACGATCGACCTGCGTCCGGGGGGATTGGCCCGGATGAGGTGGACCAGCGGGGACTCGGCCGACATGCGCGTGGAGCGGGTGGAGGAGCCGACGGTGTTCGGGTTCACCTGGCACATCTACGGCCTGCCCGAGGACGATCCGCGCCGCACCTACGTCGAGTTCACCCTCGAACCGGTCGGGGCGGGCACGCGGCTGACGGTGGTGGAGAGCGGGTTCGCCCAGCTGTCAGGCGAAGCACACCACAAGGCGTTCGACGGCAACACCCAGGGCTGGGCCAGCGAGCTGGGTGAGCTGGTCGACTACCTCGATGCCGCCTGACATCGAGGCGGCGGCTGCCCCGGTGCTGCCGGACGTCGAGGCGGTCGCTGCGCAGGTCTTCACCGCGCTGGCCGACCCGACCCGGCGTGACATCTTGGCCGCGCTGGCCTCGGGCGGGCCGGCCACGGCCACCGACCTGGCCGACCGGCTCCCGATCACGCGGCAGGCGATCGCCAAGCACCTGGCCCTGCTGGCCGAGGCGGGCCTGGTGACGGCCGAGCCGGGGGAGCGGCGCCGGGTTCGGTACCGGCTGCGCTCCGCGCCGATGCAGGTGGCGCAGCAGTTCCTGGCCGCGCTGGCCCGCGACTGGGACGGCGCGCTCGGCGCCCTGAAGGACCACCTCGACCGGGCGCCGCCGGGCCCACCCCGATCTCACTAGACCAAGCCGGAGGACATCATGGCTGATCACGGAGCTATCACAATGAAGACACCCCCGATCGTCACCCCGCAGGAGTGGGAGGCAGCGCGCCAGCGGCTGCTCGTGAAGGAGAAAGAGGTGACCCGGGCCCGGGACGCGCTGGCCGCGGAGCGCCGGCGGATGCCGTGGCTGGCGGTGGAAAAGGACTACGAGTTCGACGGGCCCGCTGGTATGGCGAGCCTGCTCGACCTGTTCGAGGGACGTCGCCAGCTGATCGTCTATCGCGCGTTCTTCGAGCCCGGCGTGCACGGCTGGCCCGACCACGCGTGCATCGGCTGTTCCCTGGTCGCCGATCAGGTCGCCCACGTGGCGCATCTGAACGCGCGTGACACCACTCTCGTGTTCGCCTCCCGCGCGCCGCAGCCGGACATCGCCCGGGTGAAGGCGCGGATGGACTGGACGATGCCCTGGTACACCATGACCGACGAGTTCGACGCCGACTTCGGCGTCGACGAATGGCATGGCACCAACGTGTTCTTCCGCGATGGCGACAGGGTGTTCCGGACCTACTTCATCAACAACCGCGGCGACGAGCCGATGGGGGGCACCTGGAGTTACCTCGACATCACGGCGCTCGGGCGCCAGGAGGAGTGGGAGGACTCACCCGACGGCTATCCTCAGACCGCGCCGTACGGGTGGTGGAACTGGCACGACGAATACGGCAAGGCCAAGCCGTCGCAGGGGTGACGGTCAGGTAAAGTCGTGATCGGCCGGAGTTCTCCCGTCGAGCAGGGCAAACCCAGCCCATCACGTGCCCGGCGCTCTACGGGACCTAGACTGCGGGGGTGGGCGTCCGAAGAGGCCTGTTCACCTGGTCCGCGGGAGCGGCCTATGCGGCGTCGGCCGCGGCGTGCTGCCTGCTGGCCGCGCGGAGCCAGGCCAACTTCGTCGACCTGCACGTCTACCGGATGGGCGGCGCGGCCGTCCTGCACGGCCGCGACCTGTACCAGCTGCGGTTCGCCTGGCTCTCGTTTACCTATCCGCCGTTCGCCGCGGTCGTGTTCACCGCCCTGGCCGCTGTCCCGTGGGGTGTCGCCGCGGCAGTGCTGACCGGCGCGAGCGCGGTCGCCCTGCCGGTGGCGCTGTACATGGCGCTGCGGCTGCCCCGGCCGAGGCGAGAGCCGGCGGCACTGGTGTGGCCGCTGGCGCTGGCCGCCGCGGTGGTGGCGATCTGGCTCGAGCCGGTCCGGACCGCGCTGGGTTACGGCCAGGTCGACATCCTGGTCGCCTTGGCGGTGCTGTACGACCTGACCCGGCCGGACACGTCGCGGCACAAGGGCGCGGCGATCGGCCTGGCGGCGGGGCTCAAGCTCACCCCGGCGATCTTCGTGGCCTACCTGCTCATCACCCGCCGCTACCGCGCCGCCGCCACCGCCACCGCCGTGTTCGCCGGGACGGTCGCGGTCGGGTTCGCCGTGCTCCCGGTCAGTTCGGTCTGGTACTGGGCAGGCCGGTTCGCCAACCCCGGGCGGGTCAGCCAGATCCAGGACCCGGAGAACCAGAGCCTGCTCGGCGCCCTGGCCCGGACGATGCACACCGCTGACGTCCTGCCGGTAGGGGTGCCGCTGGCCGCCGTGGTGGCAGTGGCGGGGCTGGCGCTGGCGGCCGCCGCCGCACGCCGCGGAGACGAGGCGCTTGGCTTTAGCTTGTGCGCAATTACCGGGCTGCTCGTCTCGCCGATCTCCTGGACTCACCACTGGGTCATCGCCATCCCGGCATTGCCGGTGGCCGGGCTGGCCGTTTACCGCGCCTACCGCGCCGGGAACATGGCCGCCGCCGGCCTCGGCCACGCCGGGATCATGGGGGTCGCCGTCATCGGCTGGGACAGGCTGGCGCGGAACTTGCCCGGTGCGAACTGGCTCGACCTGTCCACGAAGGCGCTGATGCACAGCGTGGCCTACGTCCTGATCGGGCTGCTCGTGCTGGCGCTGGCGGCCGGGTACCGGCTGCTTCCGGCTCGCATACGAGGAATCGCAGACCGATCAGGAATGGAGAAGCGCTGGTCACCGAGCCGCACCTAACATGACCGTGTGACCAACGACTTCAGGAGTGACCATGACTGACTCTTCCACCCTGGGAATCCAGACCGTGCTGCACCCCGTGTCCGACCTGGAGGCGGCCAAGGCGGTGTACACCGCCCTGCTCGGCATCAAGCCGCAGGCGGACTCGCCCTATTACGTCGGCTTCGAGGCCGCGGGCCAGCAGATCGGGCTGGTGCCGGGCGGCGCGAAGCAGGGCATGACCTCACCGGTGGCCTACTGGCATGTGCAGGACATCGAGGCGAAGCTGGCCGAGGTGACCGCTGCCGGTGCCACCGTGAAGGAGCCCCCGCGCGACGTCGCCGGCGGCCGCCTGGTGGCCACCTTCACCGACCCCGATGGCAACGTCCTCGGGCTGATTCAGGACCCGGGAGCATGACCACGGGGACCGACACTCAGTCGCCCGCGCCGCACCTTGCCGACAGCCACGATCTGATCCGCGTGCACGGCGCGCGCGAGAACAACCTCAAGGACGTCAGCGTCGAGATCCCGAAGCGCCGGCTGACGGTGTTCACCGGCGTCTCCGGCTCGGGCAAGAGCTCGCTGGTGTTCGACACGATCGCAGCGGAGTCGCAGCGGCTGATCAACGAGACCTACAGCGCCTTCGTGCAGGGCTTCATGCCGACGCTGGCGCGGCCCGAGGTCGACGTGCTCGAAGGGCTGACGACCGCGATCATCGTCGACCAGCAGCGGATGGGCGCCCACACCCGCTCCACGGTCGGCACCGCCACCGACGCCAACGCGATGCTGCGCATCCTGTTCAGCCGGCTCGGGCAGCCGTACATCGGCTCGCCCCAGGCGTTCTCCTTCAACGTCGCCTCGATCAGCGGAGCGGGTGCGGTCACGCTCGAGCGCAGCGGGAAGACCGTGAGGGAGCGGCGCAGCTTCAGCATCACCGGCGGCATGTGCCCGCGCTGCGAAGGTCGGGGCACGATCTCCGATATCGACCTTACCCAGCTCTTCGACGACTCCAAGTCGCTCGCCGAGGGCGCGATCACCGTTCCCGGCTACACAGGGGGCGGCTGGAACTCTCGGCTCTACAGCGAGTCGGGCTTCGTCGATCCGGACAAGCCGATCCGCAAGTACACCAAGAGGGAACTGCACGACTTCCTCCACCATGAGCCGGTCAGGATGAAGATCGCGGGCATCAATATGACTTACGAGGGGCTTATCCCGCGGATCCAGAGGTCGATGCTGTCCAAGGACAAGGAGGCGATGCAGCCGCACATCCGTGCGTTCGTGGACCGCGCGGTCACCTTCGCCACGTGCCTGGAGTGCGGCGGCACCCGGCTGAGCGAGGCGGCCCGGTCCTCCTTGATCAACGGAATCAGCATCGCCGACGCCTGCACGATGCAGATCAGCGACCTGGCCGGATGGGTCCGCGGCCTCGACGAGCCGTCGGTGGCGCCGCTGCTCGCGACGCTGCAGCAGACCCTCGACTCGTTCGCGGTGATCGGGCTGGGCTACCTGTCGCTCGACCGGCCGTCGGGCACGCTGTCGGGCGGCGAGGCGCAGCGCGTCAAGATGATCCGCCACCTCGGCTCCTCACCGCTCACCGACGTCACCTACGTCTTCGACGAGCCCACCGCGGGTCTGCACCCCCATGACGTCCAGCGGATGAACGACCTGCTGCTGCGGCTGCGGGACAAGGGCAACACGGTACTCGTCGTGGAGCACGAGCCGGAGACGATCGTGATCGCCGACCACGTCGTCGACCTCGGCCCCGGCGCCGGTACGGCGGGCGGCACCGTCTGCTTCGAGGGCACCGTCGAGGGGCTGCGGGCCAGCGGCACCATCACCGGCCGCCATCTTGGCGACCGGGCTGGCCTCAAGGAGAAAGTGCGGACGCCCGACGGCGCGCTGGAGATCCGCGGCGCGTCAACGCACAACCTGCGCGACGTCGACGTCGACATCCCGCTCGGAGTGCTGGTCGTCGTCACCGGCGTGGCGGGCTCCGGCAAGAGCTCGCTCGTGCACGGGTCGATGCCCGCGGGGGCGGATGTGGTGTCGATCGACCAGGCCCCGATCCGGGGCTCGCGACGGAGCAACCCGGCGACGTACACCGGGCTGCTCGACCCGATCCGCACGGCGTTCGCGAAGGCCAACGGCGTCAAGCCGGCGCTGTTCAGCGCCAACTCCGAGGGTGCCTGCCCCAACTGCAACGGCGCCGGCGTCATCTACACCGACCTGGCGATGATGGCCGGCGTCGCCACAACCTGCGAGGTGTGCGAGGGGAAGCGCTTCGAGGCGTCGGTGCTGGAATACCACCTGGGCGGCCGCGACATCAGCGAGGTGCTCGCGATGCCGGTGACCGAGGCCCTGGAGTTCTTCGGAGCTGGCGAGGCGCGCACGCCGGCCGCGCACGCCATCCTCGAGCGGCTCGCCGACGTCGGGCTCGGCTACCTCAGCCTGGGCCAGCCGCTCACCACGCTGTCCGGCGGCGAGCGGCAGCGGCTCAAGCTGGCCACCCACATGGCCGAGAAGGGCGGCGTCTACGTCCTCGACGAGCCGACCACCGGCCTCCACCTCGCCGACGTCGAGCAGCTGCTCGGCCTGCTCGACCGGCTCGTCGACTCCGGCAAGTCGGTCATCGTCATCGAGCACCACCAGGCCGTCATGGCGCACGCCGACTGGATCATCGACCTCGGCCCCGGCGCCGGCCACGACGGCGGCCGGATCGTGTTCGAGGGCACCCCAGCCGACCTCGTCCGCGCCCGCTCCACCCTCACCGGCGAGCACCTCGCGGCCTACGTCGGCACCTGACCTCTGTTACGGAGGGTGAACAGAGGTCGACGACGGCGGTCTTCAGGCGGTGGCGGCTGCCACCCGGGGGAGCAAGCCCGGAGAGGGCTTCTAGCAGATCTCGGACGGCTCCGTGACCGGGCTTACTGCGCGCGGCTGGTTTGCCGGCGGGGGCGGTCCGTCGACAGCGACCCGCGTCGGGTGCGCGATCATGACCGATCCGGCCGCCTCGGCCAGGCGACTGAGCAGCTCGTCGCGGGGTGCCGTTGTCCATGTTCTGCCGTCGTCCCTGCGTCGTGAATGTCGCGCCGAGCCCGCCCTAGGCCGGTCTCGGCGTGTGCCGGGCTGCGGCCGCCTCCTCGTGTTCGACGAGGACGCCGCGGTGAGCAATTGTCAAGACCTGTGGATGGGAGCCGCGGCGACCCAGCGGTGATAGGCGTCTAGGTCGACGTTGCTGCCGCACACGATGGTGACTACGTGCCGGCCGGCGAAGCGGTCACGGTCTTCGAGGATCGCCGCGATGCCGAGCGCAGCCGACGGTTCGACGACGAGGCCAGCGTGGTCGAGGAGCATCCGCATGCCGGCGATGATCGACGCCTCCCGGACCAGGACGGCGTCGTCAGCGACCAGGAGGAGGTCGTCCAGGACGGCCGGGATGGGACGCCGGCCGGCGACGCCGTCAGCGATGGTGCTAGTCGAGTCGGTCGTGACGACGCGCCGTTGGCGCCACGAGTACGTCATCGCCGGTGCGCCCCGCGGCTGGATGCAGATCACCTCGATTCCGGGCGCCCGGGCCTTCACCACATGACCCACACCGGTGGCCAGCGCCCCGCCGCCGAGAGCAATCAGGACGGCGTCGAACGACGGCACAGTGCCCGTCAGTTCCAGGCCGATGGTCGCCGCGCCCTCGCAGGTCTCGATGTCCAGGCTGTCTTCGACCAGCCGGATGCCGTCGTACCGCGCGACGGCCGCCGCCCGCTCGCGAGCCATGTCGAAGTCGCCGTCCACCAGCTCCAGCCTGGCGTCCAATGCACGGATGCGATCAAGCTTGGCCGCAGGCGCAAAGCGCGATGCCACGACGGTGACGTCGAGCCCTCGGCCGCGACCGGACCAGGCCAGGGCCTGGCCCAGGTTGCCCGCGCTGGCGCACACCACCGCTCGCGACCCAGTGCCGGCCAGCAGGCTCGCGACGACCTCGGTACCGCGGGCCTTGAAGCTGCGGACCGGGTTCGCCGTTTCGAGCTTGATGCTCACCTTGCACCCGAGGCCGGGCTCCAGCGTCTCGCAGCGGTACAGCGGAGTGTCGAGAAAGACCGGGTCGATGACCCGGCGAGCCGCCCGGATCCGGGCCATGTCCAGACGCGTCTCCGGCACGATACGCCAGCGTAGCGCCGCCGGCACTGTTCCATTCGGGTGAACGCCCGCCGACCGGTGCCCGTAGTGGGCGGTGAGTCAGCACCGACGCAGAGGCACTGATGTGCGATCTGTCCGACCTGCCACCGTGGTGACCGCAGCCTAACTGTGCCTCAGCCTGTGTTCCCTCTCAGCCACCATGTCGTTTCCGGTACTACGTCGTGTCGGGCTTGCAGGTACCCGAACCTCAGCCCTGCGCCGCCAGTGGTTGGCTGAGCCGCAGGTGGTTGCCGCTGGGGTCGCGGACGGCGGCGTCACGGACGCCGTAGGGCTGGTCGACAGGCTCCTGGAGGATCTCCGTCCCGGCGGCACGCAGCGACTCGAAGGTCTTGTCCAGGTCGTCAACCTGGATGAAGACCGCCAGGTCGCCCTTGGCGACGATCTCGCGCATCGCCTGCCTGTCGGCCGCCGGGATGTGGTGGTCCACAGCCGCCAGCAGCAGGTCGTGAGGGTCACCGGGGGCATGGACGGTGAGCCAGCGCATCTCCGGTCCCATCGGGACGTCATCGCGGACCTCGAAGCCGAGCCGCTGGGTGTAGAAGGCGAGCGCCTCATCCAGGTCAGTGCAGTACACGGGCGTGTGCGAAATAGAAAGTGCCATGTCAGCGACCCTACGCGCGGCCGGCCAGGAACGCTTCTCCGATCCTGCATGGCTGCGCGATCCACCCCGGGCGCGCCCAGGCGCGCGTCATGCACGGCGGAACAGTTGCGAGCCGCGAGTGGTCACGCGCCTTGTAGATGGACGGCGGCTCGCCTACAAGGCGCGTAAACGTCGAGCTGAACGAGCCGAGCGAGGTGAATCCCACGGCAATGCACACGTCAGTCACGGACATGCGGCCGCCGCGCAACAGCGCCATCGCCCGTTCCACACGTCTAGCCTGCAAGTAGCCGTACGGTGTATCGCCGTAGGCCTCGCGGAACCGGCGGGAGAACAGTGAAGGCGACATCAGCGCGGCACGCGCCATCGCCGGGACGTCCAGCGGCCGCGCGTACTCACGATCCAGCAAGTCCCGGGCCCGGCGCAGATGCGCCAGCTCAGCGACCTCCATACGAGGACCGTACACCGTGGCGACATGACGGGGTTCTCAGCTAAAGCCGCGATAGCCTGGTTGACGGCTCGCATTCCTGCCTGGTCGGCCATGAACCTGCGGGCTGACGTCAGCGCGGGCGTGCCGCCAGACGACTATCACTGGCCGCCGCCGAGCAGTTCGGCCATCGCAGCCTCATGAGGGATGGTGCTGCCGGGGCGTCCAGCGGCTTTCCACGCCTCGTGCTCGGCGATGGCGGCCTCGATCTCCGCCTCCTCGATCTCGTCCGCCGAGGCGCGTTCCCTGAGGGCTGCCAGCATGCGGTACTCGTGCAGGGGGACGACCACGGCGGTCTCGCCGCCGAGATGGATTACGTCGTGATCGTCGCCGTGCTCTGCTGGTCGCGCACTCATGAACATGATGCTAGTCCAGGCACGTCGTCCGGCCGGTTCTGACTCGCACCCATATCCGACTACCATCGGCTCAACTGGAGCTAGAGTCCCTCGGCCAACTTCCCTCGCGCGCTCCAATGCTTCATCGCGAGTACTTCATTTCGCCGGGCTTGCTCATTCTCGTGCGGGATTTGGTCGGCTGAGCGTGGCGCGCTGGGTGTCGAGGAAGGCCTGTTCGACCGGGTTCGTGGTGAGAGAGCGGGCGGTAGCGTAGGCCGCCGCGAAGATCAGGTACACGACGGCGAGGGCGGGCTTGAGGCGGGCAGGGAGTTCGGCTTCCGCAGGCACGCGATAGGGGAGACGGGCGTCCCTGATCTTGCGCTTGGCCCGGACGATCCGTTGGGCCATGGTTGCTTCGGGAACGAGGAATGCCCGCGCGATCTCCGGCGTCTGGAGCCCGCCGAGCAGCCGCAGGGTCAGCGCGACCTGGGCGGGCTGGTTCAGCGCCGGATGACAGCAGGTGAAGATCAGGCGCAGCCGGTCATCGGGCACGGTGTCCTCCTCCGGCGCTGGGGCATAGTCCCCCGCGGCCTGAGCGGCGGCACCGTGCAGGTGATGCGCTTGCGCGTGCCGCTCGTCACGGACCGACTCGCGGCGCAGCCTGTCGACGGCCCGGTTGCGGCGGTCGTGACGATCCACGCACCGGGATTAGGCAGCTGGCCGTCCGACGGCCACCTGGCGACCGCCACGGTGAACGCGTCCTGGACCGCTTCCTCGGCGGCGTCGATATCCCCGAGAAAGCGTCCCTACAGCGCATCAAAGATCCCGTTTGTCTCTATACCTGACACATACAACAGTTCAGTTCGATGAGTAGTCAAGCGACCACTAAGTGTGACAAAATACGGATAAGTGAAGACTTAGTGACTGTCCGTATCGGCAAAGGTAGGTAGACATGCAGCGCGAACGGACTTACACCGGCTGGCTGGGCATCAGAGGCCGCTACCTAGCACTGGCCGCGCTGGCGGTGATCGTTCTCGCCGCGGCGGGCATCACGATCCCGCTCACCGTCCTGTCCGGCAGCACATCCCGGCCTGCCCCGCACTCCAGCAGTGCTAAAGCCGCGTCGCCCGCGCTGGCCATGACATCGTTCGCCGCGTATGCGGACCAGCCGGCGCTGCCAGGGGCGCCCAAACTGGAGGTCAACGCCATCGCCTCAGCGGGAGGCCAGCGGCTCGCAGTCGGCAGCGCCGATGGCTATCCAGCGATCTGGCGGCAGGACCCCGGCGGGGCCTGGACGCTGGTCACCTCGCCGGACGACCTGCCGGCACGGTCGACTCCGGCGACACTGACGAGCGTGACCCACGGCTCCGCAGGATGGCTCGCTGTCGGAGTGCCCGGCCCCGTGGTCCTCACATCGATTAACGGCACGACGTGGCAGCCAGCAGCAGGGAACATCACGGCAGGCCTGGGTAAGATCACCGTCGTCTCGGCCGCCGCCGGGCCCCGTGGGTACATCATCATGGGCAAGCTGGCCGTCCCTGGCGGCGGCTGCGTGGCGGACGTCTGGTGGTCGGCAAACCTGACGAGCTGGACACGCGCACATGACATCAACGGCACCCAAGGCTCCAGCCAGACCCTCGCGGTCGCCGCGCTGGCAGACGGCTTCGTCTCCGTGGGCTCGCACAACGGCCTGCCGGCGGCATGGGTCACCTCAGACGGCACCACATGGCGGACCATTTTCCTATCCGGCCCTGCCAACGCCCAGCTCAACCAGATAGCGGTCATCGGAACTCGGGTGGTTGCCACCGGAGGCACCGACGGCCAGGGCGACGGCACCGCGGCCTTCGCGGTGTCCTCACCTGACGGCGGCGCCACCTGGCAGCAAGTGAGCCTTCGGCTGCCCGCGCCCGGCACGGTCGTCACCGCGCTTGCCGCCGGCCAGCACGGATGGATCGCCGCCGGGCAGTACGGTACGCCTGGCCGATCGCGAGTCGTCGTGTGGAAGCTGGCACCCGACAAGAACACGTGGGCTCAGACGCAGGTCGGCGGTATCACCGGTCCCGGGACGGGACGGACACCCGAGATCACGGCGCTCGGAGTATCGGAGGGTGCCGTGACCGGTATAGGGCCGGTCGCCCCGACGCTAAGCCACCAGGTAGCTGTCTTCACCCTGCCAGTGCTATAGCGGCAGACGTACTTCCCGTCAGCCTCCGGCATAGGCACGTGCCTGGTCGGCAAGGTTGTCCACTACTTCCGACGCAGCCCGCACCAGCGCATCGCCCAAGGGAGTCCCGGTAACGAACCACACCTCTGTATCCAAAGCTTGCCACTTGTCATCACTGGGGGATACGCGGTCCAGGCGCACCGGCTTGTCGATCGGCTTAGCCGTGACATCGACGTAGCGACCGACAGCACCATCCCGATGGACGACATCGCGTCCGTCGTCGTGGCCGGGCTAACAGCGCGCGGCTGGGACATGTGCATCATCGGCGTCGACCCACGCTCAGCTCGCATGACGGCCACCGATCCGGCTACCGGCGAGCCGTGCGAGCTAGACATCCTGAAGGAAGTATTCAACCAGCCCCCGGCAGTTACGCCATGCGGCCCGGTCCTCGCCCTCTATGACGTCATCGGCACCAAGGTTCGGGCTCTCGCGGGGAGAGGGCTACCGCGCGATCTCATCGACATCCACGCCGCGTCGCAACTGTGCTCGAACACCGAGCTAGAGTCCCTCGGCCGCCGCCACGCCTGGGACGAGCAATTTAGCCCCAGTGAGCTCAAGGCACGTCTTGATGGCGCCGAATGGTGCGACGACCAGGCGTTCGCCGAATACGGGCTCTCAGAAGAGCAAATCACTGACCTGCGCAGGTAGGCACAGGCATGGGCTAGCGACATTCTCCGGCGGACCAGCGCCGAGACCTATGAGGAGGACGACGACGAACCGCTCTGAGCGGCGGCGAAGGCAGCTGCGGGGGAGCGGCTCACTATAGGTGGGCCAGGAGATCCGCCTAGCAGAAAGGCTATTAAGTACTGCTTGGAAGTAGTAAATCCGATGCTGAACGGGCCAGTCTCGGTAGACCAGATGATGGAATGGTTTGTCGAGCATAACGACTACCCGGATGTTCCTGTACCGGACGTGGATCGTGATCGCATTCGAGCGTTTTGGTGAAACAATTTAACGGCGCACGGGAGAACGACATCGAAGAAGTGGTAGTGAGGATCGTGCATGACGCGGCTATATGAGGCCGCTGCTACATAGCCACGATCCGGACAACAACAGATAGCTGGCACGGGACGTCCGTATCCGACGACTGTCCCGGTCAACTGGTAAGGCGACATGTTGAGCTGAGACGAGTAGTCGGTGCGGCAGCTGGGGGAGAGGCCGACGCGCGGTTCGGTGGCCTAGACCCGGACACGCACGGCCGGTGGGCCGGGCGATCCTGCGCCTGGTCCACGTGACCGACTTCCTGGCCCGCGGGTCGGCCAGTCCGCTCCTTAGTACGCGCCTTCGTCAGCTCGGCGTCTCACCAGGTCGGGATGGCTGCGGTCGCCGCCACGTGGCCGACCTTGGGCGTCTGGGTCGTACTGCGTCCAGCCTGGCGGGCCAGGTCGGCGAACTGGGCCGAGTTGATCACCGCCGCCCCGCCCGGGTCGTTGTTGAAGTAGACGTACACGTTGGCCTCATCCGGCCAGGTCTCGGTCAACCGTGCCAGCCAGGACATCAGCGCCTGCGGCCCGTAGCTAGGCCATGGCTGGGCCGTGCCCTCATGGAACCGCAGATAACCCCACGTCGCGGTGCGCCACAGCGGTGTGATCGGGCGGCCGCGCCGGTCGGCCCAGCACAGCGTTGCGTCGTGTACGGCCAGGATCTGCCGTATCTCGTCGGTCCACCAGGTCTCGTGCCGCGGCTCCACCGCGAGCCGAAGCCCATGCTCGCCGAGTGCGGCGGCCGCCGTCCGGAACTCCTTTAGGCACGCGTCCAGCGTGTCCGGGTCGGCCTTAAGCGTTGGCGGCAGCTGGAGCAGGACCGGCCCGAGTTTGGGCCCCAGCCCCGCCGCCGCGCCGAGCAGCCGGGCCACTGGCTCGGCCGGGTCGCGCAGTCGACGCACGTGAGTCAGATACCGGCTGGCCTTGACCGCCATGACAAAGTTGTCCGGGGTTCGCTCCCGCCAGGCGGCGAACGTCTCCCGTGACGGCAGCCGGTAGAAACTGTTGTTGTTCTCCACGGTCAGATAGTGGGTGGCGTAGTGCTCGAGCCACAGGCGCTGGGGCACGCCCTCTGGGTACAGACCGCCCCGCCAGTCACGGTACTGCCACCCAGACGTCCCGATCAGCATTGGCATAGGCCCTACCTGCCCACCGGCCCCGGTTCCACGCAGAGCAGGTCTGGGATGACCCGGTCTTCCGTTCTCATCGCGACTGATCGAGCGCAGCTGATTCACGCCTGAAGCAGCAATCAGCCGGTCGGCTGGCTGGTGCTGCTTTGGTGGCCGAGCAGAAGAAGGGCGCCGATCGCAGCTGCGAGCTTCTGCGATTCGTGCAAGCGGGCTCGGGGTCGGCTGCCACGGTGGCTCCCGTTCGCCGGAGGGGGAAGCGCGCGCCACCGGCGCTCCCTCTGCGAGTTAGCGGTCGCGAGAGGAGCGAGGCCCCAGCTTGACAGAATGTACAGTTAATGTAAACTAGCGCTATGTCGTCAATATCGTCGCCCTCGGTCAACGCGCGGGAGGAGCGAATTCTCGCCGCGGCTCTGCCAGTGTTCGGGCGCTACGGGTTTCGCAAGGCCTCGATGGACGAGATTGCACGGTCTGCGGACATTTCCCGGCAGGGCCTCTACTTGCGCTTCGCCAGCAAGGACGCGTTGTTCCGTGCCGCGGTCCGCCACGAACTCGACACCGCGCTCGGCGAGGTTTCCCGCTGCTTGGACGAGGAAGGCGTTGGGCTGGAGCGACGTGTCGTCGCCGCGCTCGACGCTTGGCTGGGGCGTTACGTCGGGTCGATGCTGACCCTCGATCTCGGGAGCCTGCTCCAGAACCCGGCCATGCGGCTCGGCGACGTGGTCAACCCGGCCGTCGGCAGCTTCGACGACCGGCTCGCTGCGGCGATCGCCGCAGCGATGTCAGAGAACGACGTCAAGCGGCTTGGTGTGACCCCGGAGGAGATCGCGGCGGCGCTGCTTACGGTGGCTCAAGGCGCCAGGTACCTATCGAACGCCCTGGCGGAGTCCCGGGAGGAGTTCGTCGGCCGGTTGACCGCCGCCGTCCACGTGCTCCTCGCAGGCCTTGGTAACGCCGCGAAGGCAAAGAGATGACCACCATCCGGGACCGCGAGCGGCTCGACGCGGTCGCCATGAAGACACAACGCATGGACAACTCAGTCGCGCCAGTCACCGGCGCCAGCGAAGGTGGGGGGAAGGTAGTTGCCCGCCAGCTCACGGCCGCGGGCGTGACGGTCTACGTCGGGTCACGGGACGCCAGGCGGGGACAGGCCGCGGTCGACGAGATCGGGGGCGACGCGAGGCTCCTCGTCCTCGACGTCACCGGCCCCGCCAGCATCACCGACGCCGCGCGCCAGCTCGGCGCCCGGGACGTGCTGGTTAACAACGGGGGCATCTCGCCTGACAGCAAGCTGCCGAATTCAGCGGGCGTCGAGGCTTCCGCCGTCTGCGTGAGACGAACCTATCGGGACTGTCGTGGTGACGGACCCGTTCCTGCCGGCAACGGCAACCACCTCGGCACAGCAGGTTCGGCGCCGCCGATCCTCCTGGGTGGCTTCATCGTGGTCGTGGCTCGGCGGTCTCTCCGGTGCGGCGTTGCACCGGTCAAGCAAATCGCTGGGATCGGGTGAGGACCTTTCACCCTTCTGGCGGCGACTGGCAGCGGACCGGCCCCCGGTCCCGATGACAAGGAGGTAGTGACATGGCATCGCCCAGCGAAGGCAACGAGCTCAGCTTCGAGCGGGACATCAAGCCCTCGTTCCGGACGAAGGACCGCGACTCGATGCTTCAGGCGTTTGATCTGTTCGATTACGAGGACGTCGTCGAGCACGCCGACGCCATCGTCGGCGCCCTGCGCAGCGGGCAGATGCCCTGCGACGGCGCCTGGGCCGATTCCCAGGTCGACAAACTCCAGCAGTGGATTGACCAGGGCACGCCCGCCTAGGAGGAATCTGATGAAGCTCACCGTCAATGGTGCTGAGGTCGAGGTCGACGACCGGCACGCGAAGACCCCGCTGCTCTGGGTGCTCAGAGACGTGTTGGGCGTGCACGGCGTGAAGTTCGGGTGCGGAGCGGGCTGGTGCGCCGCGTGCACGGTTCTGCTCGATGGCCGCAACACGAAGTCTTGCCAGACGGCAACCGAGCGGGCGGTCGGAAAGGACGTCGTGACGGTAGAGGCGGCTTCAGGCCCGGTGGTCGATGCGGTCCGCGACGCGTGGCACCGCGGCAACGTCGTGCAATGCGGCTACTGCCAGCCCGGCCAGACGCTGGCCGCGGTGGCGCTGCTGGGCTCGAACCCGTCTCCCGACGACGCCGCGGTCGGCGAGTGGATGAGCGGCAATCTCTGCCGCTGCGGGACCTATGCGCGGATCCGAGCAGCGATCCACGACGCGGCGGCGATCCTGGCCGCCGGGGACGATCCTGGCCCGCTCACGGCGCCCCCGGAGCCGGAGGTGCACCGGCTGACGGCCGAGGAGATGGCCGATCCGGTGCACCCGTATGTGCGCGTGCGTGAGGACGGGACGATCGTCGTGCTCTCCGCCCAGATCGAGATGGGTCAGGGAGTTCACACCGGGCTCGCCACGCTGGTAGCGGAGGAACTCGACGCGGACTTCGATTCTGTTCGCGTGGTCAACGCGGCGAATGGAGTCGGGCCGAACGGCGATGTCTACGGCAATCCCGCCACCGGCGGGGTGTACCAGTGGACTGGGGGATCGAATTCGATCAAAGGATCCTTCCTGCGCTACCGGACGGCCGGTGCCCAGGCGCGGGCCCGCCTGGTCGCGGCAGCGGCGGATGCGTGGCAGGTCCCTCCCGGGGAGGTCGCGGTCGACCGCGGCGTGCTGTCTCACCCGAGCGGCAAGCAGGCAAGCTTCGGCGAGCTCGCAGCGCGGGCGGAGCAGCTGCCCGTTCCGGACGACGTGCGCCTGAAGGACCCGTCCGAGTTTGGGCTGATCGGGCACGAGGGGCGGCTGCTCGTCGACAGTCCCGGGAAGATCTTGGGTCGGACTCAGTTCACGATCGACGTGAGCCTTCCCGGAATGGTGGAGGCGGTCGTGCTCCACCCGCCTCGGTTCGGGGCGAAGGTCGCCTCGGTCGACGACGACGCGGCCCTCGCCGAGGCCGGAGTGATCGCCGTTGTCCCGATCGACGCCGGGGTGGCAGTCGTGGGCGAGACCGTCGCCGACGCTCAGCGCGGTCTGCGCGCGCTGAACGTGAGCTGGGATGACTCGGGAGCCGAGCGCCGCAGCTCGAGCGAGCTGATGGCCGAGCACGTCCGCCTGCTCGAGTCAGCCGAGAAGGCTGTCGTTTCACGCGACGAGGGAGATGTCGACGCCGCGCTCGCGGCCGCGCAGACGACGATCGACGCCACGTACACGCTCCCGTATCTCGCGCACGCTGCGATGGAGCCCAACAACGCGGTGTGCCGGATGCGCGAGGACGGTGTGCTGGAGGTGTGGGCGAGCACCGAGACCCCGCTTTACAGCCAGATGGCGGTCTCGGACGCGGTGGGCATCGACCAGGACCAGGTCGAGGTTCACGTGACGTTCGCCGGGGGCACGTTCGGGCTGCACAGCACCTCCAGCCACGATCCGACCGCCGAAGCCGCACAGGTCGCGCGTGGGCTCGACTGGAAGTACCCGGTCAGGGTCCAGTCGCTGCGCGAGGAGGACTTCAAGACCGGCCACTACAGGCCGATGGCCGCCCACCGCGTGCGCGCCGGCGCCGACGCGGCCGGTCACGTCACCGCCATCCACCACGAGGTGGTCGTCGAACCGGTCTCGGTGGTCCTCGAACCGGTCTCGCCTAATCTGCCCATCGCGAGTGACTTCCTGTTCAAGGGTGGCGTGGACTACATGACGGTCGCCGGGATCGTCGACGGCCCCTACGCATTGCCGAACGTCAGGTTTGGCTCGACCAACTTCGAGTCGGGCGTGCCGATTATGGCCTGGCGCTCGATCGGCAATTCCCACACCGAGTTCGCGCGCGAGTCGGCGATCGACGAGCTCGCGATCGCCGCGGGACGCGACCCCGTCGACCTGCGAAGAGATCTGCTCGCCGAGAACCCGCGCACGCTGCGCGCGCTCGAGCTGGCCGCGGAGATCGTCGGCTGGGGCACGGCAGCGCCGGAAGGCCACGCGCGCGGAATTACGTGCTCCAGCTACCTCAGCCACAGCGCCCAGGTCACCGAGATCTCGCTCGACGATCGCGGACGCATCCGCATCGACCGGATCGTCTACACGCTGGACTGTGGAATCCAGGTCAATCCGGATCTGATCCGTGCGCAAGTCGAGGGCGGGCTCCTGTTCGGGCTCAGCGCCGCCGCGTGGGGCGAGGTTGTCCTTGGCGACGGCGGCGAGATCATCACCCAACAGTTCGATCGCTATCCGGTCATGCGGATGCGGTCCACCCCGACGATCGAGGTCCACCTGATCGAATCGACCGAACCACCAACCGGTGTCGGCGAGGTCAGCGTCCCGTCCGCCGCGCCGGCACTAACTAACGCGATCGCGGCACTGACCGGGACACGGATCCGTCAACTCCCCGTCAACAAGACGATCAAGGTCGCGTAGGAGGACAAGCCACCGGCCGAAGTCAATATCACGCCCGAGCACCAAGCATGACCAGCCTGGCTGAAGGCAACCCGAAGAGAGCACCGACATGAAGACGAGCGGCACCGAGGAGCACTTCATCACGCCCGTATCCCGCTAACAACGGAAAACAGCGAGACAAAGGAGGACTGAGGTCCATGAGGCTACTTGGGTTGGATCACATCGCAATCGTCGTGCGCGATATCAGCGAAACCGTCGCCCGGGCGGGCGACACCGTTGATGGCAGAGCTGATGGCGAGCGTCTTCGCGGCGGCGACATCGACCTGCAATTTCTGCTGTTCGGTGAAACGCGCCTGGAGTTGATTGAGGTCCGCGCTGCCGGTTTCGGCATGCCGAAGCTCAAGGATGGCGAGACTGCGGTCATCGGCCATCTCGGATATGAAGTCGACGACCTCGAAGACGCCAAAGCGGAACTGACACGCCGAGGGGTCGTCTTGCAGGGCGAATTCGAGACCGACGAGGTCCGCTCGATCTTCACGGCGCCGGAGACGACGTTCGGGGTGACCCTGCATCTCATGGAGTACAAGGGCCGCGGGACGGGCGCGTGAGCGCCGAGGGGTCTAACGCCGGCGGGCGTCGGCGCGGACGTCGACCTCACGGACAGACGATCCTGCGCGGCCGCTACGACGGCGAGTTTGACAGGACTAACCTGCCAGGGGGTCGGCAAAGTCGTACTGGGCTGAGGACTGGCGACACGCCGGTGTGAGCGGGTAGTGGTACGGGCATGGCCCAGGAGTTGATCATGGCAATTCTCACACCTGCCTGATCACTCCGAGGGACCAGCTGTCTTATCCGACAAGATGGGTGAGATTCGACATCTTCCGTGAGACGGGACAGGGTCGCGCATCGCCGTGTGGCAACTCGTGCCCGTTCTGTGCCGATAATGCACATTATGTAAAGCTAGCTCGCGATGACCTCTTACCCCGGCGGGTTCATGTCCCGTACCCATGAAGATTGCTCACGGCGGGCTCGTGCGGCTGGTGCAGGTGATTGCGGTCGCTCGCGGGCAGCGGGACCATCCCGGCGATCGCGGTGCTCGTAACTTATCTGTCGGGAGTCGTGTCGGGTGTGTCCAGTCGCTGGATGTTGTGGCGGGTGGCTAGGGTGTCGAGATGGTCCCGGCCGAAGACGCGTTCCTGGTCGGGCAGCAGTTCCTGGAACAACCGCAGCGCCTCTGCTCGATGCCCGCACTTCCCGGTCCAGAACGCAACGTTGCTGCGGGTGGTCAAGGTGTCGGGGTGGTCCTGGCCGAGGACCCGCCCTCGGTGGGGCAGCAGCTCGCGGAACAGTCGTTGTGCCTCTGCCGGATGCCCGCACAGCCCGGTCCAGAAAGCGATCTCGTTGCGGGTGGTCAAGGTGTCGGGGTGGTCCCGGCCAAGGATCCGCTCTCGCTCACGCAAGAGTTCCTGGAACAGCTGTAGCGCCTCGGCCGGGTACCCACTCCGTCCAGTGAGGGACGCGATGTTGCTGCGGGTGGTCAGGGTGTCCGGGTGGTCCGGGCCAAGGACGCGTTCCTGGTCGGGCAGCAGCTCGTGGGCCAGCTGCAGCGCCTCAGCAAGATGCCCGCACTTCCCGGTCCAGAGGACGATATTGCTGCGAATGGTCAAGGTGTGGGGATGACCCCGGCCAAGGACGCGCTCCTGGTCGGGCAGCAGCTCCTGGGCTAGCCGCAGCGCCTCAGCTGGATGCCCACTCCGTCCGGTGAGGGACGCGATGTTGCTGCGGGTGGTCAGGGTGTCCGGGTGGTCCGGGCCAAGGACGCGTTCCTGGTCGGGCAGCAGCTCCTGGGCTAGCCGCAGCGCCTCAGCAAGATGCCCGCACTTCCCGGTCCAGAGGACGATATTGCTGCGAATGGTCAAGGTGTGGGGATGACCCCGGCCAAGGACGCGCTCCTGGTCGGGCAGCAGCTCCTGGGCTAGCCGCAGCGCCTCAGCTGGATGCCCACACTCCGCGGTCCAGAAGGCGATGTTGCTGCGGGTGGTCAGGGTGTCGGGGTGGTCCTGGCCAAGGACCTGCTCTCGGTCGGGCAGCAGTTCCTGCGTTAGCTGCAGCGCCTCGGCCCGATGCCCGCACTTCCCGGTCCAGAAGGCGATGTTGCTGCGGGTGGTCAACGTGTCCGGGTGGTCCCGGCCAAGGACCCGCTCTCGATCAGGCAGCAGTTCCTGCGCTAGCCGCAGTGCCTGGACTGGATGCCCGCCCCGCCCGGTCCAGAAGGCGATGTTGTGGCGAGTGGCCAGGGTATCGGAGTGGTTGGCGCCACGCACGCGGCGACAGAGCAATAGTTCTTGCTCACCGTGGCGGAGGGCACGGCGGTAGTCGCCCAAGTCGCCATAGTGGGCTGCCAGAGCATGGTGTATGCGCAGCCGGTCATCGTTAGCATCTGAGGGCAGTGCCGCCAGCTCTGCTTCAAGGCCGACGATCTGCATCCGGGTGCCTGCCCCTGGGCTGCCGACCGGGTACAGCGCCGCTTGCGCCGCACCGTCATCCTCGTCGGGATCAGACGCGTTGATCATCGGGTTACCTCAGCTCACGGTTTTGTCTGCAGGCCAGCTCAGAGCGGTGCCTAGAGACCAGATTCACTGCGACCTGCCACGGCCGCTCGCCGGTGGTGGCCCCGAACCGCCGGTGGCGTTTCGAGCGGCTGTTGGAGAAGATTCCGCGCGAGCCCGGCCTCTAGTATTAACTATCCAGTAACTTAGCTGGACGCACTGAAGTGTCGGTGCGATGGAACGTGTTTAGGCGGTCGGTCCATGACCTCGAGCGTCGGCGTTTCGCCTGGTCCTGTGACCCGCGCACCGGCCGCGCAGCGCGCCTGGCCGCTGTCCCGATTGGACACGGCCACCACCCCGGGCAGGCTAGGGCTGCTGCTCGCCGGCCTGGTTCTTCTCAGCCTGGCCTGGGGCCTGCTCGCCGCGCTGACCGCCGAGCAGCATGCGTCAGCTGCCGCCAACGTGGTCGCGGTCAGCGAGCCGCTCAGCTTGGACGCGGAGCAGATCTACCAGAGCCTGTCGGACGCCGATGCGACCGCCGCGAGCGCGTTCCTCTCCGGTGGGCTCGAGCCCGCCGCGGCCCGGCAGCGATACAACGCCGACATTACCCAGGCGGCCATCCGCATCGAGTCAGCGAGCGCGCTGCTGGGTTCATCCGCCGCCCGGACCCAATTGCCCGGCCACCTGAACAAGCAGGCGTCGACGGCTGGATCGGCGACCGGTGATGACCTGGCGATCCTCTCGGCGGGGTTGCCGGTCTACGCGGATGAGGGAGGGACGGCCCGGGCCGACAACCGGCTCGGCCTGCCGCTCGGCGCGGCCTACCTCCGGGAAGCTTCCGCGTTGCTGCGGGGCAACCTGCTGGCTGCGGCCAGCGATATCTACACGAAGGAGAACGGGCTGCTGACCTCGGCCAGCGCCCAAGCCACAGGACTGCCGCTCATAGTCATCGCAGTGGTGATCGGGCTGGGTCTCGGCTACCTGCTCTATCGTTCGTCGCGTTGGCTGACCCGGCGTACTCATAGGAGGGTCAACTACGGATTGCTCGTAGCGGCTGTGGCTTTTGCCGTCTCGCTGGTGTGGCTGGCGGGCGCGTTCGCGATCGGCAGGGCCGAACTGCTGCATGCCCAGCAGCATGGCTCCGCGCCGGCTGAGGCGTACGCCCGGGCCGATGTGGCGGCTCTGCAGGCACACGCGGATGAGAGCCTCACCCTGATCGACAACAGCGGCGACGACTCCTACCAGCAGGACTTCATCGCCCAGCAGAAGCTCCTGGGACCAGGACCTGGCACGCTGCTCGCCGCCGTGGAAGCATCGACAGGAAACGGCCCTGCCGCCGCCGACGCCCAGGCTTGGTACCGGGCGCACGTGGCTCTCCGGGCCCTAGACGACAGCGGGAACCACGTTGCGGCGGTGCACTCGGCCCTGGCGGGCGAGGCGTCCGCCAGGTTCGCCCGTCTGTCCGCCGACCTCAGCAACGGGATCAATGCGGACCAGGCCGTGTTCGCATCAGACGCGCGCGGCGGGCGGGACGCCTTCACCGGGCTGGCCGTGGGCATGATCGTAGCGTCACTGATCATGGCGGCAGGCTCTGCCTGGGGACTGAACCGCCGGCTTGCGGAGTACCGGTGAACGCGCGGCCGCGGCCCTGGCTGCGCGTGCTGCTCCCGGTGCTCGCCGCCTCCGCTCTCGTGCTGGGGGCCGTGGCGGCAGGCGCCGCGCCCGATCGGCCGTCGTCTGTCCGCGCTTCTCGCGCAGCGAGTGCCGTCGGCCAGGCCGCCGCGGCCGCCTGTAACCCGAAGGCGAGCAGCCTGCGCCCGTCCGGGCCGCCACAGGTGACGCCCGGCTCGTTCATGGCGAAGATCCGCGCCCGCGGCTTCCTCATCGCCGGCGTGGACCAGAGCACCTACCACTTCGGCTTTCTCAATCCGCTCGATGGACAGATAGAGGGCTTCGACATCGACATGATCCGGGCGGTAGCCCAGGCCATCTTCGGCAACCCGGACAAGATCGAGTACAAGGCGATCTCCGACGCACAGCGGATACACGACGTTACTTCCGGCGCCGTGGACATCGTGGCGCACACGATGACGATCACCTGCCTCCGGCTGCAGCAGGTCGACTTCTCCAGCGTCTACTTCGATGCGGCGCAGCGTGTCCTGGTGCTGAAGAACTCCGCCGCGCGCAGCCTGGCCGCCCTCGCAGGCCAGAAGGTGTGCGCGACCACGGGGTCCGACTCGCTCGCCGTCATCGCCAAGAACGGGGCAATCCCGGTCGCCGTGCCGTACTGGACCGATTGCCTGGTGCTGTTGCAGCAGGGCGATGTCGCCGCGATCTCCACCGACGACTCGATCCTGGCCGGGCTGGCCGCTCAGGATCCGTGGACCATGCTGGTCGGGCCCCGGCTCACCGATGAGCCGTATGGCCTGGCGATCTCGAAACAGCACCCGGATTTCGTCACCTTCGTAAACGCCGTTCTCGAGCAGCTGCGCACGGACGGGCAGTGGGCCGCCAGTTACGCGCACTGGATCGGTCATCCGGTCCCCGCTCCCCCGCAAGCGCAGTACACGGGCTGAGCGAAGGCCGGGTCGGCGAAAAGGGAGGGCAGTGGTCTTGAGCACCTGCACCAGTTGTGGCGGGACGATCGAGGACGGCTACTGCACGATATGCGGACTGGCCGCCACGCCGGCACCTGTACCGGCCCCGGCAGCGGCTACTGCATCGGCGCCCGCCGGTTCGGTGCTGGCTGCCAGTCAGGCCTCGGGCGGCAGCGGATCCCGGCGGACCAGCGCCAGGTCGGCGCGCGGCCGGCTCGGGGCGGGGCTGGTCGAGATCCCGCCGGTACCGTACCGCGACCCGGCGAGTGCCGTGCTCGCCGACCCGCAAGTGCCGGAGAGCAGGCGCTTCTGCGCGACTTGCGACCAGTCCGTCGGGCGCGGCAGGGATGGCCGGCCGGGCATGACCGAAGGGTTCTGCCGCAACTGCGGCGCGCGGTTCTCCTTCACCCCGAAGCTCGAGGTCGGCGAACTCGTGGCCGGGCAGTACGAGGTGCTCGGTTGTCTCGCCTTCGGCGGTCTGGGCTGGATCTACCTGGCCCGCGACCGTAACGTCAGTGACCGCTGGGTGGTGCTGAAGGGCCTGCTCAACACGGGAGATGCCGACGCCATGGCAGCCGCCGTCGCCGAACGGCAGTTCCTGGCCGAGGTCGAGCACCCCAGCATCGTGCGGATCTACAACTTCGTCCAGCATGCGGACCGGCGCACCGGCGAGACGGCCGGGTACATCGTGATGGAGTACGTGGGCGGCAAGTCTCTCAAGGAGATCCTGCAGGACGCGCGGCGCGGCGGCGGCTCGGTGCCGCTCGGGCATGCACTCGCGTACGCGATCGAGGTGCTGCCCGCGCTCGGCTACCTGCATGACCGGGGGCTGGTGTACTGCGACTTCAAGCCGGACAACGTCATCCAGACCGAAGAGCAGCTCAAGCTCATCGACATGGGCGGGGTGCGCCGGATCGATAGCGACGAGCCGATCTACGGCACCGTGGGCTACCAGGCGCCCGAGATCGAGACGGTCGGGCCTTCCGTGTCGTCGGACCTGTTCACGGTCGCGCGTGCGCTGGCCGTCCTAACCTTCGAGTTCAAGGGCTACCAGAGCTCGTACAAGTTCACGTTCCCGGACGGGGTGCCGCTGCTGGCGCAGCAGGAGTCGTTCACCCGGCTGCTGCGCAGAGCCACCAAGGTCGATCCAGGCCGACGCTTTGGATCCGCGGGCGAGATGGCCGAGCAGCTCACCGGCGTGCTGCGTGAGGTCCTGGCCGTAGCGGACGGCATTCCTAGACCGGCGTTCTCCACGGTATTCAGCCCCGAGATCCGGGCGGTCGGTACCGGGGACGACACCGCGGGCGCGCCACTGGCAGTGTCCGGGGACTGCGGAGGTCATCGAGGGAATGCCGATGCCGCAGGTGGACCGGGCCGATCCTGCGGCCGGCTATCTGGCCACGTTGGCCGGGCTTGATCCGGGCCAGCGAGCCGCGGCGTTGTCCAGTGCCGTCTCCGGCGACCCGACCGTGCCTAGCGAGGTGGCCACCTCTGCCGAGACCCGGCTGGCGCTGGCTCGCGCCATGCTCGACGTCGGTGATCTTGACGGTGCCGGTCACAGGGTGGCTGAACTGGCCGCCGATGACCCGTCCGACTGGCGGATCGCGTGGACCGCCGGCCTCCGCCAGCTCGCTCTCGGCGACCCCAGCGCAGCACGCGGGTCGTTCAACGCGGTGTACGATCGGCTGCCCGGCGAGGTCGCGCCCAAGCTCGCGCTGGCCTTCGCGGCCGAACTCGGAGGAGATGTCGCGTCGGCCAGCCGCTACTTCCGGCTCGTCTGGACGATGGACCGGTCCTACATCAGCGCAGCGTTCGGCCTGGCGCGAACCTGCCTGGCGGCAGGTGACCGGCCTGGCGCGATCGCGGCGCTTGCGGCGGTACCGGAGGTATCGACTCATCACGCGGCGGCGCAGATCGCCGCGGTCCGGATCCTGGTGTCGCCCGGAGTAACCGGCGATGACTTGAAGCAGGCCGACGGCCGACTGGGTCGGATGACACTGGACGAGGCACGCCGCCAGCAGCTCACCGTAGAGATCCTGCGCGCCGCACTCGACTGGGCCAGTTCCGGTCAGGCACCGAGCCGGTCAGTTCCAGTGCAGCAGGCGTCCGGCGCGGCCTCGGGCGACGATCTCATTCTCGGCTGTGAGCCGAGCGAGCGTACGCTCCGCCTTGGCCTGGAACGCGGCTACCGGGCGCTGGCGCGACTCACGTCGGACCGCGGCCGCCGTATCGAGCTGATCGACATGGCTAACGCGATCCGGCCTATGACCTGGGCTTGACGGCGAGCTCCATCGCTGGCCCGGGCTCGGAGGCGTAGCTAAGCACCGCGCAGGGCAGGCCGCATGTAGCTGTTACGCAGTGCGCTGATCCGCTACCGCGGCAGAGCGGCGGCGGCCTACCCTCGAATCGTGGGCGAAGACCTTGGTTTCGGCGGCGAGGTCGTCGGCTTCTACCACCGGTACCGGCGCGGCTACCCGCCGGCCGTGATCGACGCGCTCACCGGTGCCTTCAGCCTGACCAGCGACGACATCGTCATCGACCTTGGCTGCGGGACCGGGCAGCTCACCCTGGCGATCGCCGACCGGGTGCATGCCGTCGCCGGAGTGGACCCCGAACCGGACATGCTGGCCCGCGCCCGGCAAGCCGCCGCCGAACAGGCCATCAGGAACGCGACCTGGCTGCTCGGCGCCGACACGGACATCCCGGCGCTGGCCGCGCTGCTCGGCAGCCGCCCCGCCGGGGCGGTGACCATCGGCCAGGCCTTGCACTGGATGCGCTACCGCGAGCTGATCCCCGCGCTCGTTCCCCTGCTTCGCCCAGGCGGCGGGATCGCGGTGATCACCAACGGCACACCGATGTGGCTGCAAGACAGCCCCTGGTCGCGGGCGCTGCGCGGATTCCTCGAACAATGGCTGGGCACCACCCTCAACAGCACCTGTGGCACCGACGACGCCAGCCAGCAGCGCTACCGCGACACGATGACCGAGGCCAGACTCAGCGTGACCGAAACCCGCTACGACTACACCGACGAACTCGACCTCGACCGCCTCGTCGGCGGGGTCTATTCCGCCCTACCGGCCCAGAAGCTGCCCCCGCCGGACCAGCGGCCAGCCTTCGCCGGCCAGATCCGCCGTGCCGTGGCATCGCACGCACCGTTCACCGAGCACGTCCCCGTGAGGATGCTGCTCGGGCGATTGTCATCGATGTAAGCCCCGCTGGACATCCGGGCGGTCTGCAGCAGGCTTGCGGGCTAGGTCGTAGGCGAAACTCACGGTCTCGGTGAAGGTACCGGCGTGGCTGTGTGAGCCGAGCCTGGCCGCCAGGTCGGCATCGAATGCGGCGGCCTGATCACCGAGTACCACGGCCGGAAGGGCCGATGTCGACCGGATAGACCCGGCGAGTTCCGGCAGGCTCCAGCCATGCCCGACGGCGAACTCATGGCGTCCGGCCACCTCGAATCCTGCGCCGGAGAGTACCTGGGGATCTGTTCGGCGCTGCCGCGGCAGGTCCCAGCCCGCGGGCACCCGGCCCTCTGCGTGGAGCGCCGTCCTCCACCTGTCCAGGGTGGCTGCGAGCGCTCGCTGCCAGTCTTCATCACCTTCCCATGGCGCGGACGACCAGCACGCGGCGAACCGTCCGCAGTCGATATCGATCTTGTGTTCGATGATTTCGAGGCTTTCCTGGAGTTCGGCAAGCTTGGCGACAACCTGGGCACGATGCGACTCCATCAAGGCCAGCCGCTCGATTCTTTTCCCGGTCCGGCCAAGATGAGCTCAGCGTAGTGGCGGAAGGTCTTGATGGGCATGCATGTGGCCGCAATTTCGGGAGTGCGGGGCCGGCGCACATGCGGTGACGGCCAGAACCAGGTCGTGGAGATCGGCGCGTCTGGGGTGTCGAGAATGTGGCGCCGGCTTCGTCCCAGGGGCATGAGTGGCCGCGACGGGCCACGTGAGCAAGGAGGAGGCCGACCGTGCAGCCGGATGAGATCGCCGAGGTCCTGAACCGTCCGATCAGCCAGGAATTGCTAGCCCGCGACCTGACCCGTCTGGCCTACGTCGCCAAGGACGGAACGCCGCGTTCGATTCCGATCGCGTTCACCTGGAACGGCTCCGAGATCGTCATGTGCACGTCGAAGAACGCCCCGAAGCTTCCTGCTCTGCGCCACAGTCCGGCGGTCGCCCTGACGATCGACACTGAGGTGCACCCGCCGAAGATCCTGCTGATCCGCGGTCAGGCAGAGCTGGAGGTCGTCGACGGCATCCCGGACGAGTACCTCCAGATCAATGGCACCTACGAGATGACGGCCGAGCAACGGGTCGAGTGGGAGGCCGAGGTCCGTTCGCTCTACGACGGCATGGTCCGGATCATCGTGATCCCGACCTGGGCGAAACTGATTGACTTCGACACGACCCTCCCCAGCGCGGTCGAGGAGCTGGTCCGGCAACGAGGCGAACGTCAGCGCGGCTGATCAAGTGCCTACGAGGTAAGGAGAACATCCGTGAAGTACCTGCTGTTGAAGCACTACCGCGGCGGCCCGGCCCCCGCTGCCGACTGGCCGCCGATGGACCAGTGGACGCCGGAGGAGGTCGACGCGCACGTGCAGTTCATGCGCGACTTCGCGGCCCGCCTGGAGGAGACGGGTGAGTTCGTCGACACCCAGGCGCTGGCGCCCGAGGGGACGTTCGTGCGGTATGACGGCGAGGGGCGCCCACCGGTGACCGATGGTCCGTTCGCCGAGACCAAGGACCTCATCGCCGGCTGGTACGTCATCGACGTGGAGTCCTGGGATCGTGCGGTCCAGCTGGCCGGGGAGCTGTCCGCCGCTCCCGGGCCCGGCGGCGAGCCGATCCATGAGTGGCTCGAGGTCCGGCCGTTCCTCGGCGAGTCGCCCACGGTCACCGAGTGAACGAAGCGCTGCTGCGGGAGCTGGTGCCTGTGGTGATCGGTGTCCTCCTCCGGCGCGGAGCCGACTTCGCGTCGGCCGAGGACGCCGTGCAGGAGGCCCTGATCCGGGCGCTGGACACCTGGCCGGACGATCCACCGCGCGATCCGAAGGCATGGCTCGTCGCGGCCGGGTGGCGCAAGTTCCTCGACGCCGCCCGCGCCGAGGCGTCGCGGCGGGGGCGGGAACTCGCCGTGCAGGTCGAGCCTCCCGCCGGTCCGGCGCCCGCCACGGACGACACGCTACGGCTCTACTTCCTGTGTGCGCATCCCGCCCTGCCTTCGGCCTCGGCCGTCGCGTTGACGTTGCGGGCGGTCGGTGGGCTGACCACCCGGCAGATCGCGACGGCATACCTCGTCCCGGAGGCGACCATGGCGCAGCGGATCAGCCGGGCCAAGCGGCGGATCGCGGGGCTGCCGCTCGACCAGCCCGGTGACCTCGGGACGGTGCTGCGCGTGCTCTACCTCGTCTTCAACGAGGGGTACAGCGGAGACGTCGACCTGGTGGCCGAGGCGATCCGCCTCACCCGTCAGCTCGCCCATCTGACCGACGAGCCCGAGGTTGCGGGGCTGCTCGGGCTCATGCTGCTGCACCATGCGCGCCGCGCGTCCCGCACCGGCCCGGGAGGACGCCTGGTACCGCTTGGCGAGCAGGACCGGTCGCGCTGGGACACCGGCCTGATCACCGAGGGCGTGACGATCCTGCAGGCCGCGCTGGCCCGCGACCGGCTGGGCGAATACCAGGCGCAGGCCGCGATCGCCGCCCTGCACGCGGACGCCCGGAGCACCTCCGAGACGGACTGGGTGCAGATCGTGGAGTGGTACGACGAACTGCTGCTCCTCACCGGCAGCCCGGTGGTGCGGCTCAACCGCGCAGTCGCGGTCGGCGAAGCCCACGGACCGCAGGCCGGCCTGGCGGCGCTGGCCGACGTGAACCCCGACCTGCCCCGTTACACCGCGGTGACGGCATACCTGCACGAACGCGCCGGCGACCTCGAGCACGCCGCCGAGCTGTATGCCGAGGCTTCCCGCGCCGCTACCAGCGTGCCGGAGCGCGACCACCTCACCCGAGAGGCCGCACGGGTGCGGCATCTACTGCGTCCCTGAGTGCGGCATCGTCAGCTCCGTCCCGCGACCGATGCGAACCGATGGCGCACCCCGGTGACGGGGCTTGGCGCGTCCGTACGGATAGTCCTGGTAGCGACCAAGATCACGCCTGTCTATCGGGACTCTCCGTTCCGATGATCCCCGACCCCGCATCTACCGCGCCCTCTCCGAGCACGACAGACGCGAGCACTACCCCGAGGCGATCGAACAGGCCCACGCCGACTTCGCCGCCCTCCAGCCCCAGACGGCTGGCGTGGTCCGGAAGGATACGTTCATGTTCCGTCGCAGCGCCTCCCTGAACCACAAACCGCGAGCTCGGGCTGGTCATCTCCGGCCATGCGATGCTGTCCGTCATGGCCAGCACCTTGGTGTCGGACTTCCGGAACGGCCAGCGCTGGTCCTCCTAACTGCATCATGCGCAGGAAACTCGCTGGCCAGTGATACAGCCGCGGCGTTGGATGAAGC
>CAVPLC010000098.1:0-26564 GCA_963705835.1 uncultured Actinomycetes bacterium
GGACTGGTCCGGTGGACGACTCCGGCGGGGCGCCAGTACACCACCGAACCGACCAGGTATCCCATCTGACGATCGCCGAGCCGCATCCCCGGGCGACAGTACTGGTCGGACGAGTATGCGGAGGCTGACCTCCAGAAACATCGGGACCCGGACTACGATCGCACTGCGGCATATTCGGTGCCGCGTCCGGATCAGGGGGGAGCAAGGAGGCGCCCTCATGGGCAACTGGCAGCTCGATCCGTATCACACGCAGGTCGAGTTCTCCGCCAAGCATCTTGCGATGATGACGGTACGAGGTCAATTCGACGAGGTCAGCGCGACCGGCGATATCGATCCCGATCATCCGGAGACGTCGTCGGTCCAGGTGACCATCTCGACGGCCAGCATCCGTACCAACAACGGAGTCAGGGACAACGACCTGCGCTCCTCGAACTTCCTCGAGGTGGACAAGTACCCGGAGATCACCTTCAGGAGTACCAGCGTCGAGCCGTCCGGATCGGGCCATTACAAAATGACCGGTGACCTGACCATCAAGGAGACCACCCACCCCGTGGTGCTCGATGTGATCAGGTACGGGGAGTTCAACGATCCGGGAATGATGGGACACCGGATCGCCTACGGCGCTACCACCAAGATCAACAGGCGAGATTTTGGCCTTAGCTTCAACATGCTGCTGGACGGCAGGATGGTGGTGAGCGAGGAGATCCAGATCACGATCGAGGGCGAGCTCGTCGAGCAGCCACAAGCTGCCGAGGCAGCCAGCACCTGACGTCGCCGGGTCCGGACGCCGCCGGGCCAGGCAGAGCCAGTCGCTCGCCCGGTCATCGAAGGCCTGAAGGCCCCCGCACGCGAAATCTGCGCGGGGGCCTCGGGCATTCTGGCTGCCGTCAGGCACCGGCAGAATCGATGTGCAGCACCTGATCGATGGCCGCGACGATGACCTGAGCCGCGCCATCCACGGCCTCCGCTACCGGGCTCGATGGATCGCGGAGCTGGCTGGCGATCTGCGTCGCGGACAGGCCGGCCAGCACCTGCGGGTTGTACTGCGCGCCGGCCAGGATGTACTGATTCCCGATGTCGAGGAAGGGCACAGCCCCGGACTGGTCCACGCTGTTGACGTAGGGCGGCACGTCATAGGTGCCGATGAGCCTGGCGTCCAGCGCGGTCTGGGCCTGCAGGGGATGACCCACGTTGTCGGTCAGTTCGGTGGTCTGCAGCGTCAGCTCCGTGCTCTGGTAGTGCGCCGCCCGGAACGAGAGCGTGGCGGTATTCGGGTAGACATCGGTGGCTGAGGACCTGGTGATGCCGAGCTGGTTCCAGGTGCCGAAGTGCGACAGCGCGACGGTCAGCGGCCAGCGCTCGGCCGCGCAGAACGGGCACGACTCCTCGCTGACGAACACGATCGCCAGCTTGCCGTCAATGGTCAGCGGCGGGCCGGACGTCTTGACCTTCTGCAGCGGGGTGGCCACCTGACCGGGGTTCACCTTGGTGAGCAGGGCGACCGGCACGCTCGTGACCTGGCGTACCACGGCGGCAGGCGCGGCTGATTCGCTGGCCGCGGGATGGGCCGGGGTCGCGGTCAGCTTGACCGCGACCAGCGCCGCCACGATGCCCAGCACCGCGGTGACCGCACCGACCGCAGCGAGGAGCCGCCGGCGTTTCTCGGCGCGCTTTCTCGCGGCGCGCTCAGCGGCGATTCGCTCGCGGGCACGCGGGCGGGCCGGACCTGTTCGTGCGGGCGGCTTGGCCGCAGTGCGGCGGGACCGGTTGTTCACCACTTATCTTCCTTCCTCGGCCGCATGGCACCCGTCGGGCCGATGCGCCAGGCCGTCGGTGCATGGTCAGCTGCGCGGGCTGTACTCGGGTACGGTCCGCAGTGGACGCCGGGGTTCCGCAGCGCGCGTGACACGGGCTCGTACCTGCCAGGCGCCCCAGCCTGCGGCGAGGACCATGATCCCGAGGTAGCCGATGCCGACCAGCGGGGTCGGGCCCAGGGTGTTAGGCAGGTCGACGACGTGAATAACGGCCAGGGCGGCCAGGGCGGGCACGGTCACGACGCGCGCGATCACCTCCGTGTCATGTGCCTGCTGCTGCGATTGACCAAGACAGCCGAACATCGAATTCCTTCCGGTGGCTGGAAGCCGTCCCCCCGCCCAGCCGCGGCGACGGGCGGCGGCAACGCTCCTCCAACTACTAAGACGAATAGTAGATGTGGTGTGTTCAGCGGGGCTGGGTCATTGGGGTGCGATGTGCATCACACCGGTCCGCGGGGCCGGTCCGCCGGGGCCAGGTCCGCCGGGGCCCCGGTCTGCGGGGGCCGGTTTGGACCCTAGGCGTGGGGAACCCGTCCTAGCGCGAGGGCCAGGACGGCGGGAGCTAGGGCCAGAGCCACCGGCAGCAGCGCGAGCCCTGCGGCCAGGGCGCGCATCAGCTGCCGCCGGAACGTGCCAAGGGGCTCGGCCGGGCGCAGCAGGCGGTTTATCCGCTGCATCGCGTCGGTAGCGGCGGCGGCCAGGGCCGGAGCGGGACTGGCGGACGCGGCCAGCACGACCAGCGCGGTGGCCAGCGACCGCGGATCGCGGGCCCGCGCGGCCGTGTCGTCGGCGTGCAGTTCCACCAGCCGTTCGACCTGCGCCTCGGTGTCCCGCATCAGCGGCAGGAACGGGAGGGCCCGGCGGCTGATCCTGGCCATGGCCAGCAGCCGGTGGTGCCGCCAGGTCAGGTGAGCGCGCTCGTGAGCCAGCACCGCGTCGAGCTGGCCGGCATCGAGGGCCAGCAAGGCGCCGGTGGTCAGGATCACGGTGGGCTGGCGGCCCGCGACGCAGTAGGCGGTCGGCTGCGGGTGCTCCACGAGCACGGCGCCCAGGGCCAGGTCGGGCCGGCCGACCAGGCGGGCATTCTGCGCGTGCCGTCGGGTTTGCCGCCGCGTGGCGCGAAGGTGACGCGCCGCGGTCAGCGCGGTCCAGGCGACGACCGCAGCCGACAGGACAAGCCCGGCCGCGGCCGCGGTGGCGCCGCCCGGCGTGGCGTAGGTGGCGCGGAGCCGCAGGACGCAGGCCCCGATCACGGTGCTCAGCGCGCCGCCGAGGGCGGTCGCGTGCACCGCCAGGGTCAGGCCCGCCAGCCCGAGCGCGGCCAGGACGGACCAGGCCGCCGCCAGATAGGTGATGACCCCCAGCAGCGGCGCCCGGACCGGCCACCGGGCTCGGGCGAGCATCCTCGCGCCCAGCGTGCCGGCACCCGCGGCGTAGGCCAGCAGGATCGCCGCGACCGTCACCGGGCGTCGCCTTCCTCGCTCTGGCCGTGCGCCTGGTCGAGCGCCTGCTGCAGCAGCTTGACGTCATGCGGGCTCATCTGCATCACGAAGTGGGCCAGCGCCGTGCGCCGGTCCGCGCTCGTGCCGAGCGCCTCGTTCATCAGCGCTGCGGTGTACGCCGACCGGGACCCGGTGGGCTCGTAGCGCCAGGCGCGGCCGTCCCGCTCCCGCCGCAGCCACCCCTTGCGGTGCAGGTTCTCCATCACGGTCATCACCGTGGTGTAGGCCAGCGTGCGGTCCTGGCGCAGGTCATCGACCATCTCGCGGACCAGCACCGGGCGGCCCCACTCCCACAGCCGGTCCATGATCACGGCTTCCAGTTCGCCGAACTGCCGCATCCTCGCTCCCGGACGTGACCATGCCGGATGGCACGGTCGCTATCTACTATCACGGATAGGGTACGGCACGGGTTCAGGTCTCCTTACGCGGTGCGGGAGTACAGTTCATCGCGACCGAGGGAGGAGGACCATGGCCAAGGAGACTCAGACTCAGACCGGGCGATGCCCGACCCACGGAACCGTCGAGGCGACACGGGAGGTCCCCAAGATGGGATTCCCGGTGGTCTACTTCGCGATCGTGCGGTCCATGGCTCAGCGCCGTCCGTTCCATTGCCCCGAATGCGGGCTGGCCGTCGAGACCGAATAGCCGAGTCAGCCGATACCACCTGGACGCTTGCCTGGACCGCCCCGGCGTCCAGCTTCACGATGTCCTCGGCCGCCATCTTTCGTATGCCTCCTCATATGATAAGATTACGCATATCATATGAGGGTGTTTATGATCTGCGCAACGCTGCTATCATGCCGGCACGATGAGCGCGTTCCCCGATGACCGGCGGGATCTCGCCGCGATGTTCGCGCCCCTGACCAGGGCGCTGATCGCGCGCGAGGAACCGGTCCTGCGCGCGCATGACATCTCGATGTGGGGATACATCGTGCTCACCGCGCTCGTGGAGCAGCCGGTACGCACGCAGGCCGCGCTGGCCGCGGCCATCAGCGCGGACAAGAGCCGCATCATCGGCGTTCTCGACGAGCTCCAGCGGCGGGGGCTGATCCAGCGCCAGCCGGATGAGTCCGACCGGCGCGTGCACCTGCTGTCGCTGACCCCGGCCGGCGACCGGCTGCGGCGGTCCGTGCAGGCGGCCATCCGCCGTACCGAGGAGCAGGTCCTCGGGGTGCTGCCGCCCGCCGACCGCGAGGCGTTCCTGCGGTCGCTCAGGGCCCTGTATGAGCTCCCGCTGGAGGCCATGAGAGGCTAGGCGCGGCCATACCCGGTTCGGCGCGGAGGCAGCCCCCTATGCAGATCGGCGTGCAGATCCCCGACTTCACCACGCCCGACGGCCCGGCCCGCCTCGGCGCGGACCTAGCCACTGTCGCCCGCACCGCGGACGAGGCGGGCTTCGACTTCATTGCCGTCATGGACCATTTCTTCCAGATCCGCGCGATCGGCCCGTCTGAGCGCGAGATGCTCGAGGCCTACACCACGCTCGGCTACCTGGCGGCGTGTACCTCGCGGGCGAAGCTCATCACCCTGGTCACGGGCACCGTGTACCGGCACCCGGGCATCCTGGCCAAGACCGTGACCACGCTGGACGTGCTGTCCGGCGGGCGGGCCTGGCTCGGCATCGGGGCCGCGTGGAACGAGGAGGAGTCGCACGGGCTCGGCATCCCGTTCCCCCCGGTAGCCGAACGGTTCGAGCGGCTCGAGGAAACCCTGCAGATCTGCCTGCAGATGTGGCGAGGCGACGAGACCCCGTATCACGGCACGCACTACCAGCTGGACCGGCCGCTGAACTCGCCGCAGTCGCTGACCAGGCCGCACCCGCCGATCATGATCGGCGGCGGCGGGGAGAGGAAGACGCTCCGCCTGGTCGCCAAGTACGCCGACGCATGCAACCTGTTCCTGACTCCGGACGTGGCCCACAAGCTCGATGTGCTGCGCGCGCACTGCGACGCCGAAGGCCGCGACTACGACGAGATCATCAAGACCTGCTACTTCGTCTTCGACGTCGGCGAGAAGGGCGAGAAGGCTGCCGAGATGGTCGACCGGCTCGGCCAGCTCGCCGAACTCGGCTTCCAGGCCGCGCTGGGCGCGGTGGCGAACGTGTGGCAGGTAACCCCGCTCGAGGTGATGGCCGCTAACGTCATCCCCGCCGTATCCAGTTTTTAGTTAGCCTAACGAACGATAGTGCCGGGTTGGCGGAGGTATTTACGCGGGCGGCGTTGGCGCCTGTAAGGCGGAGGTGTTAACGCGGGCGGCGTTGGCGTGCTCTACGGCGGTGGCGTTGGGGGTGTCGCCGCGGGCGGCTAGGCCGGCGACGATGCCGGCGATGTCGCCTACGGGGCGGTTCTGGCTGAGCTTGGCCTTGGCCTCGATGCGGGTGATCTGGAGTTCCAGGCCGACGATGGCCCGGAGCTGACCTTCGATGAACGCGCGGGGTGCGTCGTCCACGGACCAGGGCTGGTGCTGGCCGGGCGCGGCGAGGCGGGCCGCTTCGTGCTTGGCGGTCAGGCGGCGGACGACGCCCTCGACCCAGGCGGGGTCGTCGTGGACGACCAGGCGGCCGTACACGTGGGCCGTGACGTAGTTCCAGGTGGGGACGACCCGGCCGTGCTCGGCCTTGGCCGCGTACCAGGACGGGGACACGTAGGCGTCGGGCCCGCGGACGATGGCCAGCGACTCGCCGAGGGCGGGCTTGCGCCACTGGTCGTTGTTGCGGGCCACGTGACCGTACAGCGCGCCGTGCTCCCCCGCGGCGGGCTCGTAGGCGAACGGGAGCATCGTGGCGAGCAGGCCGTCCTCGGTCAGCGTGATCAGGTCGGCCGCGCCGTGCCTGGCCAGCAGGTCGTCGACGGCCGCAGGGTCGACGGCGAAGTGGGCGGGGATGTACATCGTGCCTCCACCTGCCAGGTTACGTCCTGAAGGAACGACCGAGGCCGGCCCACACGGCGTCGTAGTCCGGCTGGCGGTGGCCGGCCCGCATCGCCTGCTGGGTGGGGATGATCATCCAGCGGCTCTCGAACATGAACGCCAGCGTGCCTTCGATCTTCTGCGGCCGCAGCTCGGCCTCGCTGGCCCTGGCGAACGTGTCGGCGTCTGGGCCGTGCGAGGTGAAGGTGTTGTGCAGGCTGGCCCCGCCGGGCACGAAGCCCTCGGCCTTGGCGTCGTAGACGCCGCGGACCAGGCCCATGAACTCGGACATGATGTTGCGGTGATACCAGGGCGGGCGGAAGGTGTCCTCGCCCACCAGCCAGCGCGGCGGGAAGATCACGAAGTCGACGTTGGCCAGGCCGGGCAGCTCACTAGGTGAGGTGAGCACGGTGAAGATGGACGGATCCGGGTGGTCGAAGCTGATCGTGCCGATGACCATGAAGTTCGCGGTGTCGTACTTGTACGGCGCGTAGTTCCCGTGCCAGCCGACCACGTCCAGCGGCGAGTGGTCGTACTCGGCGGCCCACAGGTTACCGCCGAACTTCTGCACGACCTGCACGGGTCCCTTCAGATCCTCGTAGGCCGCGGTCGGGGCCAGGAAGTCACGCTCGTTGGCCAGGCCGTTGGCGCCGATCGGGCCGCGTTCGGGCAGGGTGAACGCGGCGCCGAAGTTCTCGCACAGGTAGCCGCGGGCCGGCCCGTCGGGCAGTTCCACGCGGAACCTGATGCCGCGGGGGATCACCGCGATCTCGCCGGGCGCCACGGCCAGCGATCCGAGCTCGGTGTGCAGGGTGACCGGGCCGTGCTCGGGCACGAACAGCAGTTCGCCGTCGGAGTCGACGAAGTAGCGGTCGGTCATGGAGTAGTTCGCGGCGTACTGGTGCACGGCCATTCCGTTACGGGTGCGCAGGTCGCCGTTGCCCGCGACGGTGTACAGCCCGTCGATGAAATCCGTCTGTTCGGCCGGCATCGGCAGCGGATCCCAGCGCAGCCGGTTCGGGTCGGGCTCGATCTCGTCGAACGGGGTGCCGCGGAGCGTCCCGTTGCCGATCCGGGCGAACCTGGGGTGCGCGGCCGACGGCATGATCCGGTACACCCAGGTCCTGCGGTTGACCGCGCGCGGCTGGGTGAACGCGGTCCCGCTGAGCTGCTCGGCGTACAGGCCGAGCGGTGCGCGCTGCGGCGAGTTACGCCCCGCGGGCAGCGCCCCGGGTACCGCCTCGGTCGCGAACTCGTTCCCGAACCCCGCCTGGTAAGAGTATTTGCTCACTCTCCCATCAAATCACTAAGGTGCATCCTGATCACGGAGTCGAAGTCGGGGTCGGGGGTCAGGCCCAGCCGGGCGGCCCGGTCGGCGCGGATCCGGGCGGGCCAGGTCGCGAACATCGCGGCCACCGCGGGATCGGGGACCCAGTCGATCAGCGCGCTCACCTGCGGCCCGGCCACCCGGGTCAGGGCGGCGACCATGTCCGCGACGGTCAGGGTGAGCGCGGGCATGGTGACCGCGGTGCGGCCGCCCCAGGCCGACTCAGAAGAGGTGGCGGCGCACAGCAGAGCGGCGATGGCCTTGGCGGGCGAGGCCAGCGCGACCTCGGTGGCCGGGTCGACCGGGCAGGCCGCGCGCTGGCCGGCCAGCGGCTCGCGGATGATGCCGGAAAGGAAGCCCGAGGCGGCGGCGTTGGGGCGCCCGGGGCGCACGCTGACCGTCATCAGGCGGATGGCCCGTCCGTTCAGGAATCCCTTCCTGGTGTAGTCGGCCAGCAGGTACTCGCAGACGAGCTTCTGGGTGCCGTAGCTGGTCTGCGGGGTGGGCAGGGTCTCATCGGTGATGAGCGCGGGGTGCGGCTGCCCGGCCGGGGTCCCGAATACGGCGACGGAACTGGAGAACACCACCACCGGGCTGGTCCCGAGCGCGCGGCAGGACGCCAGCAGGGCCTCGGTGGCGCGCAGGTTGGCGCGCAGGCCCAGGTCGAAGTCGGCCTCGCACTCCCCGCTGACCGCCGCCGCGAGGTGGAAGATCACCTCGGCTCCGGCCAGGACGTCCGGCCAGGCCGCGAGCAGGTCGGCAAGATCGCCGCGAACTACGGCCACGCGCCCGTCGGAGGCCAGATCCCGGGGCGCGGGCGCCTGGTCGATGAGCGTCAGCAGGGACAGCGGACGGGGCGGGCCGCCCGCCACCTCTAGCGAGCCAGCGGCCAGCAACTCCCGGGCCAGGCGTGAGCCCAGGAAACCCCCGCCTCCGGTCACCACCACGTGCATCCCGGCATCTTACGTGCCGGGATGCAGAGGCTAACGGCCGGGGATCTTGCCGGACATCAGGCGGCGCAGCCGCACGATCTCGGTGTCCCGCGCCTGCAGCACCGGCTCGATGACGTTCATGGCGGCGTGGACCGCGGCCTCCAGGTCGCCGGGAATGCCGTAACGCAGGAAGCTGCGGGCCAGGGCCAGCCGGAGCCGCTGCGCCGTGACGGCCAGCAGATCGGGCGGATCCGCGGCCTGGCCGTCGCGTTTAGCGCGGCCCGCGGGCCGGCGCGTGCTCGCGCGCCGGCCGCGGCCGGGGGCGCGGGTGGTGGCCCGGCGCCCCGGCGTCACAGGCACGTCAGGCTCGTCGCCGTCCGGCACGGCGAACAGCGGGGTCATGACCCACGGCTCCGGCGAGGCCGATGAGGCGGCACGCCGCTTTGGTAGGGTCGGCTCCGGGAGCATCGGCGTAGCCTTCCTATCTGGATTGTCTTCACAGCGCTGATGCTCCCCCTTTGGTGCCCTCATGTCACAGATGTCCAGGTCACACGGCGTGTCATCGGCGCTCCGAAGCGTCCGCTCGGGCAGCTCGCCGGGTTCTTCGGGTCCGGCTCCCCGCGCCGCGGTCGCTCGCGTAACCTGCTGGCGTGACCGATTTCGTCATCAGGCAGTGGGATCTGGCGCCCTATCCGGGCGATCAGGCGCCGCCCCACGTGCACCACGGCTCGGACGAGGCGTTGTATGTGCTGGACGGCCAGCTCGAGGTGCTCGAGGGCGAGGAGCGGCGGATCCTGGCCGCCGGGGATCTGGCCTTCATCGCCGCGGGCACGGTGCACACCTTCGCCAACCGGGGGCCGGGCCAGGCCCGGATCCTGGTCGTCATGACCCCGGAGATCGACGCGCTCATCGCCGCGCTGCACAGCGGCGAGGAGGGCCCGGCCGAGGCGATCTGGGCCCGGTACAACGCCTCGGTGGCGCCCTAGGCGCGAGCACTAGGTCGGGGTAACTGCGGTCACGATCTCCGGCTCGGCGAGGTGGATCAGCCGGACGTCCGGATGAGCGGCTACGGCCCGGATCTGGCCGGGGGTCAGCGCGGCGCTGACCGCGGTGGCCAGCGGGAGCGGGCTGAACTGGGGGGCGCCGAGGGCGGTCAGCCGGGCCATGATCGGGGCCAGCAGCGCGTAGGCCTGCCCGGCGGTGGTGGGCTCGACCGCGGGGCGGGCGTGCTCGATCACCACCTGGACGAGGCGATCGGCCTGGCCGGCCGCCTCCAGGCGGGCCAGTTCCCGCTCCAGCCTGGGCTCGAGCCTGGGATCAGCCATCGGGCGCGCCCTACACCACGCGCAGCGCGGAGCCGTAGGCGCTGATCAGGCCGTAGCCGGTGTCGTCGGGGACCAGCGGGAGGGGCTGGCAGGAGTCCTCGATCAGCTTCTTGACTTCCATGGGCCGAAGACTATGCCGCTTGCTGATCAAGATGGCGGCCAGGGCCGCGACGTGAGGCGTGGCCATCGAGGTGCCGCTCATCATGCCGAACCCGCCGCCCAGGACCGAGGAGGTGACGTTCACGCCGGGAGCGGCGACTTCGGGCTTGGTGATACGCAGCGGCGAGAGCGGGCTCAGCCTGCCGCTGCCGGGCCCGATGCTGGAGAACGGGGCCAGCACCTTGACCTTGTCCGTGGCGCCGACGGTCAGCACCCGGCGGGCCGCGCCCGGGTGACGGATGGCGAACGGCGGCCTGGCTCCGGCGGTTCCCTCGTTCCCGGCGGCCACCACCACGGCCACGCCCAGCCGGACGGCGTTGTCGGCCGCCACGCACAGCACGCAGTCGGCGTCGTTGCACACCCAGCCCATGAACACCTCGCTCCAGCCCAGGCTCATGCTGACCACCCGGGCGCGGAGCAGGACCGCCTCGGCCAGGCCGTTGATGACCCAGGATGGCGTGCCGAAACCGAACGCGGTGAGGACCTTGATGTTGACGAGGTCGGCGCCCCACGCGATCCCGCGGTAGACGGGGTCCTGGCTGACGATCGTGCCCGCGGTGTGGGTGGCGTGATTGCCGACCACGGTGAGCGGCTCGGTCGTGGTGTTGGCCTCGGCGACGATCTTGCCCGCCAGGGCCGGGTGGGTCTTGTCGGCGCCGGTGTCCAGCAGCGCGACGCGCACGTCGTGACCGTTGGCGTGCAGCCCGCTCCAGGTCTGCGTGGCCTCGATGACGTGCACGCTCTCGTTGATGCAGGTGACCATCTCGGGTGCGTCCGACCGGATGATCGCCACCTCGTCGAGCTCGGACAGCGCCGTCATCTGCGGCAGCGTGAGGCGGGTGCTGACCGCGTTGGCCAGCCGGTGCACGGTCCGCTCTGCGGGCGCTCCGATCTCGTCCAGCTTGGCCAGGATCGAGGCCTGACTCTGCAGGATCTGGGTGTGAAGCTGCTCGAGCGCGGCGGGCCGGTCCTCCTCGGACGGGTCCTCCGCCGCCTCGGCCGTCTCGGCGTGCGAGATGATGACGTCGAAGGCGCGCTGGTCGATCTCCTCCGGGTCCGCGCCCAGCCGGCTGGCGCGGAGCCGCTCGTTCTCGACCACGTTGTGCAGCCTGGGCTCGATCTTGTCTGCGGACATCGCAATCCCCCTCGTCGGACTGGTCTCACCCCTACGGAGGGGACCAGTCGCGTGGAGATACACGCGCACCGGGCCGGCATCGGGGAGCATGACTCCATGGACAAGTGGCTGACGTTCGACTGCTACGGGACGATCGCGGACTGGAATACCGGCATGGGGCGGGCGCTGGAAGCGCTCGGGCTCGGTGCGGTGGACGCCAGGCTCGTGCTGACCGGGTATCACCAGGCCGAGCTTGAGCTGGAGGCCGGGCCGGGCTGGATGCCGTACCGGGAGGTGCTCACCGCCGGGCTCGCCTCGGCGGCCCGGCACGAGGGGATCACGCTGCCTGACGGCGGCGAGGCAGCGTTCGTCCGGGCCTGGCCGGACATGCCGGTGTTCGAGGACGCGGGACCGGCGCTGACCGCGCTGCGCGAGGACGGGTGGCGGCTGGCCATCCTGACCAACTGCGACGATGACCTGTTCGCCACGACCAGGCCCCGGTTGCCGGTGCCCTTCGATGCGGTGGTCACGGCGCAGGAGGTGGGCAGCTACAAGCCGGATCTCGGGCACTTCCGGGCGTTCGCCGACCGGACCGGGGTCAGCAAGGCGAACTGGATCCACGTGGCTAACAGCTGGGTGCACGACGTCCTGCCCGCGGCCCGGCTGGGACTGCGCTCGATCTGGGTCGACCGTGACGGCACCGGGCACCCCGCCAAACTGGCCGAGCGGCGCATCACGGCCATGCGCAGGCTGCCGGAGACGGTCGCCGACGTCAGCGCGATCCCGCGGTAGGGCTCAGGGGCTGAGCGGGCCGGCGAAGGCTGAGCTGTCGGCGGAGCAGCTGGCCGCCGCGGTGATGCCGTTGCTGGACTGGGCCAGGCTGGCGACGCCGGTGGCGGAGGCGCTGGGGCTCGGTGACGCAGTGGGGGTGGTCGAAGCGGATGGGCTGGCGGTCGCCGACGCGGTGGCGCCTGCCGAGGCTGCCTTCAGGCCCGTGAAGTCTGAGCCGAGGACCAGCTCGACCGTACCCGGCGTCAGGCTGGCGTCCTTCAGGTCGGTGACGTTGCTAAGGACCTGCTTGAGCGTGTTGACCTCGGCCATGTCCGCGGCCGAGGAGTACTCGATCACCGACTTGGTGTAGGCGAAGCTGGCCGCGTTGCCGGTGCCGGTCACGTCGAAGCCGCGGCTGGTCAGGGCGGTCGCGGCCTGGCTGGCGAGGCCCTGCGTCCCGGATCCGTTCAGCACCTTGACCTTGACCTTGGACGGGCTTGTGGTAAGCAGCTGCGCGCCGCCGGGCGGCGTGGTGGGCCGCGACACCTTCGGCACGGTCATGTCGCGGGCGATGGCGGAGAACACCTCGCCGGCCTGGGGCTGCGCGAACCCGACGCGGGCGGTCGGATCGGCGGGCCAGGCCTCGTTCGGCGCGGTGATGAACTGGACGTTCTTGCTGGGCAGGCCGCGCACGCTCTCCGCGATGCCCACCAGGTCCGACACGGTCATGCCGCTGTCGGTCGTCATCGCGGCGGCGGCGTCGGTGACCACGGACAGCAGCCGGAACGGGTTCGACAGCAGGCCGCTGCTCAGCACGCCTTTCACCACCTGCGCGGACACGAACTGGTCGCGCTGGATGCGCTGCAGGTCCGACCCGGTCCCGAGGTCCTCGCGGGTCCGCCAGAAGGCCAGGGCCTGGACGCCGGTGATGTGGTGCTCCCCCATGGTGAGGTTGAGGCCGGACACCGAATTATTCACGTTGAACGGGACGCAGACGTTGACGCCGCCGATGTCGTTGACCACCTTGACGAAGCCGAGCATGCCGATGCCGATGAAGTGGTTGATGAAGATGCCGGTCTGCTGCTCGACCGTCTTCCACAGGCACACCGGGCCGCCCGCCTGGACCAGCGAGTTGATCTGCACGTAGGCCGTGGGGTCGGCCTGCTGGCCGGCGTAGCCGGGGCCGCTGTCGCACTGGTACATCGGCACCATGGTGTCCCGCGGGATGCTCATCACGGTGACCTCGTGCCGCCCGGGCGAGAGGTGGATGAGCATGATGGTGTCGGTGTTGTTGGTCTGGTCACTGCCGGTGTGCAGGATGTACTGCTCGTGCGCGTCCAGGCCCTTCCGGCTGTCGTCCCCGTAGACCAGGATGTTCTCCGAGTCCGTGCTGTACTGCGGCGGGCGCTGGCCGAGCTCGGACCCGGGGACGTTGACCCTGGTGATGCTGTCGTACACGGCCCGGTACTTCAGGTACGCGGCGAGCGTGCCCGCGCCGAGGATGACGACCGCCGCCACGGCAACCCAGCGGAGAATGTGCCGCTGGCCTGTTCGCGGCCGTCTCCGCATGCCTGACCTCCCGCTGTGACTGGGTTACCAGTCCCCTGCCCAACGGATCACATAATGGGTGGAGTTCCCAAAATGTTACCCAGCACCGTGAGTTTCACCCGCACCAGGAGACCAGAGTTAATGCCCCGGTAAGGGAACTCTGATCCGGCGCAGGGCGGCCCGGACAAGCGCGGGATCGGTCGTGGTCCAGAACGGGGGCAGGGAGGAACGCAGGAAACCCCCGTAACGGGCCGTGACCAGGCGGGGATCCAGGACCGCGACCACGCCGCGATCGGTCATCGTGCGCAGCAGCCGGCCGGCTCCCTGGGCCAGCAGCAGGGCCGCCTGGGCCGCCGCGACGGTCATGAACCCGTTGCCGCCGCGCGCGGCCACCGCGCGCTGGCGCGCCGAGGCCAGCGGGTCATCGGGCCGCGGGAACGGGATCCGGTCGATGACCACGAGCTGCAGCGCGCTGCCCGGCACGTCCACGCCCTGCCACAGCGACAGGGTGCCGAACAGGCAGGTCGGCTCGTCCTCGGCGAACTGCCTGACCAGCTGGGCGGTGACGTCGTCGCCCTGGCAGAGCAGCGGATAGGCGATCCGGTCGCGCAGGGCCGCGGCCGCCTGGATGGCCGCCCGCATCGAGGAGAACAGCCCGAGCGTGCGCCCGCCCGCGGCGTCGATCAGCTCCTCGAGCTCGGTCAGGTAGGCCTCGGGCAGCCCGTCCCGGCCGGGCGGCGGCAGGTGGCGGGCCACGTACAAGATCCCGCTGCGCGGATGGTCGAACGGAGAGCCGACGTCGATCCCGGTCCAGGCGAACTCGTCGTCGGACTCGGACGGCAAGCCCCACTGGATGGCCAGGGGGGTGAACGACCCGCCGAGGGCGAGCGTGGCCGAGGTCAAAGCAACGGTGCGCTGGCCGAACAGGCGGTTGCGGAGGACCCGGCCGACCTCGAGCGGGGCGACGCGGAGCGTGGGCGGGCGGCGGGAGTCTTCGTTGAAGGGCCGGTCCAGCCAGACGACCTCGTCACGGTCTGCGATCGGCTTGGCGAAGGCGTCCAAGATACGGATGGCCGTGAGGTTCAGGTCGTCCAGGGACGCCAGGGTCAGCCGGCTGGTGGCCAGTTGCTGGGGGTCAGCCTCCGGGTCCATCGCGCCGTCCCTGATCGCCTCCGCGCACCCGCCGGCCGCGTCGCGTACCGAGGTCAGCGTGGCGGCCAGCGTGTCGGGCAGCACGTCCATCCGGCCGGCGAGCGCGTCGCCGAGGTCCACGGTGAGCGCGCCGGCGGCGTGGCGCAGGCCGTCGGCCACGGCCGGCCCGGTGTCCGCGGCCGACTCGGTCAGGCGTGCGGCGCGGCGGGCCGCGACCTCGACCGCGGAGCCGGACAGCTCGCCCGTGGTGGCCGAGGTGACCCGGTCCACCAGGTCGTGCGCCTCGTCGATGACCACGACGTCGTGCTCGGGCAGCACGTCAATGTCTGACGTGGCGTCGATGGCGAGCAGCGCGTGGTTGGTGACGACGATGTGCGCCTTGGCCGCCAGGCCGCGGGCGCGTTCGGCGAAGCACCGAGAGCCGAACGGGCAGCGCTGCGCGCCGATGCACTCCTGCGCGCTGACCGAGACCTGGCGCCAGGCCGCCTCGGGCACGCCGGGGACCAGTTCGTCACGGTCGCCGGTGGTGGTCTGCTCCGCCCACTCGTGCAGGCGCTTGACCTGGAGGCCCAGCGGCGAGGTGGGTCCGGTGTCCGCGGGATCCCATAGTGCGTCCTGGGGGTCTTCCGGGGGCCCGCCGCGCTGACGGTTCAGGCAGAGGTAGTTGCGGCGGCCCTTCAGGATGGCGAACTGGGGCTCCTCGCCGAGCAGCGGCTTGAGCGCGGCGGCCAGGCGCGGCAGGTCGCGGTCGATGAGCTGGCGCTGCAGCGCGATCGTGGCGGTGGCCACCACCACCGTGGTCTCGGCGGTCATCGCGTGCCGTATCGCCGGCACCAGGTAGGCCAGCGACTTGCCGGTGCCGGTTCCGGCCTGGACGGCCAGGTGCTCGCCGGTCTCGATGGCCAGCTCGACCGCCTCGGCCATCGCGACCTGTCCGGGGCGTTCCTCGCCGCCGATGTCCGCCACGGCCGCCGCGAGCAGATCGGTCACGGCCGGGAGATCCCCTTCAGACACCCCCGAACGGTACCTCGCAGGATTCCCGAGGGCACGCAGGCCGTACCGTTCGGATAAATTCTGATTTTGATTTTCAGAAGGGGTGCGGATGTGACCAGTGCGGAACTACTGGCAGATGCGTTCGGGCGGGTTCAGGAGACCGTGCACGAGGCGGTCGAGGGGCTGTCCGAGGGCCAGCTGACGGCCCGGCTGGACGACGACGCGAACTCGATCGCCTGGCTGTGCTGGCATCTGGCGCGGGTGCAGGACGATCACGTGGCGGACGCGTTCGGGGTCGAGCAGGTGTGGCCGGGCTTCGCGGACCGGTTCGGGCTGCCGTTCGGGCCGGGCGCGACGGGCTACGGGCACAGCTCGCGGCAGGTCGCGCTGGTCCGGGTCTCCGGTGAGCTGCTCACCGGCTACCACGACGCGGTGCACGACCAGACGATCGCCCTGGTGGCCGGGGTCACCGACGCGGACCTGCCGCGGGTCGTGGACGAGCGGTGGAACCCGCCGGTGACGCTGGGCGTGCGCCTGATCAGCGTGATCTCCGACGGCCTGCAGCACGCCGGGCAGGCCGCGTTCATCCGCGGCATCCTGCTGCGCCGCGGTTAGCGCGCGGCGGCGAGCAGGTCGCGGTGGTGGCGCTGGCACCAGCGGCGGGCGCGGGCGGCGGGTCCGGCGACGGCGTGCCAGTGGTCGGCGAAGCCCTGGTGGCCGGCGGCGGCGGCCTGGGTGACGATGGCGTAGGTCCAGTCGTGGTTGGCCACGATGGCCTCGGCGACCTGGCGGCGGCCGGCCCGGGGCAGCCCGGTGGCGTGCAGGAAGATCGCGAACCGGTCCAGCGCGCGGCCGGCCCGGGCATCGGTGACGTCCTGGTCGTCGGCCAGCGGCGCCCAGTTGCGGGCGGCGGTGGCGAAGTCCCAGGCCGGGCTGCCGGGCCCGGCCCAGTCAAAGTCGATCAGCGCGACGGCGCGGCCGCCGCGGAAGATCACGTTGGCCGGGTGCACGTCGTTGTGGCTGACCAGGCCGGTGCGGAACCGGGCCGGGATGGGCCGGGGCCAGGCGTACCCGGCGGGGTCGAAGGAGGCCGCGGCGTGGTGGTAGCGCGCGGAGCAGGGCGGCGATGCTGACCAGGGCGGCGTCGGACAAGGTGTCGGGGGGCAGCGGCGGGACCGCGGCCTGGCCGTGCATGTAGGTCAGCACCTCGGTGCCGGCGCCGGCGCCCAGCACCCGGGGGGCGCCGTCGAACCCGGCCGCGGCCAGGTGCGCGAGCAGGGCGTGGGTGGCCCGCCAGCACGGCGCGATCGGCCGGACCACGGTGTCCCCCACCCGGACGACCAGGCCCCGGTTGGCCGTGGCGCCGGGCAGCAGGTCAGGGCTGGCCGGCCAGGCTGAGCAAGCTGCGGGCGAGGCTCGTGTGGGTGACCAGGCCATGGACAAGCCCTCCTCGGATCGCGGCGTGTACCGCAGGGCTCTTGGCGACGCCGTAGGCAGCGGCCAGGACGAACGGGATCCGCTCCAGCGCCGGGCCGGGCGTCACGATCATGCGGCTGTCCAGCGGCGTCGGCACGGGCCTGCCGTCCTCGCCGATGAACACCCCGGCCAGCTCGGCGCGGACGCCGAGGGCGGCGAGGCAATCACGTTCGGCGGGAGTGACCGCGTTGTAGATGGTGGACAGCCCGGGCGCCCAGGCGCCGACCGCGATCACGGCGATCGTCACCGAGGGGACCAGGGCGAAGGCCGCGGCGATGTCACCCTGGCGGCGGATGGCCGCGGCGGTCTGCGCGTCGTCCAGCAGCATCGGGGCGTAGAAGACGTGCGCCGGGCCGCCGCCGACCCGGGCCACGCTGCGGACCAGGTCGAGCAGGTCCCGGCCGTCCGGCGGCGGCACCGCCCCGGTGAGCTGGACGATCGGGCACGGCGGGATCTGGGTCAGCGAGGCCGCCAGCCCGCTCAGCGCGCGCGACCAGGACATGCCCAGGACGTCGCCGGGGGCGATGAGGTCCGTCAGCGCCTGGCCGGCCGCCTCGCCCAGGCGCTGCCGCAGCGCCTGCTCGTCGTTGTCGGGGAAGTTGAACACGAAGGCGTGCCTGAGCCCGAAGGCCGAGCACAGCTCCGCGGACAGGCCCGCGTCCAGGCTGCCGCCGGGCAGGCCGATCTCGATGCGGACCATGCCGGCGTCGCGGGCCGACCGTCGAGCAGCCGGGCGACCCGGAACCGGCTGATGCCCAGACGGTCGGCGATGTCGATCTTGGAGACGCCCTCGAGGTAGTACTGCCGCGCCACCCGGGCGGCCAGGACCACCTCGGTCGGCCGATCTGCCGACAACCCGGCCATGCGCCCTCCAATCCGATCGGGCCAGTCCGATCGGCGCTGCTCATTTGAGCGCCCAGGTCTCATATTCGCAGCTTTTCTTGACTTTGCCTAGCAACGAGATCAATGTGAGCTTAACGGTTCAGATGAGCGTGATCCGCTCAGATGAGCATATGCGGATCCTGACCGGTCCCCACCCCTTGGAACACCGACAGTTACCCTTCTCACCCTTGCGGAGGTTCGTTCATGAGCTCTCCCCCGTTCAGGCTCCGCGCGCTCGGGGCGGTGGGCTGCGTGGCCGCACTCGCGGCGCTGGCCGCCTGCTCGAGCAGCAGCACGAGCGCCAGTGGCACTGGCACCAGCAGCAGCAGCACTTCCGGCACGATCACCGTGGCGGTGGTGTCCAACCCGCTGATCACGGGCCAGATGATCCCGCTGACCCAGTCGGTGTTCGAGAAGCAGAACCCCGGCATCACGGTCAAGTACGCCACCTACACCGAAGGCGACCTGCGGGCCGCGATCGAGAAGGACGTCGCGACGCACAGCAATGCGTTCAACGTCATCATGATCGGCCCGTACGAGACGCCGCTGTTCGCCAGGAACGGCTGGCTGACCGACCTGTCCACGCAGTACATCGCGAGCGATCCGAGCTACGACGCCGGTGACCTGCTCCCGCCCATCGCGAAGGCCCTGTCCTACAAGGGCGACCTGTACGCGGTGCCGTTCTACGGCGAGTCGTCGATGGTCTTCTACAACAAGACCTTGTTCGCTCAGGCCGGGCTCACCATGCCGCTGCACCCGACCTGGCAGCAGATCCAGACCTTCGCGGCCAAGCTCAACCAGCCCGGCAAGCAGTCGGGGATCTGCCTACGCGGCCTCGCGGGCTGGGGCGACAACATGGCGGCCCTCGACACGGTGGTCAACACCTTCGGCGGCCAATGGTTCGACATGAACTGGAAGCCGCAGCTCACCTCGCCGGCGTTCGAGAGCGCGACCAACTTCTACGTCAACCTCGTGCGCAATTACGGCGAGCCCGGCGCCTCCAACGACAGCTTCAACCAGCTGCTGACGCTGTACGGCCAGGGCAAGTGCGCGATGTGGTACGACGCGACCGTCGCGGCGACCTCCATCGCGACCACCTACCCGTCGGTCGCCGCGCAGACCGGGTACGCCTTCGCCCCGGTGGACAAGACGGCGTCCTCGGGGTGGCTGTGGACCTGGTCGCTTGGCATCCCCCAGGGCGCCGCCAACGCCGGCGCGGCCTGGAAGTTCGTTTCCTGGGCCACCTCGAAGGACTATGACTCGCTGGTCGCCTCGAAGTACGGCTGGGCCGCGGTGCCGCCGGGCACCAGGACCTCGCTGTACAGCAACGCGTCCTACCTCGCGGCGGCCAAGGCGTTCGCGCCGATCACGATCCAGTCGATCGACGGGACGGATCCGACCCACCCGACGCTGAACCCGGTGCCGTACGTTGGCATCCAGTACGTCGACATTCCCCAGTTCGAGAGCCTCGGTGTCACGGTCGGCCAGCAGATCGCCGGCGCGATCGCCGGGACTGAATCGGTGAGCCAGGCGCTGAGCGCCGGCCAGGCCGCCGCCTCACAGTACACCCCGGCGCAACTGTCGGCCGGTTAGGCGCTCCCGGTGAGCCGGGCCCCCCGGGGCGGCCCGGCTCACCGGGCTCCGGTCAGTCCAGGCACGTCCTGAGGAGGACTTCTCGTGACCGTACTTGAAGACCTGGCGCCACCCCCCAAGGTCGAGGTCCCTCCGCGCGGGGCCGGCCGCCGGGACGCCTGGCAGCGCCGCCTGCCGTTGTTGCCGGCGCTGATCTATGTCGTGGTGGTGACCCAGATCCCGTTCCTGGTGACGCTGTGGTACAGCTTCCAGAACTACTTCTTCGACGTCCCTGGCGGCGCGCACTGGACTGGGCTGAGCAACTACAAGACGGTGTTCACCAGCGCCGCGTTCCGCGGCGCGCTGGTCCGGTCGGTGGTCATGACCGCCACCGCGGTGATCGTGGCCATGATCTTGGGGGTGGCCTTCGCGGTACTGCTTGACCGCAAGTTCATCGGCCAGGGCGTCGTCCGCACCCTGATCATCACCCCGTTCCTGGTCATGCCCGCGGCCGCGGCGCTGGTGTGGGCGGGTCCGATGCTCGATCCGAACTTCGGGCTGCTGAACTACCTGCTGCAGCCGTTCGGCGTGCACCACGTCGCCTGGCTGTCCACGCACGCGCTGGGCTCGGTCATCGTGGTCATGATCTGGCAGTGGACCCCGTTCATGACGCTGATCGTGCTGGCCGGGCTGCAGAGCCAGCCGCCCGACACCCTGGAGGCGGCCACGGTCGACGGGGCCGGGGCGCTGGCCACGTTCCGCGAACTGACGCTGCCGCACCTGCGGCCCTACATCGAACTGGGCATCCTGCTCGGCTCGATCTACCTGGTCAACGTGTTCGACGCGGTGCGGCTGATGACCAACGGCGGCCCCGGGACCGCCACCACCAACTTGCCCTTCTACCTGTACGAGCAGGTCAACAACGCGTTCGACGTGGGCGGGGCGGCCGCGGCCGGGGTGGTCACCGTCATCTTGACCATCATCGTGGCCACCTTCGCGCTGCGCATGTTCGCCCGGGTCTTCCAGTTCGAGGAGGCAAGCTCATGACGGCCGTGGCGGCGCGTCCGGTGCGGAGCCGCGAGCCTGGTCCGCAGAGGTTCCGCGACATGTCGGGCAAGATCGGCTGGGGCATCGTGGCCTGGGTGGTGGGGATCGCGTTCTTCCTGCCGGTGCTGTGGATGGTGCTCACCGCGTTCAAGCCGGAGTCCGCCGCCGAGACCTGGCCGCCCCGGTTCACCTTCAGCCCGACGCTGGCCGAGTTCCGGCTAGTGTTCTCGGGCTGGGGCCCGTACGTGACCCACTCGGCGATCGCCACCATCGGCTCGACGATCCTGGTGCTGCTGCTCGGCGTCCCGGCCGCGTACGCCCTGTCCGTGCACCCGGTCAAGCACTGGCGGGACGGGCTGTTCTTCTTCATCTCCACCAAGATGCTGCCGATCGTGGCCGCGATCGGCCCGCTGTACGTGATCGCGCTCAAGACCCACCTGCTGGACAGCATTTGGGTGCTGATCATCTTGTACACGGCGATGAACCTGCCGCTGGCCATCTGGCTGATCCGGTCATTCATGCTCGAGGTGCCCGGTGAGCTGCTCGAGGCGGCCCGGCTGGACGGCGCCGGACGCACCAGGGAGATGACCGAGGTGATCATGCCCGTCATCTCGCCCGGGCTGGTATCCACCGCACTGATCTGCGTCATCTTCGCGTGGAACGAGCTGTTCCTGGCGCTCAACCTGACCGTCACCAACGCCGCGACGATGCCGATGTTCCTGATCAGCTCGGTCCCCCAGGAGGGCCTGTACATCGCGCACCTGTCCGCGGCGGCCACGATCGCCTCGGTCCCGGTGATCATCGTGGGCTGGATCGCCCAGCGGTCCCTGGTCCGCGGCCTGTCCATGGGAGCAATCAAGTGAAGCTGGTCGTATCGGTTACAGGCGGAGGTTCGTGATGGCCGATGTGAAATACGTGCAGGCGACCCGGGTCTACGCCAAGGGCGCGCCGCCCGCGGTGGACGCGCTGGACCTGGACATCAAGGACGGGGAGTTCATGGTCCTGGTCGGCCCGTCCGGCTCGGGGAAGACCACCGCGCTGCGGATGCTGGCCGGGCTGGAGCCGCTGGACGGCGGCCGGGTCGAGATCGGCGACAAGGACGTCACCTGGGTGCCGCCCAAGGACCGCGACATCGCGATGGTGTTCCAGAACTACGCCCTGTACCCGAACAAGACCGTCGAGCAGAACATGGGCTTTGCGCTGAAGATGCAGCACGTCCCCAAGGAGGAGCGGGCCCGCCGGGTGCGCGAGGCGGCCAAGCTGCTGGACCTGGACGAGCAGCTGCTGGGCCGCAAGCCCAAGGCGCTGTCCGGCGGGCAACGGCAGCGGGTAGCGATGGGCCGGGCCATCGTGCGCGAGCCCCGGGTGTTCCTGATGGACGAGCCGCTGTCCAACCTGGACGCCAAGCTGCGGGTGCAGACCCGCAGCCAGATCGCCGAACTGCAGCGCCGCCTCGGCATCACCACCGTCTACGTGACCCACGACCAGGTCGAGGCCATGACCATGGGCCACCGGGTCGCCGTCCTGGCCAGCGGTCATTTGCAGCAGTGCGATACGCCTCGCCAGCTGTACGACAACCCGGTGAACCAGTTCGTGGCCGGGTTCATCGGCTCGCCCGCGATGAACCTGCAGACCGTACCGCTCACCGAGGGCGGCGCCCGGCTGGCTGGGACGGTGCTCCCGCTGCCGACCGCGGTACGGACCGCGGCCAGCCAGGCTGACCTGCGCGAGATCGTCCTCGGCATCCGGCCCGAGCACATGCACCTGGCCGACGGCACCGGGGAGATCAAGGGCGAGGTGATGCTGGTCGAGGAGCTCGGCGCCGACGCCCTCCTGCACGTCCGCCTGGCTGGCGGCGGGAACCAGGTGGTGGCGCGGGCCGAGGGGCGCAAGCCCCCGGCCCCCGGACAGGAGGTCACCTTCCGCGTCCAGCCCGATGACGTGTTCGCGTTCCACCCGGTGACGGGAGCCCGCCTTGCGGGCTGAACCGCAGCCGCTCAACGCGCGGACGGTGGCCTGCTGGAGCGACCGGATGCCGGTACCGGCCTACGACCGCGACCTCGTCACGCCGGGTGTCGTCCACTTCGGAGTCGGCGGTTTCCACCGCGCGCACCAGGCGATGTACCACGACCGGCTCCTGAGCGAGGGCACGGCGCCGGACTGGGGCATCTGCGGCGTCGGGGTCATGCCCGCGGACAGGCGGATGAAGGAGGTGCTGAAGGCACAGGATGGCCTCTACACGCTGGTGCTCAAGCACAGCGACGGGACGTACGAACCGCGGGTGATCGGGTCCATCGTGGAGTACCTGTACGCACCCGACAACCCGGAGGCGGTCATCGAGAAGATGGCGGCGCCGACGACCCGGATCGTGTCGCTGACGATCACCGAGGGCGGGTACAACATCAACGACGTCACCGGCGAGTTCGATGCCTCGAATGAGGACGTCGTCCGCGACCTGGCGCCGGGCGCCGTTCCGCGGACGGTGTTCGGCCTGGTCATCGAGGCGCTGCGACGCCGCTGGAAGCGCGGCCTGGCGCCGTTCACGGTGATGTCCTGCGACAACCTGCAGGACAACGGGTACCGGAGCAGGCGGGCGTTCACCGCCTTTGCCCGGCTGCGGGATCCGGAACTCGGCGACTGGGTCGAGCGCGAGGCGCGGTTTCCCAATTCCATGGTCGACCGCATTACCCCGGTGACGACCGACGCCGACCGGGCCGAGGTGCGGGAGCGGTTCGGGATCGAGGATCAGTGGCCGGTGGTCTGCGAGCCGTACACGCAATGGGTGCTCGAGGACGCCTTCACGGCGGGACGGCCACGGTACGAACAGGTCGGGGTGCAGGTCGTCGATCGTGTGGAGCCGTACGAGCTGATGAAACTGCGGCTGCTCAACGGCAGCCACCAGGCCCTGGCCTACTTCGGCTACCTGTGCGGCTATCGGCTGGTACACGAGGCCGCACAGGACCCCGTATTCCAGGCCTTTCTCCTCGGCTACATGGACAAGGAGGCCACGCCGACGCTGGCCCCGGTGCCCGGGGTAGACCTCGACGGGTACAAGTACAACCTCATCGAGCGCTTCTCCAACCCCCAGATCCGGGACACCATCGCCCGGCTGTGCGCGGAAAGCTCGGACCGGATCCCGAAGTGGCTGCTGCCGGTCGTCCGCGAGCAGCTCGCGGCCGACGGTGAGATCAGGCGTTCGGCGGCCGTGGTGGCGAGCTGGGCACGGTACGCGGAGGGTGTCGACGAGGCGGGCCAGCCGATCGAGGTGGTGGACCGGATGCGGGACAGCCTCATGGAGCTCGCGCGGCGGCAGCGCTCGGACCCCGACGCCTTCATTTCCAACCGGGACATATTCGGGGACCTGATCGACAAGAAGCCCTTCGTGTCCGCGTACCGGTCCGCGCTGGCCTCGCTGCACGAGCGCGGTGCGAGGGCGACGCTGGAGTCGCTGGTGTAATGGTTTTGGTGCTAGCGGCTGAACCCGGTGTGTCAGCACCCTGGCGCAACCGCTTGCGCGGCACCTTGGCGCCGTGAATAATATTCGCTGCGCGGCGTTCCTCAGATAGCCGCCTTCCTTGGGGTCCAGAGACGCGGCCCGCCCTCCTGCTATGAACGGATGGTGGTCGCACATGTACTATCCCGTGCTCTGGATCGGACAGGCCGCCGTCGTTACGCTGCCCGCGGAGATCGACATCACGAATGCCGATAGCATCCGCGAGGATCTGCTCTCGGTGCTGAATCAGGGTGCGGTTCTTTTGATCGCGGACCTGAGCAGCACGACGTTTTGCGATTCGGCAGGCGTAAGCGCCCTGGCGCGCACCTACCGGCGAGCAACGGCCAGTGAGAGCGGAATGCGGCTGGTCGTCAGCACGCCGGCCGTGCAGCGGGTGCTCGCCATTACCGGTGTGGACCGGCTGCTGGATATTTATCCGAGCGTAGCCGCGTCGCTTACTGGCGGCTCTTTGGGCCGAGGCGAAACGGCACAGCCCGAGAATGCTATAGCGAAAGCGGATGCCGACGGAGGGTTAATTAGCCTCGAACGCGGGCGGCGGCTGCGGGGGCTCGCCGCTCACGGTGGTAATGATCGCGCTGGCGATATCACGAAGCTTGACATTGCTGTTCTGTGACGCGGACCGCAGAATGGCGAATGCCCGGGCCTGGTTACAGCGTTCCCTGGCCATCACGACCCCGAGCGCCTGATCGATAACGGCCCGCGACGCCAGCGAGGAGCGCAGTTGCTCGACAAGAGCCGCATACGATGCCAGTCGCGTGGCCAGCATCAAGGCTCCTGAGGCATTCTCGGCGAAATCGCGGGCGCGCCGAGCCTCGGCCGCCCCGAAGGCTGACACCTCGCGCGCGTAGAGGTTGAGGGCGCCGACCGGCCGCCCGTCCGCGCTCAGCGGCAGGGCCAGGCAGGACCTGATGCCGTGCGACGCCGCCCGTCCTTCGAATTCGGGCCAGTGCGTCTTGGTCGCGGTGTCCTCGATGCGGACCACGTGCCCGTCGCGCATGGCGTGCAGGCATGGTCCGTAATCAAGCTCGTACTGGACCTCATCTACCTGCGCGGCCACGGGATCGCTGCAGGCCACGGTGACCGGCCGCCCGTTCGGCTGCATCGTCATCCCGCAGGACATGTCGCCGCCGACCAGGCGCGCCGCGAGCACGGCCATCTCGTGCAGGAACTGCTCGATGCTTTCGGTATTGAGCAGCGCGTCTTGCAGTTCCCTGAAATCCTCCGGAAGATCCTCTGCGGCTGCTGTCACCATCGGCTCCTCATCTTGGTTCATTTTGCTTCATCTTGCTTCATCTTGCTCAGCTTCTCGTTATCTGACTGTTACCTACCCTTGGCCAGCGCATTAAACGGCGGCGCGGAGCCCGGGGTAACCAGTTGATCGGGGGCGCCCGAGCCGGGACCATGCGACCTGTGGAGAGCCGACCTGCTGCCGTGGTGGTCACGGGATCGCGGTATCTGCAGCTCGCGACCTTGCTGCTGCAGCGGATGCGGGTGGCGTCGCCGGCGGGCGGCATCTGGGAGGCGGCCGATGTTCAGTGGTGGTCACGGCAGGAGCGAGCCACCGACCGGGACGGCCAGCTGTTCTGGCTCGATGAGCGCGGCGAGCCGCAGGCCGCCGTCATCCTCACCGACTTCGGCCATAGCGTCCAGTGCGACGTGCTCGTCCTATCGGAGGACCTCGAGCACGTCGTCTGGGAGGCAGCGATCAGCCGGGTCGATGCGGTGGCCGGCGCGGCGGCTGTGTTCCCGGTCCGGGCGGACAACGCCGTGGGCGTGGCTACGCTGACCGCGGCCGGGGGGGGCCGCCGGCGAGGCCGGCGTTATCTCCAGCTGGCTGGAGGCCGGGCGCTGGCCGCAGATGCCGCCGCTGGTTCCGGGCTACCGGCTGCTGTCCCGGGCCGAAGCCCCTGGCTGGCTGTATCCGACGATCGCCCGCAACGGCGCCCGGGTGGAGCAGCGGCTGCGCGAGTGCTCGCTGTACCGCCCGGAGCTGGATCTCATGGTCGTGGCGCCCGACGGCCAGGCGGCGGGGTGCTGGTCTGCGCGGACCCGGTTACCGGAGTCGGGCTGGTCGAGCCGATGAGAACCGAGCAGGCTCACCAGCGCCGCGGGATCGCCAGCCACATCCTGGCCGCCGGGCTGGATCGCCTGACGGCGCATGGCTGCCGGCAGTTGAAGGTGAGCAACGACATCGGCCTGTACCTGCGGGCCGCTTCCGGCCGTGGCGGGCGGCGACGGCGATGATCTACGCACGCGGCTGAGGTGCAGTTCACGGGACGTTGCGCATGGACTCACAGACCGGGCGATCCTCTCGCCGATGACCGCGGTCGGCATGTTGGTGTTGCCGGCAACTACGGCCGGCATCAGCGACGCGTCCGCCACATACAGGCCTTCGATCCCGTGCACCCGGCCGTCGGAGTCGACGACCGAATCCGGATCGCTGGGCGGCCCCATCTTGCAGCTCCCGACCGGATGGTAAGAGTGCACGGCAGCGTGATCGAGGAAGCGCTCGATCGCCTGTCTGCCCGA
>CAVPLC010000099.1:0-9913 GCA_963705835.1 uncultured Actinomycetes bacterium
GCGCGTACCGCTCGACCGGGTTGGGCTCGCCGACCGGCGCGGCGATGGTGATCCCGGTGATCCGGTTGCCCGCGGCCGGGTCGTCGGCAGTGCGCAGGCTGACCGGCAGGGCCAGCGGCAGCTCGGCCACCGGCAGGCCCAGCGTCTCGTGGTAGCGGCCAAGACCGCCGCTCAGCGCGGCCAGGTACGCGTCGTTGACCGAACCGCCCGCCGCCTTGGCCGCCGTGCGCAGGTCAGCCAGCGGCACCTCCAGCACGTGGGTGCGGCTGAGCAGGCTGCGCCGGCGCAGCAGGGGCGACGGCGCGACCGGCGGCGCCCCGAGCACCCGCCGGGCCGAGCCCGCGAAGCCGACCGCTTTAGCCACCGTCGCTCCCGGCGCCGTGACCAGCCGGCCGGCTTCACCCATCGCCCGGCCCAGCAGCCGGACCCCGGCCGACAGGGTCGTCTCGGGCATCCGGCGCAGGCTGGCGCGCAGCAGGTCGGTGCCGGTCACGTCGCGGGGGATGGGCACGGGCGGCATGGGCCGCGGGGCCGGATCCCGCTCGGTGTCGTAGACCTGCTCGAACAGGGCGATCCCGCCCAGCCCGTCGGTGATCGCGTGGCTGAACTTGCTCAGCAGCGCCGCCCGGACCCCAGAACCGCCCTCCAGGCCCTCCACGTACACCGCCTCCCACAGCGCGCGCGAGGCGTCCAGCGGCGACTGCAGCGTGACCTCGGCCAGGTCGAGCAGCTGGCGCAGCGTGCCCGGCGCGGGCAGCGCGATCCGGCGCAGGTGGTAGTCCAGGTCGAAGTCGGGATCGACGACCCACCGCGGCGCGGTGGTCGGCAGCGGCGGCCTCAGCGCGCTGCCGCCGCGGCGGATCGCCGCGCTGGCGGCCGACCCGGGCTTCCTCCGCCGGCTGGCCGAGGCCGAGCATGACCTGCGCGAGTACATGTCGGGCGCGCGCTGGTACGCGGACGCCGGGCTGGACGAGACCGGGCCCGCGGCGATCGCCTACTTCTCGCCCGAGTACGGCATCACCGCCGCGCTGCCGCAGTACTCCGGCGGCCTGGGCATCCTGGCCGGCGACCACCTGAAGTCCGCCAGCGACCTCGGCGTGCCGCTGATCGGGGTCGGGCTGCTGTACCGGCACGGGTACTTCACCCAGTCGCTGTCCGCCGACGGCTGGCAGGCCGAGCGCTACCCCGGCGATGACCCGAACGGCCTGCCGCTCGAGCTGCTGCGCGACCCCGACGGGACCGCGGTGCACGTCGCGGTCGGCCTGCCCGCCGGCCAGGCAGCTGGCCGCCCAGGTCTGGGTCGCGCAGGTGGGGCGGATCCCGCTGCTGCTGCTCGACTCCTACGTGGAGGAGAACGAGGCCGACCTGCACGAGGTCACCGACCGGCTGTACGGCGGCGGCAGCGACCACAGGCTCCGCCAGGAGCTGCTGCTCGGCGTGGGCGGGGTGCGCGCGGTCCGGGCGTTCTGCGCGCTGCGCGGGCACCCGTCGCCCGAGGTGTTCCACACCAACGAGGGCCACGCCGGGTTCCTCGGCCTGGAGCGGATCCGCGAGTACGCCGAGCGCGGGCTGAGCTTCGACGAGGCCATCGAGGTGTGCCGGGCCGGCACCGTGTTCACCACGCACACCCCGGTGCCGGCGGGCATCGACCGGTTCCCCCGCGACCTGGTGCGTGAGCACTTCGACGACGACCCGCTGCTGCCCATCGACCGGGTGCTCGCGCTCGGCGCGGAGACCTACCCCGGCGGCGACCCGGACGTGTTCAACATGGCCGTCATGGGCATGCGCCTGTCCCAGCGCGTCAACGGCGTCTCGGTGCTGCACGGGCAGGTGAGCCGGGAGATGTTCGCGGGCCTTTGGCCGGGCTTCGACACCCGCGAGGTGCCCATCGGCTCGGTCACCAACGGCGTGCACACGCCCACCTGGGTGGCGCCGGAGATCCTGTCCCTGACCGGCGCCTCGGCGGGGGAGGCGAGCGGCTGGGACTGGGAGCGGGCCGCCGCCGCTCCGGCCGCCGAGATCTGGGCCGCCCGGCGCGTGCTGCGGTCCCGGCTGGTGGCCGAGACCCGGCGGCGGCTGCGCGCCTCCTGGCGCCAGCGCGGCGCGTCCGAGGCCGAGCTGACCTGGATCGACGACGTGCTGGACGAGCACGTGCTCACGATCGGGTTCGCCCGCCGGGTGCCGTCCTACAAGCGGCTCACGCTCATGCTGAACGACCCGGCCCAGCTCAGCCAGCTGCTGAACGACCCCGACCGGCCGCTGCAGATCGTCGTGGCGGGCAAGGCGCACCCGGCCGACGACGGCGGCAAGGCCCTGATCCAGCAGATGGTCCAGTACAGCGACACCCCGGACGTGCGGCGCAGGATCGTGTTCCTGCCCGACTACGACATGGCCATGGCGGACACCCTGGTCCAGGGCTGCGACGTGTGGCTGAACAACCCGCTGCGCCCGCTGGAGGCCTGCGGCACCTCGGGCATGAAGGCGGCGCTGAACGGCGGCCTGAACCTGTCGGTGCGCGACGGCTGGTGGGACGAGTGGTACGACGGCGGGAACGGCTGGGAGATCCCGTCGGCCGACGGCGTGGCCGACGCCGCCCGCCGCGACGAGCTCGAGGCCCAGGCCCTGTACGAGCTGCTCGGCAAGTCGGTGGCGCCGCTGTACTACGACCGCGACGCGGAGGGCATCCCGGTCGGCTGGGTCGACCGGATCCGCCACACGTTCCGCTCGCTCGGCCCGAAGGTGCAGGCCGAACGCATGGTCCGGGAGTACGTGACGGAGCTGTACGTGCCCGCCGCGACGGCCTCCCGCGAGCTGTCCGACGCCGAGGGGTTCGGGCCCGCGCGGGAACTGGCCGCCTGGAAGCAGCGCGTGGTGCAGGCCTGGCCGCAGGTACGGATCGAGCACCTGGAGTCCGAGGCCGCCGGGACCTTGGGTCAGCGCCTGGGCTCGGCGCTCATGGTGCGGGTCCTGGTGGCGCTGGGCGGTGCTGGCGCCTCCCAGACCCCCCTTGGGAGGGACGGGCTGACCCGCGACGACGTGGCGGTGGAGGTGGTCTACGGGCGGCCCGACGAGGACGACGAGATCGTCCAGCCCGCCTACGTCACGCTGGAGGCCGAGGCTGTACCTTCCGGGGGGGACGACCCCCCCCAAACCCCCCCCGCTCCTGGGGGGACCTATCCCCCCAGACCCCCCACGGTCGTGCGCTACTCCGGTGAGGTGCCGCTGGACCGGCCGGGGGCGTTCGGCTACACGGTGCGCGTGCTGCCGTCCCATCCGCTGCTGGACAGCCGGGCCGAGCTCGGCCTGGTGACTTACCCGCAGGCGCCGGCCGGCATGACCAACGGCGACCTGCGGTTAGGCCGTCCCTCGCACTGAGAAATGCGCTTAGGCCGTCCCCGTACTGAGAAATGCGCTTAGATCGTCCCCCGCACCGAGAAAGGGGCCTGTCGTGGGTGAGTTCGTCCGGCTCGAAGCCGCGGACGGCATCGGCACGATCCGCCTGGACCGGCCCCCGGTCAACGCGCTGAACAACCAGGTCCGCGACGAGCTCGCGGCCGCCGCTGAGGCCGCCGCGTCCGACGGCGACATCCGCGCGGTGATCGTGTACGGCGGCGAGAGGGTATTCGCCGCCGGCGCCGACATCAACGACATGGCCGAGGCGGGCTACCCCTCGATGGCCGACCGGTCGGCCCGGCTGCAGGCCGCGCTCTCCCTGGTGGCCGGCATCCCCAAGCCGGTGGTGGCCGCGATCACCGGGTACGCCCTGGGCGGCGGCCTCGAGCTGGCGCTGGCCGCCGACTTCCGGGTGGCCGGCGAGAGCGCCCGGGTCGGCCAGCCCGAGATCCTGCTCGGCGTCATTCCCGGGGCCGGCGGCACCCAGCGGCTGCCCCGCCTGGTCGGCCCGGCCAAGGCCAAGGACATCGTCTTCACCGGCCGGATGGTCAAGGCCGCCGAGGCGCTCGCCATGGGCCTGGTCGACCGGGTTGTGCCGGACGCGTCGGTCTACCAGGCCGCGCTCGACCTGGTCAAGCGCTACGCGGCCGGCCCCGCCCTCGCGCTGCGCGCGGCCAAGCAGGCCATCGACCACGGCCTCGACGTCGACCTGGCCACCGGCCTGGAAATCGAGCGCGTCCAGTTCGCCGCGCTGTTCGCCACCGAAGACCAGCGCACCGGCATGCGTACCTTCCTAGAAAAAGGCCCCGGCCAAGCCACCTTCTCCGGCCGCTAACCCGCTGGCGGTCCCGGGCCGACGGCGCCATCGAAGACGATATTGATTACCGGGTGGAGTTCGATGGCATTCGGCGCAACACCGGCCTGGCCGTGACTGAAGTCGAAGAAGCCGAGGCCGGTCAGGGTGACCGGAGCGGCAACCTGTTGGAATTGCGCTTCTGCGCCAACCGCCTGCGCGGCCGGGGCGGTCGGGGCGGTCGGAGCGTTGATGTTCTCGACGATCTGAAAGTGATTATCGAATGCCGTACGGGCATTGGTGATCTGGTCGGCAAAATAGCTGGGAGCCGTGATGTCGCCGGGGTTGGGAATTTCGGCGATCATCGTGTTGCCCTGATCATCCGCAATGACCAGGTGATAGTCACCGTCTGACTCGGCCCGGAACTCCTGCAGCGTGGCGGTGAGCTCCCACACTGTCTTTTCGGCCCCATCCGACCGCCCGTCGGGCGGGAGAAGGGCGGGAACGGCCAGAGCGGTGAGGTCCGCAATGGTGGTCGACGTCGACGGCTGGCTCGTCAGTTGCTGCGCGTCGACGTCTGCGGCGGTCTTGACGGCCCAGCGTTCATGTACCGCCGCCGCCTGAAGCTCCGGTGTCACGGCATTTACCGACTTCGCGATGAGGTACTGCCGGATATTCGACTCGGGGTAGTATCTTTCAGGGTCTTCCGCGGCCGGCTGGACTGGCATCATGGGCTCACCTTCCCTGGGAATCGACCGGGCTCTCCGGCGGCGGCCGGTGAGCTAGCCGGACAGCGCTACCAGCCGACGGTATGTCCTTCGCGCGACCACTGCGCACGAGACGCTCGTGATGAGCAGAACCGCGATCAAGCCGAATTCAACGCTTCCGGAATGGTGGTCCGGGCTCCACCCGGTTAGCGCTTCTATCCAGTCGCGCCAGAAAATAGTGAGAACGCCGAGGCTACCGCTCAGAAATGCTAGCGAGACCTCGATCCGGGCAAGCCAAATCTTGGAGCTCCGCATGCGCCCTCCCATTGTCGGATCCTGGCGACCAGCGTGAAGCCCACGGAGTCAGGCTGTCAAGGCCACGCCCGATGGTCGGCAGCGCGCGCGGGTCAGTTGCCTGCCACTAGCTTGCGCAGCGCCTGGGCGGCCTGGGCGTTCTGCTCGGCGAAGGTGACCAGGGCGGTGGCCAGCGCCGCGGCCCACTCCGCGATGGGGACGGTCTGCCGGGACAGCACGACGCCGCGCACCGCGCGGCAGATCTCCGCGACCGCCTTTCCGTTCTGGACGGACAGCGTCATCTGCTGGTCGCCGAGTTGCACCGCGATCCTGGAGATCTCCCCGGGGCGCCCGCGCATCCGGTCCGACACGCTCCGCTCGCGGTCCACGGTCACGAAGTCGCTGGGCAGCGCCTCGCCCAGGGACTGGGTCAGGACACGGGCGTAGATGGCCACGTCCGTGCTGTCAGCCCGCAGCGCGGCGGTGACCATGTCCAGCGAGAGCGCGTCGTCATGCTCAGTCATCGGTCGACCCCACAGGTAGCGATGCCCGTGATTCTAGTGTGCGCGCTCGCGCCCCGCGCCGGCCAGAGCCCTAGGACCGCGTTCGGACCGGGCCCTCGACCGCTCCCGCCCGGGCCCCGCGGACCGCGACCGTGTCCGCCCGCAGCCGAATCCCTTGACCGGCCCGATCCGTTATAGATAGGCAACTTTTTCTTTGCTCCCCAATCGGGCATCTGTTTCGTACTCTGGAATCCGCGATGCCTGCGACCGAACGACTGCCGGGGAGCCTCGGCCCGTATCGCCTTCAGGACCGCCTTGGGGAAGGCGGTATGGGGGTGGTGCACCTCGCCCTGGATCCGCAGGGCCGCCCGGTGGCGATCAAGGTGCTGCACGCGACGGCGACCGAGGGCGACAACGCCCGCCGCCGCCTGGCTCGCGAGGTCGAGACGATGCGCCGGGTGCACAGCCCGTTCGTGGCCGAGGTCCTGGACGCCGACGTGACGGGGGAGTTCCCCTACATCGTCACCCGGTACGTGCCCGGGACGACGCTGGACGAGATGGTGCGCAGCCGCGGGCCGCTGTCCGGACCGGGCCTGCGCCTGCTCGCCTGCGGCACGGCCGAGGCGCTGACCGCGATCCACGCCGCCGGGGTGGTGCACCGCGACCTCAAGCCGGGCAACGTGATGCTCTCCGACGACCGCCCGGTGGTGATCGACTTCGGCATCGCCCAGGCCGGCGACGCCACCCGGCTGACCCAGGCCGGCCTGGTCATGGGGACGCCCGGCTACCTGGCGCCCGAGGTCATCGAGGGCCTGCCGAGCAGCCCGGCGTCGGATGTGCACTCCTGGGGCGCGACGATGGCCTTCGCCGCGACCGGCCGCTCGCCCTTCGGCAGCGGCTCCTACGAGGCGATCTTCTACCGCATCGTGTCCGGGCACCCCGACCTGTCCGGCGTCCCCGCCCCGCTGGTCGCGCTGCTGGCCGCGGCGCTCGCCACCGACCCGGCCCGCCGCCCGTCGGCCAGCTGGCTGGGCGCCCGGGCCGCCACGCTGGACGTGACCGCGCTGAGCACGGCCCCGGCCTTCCCGGGCCCGAACCCGGCCGCCGTCCTCAAAGGCGCAAGCTCTGCCAACGCCGCAAGCTCCGCCAACGCCGCACAATCCGCGAACGGCGCCGGACCCGCGAGCGGCAGGAAGGCAAGAAAGCGCGGCAAGCAGAATCGCAACCAGGCCTATCCCGCACCAAAGCAGGCCGCCCGCGACGTGGCCGACCTGCTTCCCCCCGTCGGCTACGCCCCGTCGGCCCGCGCCCGGCCCGAACCCGCGCAAGCACTCCCGCCCGCGCCAGCGTACGGCGCCGCCTGGCCCAGCGCCCGCGACGCCCGCGACGCCCGCGCCCTGAACCGGCCGATGGCCCCGCAGCCTCCGGAAGCCCAGCGCGGCCGGAACACGATGGCCGGCGTCGCCGTCATGATCACCGCCGTGGCGCTGACCGTGATGCTGCCCGTGGCCGGCCTGCTCGTGTCGCTGGCCGGGATCACCCTGCTCCGCGCGGCCGACCGAGCCCAGAGCTCGCTGGCGGTGCGCCGGTCGGTGCGCGGCCCGCGGCCCAGCGACCTGCTGGTCGTGGCGGTCATGTCGCCGCTGACGGTGGCCCGGGCCCTGCTCACCGAGGCGCTGATGGCGCCGCTGGCGTTCATCGCGGCCGCGGCCACGTACGCCGTCACGGTCGCGGTCACGCACAGCCTGGCGCTGCCGCGGGCGGGCGCCTACGCGGCGGCGGCCGTCGTGGCCTGGTACGGCATCGGCCCCGGCTCCGGCCGCCCGCGCCGCCAGCTGAACCGGATGGCCGGTGCCCTGGCCCGGACCCCGCTGACCGCGGCGCTGACCGCGCTCGCCGTGTGGGCGCTGGCGGTCGGCGCCGTCATCTTCTCGTTGTCGCAGACGCCGTACTACTGGCCGGTCGTGACGCCGCACCTGCCCACGCTGCACGGCTGGCCGTTCATCACCTCGCACCTGCCCAGGCACCTGCACCCGTTCGGGGCACCGACGCTACACAGCCTGCTCTCTTCCGCGACGGCCTGGCTGGTCCGGCACACCTAAGGTGTCCTCGGCCGGCGGCATCGGCTTGACCAGGCCGAGCGCGACGACCTCGTTGGCGAGCCTGGTGCGCCGGTTCGGGCCCTCGGGAATCCGGAACTTCTGGTACAGCCTCAGCAGGTGCTGCTTGACCGCTGCCTCGGTCACGACCAGGTCGGCGGCGATCTCGTGGGCGGTGGCGGGCAACGCGAACGCCTCGTCGGACAGCGCGGGTCTGCACAGCGAGGTGAGCACGTCGAGCTCACGACGGGTCAGCTCCGGTGCCGCCGAACGCCGCAGCTCCGCCTCCTCGGTCAGGTCTTCCTGCGGCAGACCGCCGATCCGGCAGCGGGCCGCGCCAAAGCTCAGCACGTCGCCCTCGTCGAGGACCCTGCGTGCGACGGGCCGCCCGTTAACCCTGGTGCCGTTGCGTGATAAACCCAGGTCGACGACGTAGACGTAGGGCCCGCGTCGCACCAGCTCGGCGTGCAGCCGCGAGACGCTCGGGTCGTCGAGACGGATGTCGGCGCCCCGGCCGCGGCCGACGGTTGTCACTTCCGCGCGCAGCGAGATCACCTCGCCGCTGTCCTCGATGCGGAGAAACGGTGTATCCACGCAGGACCCTCCCGTCTAGCGAAGCCGTTAGGCATATCTCACCATTGGGTCACCCGCCGTGTCACGGTTCTCACCGCGAGACTGCCTCTCGATACGAGCCACGTCATGACCCCGGTCCGTCCGGGCCGCCGGTAAACTTCGCAGCGGAAAGCCGGGAGGCACATGCATGGCGAATAGGCCGGCGGACGCTGGCTCTGACAGCACTGGTCCTTACGGTGCGTACGACTGGGAACCCGCGGGCGCGGGCCCGCCGCCGCCCGTGCACCACCAGGATCTTCCGCGGAGCCTCCGCGCGGTGCCCCGGCACCAGCCCGCGACCCCCGTGAGCCCCGCAACCCCCGTGAGCCCCGTGAGCCCCGCGACCCCCGTGAGCCCGGAGCCGCCCGCCAACCCCCGCCCCGCCGCGCCAACCCACGGACATACCCACGCCCGCAAGGCCGCGGCCGTCCACTCCGTGGCCGTCCACCCCGTGGCCTGGCTGCCGTACCTGGTCGTGCTCGCGGGCGCCGCCGCCGGGCTGTTCTTCGCCTGGCAGGGGTCGCGGTACGCGAGCCTGGGCGCGGCCCTGGTGGGCGGCGCGCTGCTCGCGGCCGCGCTGGCGCGCCTCCTGCTGCCGGCACGCTACGCGGGCCTGCTGACGTCGCGGCAGAAGGCCCCGGACGTGGCGGCGTTCGCGGTGTTCGGCGCCGCGGTGCTCGCGCTCGCGCTGATGCTGCCATGAGCGGCAAACGATGAATGGAGAATCATGGCCAAGATCAAGGTAGCCAACCCCGTCGTCGAACTCGACGGGGACGAGATGACGCGGATCATCTGGCAGCACATCAAGGACCAGCTGATACTGCCCTACCTGGATATCGACCTCAAGTACTACGACCTGTCCATCCAGAACCGCGACGCCACCGATGACCAGGTGACGGTCGATGCCGCGTACGCCATCCGACGCCACGGCGTCGGCGTCAAGTGCGCCACGATCACCCCGGACGAGGCCCGGGTCGCCGAGTTCGGCCTGAAGAAGATGTGGCGGTCCCCGAACGGTACCATCCGCAACATCCTCGGCGGTGTCATCTTCCGCGAGCCGATCGTGATCTCCAACATCCCGCGGCTGATCCCGAGCTGGACCAAGCCCATCATCATCGGCCGTCACGCGCACGCCGACCAGTACAAGGCCAGCGACTTCGTGGTGCCGGGCCCCGGCACGGTGACGATCACCTACGTCCCCGACGACAACAGCAACCATCCCATCGAGATGGAAGTCGCCCGCTTCACCGGCGGCGGCGTCGCGATGGCCATGTACAACTTCGACGACTCGATCCGTGACTTCGCCCGGGCCACCATGCGCTACGCGCTCGACAGAAGGTTCCCCCTTTACCTTTCGACAAAGAACACGATCCTGAAGGCCTACGACGGCCGGTTCAAGGACATCTTCGCCGAGACGTTCGAGTCGGAGTTCAAGGCGGAGTTCGAGGCGGCCGGGATCACCTACGAGCACCGGCTCATCGACAACATGGTCGCCCAGGTGCTCAAGTGGGA
>CAVPLC010000100.1:0-32567 GCA_963705835.1 uncultured Actinomycetes bacterium
TAGCAGAGCCGGTTCTGCCGGTCCCGGGATACCCGGCACTGCGATATAGCCATGGCATAGGCTCTGAGCTGCGGCTATGCCATTGCATCGAGCTGACTGTAACCATTGAAGTACGAGATTGTGCGGACCCTTATCACAATGAGTGATGCCTTGGATATCAGATCGTGATGGCCATGTTATCGGATGTTAAAACTGATAACTGTGGAGCAGTTTGTTATCAGGAATGTTCCATAAGATGGGACACTTTCCGGTTTTGCTGGACTTCTTAGTCATCATTCCCGCATGATGTTTCAGCACAGGGCATTTCTTCCGCAGCGTGAATAGGCGCTTGCCCTGCGTTACACGGGTCAGTCGCGCCATAGCCGCGACCATGAAGAGGCCCGCCGGCATCGGCCGCAGGAGCGCGGTGCATTCGGTCAATCCCCAAGGAGACAGGGCTGTGGAAGTCCGACATAAGGTAGGCACCATCGCCGGAACGATGGCAGTAAGTCTGGCGTTTTTCTCGGGAACGGCAAGCGCTCACACGGCGTCGTTCAACCAAAAGGCCGCCTCGTATGTGGAGACGTTCATCGGGCGGGTCCCCTACACCTACGGCGGCACTTCTCCCAGCTCAGGCTTTGACTGCAGCGGCCTCGCGCAGTATGTGTACCACCACTACGGCAAGTCAATCCCCCGCACAGCAGAAGATCAGTTCCTTCGTTTCCGCCGCGAGAGCAGGCACGCGGCATGGGGCGGAGACCTCGTCTTCTTCCACGTGGATTCAGACCCCAACAGCTATGTCTACCACGTGGCCATTTATGAGGGCGGCAATCACATCGTCTCGGCGACCGATCCAGGACAAGGAATCGCCTGGCAGACAATCTGGTCCTCCGATGTGACATTCGGCACAATTACTCACTGAGCCCCAAACCTTCGGGAACCGCGTAATTCCCCGCGTCAACACTGCCGTGGCGTGCCCGGCCGGTCTGCGTCCGCGTGCCGCAGGCCGGCCCTGGAGGCCAGGGTCATCAGGCGTCGGCCAGCTTACGGGCCAGGACAAAGCCTTGCTGCGTCCGTTCGGGGAAGTCACCCTCCTCATCGGGCTCGCGCAGCAACCGAGCCCGCACGTTAAGTCCAGCCCGCTCCAGCAAGTCAGCGACACGTTCCGGCTGCCGCCGATGCGACTTGAGCGAGATAGCGCGACCCATCGCCTGCGTGACGTGCAGCGTCTCGTGGCCGACCTGGAACCCAAGTAGCGCGTAGCCGCCGGGCGCCAGCACCCGGCGGAACTCGCCGAAGGCCTCGGGCAGGCGTTCGTCGGGCACGTGGATGGTCGAGTACCAGGCCAGCACCCCGCCGAGCACGCCGTCCGGCAGGTCGAGGGCCAGCATCGAGCCCACCTCGAACCGAAGCCCCGGGTACGACTGCCTGGCCATTGCGACCATGTGCGGCGACAGGTCGATCCCGAACGTCAGCAGACCCAGGCCGTTCAGGTAGGCCGTCACGCGGCCGGCGCCGCACCCGATGTCGGCGATCGGCCCGCCGCCGGCGGCCCGCACGAGTTCAGCGAACCCCGCCAGCATCGCGCCGTCCAGTGGCTTGGCGATCAGCTCGTCACGGTATCGCTCGGCGTAGTCGGCCGCCACGGCATCGTAGGACGCCCGGGTGTCCCGCAGGAAGTCCGGTTCGGTCACAGCCATGCACCTTACCCGGCGGATCGGTCGCCGCCGCGATTCCGTTCCGGCATTGCGAGACTCAGGCTGCACCGTAACGTTTTCCGGACGGTCCGTCCTTAGGCTGCTCTTATGAGGGACACGCTGATCATCGGGCTGCTGCTCGCTATGCCGGTGGCAGTGATCCTGGCGTCGGCGGCGCTGGCGCTGCTGGCCGGCAGGCTGCGCCGCCGGCTGCGGCAGGCACACGACGACGGGTCTCGGCCTGCGCATACCGCTCCATCATGGTCCTGACCATGATCGTCGTACGCACCATCGGCGTCGTCCTCCGCGGCCGCGCCGCCGGGGCCTCCATCAGCTTCAGCGACCTGCGCATCGCCCGCCGCGTGGCCCGCTGACGCAACCCGCCGTGTCCCGGAAGCGTCATATTGGGCGATACACGGTTGGATCGCACGGCGGAGGCAAACCATGGCCAGGCGGCACCGTCCCAGGTTCCCGGCGCTGGCTAGCGTAGGGATCGTCCTGACCTCGCTGGCTCTTTCGGCCTGCGGCTCGGCGACGTCAGCCAGGCCGGCATCGCCCGGGTTCACCGGGTACGACTGGAACGTCGTCGCCATCAGCCACGGCGGGAAGGTAACGGGGATCCCGGCGCGGCTGCAGGTCGCCTTGCAGTTCTCGCCGGGCGGCCAGTTCGGCGCCAACGACAGCATCAACTTCCACAGCGGAACCTACCGCACGACCAGCAACGGCTTCACCACCAGCGACCTGATCAGCACGGCGGTCGGGTACGTCGGGCCCGACCCGGCCATCCTGCTGGCGGAGAGCGCGATCGAGTCCTTCGACAACGGCGCCCATGCGACGGTGAAGCTGACCGGAGAGCGCCTCGTGGTCAGCGTCGGCTCCTACACACTGACCTGCCAGCGTGGCGGCCCCAGACCGGACGCCCCCGCGCCCGCGAACACGGGCGGATAACGCACCGGAAGGGGTGAGCCGGCCTGTAGGCCGGGTTCTGTGCGCCCGCTTGCGCGGGGCGGCGGTCATCCATCTGGGACTGCCGTTGCCGGCAGCCTCGTGCGGTCTACCCGCGAGCATCGGGCGGGCCGCCCTCGATCGCTCGCGCAGGGAACGCCGTTCCCCTCTTGACCTTGCTCCGGGTGGGGTTTACCGAGCCGCCGCAGTCACCTGCGGCGCTGGTGGTCTCTTACACCACCGTTTCACCCTTACCCCCGCTGGCGCGGGGGCGGTCTGTTTTCTGTGGCACTGTCCCGCGGGTCACCCCGGGTCGGCGTTACCGACCACCCTGCCCTGTGGAGCCCGGACCTTCCTCACCGGGCCTGCGCCCGGCGCGACCGCCCGGCCGACTCACCCACAGCTCAGGATACGCCGGCGGCCTCGCCCGGGTAACTGACCGCGCCGGCTCCGCCGAACGCCGCGAGCGATTCGATCGCCGTCGCCACCGGGCCGCCCGGCGGGGCCGCTCCCCCGGCCAGCATCTGTCCGGCGAACCCGTCCTCGGCGAACAGGCCCTCGATCACCAGCACTCCGCGCCGCCGGTCCAGCCGCGGCGCGACCCGCCCGATCAGCCGCTCCCCAGAAAGCACCGGCATCACGTAGTAGCCGAACTGCCGCTTGTTCTTCGGCACGTACATCTCGTTGCGGAACACGAAGCCCCACAGCCGCTCGGTCCGGTCCCGGTCGCAGATGAGGTTGTCGAACGGCGACAGCAGCGTGGTCCGCGGCTGCCAGTACTCATCGAGCAGGGCGAGCAGGTCCCGGTGCACCCACCACTGCTCGCGGCCGCCCTCGACCCGCACCGGCCGCGCCCAGCTCACGCGCTCCAGGTCGAGCCCGGGGTAGCGTCCGATGATGAAGTGGCGCTCGACGTCACGCGCCCGCGCCACGCCCAGCGCGCGCAGCGAGTGCTCGGCCGCCAGCGTCACCACCTCATGCTGGGGTAGGTCCTCGGCCTCGGGAAACTGGGCCACGCCCCACAGCCGCCGCAGCCCGTCCCGGCCGACGACGGTGACGACTCCTTGCTTCCACAGGGTGTCCAGCATCCGCTCCACGTTCCGGCCGTGGGTCCAGCCGGTGGAGACCCAGCTCACGGCGGCGCGGTCCTCCAGTGCCTCGCCGGGTAGCGGGCCCGCCTCGCGCAGCCGCTTCAGGACGTACCGGCGGAAGTCCTCGTTCGCGGCCATCCAGTCCCGCCGCCGCGGGCTCTCCACGGTGACCCGCCAGTCCCGCATCCTGTCCCGGTGGATCGGGTAGTCCTCGGTCAGCACGATCGAGGCGGCGTGTGCCCAGTACTCGAACAGCCAGCGTTCCCGCCACAGCAGCGTGTCCAGGTCATCCCGGTCGAACGGGCCCAGCCTGCTCCACAGCACGAGCAGGTGGCTGCGCGCCACGACGTTGACCGGGTTGATCTGCAGCACGCGCAGGCCGCGCAGCACCTGCCGCATCCCGTCGATGCCGTCGTCCGCCTGCGGCTCTCGGGGGCCGGCCAGGTGCTGGGCGCGCACCGCCAGCCGCCGCGCCTCGGTCAGGCTCAGCTCCAGGTGATCCGCCACCCTCGCAGGGTAGGTGAATTCCCGGTTTCACCGCGCTTGGGCCAGGTGGAAGTCCAGTTTCACCCCAGATTCTTTATTCCGAACGCGGCGGGGTGCGTGCGCCGGGGAACACGGTCCAGCCCCCGGAGGCAGAACCCCGGGGGCTGGATACGCAGGGCGAGCAGCCTTAGCAGCGAGGGTTGGGCTGGATGGCGCTGGCGAACGCGCCGAGCGTGCCGGGGCCGACCGAGCCGTACTGCGCGTCGCCGCCGAAGGTGTTGCCGTTGCGCACGTTGCCGAACTCCCACACGCACGCGTACCCCACTCTGGCCAGGGTGAAGTACGGGTAGAAGTTGCCCGGGCCCGGGGGCGGCAGCACGCAGTTCGCGCCCGTGGTGACGTCGCAGTTCGTCTCGAACTGGGTCGCGCTGTTGTCGGTGACGAACTGGATCTGCGGGTACCCCTGGCCGTGCGAGGTGAAGGGCTGGAACACCTGGAACGTGGACGGGAACCGGTCCGGCGTGACCGAGTTCGGCCAGTCCGGGTAGTACGGCGTGCCGTCGTAGTCCAGGTCACCGATCGCATCGGTGAAGACGTCGCAGCCGGTGACCAGGTTCGGAGCGGCCTTGCCGTGGTGCGTGTCGCCGAACGGGTAACACGGCGCGTCGTCCGGTTCGAGGTTGGCGTTCTCCGCGACCGTGTCGTACGGGCCTGAGCAGTTGGTGAAGGAGGTGTCTCCGCCGGAGGTCACCTTGCCGCTGAGCGCGGTGCACGGTTCGAAGTGACCGATCTCGTACTGGCTGTTGATCATGTACGGCCCGAAGCCCCACGGGATGACGTTCTGCGCGGCCGCGGATGAGTACTCCGGCTGGAAGTTGAACGGCGTGCCGTTGCAGTTGCTGATGTTGGTGTTCATGAAGCCGTTCGCGGCCGAGGCGATCATGAACCCGCTCTTGCCGGTGGTTAGATCGGTTTCTCGAGCTTCGAGCGCATGTCCCCCGGGGATCTTGGCGTCGAACATGTGCACCGTGATCAGGTCGCCCGGGTTCATCAGCAGAGTCTGCTTGTTGGGCGTGAACGTGGCCTTGTCGCTCTCCTGCGGGCTGGGCGGCCCGGTCGGCGCCCCGTTGGTCTGGACGAAGGCGAAGTTAACCGGTTCGGTGCAGTTGTTGTTGCATCCCGTGGTCGCGAATCCGCTGCCGAGGCACTCGAGGCTGTCGATGTTGAGCGCGGAGCACCAGTGCGTGTTGTCGCAGCTGATGTTGTCGCTGAACGGAGCGAAGCCGGGCGGGTAGAACTGCAGCTCCACGAAGGCCGCGCCCGCGCCCGCGTAACCGTGGCCGCTGTTCGGCGCGTTGGCGTCGGACTCCGGCGTGCACGGATTCTGCGGCGCGGACTGCGGGTCGCAGACGTCGGTCGAGAACCAGGGTGCGACGGTCAGCTCGAACGTGTGCGTCACGTCGTTCCCCGGGGTCTTCACGGTCGGCAGGGCCTTGGGCTCGACCGGCAGGCGCTCGACGAACGTGGTGTTGTCCCCCGAGCCCGGCTGGTTGGAGATGAAGCGGACCGACGGCTCGTCGTGCCCGATATAGTGCCCGTTCTCGTAGAACCTGCCGTTCCAGTTTCCGGCCGGATCGGCGCACACGGCGGTGGGCTTCACCGAATGCTGGATCGGGCTCAGGCCGTTGCAGTCGATCTCGCCGACCGCATTCGGGGCTACACCCGTGCTCGCCGCCTGCGCGGCCTCACCGGTCGCCGAGACCAGTCCCAACGTCATAATGGCGCTCGCGAAGAGCACTGACAGTGCGGGAAGCCGCCAGGCCTTTCGATGTTTCCGCATACCGCCCCTCTCAGCTTCGACCACGAATGATCAGCTTCTCCCGTTTTCACCACACTCTGGCAGAAATGGCGGCAGGGGCAACGTGCATTTAAGGCAACGAATCGGAAAAGATTTCCCGGTCAGCTGACCGGGCCGGGGACCTGAGTGGTCAGGTCATCCCGCTGCTCGGCGGACGGTTCCGGCGCGGCCGGGACCCGGGCGGGAGCGAAGGCGAGGCCCGCGGCCAGGCAGGCCAGCGGGAGCACGGGGAGCAGGTACCGGTAGTCGAAGTCCGCGGTCGCGATCGGGAACACCAGCAGCACGATGCCGGTGACCCAGGGCAGCATGCTGCCGGTACGGCGGGACCATACCAGCCGAGGGCGCCGCTCCCTGAGTCCCTCGATCCGCAGCACGCCGCCGAGCCCGGTGAGCAGGATCACCCCGAACAGCGGCCCGTAGGTGTAGAACAGCCGCTCGTACCCGGCGATCGCGAACGCGAACGGCTCGACGATCCGGCTCGGCAGAGCGTGGCCGTAGTTCACCGCGTCCTGGTAGGCGGTGCCGCCTGGAATCCACGAATGGTTGGCCGGGATGGTCTGCGGCTTCTTGAGGTGGAAGTAGTAATAGGACACGGTCCCCGGGTCCGGGTACTTGTGCCGCGGCCATTCCACCGCCAGGGCCAGGCCCTTCAGCACCGACTCCCCGTAGCCGAACGGCTGGGCCTCGATCGCGCGGATGGCGAAGTCGCGCAGCAGCCGGTCGTTCGCGACGCTCACCGGCCCGCCCGGGAGGTCCGTATGCACCTGCGGCGCGTGCCATATGTAGTCACCCGGCGCCGTCCGGCTGGAAGGGGCGCCCGAGGGGCAGATCTTCAGCTCGTCGGCGGGCGGCTTGATCACCGAGCACTCCGCGAACGAGGACACGCGACCCCACAGGTAGAAGCCGTCGGACCTGGTCAGCGTGTACTGGCCGTTCCAGTGGTGGAACCAGTCCGCGTAGGCCGCCACCGGGGCCAGGCAGCCGATGGCCATCGCCGCCGCGACCAGCCAGCCGTGCCAGGATCTCCAGCCCCGCCAGACCAGGAAGAGGGGGAACACGATCAGCAAGGGCAAGCCCTCGCTGCGCACGTCCACCGCGTAGCCGACCAGCAAGCCCGCCACCAGCGCGATGGGCCACGGGGTCCGGTAGCGCCACAGAATCATCAGCAGGGCCAGCATGACAAGGAAGGTGAACAGCGCCTCGGCCATCACCATGTGCTCGTCTTCGATCTCGAAGCCGTCGAGCAGCACGGGCAGCGTGGCCACCGTGGCCCACAGCTTCGGGACCCCGGCCCGGCGGGCCAGCAGGTAGATCATGACCGCGATGGCCAGCCCCATCAGGTGCTGCACGCCGGCCACCAGCGTGAAGCTGTGGAACGGCAGCAGGGCCCGCAGGAACAGCGAGTATCCCGTTGTCTTGGACAGGTCCGGCCGCGGCCGCAGCGCGGCGCCCACGTACACGTAGGAGTCGCCGGAGAACCACAGGGCGCCCGGGTATCCCAGCATGGTTATCAGCCGCAGGCCGGCCCCGGCCGTCAGCGCGGCGGCGAACAGCGGATTACGCGCCACAAGGTCACGCAGCCGCCGCACCAGCGGAGCGCGTGAAACGCTTGCGAACACGCCGATCCCTTTCTCCGCGCCGTGGGACACGCAACAATAGCACGCGCCCGGCCAGCGGTTATCGTGTCCTGGCCCAGGCTTCCAGCTGGGCGACGAAGGCCGTTGCGTCCGCGGGCCAGCCGAGGGACCGCAGCGCCGCCTCGTGCCCGCGGCTGCCCATCTTCTCCCGGAGCGAGGCGTCCCCGGCCAGCTCGAGCACGGCATCGGCCGCCGCTCGGGGGTCGCCGAACGGCACCACGAACCCGCACTCGTAACGGGTGGCGAGCTCCGCCGCGGCCGGCAGTGGCGTGGTCACCACCGGAACCCCGCGCGCCATGTACTCCACGACCTTGGTGGGCAGGGAGTGGCGGAAGTTCGGCTCGTCCTGGAGCAGGGACAGGCCGGCCAGCGCGCCGTCGACCATGGGCATGGCCTGGTCGTTCGGCACGAACCCGGCCCAGCGGACCAGGCCGTCGGCCTGTGCGGGCTCGATCATCGCCCGGGCGCGGGCGTCGGCCGGGCCGATCAGCTCCACCGTGATGCCGTGCGGGCGCAGCATGGCGGCCAGCTCGATCATCTCGCCGACCCCGCGGTCCGGCGACAGGTGACCGACGTAGACGACGCGCCGGCCCGCCCCGGGCGGTGCCGGCGGGGGCGTGGCCTGCGGCACGTAGGTCGTGTTCGGCACCACGGGGTGCGGGCGGCGGAACCTGGAGACGTATCCCTGCTCGGCCAGGATCAGGTGCACGCGCCGCTCGGCGCCGCGTTCCGCCGCGTTCACGGCCAGCGCGGCCGCGGGCCGCAGCGGGCGCGGCAGCCATGCCTTGGTGCTGAGCGCGGCGGCCGTGTCCTCGTGCACGTCCCACACGGTGGGCGGCCGCCTGCGCCGGGAGGGCAGCGCGAGGAGCAGCTCCGGGTCATGGATGAGCAGCAGGTCAGCGTCTGCCGCGTACCGGGCGAGCGCCTTGCGCGCGGCGAGTAGCGCGCCGAGCCTGCGCCGCCCCACGGCCCGCGGGACCGGTATGACCTGCAGCTGTGGACTGGATCGTTCGGAAGAAAATATTTCTGAATCCACAGGAGCGATGTACGTCACCTGGTGCCCGGCGTCGAGCAGCGCCCGGATCTGCCGGTGGAAGATGCGCGCGTCCGCTGGATGGTGGACGATCGTGCACACCGCGACCCGCATGCGCGTCACAGGACCTCGACGTGGGGCGCCGCCGGGATGACGCCGCGGGTGTCGAGCAGCAGGCGGGCCGCGCTGGTGAGCCGGGCCGGGTCGTAGCCCTGGTGGGCCTGCAGCAAGATGACCAGGTTGGCGGCGGCCATGGCCCCCTCGAGGTCGTCGGCGCGCGGGATGGGCTGGCCGTCGACCTGCCAGTCCGGTACGTACGGGTCGTGATAGCTGAGCACGGCGCCGCGGGCCAGCAGCTTGCGGGCCAGCGGCCGGGCCGGTGATTCCCGCTGGTCGGCGATGTCGCGCTTGTAGGTCACGCCGAGCAGCAGGACCGTGGCCCCGTTGACCGCCTTGGCGTGGCGGTTGAGCAGTTCGGCGGCGCGGTCGGTGACGTAGCCGGGCATCCGGCCGTTGATCTCCTGGGCCAGCTCCACGAACCGGAACGGGTAACCCAGCGTGCGGACCTTGTAGGACAGGTACTTCGGGTCGATGGGGATGCAGTGGCCGCCGACGCCCGGCCCGGGGTAGAACGGCTGGAACCCGAACGGCTTGGTCGCCGCGCACCGGATCGCGTCCCACAGGTCCACGTCCAGTTCCCTGCAGAAGATCAGCATCTCGTTGACCAGGGCGATGTTCACGTGCCGGTAGGTGTTCTCCAGCAGCTTGGCCATCTCGGCCTCGCGGGCCGACTTGGCCCGGACCACCTGGTCGCAGATCTGCGCGTAGAACGCCTCGGCCGCGTCCGTGCACGCCGGGGTCAGGCCGCCGACGATCTTGGGCGTGTTGGTGAAGCCGTAGACCGGGTTGCCCGGGTCGATCCGTTCCGGGGAGAACGCGAGGGCGAAGTCCAGGCCCGCGGTCAGCCCGGACGCCTTCTCCAGCAGGGGCCCGACTTCTTCCTCGGTGGTGCCGGGGTAGGTGGTCGACTCCAGCGACACCAGCGTCCCCGCCTTGAGCAGGCGGCCCGCGGTCGCCGTCGCGGCGCGCACCGCGGACAGGTCGGGGCCGTCGGCCTCCGAAAGCGGTGTCGGCACGCAGATCACGATGACGTCCTGCGGTGGCACCGCGGACTCGTCGGCCGTGGCCCGGAACCCCTGGCCGAGCATCTCGGCGATCTCGGCGTCGGTGACGTCATCAACGTGCGACCGGCCGGCCATCAGCCCGGCCACGATCTTCTCGCTGGTGTCCAGGCCGGTGACCCGGAAACCGGACCGCACCGCCGCGATGGCCAGCGGCAGGCCCACATAGCCCAGCCCGATCACCACAACGTCCTGCATCTGATCCCTACCTAGACCGCGCCCAAGCGCGCGTATGCGTCCCGGTACCGCGCCGCATTGTGCGTCCAGGTTCGGTCCCTGGCCACCCATTCGCGGGCGTTGTCCCCGAGTTTCCTTCGTATATCCGGACTGCAAACCAAGAGTTCAAGACTATCGGCTAGCGCCACCGGATCTTGCGGTATCGTTAGCGCCCCCGTCACGTCGGGTTTGATGATTTCGGCGAGGGCCTTCACTTCACTAGTGACCACGCACAGCCCGCTCGCCATCGCCTCTACCGGTTTCAACGGCGTAACGAGCTGACATACCCTGTCCGGGGTGCGAGGGACGACGAAAACATCGAGGAGCGCGTGGAATTCGCGTACTTTCGCCGCTGGCACGCGACCGGTGAAGATAGCCGCCTCGCCGAGGCCGAGACCTGCCGCCTGACGCTGCAGCGCGGCGCGCTCAGGCCCGTCGCCGACGATCAGCACCCGCACCTTCATGCCACGCTCGTGCAGCAGTTGCGTGGCCTTGAGCAGGGTGCCGATGCCCTCGTGCGGGACCAGGCTGGTCACCTCGCCGACGACGTGCTCGTTTGGCGCGATGCCGAGTTCGCTGCGCAGGGCGGTGGCGTCGGGCAGCGGCCGGAGGAACTCCTCGGACACCGCGTTCGGCACGATGATGACCTTCTCGGCCGGGACGCCGCGGGCCGTGATCTCGTCCCGCATGGCCTCGCCCAGCGTCACGACGAGATCGGCAGCGAGCATGCACCGGGTCTCGAGGTCACGGTTGCGCCGGTACATCTCGCTGCGGGCCAGGTCCTCGCCGTCCGGGTGCCGGGACAGCCAGGTGTCCTCCCAGAAGCCGCGCACCTCGTACACCACCGGCAGGCCGTAGCGCTTCCCCAGGGCGAGCGCGATCATCGCGTTGGCGTAGTTGCTGGCGGCGTGCAGGACGCTCGGTTTTATCTGCTCGGTGAGCCGCGCGGCGAGTTCCAGGCCCAGGTCGGCTCGTTTGTCCGCCCGTGCGGGCAGGCGCCAGGGCAGCAGGCGGTGATACGGGATGCCGTCCAGCGTGACCAGGCGCCGGCCGTCCAGCGTGCCCTGGGTAACCGGGAACCCGCACCGGGTCACCACGTGCGGGTCGAGCCCGGCGGCCCGCTGGGCGAGCGCGATCTCGTGGGTGCGGATGGTGTACCCGGCGCTCGTGGTGGGCAGCGCGTCGTTCACCAGGTGGAGCACTCGGCCGGGAGTTGCCCGCGGCGTTTCATGATCATGAACAGAAACGGGCGCTATTTGCCCCGAACTGTTCATGATCATGGTTTGCAGCCGGCGGGCCGCCCGGCCGGGGGCGTGGTCGAGGGTTTCGAGGGCCTCGGTGAGGTTGCCGCGGCGCCAGGCCAGGCGGGCGGCCAGCAGCGGGCGCTCGCGATCGTCGTCCGGCAGCCTGCTCAGGGCCGCGGCCGCGGCCCGCGGCTGGTCGACGGCCAGGGCGAACGCGGCCTGGCGCCGGGGCGAGGCGTCGAGGGTGGCCAACGCGGCGTCCCGGTCCCCCGCACCCCACAGGATCGCCGCCCGTCCGTAGGGGCCGGCGATGCGGAGCCATCCGCGCAGCGGGCCTGGCAGTACCCTATGGGCGAGCACCAGGGCGCGGACCGGGTCGGCGGCCGCATGCCGCCAGGCAATCGAGGTCGCGAGCGAGAGCGCACGGGGCGAGGAGTGCGTGTCGTGGAGGCGGGAGTACACAGGGCCCAGCCGGCGCGGGGCGGACGTCATCACGGCAGATGATATCGGTTCAGGTGAACGGAAAGGACGCGATGCGCGCACCTATCACGCATGTGCTGGGCGCGCGGCCGAACTTCATGAAGGCCGCGCCGGTGATCGGGGCCCTGGCGGAACTGGGTCACGAGCAGCGGATCGTGCACACCGGGCAGCACTATGACGAGCGGATGTCGGAGGTGTTCTTCGTCCAGCTGGGCCTGCCGCGGCCGGACGTGAACCTCGGGGTGGGGTCGGGCAGCCACGCGCGGCAGACCGCCGAGGTGATGACCGGGATGGAGCGGGAGCTCACCGAGAACTCCCCCGCGCTGACGGTGGTGTACGGCGACGTGAACTCCACGCTGGGCGCCTCGCTGGCCGCCGCCAAGCTCGGGGTGCCGCTGGCCCACGTGGAGGCCGGCCTGCGCAGCTTCGACGATTCGATGCCGGAGGAGATCAACCGGCGGCTGACCGACCAGCTGTGCGCGCTGCTGTTCGTGACCTCGCCGGAGGCCATCGGGTACCTGGCCCGGGAGGGCCGCCCGGCCGCGGCGGTGCACCTGGTCGGCAACCCGATGATCGACACGCTGCTGGCCCACCTGGACCGGTTCGACGTGGCGGCGGCCCGGGCCGCGGCCGGGCTGCCGGACCGCTACGTGGCAGCCACCCTGCACCGGCCGTCCAACGTCGACGACGCGCAGGCGACGGCCGAACTGGTGGAGGCGCTGCATGAGGTGGCCGACGAGCTGGACGTGATCATCCCGGTGCACCCGCGGGGCCGGGCCGCGTTCGAGGCCGCCGGGCTGAGCGCGCACCCGCGGCTGCACGTCTGCGACCCACTGGGCTACCTGGAGTTCATGGCCCTGGTCAAGGGGGCCAGCGCGGTGATCACCGACTCCGGCGGCGTGCAGGAGGAGACCACCCTGCTGCGGGTGCCGTGCCTGACCCTGCGCCCGAACACCGAGCGGCCCATCACCATCACCAGCGGCAGCAACCGCCTGGTCACGCGCCCGGAACTGGCCGCGGCCGTGCTCAAGGCGTGCCACGACGGGCCTTACGCGGGCGAGCTGCCGCCGTTGTGGGACGGCCACGCCGGCCCGCGGATCGCCCGGATCATCACCGCCTGGCTGGACCCGGAGGGCCGCGCATGAGCACGGATACCGGCGAGCCGGACGCCGTGACGGCCGCGGACGCGGGCCCCGCCGGTGACCCTGGGCGGCCCGGGGATCCGGGGCTGCCCGGGGATCCGGGGCTGGCCGCCGAGCGCGACAAGCTGGCCCGGACGCTGCGCGACACCAGGCTGCAGCTGGCCATGACGCAGGCGCGGCTGGCCGCGCTCGAGGACTCCGCCACCATGGTGCTCGGCCGTACCCTGATCCGCGCCGCGCGGCGGCCGTGGTCGCGCGGGGTACAGCTGCCGGCGGACCTGATCCGGCTGTGGCGGGAGCGCGGCGGCCCGCGCGGGCCGGGAGAGGCCACCCTGGCCCTGGCCTCGGCCCAGCTCGGTGACCTGGCGGGCGGCGGGGAACGCTTCCTTTCCGCGCTGACCGCGCCCGGCCTGGGCGCACCGGGCGCCGCCTCGGCCGGGTTCACCCCGCCGGGGATCGTGGTCACCGGCGTGCTGACCGCGCAGGCGTGCGCGACGCTCGCCCCGGACGCGGCCGTGTGCCCGCTGCTGCCGCACGACGCGGACGTGATCCTGGAAAGCGCAGGCGCCGACCTGGTCATCATCGAAGCCGCGGCCATGCTGGCCGGCTCGGCCTGGGCGTACGCGGGCGATCCGGCCGCGGCGGACCGCGGCAGGCGGCTCGGGCGGCTGATCGCGGCGGCCCGCGCGCTGGGCAAGCCGGTGATCTTCGTGCGCAACATCCCGGCGCACCTCGCCCCGGGCCTGGACTGGGTGGCGGCCAGCTGTGACGCGGTGTCCGATGACGGCTTCGGTGTCCAGCTGGCCAGGTTCAACCCGGTCGGGCTCCCGGCTGATCGTCCGTGTGACCCGGTCTACGCCGGAGCGCGGGATCCCCGCGAGTCACCCGGCGTGCGGGCCCTGCTCGACTCGGTGGCCGCATCGGTCCGGCTCACCGGCGAGGTCACGTGGCGGCGCGGCCGGCCCTGTACCGGGACCACGGCGTGTTCGTCTGCGTGTCGGCCGACCAGGCGCGCGAGCAACTCGCCTGCGGCGCGCGGGTGATCATGATCGCCGGCTCGCCGGTGGCCGGGGCGCTGGCCGTCCCTGACGGCGGCTGGACCGAGCCCGCCCTGCGGGAGCGGCTCGCGTCGGTCCGGGCCGAGCCGCCGCTCGCCGAGGCCGAGATCCTGCCGGTGCTGCGGGACATCTTCGCCGGGCACGCCACCGCGGTGCGGCTGGCCGGGCTGGCAGGCCTGGCCGGGCTGCCCGGCGGTCTGGTCGCGGGACGGCAGATCGCGATCCTGGCTCGCGTCGAGGACGCCGCCGGGGCCGACGCCCTGTCCGCGAGCCTGCGCCGGCAGCGGATGATGCCCGCTGAGGTGGTCGTGGTGGCCGGGGCGCCGGACGAGGCGACCGCGCATGCCTCGTGCCAGGCCGTGGCCGGTGCGCTCGGCGACCTGGCTGACCGGGGCGTGACGATCACCGCGATTCCCGATGGCCCCGCGGGCGCGGCCCCCTGGGTGCGGTACGCCGCGATCCAGGCCCGCTCGCCGTGGGTCGTGCCGTGGCAGGCCGGTCGCGAGTACGAGGAGTCCTTCCTGCTGGACCTGGCGTGCGCGCGGGAGTGCTCGCAGGCGGACGCGGTCGGGCAGGCCGGGCTGGCCTACGCTTATGTAACCTCGCTCGAGCCGGCGATGGCCCGGCGGGAGTTCTTCGTATCGGACGGCTCCGATCACGGGCTACGGTTCTTTTCTCTCAGCTAAGGAGCATCCGCGTTGACCACGCGTGCGCTTGTCTACGGTGACGTCGACCTGAACCTGATCGATGGTTCGGCTATCTGGCTGCAGTCGGTCACGCAGGCGCTCGCCGGGGCGGGCTGCGCGGTGACCCTGGTGCTCAAGGCGCCGGTCCAGACGAGCCGGCTGATCGCGCCGCTGCTGGCCGAGCCGGGAGTCACCGTGCGCAAGCCGTTCGAGGAACACCTGCTGGACGGGCCGGGCCCGGTCCCGGTGTCGGCGGTCCCGGAGCTGCTGGCCCGGCTGGACACCGAGCAGCCGCATGACCTGGTCGTGCTGCGCGGCCGGGCGGTGACGGCGGCGACCGCGAAGGGCGGGACGTTCGCCGGGCGGCTGTGGCCGTACCTGACCGACGTCCCGCAGTCGGTGCCCGGGCTCACGCCCGCGGCGGCCGAGGAACTCGGGATGATCGCCGCAGCGTCCCGCTACCTGCTCTGCCAGACCGAGGAACTCCGGTGCTTCCTGGAGGGCAGCGTTCCCGCGGCGTGCGGCAAGTGCGTGCTGCTGCCGCCCATCCTGGCCGAGATCCCGACTGAGATCCCGGCTGGCCGCGGCGCCACCGCGGCCCAGACGCCGCTGCGACTGGTGTACTCGGGCAAGTTCGCGCCGCGCTGGAACACCCTGGAGATGACCGAGCTGCCGGGGCTGCTGGCCGCCCGCGGCGTGCCCGCCGAGCTGCACATGATCGGCGACAAGATCCACAACAGCCCGGCCGGCTACCAGCAGCGGATGCGCGCCGCCCTCGACAGCGAGGGCGTGACCTGGCACGGCGGGCATTCGCGGGAGGAGGCGCTGCGGCTCGCGGCGTCCTGTGACATCGGGCTGAGCTGGCGTCACCCGGACCTGGACGCGAGCCTGGAACTGTCCACGAAGGTCCTGGAGTTCGGCGCCATCGGGCTGCCGGTGATCCTCAACCGCACCCCGATGCACGAGGGCCTCCTCGGCGCCGACTACCCCCTGTTCGCGGCGAGCCTGGCCGACGTCGCCGCCGGGGCGGCCGCGGCCGCCGCCGATCCCGCGCTGTACCGGCTGGCCGCCGAGCGGGCGGGCGCGGCCGCGCGGCAGTTCACCCTGGAGCGGGCTTCTGAGCGGCTGCGCGGGTACCTGGCCCGGGCGATCCCGGTGCGGCGGGGCTCTGCCTCGGAGGTCCAGGAGGCTTCCGGTACGCCCGGCTCCCGCGGGCCCGAGGCCAAGCTGCGGGTGGTGGTGGCCGGCCATGACCTCAAGTTCTTCACCCCGCTGCTGGACTACCTGAGGCTGCAGCCGGATCTCGAGGTGAGGCTGGACCAGTGGGCCGCGCTGGGCCGGCACGACGCGGCCGTCAGCCGGGAGATGGCGGCCTGGGCCGACGTGGTGGTCTGCGAGTGGTGCGGGCCGAACGCCATCTGGTACAGCAAGCACAAGCGGCGCGGAACGCGGCTGCTGGTGCGGCTGCACCGGTTCGAGCTGGAGTCGCACTACCCCGCCCAGGTCAAGATCGGCGCCGTGAACCAGGTGGTCTGCGTGAGCACGCACTACGCCCAGCTGTGCCGGGAGCGCACCGGCTGGCCGGAGGCCAAGGTCGTGACCGTGCCCAACGCGATCGACATCACCCAGATGGACCGGCCCAAGCTCGACGGCGCCCGGTTCCACCTCGGCATGATCGGCATCGTGCCCTCCCGCAAGCGCATGGACCTGGCGCTGGACGTGCTCGAGGAACTGCGGCGCGAGGACGACAGGTACCTGCTGTTCATCAAGTCGGGAATGCCGTGGGAGCACTGGTGGGTGTGGAAGAACCCGGCCGAACGCGAGTACTACGCCGGCGCGATGCGCCGGGTGCAGCGGTCCCCGCTGCTCCGCGGCGCCGTGGTGTTCGACGACGCGGGACCGGACGTCCCGGCCTGGCTGCGCCGCGTCGGCTTCGTGCTGTCCACCAGCGATGACGAGAGCTTCCACGTCGCTCCGGCCGAAGGGATGGCGTCGCGGGCGGTGCCGGTGCTGCGGCACTGGCCCGGCGCGGAGACCATCTACGACACGCGCTGGATCCATCAGACGACCGCCGGCATGGCCGCGGCCATCGGCGCGCTGAGCGAGGAGGCCGCCTGGCGGCAGGCGGGCGACGTCGCGCACGCACAGGCGGCCGCCTTCGCCCTGCCGCGCGTGTGCGAGGCCTGGCGTGAGCTGCTCCGGGAGGACCTGGACCCGGCGGTTCCCGGGCCTTCCCTGGAGCTGCTCGGATCCCACTGACCACCATGTATTTCACGCTCGCGATCAGCGCGGCCAGCCGCGAGGCGTGCGCGGCGCTGCTCGGCGCGGCGAGCGGCACCGATCCGCGGGTCATGCCCATCCCCGGCCCGCCGGTGGTCGCGTGGCAGGCGCCCGACGGGCGCGCGGCGCTGGTGTGCTGGGGTGCGCCGCCCTTGGCGGAACCCGCCGTGCCGGCCTCGCACGCGGGGACGATCCGGGCTGAGGCGGGCGGGGTGCGCGCGCGGACCGGCGCGGCCCGGATCGACCCGGTCTACGTGGCCGAGGTCCCCGGGGCGGTGGTGGTCAGCGACCGCGCGGCCTGGGCGGCGGCCGTCACGGGCCGGCTCCGCGAGCCCGATCCGGTCATGATCGGCGCCTTCCTCGCCGTCGGCTACCCGGTCGGCGCCGCGACCCCGTTCCGCGGTGTCCGGGCCCTGGGCCGCGGCCAGCGGCTGACGGTGACCGGTGACCGGCTGGTCGTGACCGCTGAGCCTGCGGGGCCTTCGGCGGCTGGCGCTGATCCGTACGGCGCGGTCGCGGCCGCGCTTGCGGCGGCGGTCAGCGACGCCGGCGGCATGGTCGAGCTGTCCCTGACCGGGGGAAAGGACAGCCGGCTGATCGCGGCCGCGCTGACCGCGGCCGGGGTGCCGTTCCGCGCCCGCACGCACGGCTTCGCCACCCATCCCGACGTGGTCGTGGCGGCCATGATCGCCGGCCGGCTCGGCGTCGAGCACGTCATCACCGAGCCGAAACCGCCTGGTGCCGGGCTGGCGCGCGGTGCCGGTCAGGTGCCGGGCGAGGCGGCCGTGCTCGGCAGGCTCCGGTCGGCGGCGCTCGTCTCGGACGGCATGCTGTCGGCGTATGAGAACATCGGCACGCCCGACCCGCGTTTCGCCGCCGAGCCGGTGCAGGCCGGCGGCCACGGCGGTGAACTGCTGCGCGGCGGTTACGCGGCGGCCGCCTGGAGCTCGCGCAGGTTCTGGGGTCCCGCTCGCGCCTGGAGCGAGGCGCGCGGGACCGAGCTGTTCCGCCGCATGACCACCCGCCGGATGGCGCTGCTGCGCCCGGCCGCGGCCGGGGCGTACCTGGCCAGCCTGACCCGGTACGCGGCGGCGCTGCCCCGCGGGCCGCTCCGCACGCTGGATGACTTCTACCTGGTGAACCGGGCGGGCCGCTGGTCGGCCACGGCCCGCCAGGCCTACCTGATGCGCTCGCCGCTGCTCCAGCCGTTCTTCGCGGACGCCGTGATCCGGGCGGCCCGCGCCGTTCCGCTGCCGGACCGGATCACCGACCGGCTGCACCGCGAGGTGCTGGCCGCGCTCTGCCCGGACCTGCTCGAGCTGCCGCTCGCGGGCAGCGGCTGGAAGAGCGGTCCGCGGAACGCGCTCGCGGCCGCGGTCGCGCCGGTCCCGGCAGCGGGACCGGGATCTGCGGCCGGGCCGGGATCCGTGGCGGGGCGCGACTGGCGGCGGCACTACGGGGAGGAGACGGCCCGCCTCCTGCGCGACTACACGCTGGACCAGGGCGATGCGGGCCGGATGTTCGGCATCGTCCGCAGGCAGGCCGCCGAGCGTGTGCTCCGTCCCCCGCACGCCGACCCGGATGCGGTCTGGGCGCTGGCCACCCTGGCCGCGCTGCTGTCCGGCGACTGGCTGAACGCCCGCGAGCCGGAAGGCCAGGAAAGCGTGCCGTCCTCGGGCCGCGTATCCGGGTAACGGCCTGACGGGTTCAGCCGCGGCCGTACCGCGTCTCCGCCTGCCAGAAGTACACCACGCCCACCACCAGCGTGACGACGGCCCAGCCGATCCCGGCCAGCCACAGCTCGCTGGTCGTGGTGGTCGGATGGCAGTAGGCCTGCAGCGCGGGAATCTTCTTTGCGTTGAAGATGGCGCACGACGCCGCGTTGTACGGCTTGGCGCCCGGCGCGTAGGCGCGCTGGGTGGACATGATCGCGTACCTGGTCAGCGAGATGTAGACCGCCGCCGGGTTCAGCAAGATGACGTCTTTCGCCCACAGCGGCAACGAGGCGTAAGACGGAAGCGAGGTGATGCTGTACATGACCCCGCAGAAGTACCGCCAGACCCGGGTCAGGAACGGGATCAGCTGGCTGAAATCCTGCGCCCCGGCGCCCAGCCGGGCTATGAGCAGCGCGGCGCCCATGTTGAACATCGCCTGCAGCAGCAGCACAGGTATCGCCAGCAGCCAGTACCAGGTCAGGGGTTCCCCGGTGCCCAGCACGACGGCGAACACCACCAGCATGGACACCAGCAGCTGCTGAAGCTCGACCAGCACGTATGCGAGCGGCAGGCAGGCGCGCGGGAAGTACAGCGCGCGTATCAGCGCGAGGTTCGCCCGCATCACGGTAGAGCCGACCACGATCGACCGCTCGGTGAAGGAGAAGATGAACACCCCGGTGACCAGGTACGCGGTGTAGTGGCTGATGCCGCGATTGGCCTGGAAGATGACTCCGAAGATCAGGTAGTAGACGGCCGAGTTGAGCAGCGGCGTCAGCACCTGCCAGAACTGGCCCAGCCGGGCCTCGGTGTACATGGACACGTTGCGGGCGGTGGCGTAGGCGAGGATAAAGTGCCGCCGCTGCCAGACCAGACCCAGATAGGAGACCAGGCCGGGCCGCGCGGAACTCGGGCGCAGGCCGTACTGGGCGGCGAGCTCGGCCAGGCTGTCGCTTCCCTCGGGCAGCTGACCAGAATCCTCGCCCTCGGGGGTGACGACCGCTCCGCTCAACAGGCTGCCTGGAGCGGTCAGCCGCCCGTCATCTCTCATGTCAGAGGATCTTATTCATCAGCCAGGTAACTGGTGTCATTGAAGGACCGGAGCACGGCCGGGCCGTCGGCGTACCAGTCGATCTCGGACAGCGCCGCGATGTCCAGGTGCATCCGGTACAGGGCGGCCGGCGGGGCGAGCAGGGCCGCGGCGACGAGCGTCTTGATCGGCGTGACGTGGCTGACGATGAGGATCGCCTGCCCTTCCCGGCCGGCCAGCACCCGGTGCAGCGCATCGGTAACCCGCTCGCTGACCTCGGCGAAGCTCTCCCCGCCCGGAGGCGCCACGTGGGGATCGGCCAGCCAGGCGGTAACCTCGGCGGGCCAGCGCTCCCGGACCTCCGCGAACGTCAGGCCCTCCCAGGCGCCGAAGTCGGTCTCGCGGAAGCCGTCGTCGGTGACCACCGGAGCTCCGGTCGTCGCGGCGACCTCCTGCGCGGTCTGGACGGCGCGCAGCAGCGGGGACGTGACGATCACGCCGATCCCGGCCGGGGCCAGGCGCTTGGCCGCCGCGGCGGCCTGCTGGATTCCGTGGTCGGTGAGCGGCACGTCGGACCGGCCCGCGTACCGCTTCTGCACGGACATCAGCGTCTGCCCGTGGCGGAGCAGCAGGGTGACGGCGGGTTCGCCCCGGGCGGGCATCCAGTGGGTTCCGGCGGGCACCTAAAGACCGGACTCGGGCGTGCGGACGAGGATCCGCCGACACTCCTCGCACCGGATCACCTCGTCCGGAGCCGACGCCCTGATCTGGTTCAGGTCCACCGTGTTCATGGTCAGGTGGCATCCTTCGCAGCGCCCGGCGCGCAGAGCGGCGGCGCCGACGCCGCGTGAGTCACGGATCTGCTCGTACAGCTTGAGCAGGTCGGCGGGCACCTCGGCGGCGACGCCGGCGCGCTGGTCAGATGCCTTGGCCGTCTGCTCGTCGATCTCCTTGACCGCCGCGTCGCGCCGGGCCGTCATCTCGGCGGTCTCGATGCCCAGCCGGTCGCGCTCGGCGCTGAGCTCGTCCTGCCTGCTGACCAGGCCCTCCCTGCGCTCCATCAGCTCGAGCACGATTTCCTCGAGATCGCCTTGCCTGCGGCGCAATGACTCGATCTCGGACTGCAGCGTGGCCAGCTCGCGGGCGGCGGAAACCTGCCCGGCGTCCAGCCGGGCCCGGTCCCGGTCGATCCTGGTGCGGACCTGGTCGACGTCGCGCTCGGCGCGCGTTTGTTCCCTGCCCAGGTCGCCGAGCTCGGTCTCGGTCACCACGAGGCCGTCCCGCAGTTCACCGGCCCTGGCCTCCAGGCGGGCCAGTTCGGCGGCTTCGGGCAAGTTGCGCCTGCGGTGGTCGAGGCGGGCGAGTTCGGCGTCCAGGTCGGCCAGTTCGAGCAGGCGGAGCTGGCTCTGCGGTGATGCCTTCACGGGTCCCAACGTTAGTCCCCCCGGCGGACTGTGTCGCATGGTAGACCTTCGCCATGGAACTCCCTCGGGTTAGCCGACCCTATATGCCGGGGTACGGCATCTCCGGGCCAGCGGAGGGAAGCGGGCTCCTGCACTGGTCCTGGGCCGCGGAGCGGCTGACCGCGGCGCGAAACTACTGGGTGGCCACGGTCTGGCCGGACGGGCGGCCGCACGTCATGCCGGTCTGGGGCATGTGGGACGACAGCACCTTGTGGTTCAGCAGCAGCGCGGGATCCCGCAAGGTCCGCAACCTGACCGCGGATCCCCGGTGCTGCGTCACCACCGAGGACGCCTCGGACCCGGTGATCATCGAGGGCGTCGCGCGGATCGCGACCGAGGAGGCCACGCTGCAGCGGGTCCTCGACCTGATGAACGCGAAGTACCGGACGGACTACGGGCTGGATTTCCTCGATCCGGCCACGAACGCGACCATCGGCGTCCGGCCGCGCCGCGTGTTCAGCCTGCGGGCCGGCGACTTCACCGGCTCCCCCACACGCTGGGTGTTTGAGGACCCGTGAGTGTTATTCAGGACCGGTCGTGAGTACGGGCCTTTGGGCCCGTGCGAGCGGCCGGTGAACGTAAGGTGCGGCGAGAACCGCAGCAAATCTGAATAACACGAACTTCTGAGCAGGCACAGTGGTTATCAGAGCGAAATAGTCGCGCGGCCGGCGCGGGCGGCTCAGACGGGTAGCGTGAAGGCATCTCCTACCCGCGAGTCGTGCCATGACACAGCCATCCGCCGTCGCCGGCGGCCAGCCCCGCCGCCCCAGCGCGCTCGCCGGGGCGCTGGCCGGGGTGCTGACGGCGGCGGTCGCGATGGGCATCGCCCAGCTCGCCGCCGGCCTCACCGTCCCGCAGAGCTCACCGGTGCTCGCGGTCGGCCAGGCCTCGATCGACCTCACGCCGCCCGCGCTCAAGGACTTCGCCATCTCGACGTTCGGCGCCGATGACAAGAACGCGCTGCTGATCGGGATCCTGGTGGTCCTCGCCGCGTTCGCGGCGGTGATCGGGATGCTGGCGGTGCGGCGGCTCGCCCTCGGCCTGTGGGGGCTCGCGGTGTTCGCCGCTATCGGCCTGGCGGCCGCGCTGACCAGGCCGGACGCCAATGCGGGCTACGTGGTGCCCACGCTGGCCGGTGCCGCGGCGGGCGCTTACGCGATGACCCGCCTGATCCGCGCGGCCCGCGCGCTGCGCTCCCCCGCGAGCGGCGCACGGAGCGCCGGGCCAGCCGGCGGCGGGCCAGCCCGGTCCCGGGGTGCGCGGGCGTTCCGCACTAAGGTCGTGCCGCTCACGCCGCCTGACCTCCCCTCGCGCGCCCCGGCTGATGAACCTGGTAACGCCGGGGCTCCCGAGCCTGTCAGTGCCGCGGAACCGGTCAGCGTCACCGGACCCGGCCCGACCGCGGACCCTCCCGGAGGAGCGGGGCGCGGCTCCTCGTTCACGTTCCTGCCCAACCCGGCTGATCCCGGCCCGCCCCGGGGGCCCGCACGGCGCCGGTTCCTGACCGTCAGCGCGGTCGCCGCGGTGAGCGCGGCCGCGGGCGCCCTCGTCGGGCGCGAGCTGATCACGCGGAAGAACGTCAGCCAGGCGCGGGCCGCGCTGCGCTTCCCGAAGCCGGCCGTGACCGCGCCGCCGCTGCCGCCCGGCAGCGACCTGGACATCCCCGGCCTCAGCTCGTTCATCACCCCGGACAGCGGTTTCTACCGCGTGGACACGGCCCTGCTGCTGCCCGAGGTGGACCCGGCGAACTGGCAGCTGCGGATCCACGGCATGGTGCAGCGGGAGTTCAGCCTGACCTTCGATGAACTGCTGCGCCGGCCGCTCGTCGAGGACTACGTGACGCTCACGTGCGTGTCCAACCCGGTCGGGGGCCCCTACGTCGGCAACGCCAAATGGCTCGGCGCGCGGCTGGCTGACCTTATCCGGCAGGCCCGGCCGCTGGCCGGCGCGAGCCAGCTGCTGTGCACCTCGGTCGACGGGTTCACCTCGGGCACCCCGCTGCAGGTCGTGCTCGACGGCCGCGACGCGCTGCTGGCGGTGGCGATGAACGGCCAGGCGCTGCCGGTCGCGCACGGGTTCCCGGCCCGGATGGTGGTACCCGGGCTGTACGGCTACGTGTCCGCGACCAAGTGGGTCACCGACATCGAGGTCACCACGTTCTCGGCGGCCGACGCGTACTGGGTGCAGCGCGGCTGGTCGCAGCAGGCGCCGATCAAGACCGAATCGAGGATCGACGTGCCGGCCGGCGGCGCGACCCTCGCTCCCGGGCGGACGCCAGTGGCAGGCGTGGCCTGGGCGCAGCACAAGGGCGTGGCCGCGGTCGAGGTGCGAGTGGACGGCGGCGCGTGGCAGGAAGCGCGGCTGGCCGCGGTGCCCGACATCGACACCTGGCGGCAGTGGGTGTGGGAATGGGATGCGACCCCGGGCAATCACCTGCTCGAGGCCCGGGCGACCGACGCGACGGGCTACACCCAGACCGCGCTGGCCGCCCAGCCGGTGCCGAACGGCGCCAGCGGCTACCCCTCCGCGGCCGTCACCGTGCGCAGTTCCTTATCGCGCGGTATCTGGGTCAGGCCGGCCGTCAGGTTGTCGGCCATCTCGGCCAGGGCCTGGTCGAAGGCGGCGAGCCTGGCCGCCGGGATGCCGTGGGTGGCCAGCGCGATCACCTCGTGGCCCGCGGCCGACAGATCGGCCTCCAGGCTCCGCGCGCGCGGCGTCAGGCGGTACCGGATACGACGGCCATCATCGGGGTCGGGCTCCTCCCTGACCAGGCCGTCGCGTCTCATCCGGGCGAGGGTCTTGGCCATGGTCGACTGGTCGACGCTGGCGACCTCGCACAGCTCGCGCTGGGTCCGGCCGTCCTGCTCGAACAGGGCCAGCAGCGCGGGGAACTGCCCGGGTACCACCCCGTACCCGGCGATGCTCTCACGCAGGGCGGCCTCGAACAGCCGGGCCAGCCGGTTAACCTGATAGCCGACCGAGGATCCTGGCCGGAGCGGCGCGGTGGTCATGACCCAGTATCTACTACCTGGGCGCGCCGGGCCGGCCTGTGCGACCGGGCCCGGGCGCTCCTTCGGGTCAGGCCGCGGCCGTCGCGGAAGTTCAGCGCCAGCAGGGCGAGGTTCACGCCTCCGGCCACGACCTCGGTTATCTCCAGGGCGCCGGCCAGGACGCCAGCGTGAGCGCTCCCGGCCAGGAAGTTGAGGATCACGGCGCACGGGATGAGCACCAGCAGGCCCGCGGCCGCGACGATCTGCAGGCGCCGCTGCTTGCGGCGGACGACCGGCGCCCGGGAGCGGCCGGCCAGGCTACGGCCGGTCAGGCCCGCCGCGGCCATGCACCCGATCAGCAGGGGAAGCCCGATCAGGATGACGTGCCGCAGCACGCGGACGTCGCCCGGGCTGCCGGACAGCTCGATGACCGTGCTGGACGCCAGGAACGCGGCGATGATCGCGAGCGCCCCCACGGCGCCGGCGAGGTGAATGCGGACGAGGATCGGCCTGGACATGAGCGCCTCCGAATATATGGCTTGCCATTAATATTGCATGGCTAGCCATATATTGCAATCTTTGGTCAGGACCGGGCGACGCGCCCGGTGCCCGCGGCGGTGTTACGGTTACGCAGGCCGACCGGCAGACAGGAGGCTCGATGAGCGGCGACGCTGACGCTGAGTTCACCAAGCTGGCGCAGGAGTACCTCGACGACCGGGCCGAACGGCACCCGGATCTCGCCACCGGCCTCGGCGATCACAGGTTCGACGCGCGCCTGCCCGATCCTTCCGAGGCCGCCCTGGCCAGCGAGCGGCGCGCCCTGGACGGCTGGACAGCCCGGCTGGAGGAGCTGGACACTGAGGCGCTGTCGGCCGAGCACCGGGTCGACGCCGCGATGATGGCCGACAGCGTGGCACGGCGGGTGTTCGAGATCGACGAGCTTGCCGAGCACACCTGGAACCCGCTGCTTGCCAATCCCGGCCGGGCGGTCTACCTGCTGCTGGCCCGGGACTTCGCTCCGCTGCCGGACCGGCTGGCCTCGCTGGCCGGGCGGCTGGCCGAAGTACCCGGCACGCTGGCCGAAGCCCGCAGGCAGCTCGGGCCGATGCCCAGAGTGCACCTGGAAACCGCCATCGGCCAGTTCGACGGCACGATCGCCCTGGTCGGCAAGGAGATCGACGCCGCGCTGGCGGCCGCGCCGACCAGCATCCCCCTGATCGATCAGGTGCGTCCCGCCGCCCTGGAGGCGCTCGCCGAGCACCAGGCCTGGCTGTCCGCCCGGCTCGCCGAGGCGGCGCCAGGTCCCGACGGCGACCGGAACCCGCGGATCGGGCCCGAGCGGTTCGCCCGCAAGCTCTCACTTACCTTGAGCGCGGCCGCGGACGCGGACGCTATCCGGGCCCGGGCCCGGGCCGACCTGGACCGGATCGGCGAGCAGATCGCCGAGCTAGCCGGGCAGATCGACGGGTCGGCCCGACCTGGCCCCGCCACCGTCCGGCAGGTGCTCGACCGGCTGGCGCGCGACGTGCCGGACGATGCGACCATCCTCGGCTTCTGCCGGGATGCGCTGGCCGCGCAGATCGCGTTCGTGAGTGACCGCCAGCTGGTCACGGTCTATGACGACCCGGTGGAGGTGATCCCGATGCCGGAGATCGACCGCGGCGTCGCCGTCGCGTACTGCGACTCGCCGGGCCCGCTCGAGACGGCGCCGCTGGCCACGTTCCTCGCCGTGTCGCCGACGCCGGCCGACTGGCCGCCGGAGCGGGTCGCCTCGTTCTACCGCGAGTACAACCGGCACATGGTGCACAACCTGATGGTGCACGAGGCGATGCCCGGTCACTACCTGCAGCAGCAGCATTCCCGGCGCTTCACGGGATCCCGGGCCGCGATCCGGGCCGCGCTGCGTTCCGGGTCGTTCGTGGAAGGGTGGGCGGTCTACGCCGAGCGGATCATGGCCGAACACGGGTACCCCGGTGACGGCGATCCGCGCGCGGTCCGGATGCAGCAGCTCAAGATGCAGCTGCGCACGACCATCAACGCCATCCTGGACGCCGGCATCCACGGGCACGGGATGACCGAGGCCGAGGCGATGACCCTGATGACCAGCCGCGGCCACCAGGAAGAGGGTGAGGCGGCAGGCAAGTGGCGCCGGGCCCTGCTCACCTCCGCCCAGCTGTCCACCTACTACGTCGGCTACACCGAGATCTCGGACCTGGCCGATGAGCTCAGGATGGCGAACCCCGGCCTGGCCGACCGGGAGATCCACGACCGCATGCTCGCCCACGGCTCGCCGCCCGTCCGCCTGCTCCGCACCCTGATCGCGCCCTGAGCACCGTCACGCCGATGGCGGCCGAGACGGTCGCCCGGCTGCGTGGTGCCCCTCTGACCTACGCCGCTGTTGGGCAGACCGCAGGCGAGTTGCCGGCCGGGTACCGCCACATCCGCCGCAGCGCCGTGATCGGCTCCGGCCAGGAAGCGTTCGCCGCCGCCGCGGCCGCCCTGCTCACCTGGCAGGCCCACCTGCGCGCCGGCCTGCAGGTCTGCGCCTCCACCGCCGGCGCCGAACCCGGCAGCGTGGTCCTGCTCGGCGCGGGAGCAGGGCCGATCCGCGTCCACGCGCCCTGCCGGGTCGTCTACGTCACCGACGAGCTGGCCCGCCGCGGATTTGCGTACGGCACGCTGCCCGGCCATCCGGAAACCGGCGAGGAAGCCTTCCTCGTCAGCCGGCCCGACGACGGCACGGTCGACCTTCACCATCACCGGGTTCTCCCGGCCCGTCACCTCTGGTCGTACCAGTTGGTGAGAGGATTAAAGGCATTCACGAAACCGTACTTGCTCCATGCGGAGCCATATTTGTTGCGAATGGTTTTCAGGACCCGCAACGTCTGTTGCGGCAGAAAAGGCAAGGAACCGCCGGTGGCGCTGGGCACTATGGTTCCATCGATCGGTCCGACGGCGGGGGGCCCTCCCCAGACGACGTAGCCATTGGGCGAATCAGAAGCCGTAATGCCCCATAGATCGTCGCTGTAGTCCGGGAACTGCTTGCCCAACTCAAGGCAGAAACGGCGATGGGCGTCGGTAGCTGCCACGGAGTTTTGAAAATAGTCGGCGTATTTGTCGCGCTTTCCCCGGAAATCGAACCATGCCTGGGAATACTGGTGCACAAATAATGGTGCAAACGACCCGATGTAGCGCACGCCATCGTATTCAAAGGGGAGTCTCTTCCAAGCGGTCCAGGCTTCTTCTCTGAGCGGGTGAGACTCGGATCCCAGGCCAAGCAGGTACATCATCATCAACTCGCTGTAGTAGTCCCAGCGGGACGGAAGGAAGCCAATTTCCGGAGTCCAACCGTGAGAAAGCAACGATGTGTCTTCGGACAGCCAGGTCCAATCCACGCGACCAAAAATGAGATTGGCCAGTTGCTGTATGGCAGGATGCCTGAAATGCTGCCGGCAGGACAGGATTCCACAAAGCAGAATCGCCGTGTCCACCGACGAGATTTCGGAGTCCCAGACTCGCTCCCCAGTATTAATGTTTGCCCAGTGATAGAAAAAGCCACGGTGATTTGGAAGTTTCTTCCAAAGGAAGTTCAAAGCTGGAAACAGTCGTTCCTCGGCTGCTTTGGTGGTGATGAATCCTCGTTTTTCCCCAACGCAAATCGCGGTCAGCCCGAAACCGGTCGCCGCAATGCTAGCGACGACTCCCTGACCATCGCTGCGCACGTTGGCGCGATCCTGCACCAGCCCGGTTTTTGGATTGCCTTGTTCCCAGAAGTAGAGGAAGCTGGCGCTCTCCACATCGTGCAAAAACTGATCGTCCTCGGGAGTGAGGGGAAATTGTCCGGGAGGTTGTTCCTGGGCCTGAGGCATCTCCGGGGCGCCTTGGTCCAGACCCATGAAGATCTGGGCGAAGGGCAGGCCGATTCCCGCAGCCAGAAGTTGCCGCGCAACTTGCCGCCGTGACAATTTATTATTGGGTACCTCGCTCATCCTCGTCGTGCGTCGTGCCCTGAATATCCGACAAAAATCTCATTGCCGGGAGGCAAATAATCATAAACAAAAAGGGGATGCAACTGCTGACCTGGTGAATGCCGTTGTGTATTCTGTTGGAAGATTATCATGAGTCTTTCGCTCTTCGAATGCCTAACTAAGACTGGGGTCTTACTGAAAACGTGACGGTCCGACGGAGCTTGGCAATAGGGGTTCCTTTAGTCATCGTTGTCGGCTTGGCGATCGGTCTCGCATTTTTTCTCCGATCGCGGGCGCGCCAGTCCACCTCGCTGCAGGGTGCGATTATGGTGATCCGCCGAACAAAAAAACAGCCGGGAGCCCCAGCGATGCGGAGACGATGGGCTGATTGAAATCCCGCTCGTCTTTGTCTTGATGCAACGACAGCTTTGTCCCCGGCGCATAGCGATTGATCAGGCACGCATCGGGAATGAATTCGCCGAATCCGGCTTGGGCCGCCGCGCCCGTGGCGAGTCTTCGAAAGGGCTTCGGCATCGGCGGCCACGGCAAGCCGCTCTCGGGATCGATGGCATCATACCGGTAACCGGTCCTGTCGGACACCCAACCGAGAGGGCCGCAATTTGTCATCGCCACGGACATACGAAAACCGCCAGGCGTGACCATATGGCGGAACGGCGCTCTGGCCAATTATCTTCTCCCTCGCGTCGCGCCATTCACTCTTCACGGCGGCCACACTTTCCGTGACGTGGGTGATGGCGCTGACCGCGTCCGCGAGGGGCCGGTAGGTGTCCCGCTCGCGGAAGTCCTCGTAGTTGTCGATGAAACACTGGGCGACGATCCGCTGCCGCTCGGGCAGCGTGGCGATGAACACGAGCAGGATCTCCCGCAATTCTCTTGCCTCGATGGGCGAGGTATGCAGTCGCCACTGCAAGAGGATGTCGGAACCCTTCGTGTCGGCCGCAACCACTTCCAGGATCGCGTCTTCGTCCAGGTTGATCCTGTGCCCGCGCTGCGAAGCAGGTCAGTCGCCTTGTTGCGGGCGATGGCTCAGCACCATGCGCAGCGAGCGGCATGGCTCGAATCCAGGTTTCCTAGCCCTATCGAGCATCCCGATCACGGTTTCCTGGTACACGTCAGCATGGTCGTGGAAGTCGAAGAACCCCCGGCCGCACGCGCTTGATGTGCCTCAGGATTCGCTCCCGGAATTCGCTGTCCAGATATCGGATGCCGAATTCCGGACTCGGCTCGAACGCTTCGTCGAGGTCGGCCTCGCTACAACCGGATCGGTTGCAGCCATGAGGGTTTTTCCTCACTTTCATCTTGAAGCTCCAAGGGGCGCGGTGCCGGCTATAGTCTCCTCGGAGCAACCCCTGCGCATCGCGTTGTGCGGCAGCGCTTTTTTCGGTTTTCTCTGCAGCAGGGCGCATGTATTAGTGGACGAACGATCAGATAAAAACTAACGTCGCCTGATCCGCGTAATCATCTGTTGATATAAGAAATTATTGACAAACAACTTATGGTACTTGAATTGACAGCAGTTCAAACGGGTCGTCTTGAGGGAGGAGCTTCTTGGTGGATTTTCGAGTGCAAAACGTTCCTCCTAAGGGAACGAATCGATAACAAAAGATAAAGATAGCCTTGACAGACTTATCTTTTGAGTGCAATATGTTCCTTGAGAGGGAACGAAATGACGACAAAACAGAATAGCCCGAGCAAAACGCTAGGCCCCAGGTCCGCGCTGCTGGTGACGGCGCTGCACGAGCGGGGACGCCCGATCTTCACCCTCGCCGACGCTCAAAACATCACGGGCCTGAAGGGAACGTCCGCGCGGACCTTGGTCCACAAACTGGTTGGTCGCGGGGTGGCGACGCGGCTTCGGCCTGGGGTCTTCCAGCTGGTTCCTCCGGAACTAGGCCGCGAAAGCGAATACCTCGGCAACCCATACGTCGTGGCCCGAGAACTGATGGGACGCAAGCCGTACTACCTTTCGCATGCGTCCGCAATGGACATCCACAACATGGTGACGCAGCCGCAACTCGTCGTGTGCGTGACTTCGCCCAAGGCGATGCGGGGTCGCTCAGTCCTCGGAACGGAATTCCGGTTCATCCGCTGCAAGCCGGAACACTTCTTCGGGACAATCGACCACTGGGTGACCAAGCAGGAAAAAGTCACGGTCAGTGACCTGGAACGCACGGTGCTGGACGGCTTGCGGCAGCCGGAGTATTGCGGCGGAGTGACGGAGGTGGCGAAGGGCCTGTGGATTCGTCGGGCCGACGTGGACGTGGCCCGACTCATCGAATACGCCCTCCGTCTCAACGTGGGTGCCGTGATGCGGCGGCTCGGCTTCCTGATGGAGGTCTACGACCTCGGCACTGCGGCCGACAGGGAACGGCTGCGTGGGCATGCGGCCGGGACTTATTCGCTCCTCGATCCGGTCATGCCGCCCCAGGGAAAGCACACCGCGCGGTGGCACTTGCGGCTCAACGTGGACCCGGACGAATTCCGTGCCGTGATAGGGACGTAACGAATGATCCCGCAACGAAACCTTGCCCTGCTTTCCAACCGCCTGGCCCGCGACGGCGGGCGGCGCATACCGGAGGCCGTCCTGGAACGGGATTACTGTCTGGCATGGTTTCTGATCGGGCTTTCGCGGACGCCGCTGCGGGAGCGGCTGGCTTTCAAGGGCGGGACGGCGCTCAAGCGATGCTACTTTGGTGACTACAGGTTTTCTGAGGACCTGGACTTTACGCTCAGGGCCGATGTGCCTTTCGACGTGATCCGCCAGGAACTTGAGCCGGTGTTCGCCGAAGTGGGCCGGGCAGGAGGCGTATCGATCCGGTTCGCCCATGAGGATAAGCAGGCCCACCAAAACAGCCATACCTTCTACCTCAGCTACGAAGGGCCGCTCCCGGCTACCGCCAGGCCCAAGGAGGTCAAGGTAGACATCACGATCAAGGAGGAGATCGTTTTCCCGCTCGAATCGCGGAGAGTCTTGCGGGCCTACGAGGAGTATGCAGGATCTGCCGGAAGATGCTGAGATTCTGACCTATTCGCTGAACGAAATCGCCGCCGAAAAAGTGGTTGCCCTGCTCGATGCGGCACGGAACGAACCGCGTGACCTTTACGATATCTGGTTTTTAACATGTGACGGGCACGTTGATTTGCGGCGACTTGACGCATGCGATTGAGAAGAAATGGGCAATTCCGGAAAAGAAACCCGCCGACGCGCGCGAGGCTCTTGATTCCAAGGAAGCTCGCTACAAGAAGCTCTGGGACGTGCGTCTGGCGGCACAGATGGCCGAGTTACCGGAATTCGCCGAGGTTTTTCGGTCAGTCCGCCGGGCACTTCGGGAGGCGGATATCATTGGGAAGTGATCAGTTGACGTTGATGAGCATGTTTCTTGCGAGGCTTATTCGCTTACTCCGCTTTATTTGATTTCAGTCAAGATAGCCATGTGTTGTCACATGGATGTGGGAGCTTCGACTGGCCGTCCTTTCTGGCGGTTGCGAGCCTCGCGCGGCCCGGCGGAAATATCACCGGGCTTGCCGAATCTTCTCACCGACCTCGTCGCCAAGGACTTAGAAATATTGACGCAAGCTGTACCACAGGCGACGCGGATCGGAATTCTCTGGAATCCCACAAATCCCTCTCATCAGCTCGCCTTGAAGGCAGTCGAGACCGCCGGTGAAAATCTCGGGGTCCAGCTCGTCATGGTGCCAGCGCGGTCTGCCGACGACTTCGAACGGGCGTTCTCAACAATGTCACGAGAAGGCGCTACTGGTCTTCTCGTCGTGTGTCGCCGCTCACCGTCTCCCAGCCGGCACCCTTAGCCGCGTTGGCACTAAAATACCGGCTGCCGGGGATGTTCGGGACCAAGGTCGAGGTAGAGGCGGGCGGTCTCATGAGCTACGGCGCGGATATCACCGATCTGTATCGCCGTGCAGCTCTCTACATCGACAAAATCCTCAAAGGCGTCAAACCAGCCGACCTGCCCGTGGAGCAGGCGTCCAAATATCAGCTGGTCATCAACCTGAAGACCGCCAAGGCGCTCGGACTAACGATCCCGCAGACGCTCTTGGTTCGCGCTGACGAGGTGATCGAATGATGAAATTTATTTGCTGCGCTGCGTAAGTCTGTTGTTGGCCCATCACGACAGGCCGCCTTTTTCGGGCTGACCGTCGCTAACGGGGCATTGCGGACATGGCTGGACCTGCAGCTTGCCCCGCCCAGTCGCGATTGACCTAGGCTGTGTAAAAATGTGCACGTGAGAGAAAGACGCAGAATTGTTTTCTTTGTCATCTTCTCCTGACTGTGGTCGCCAGCGTTTTTGTCTTTCAAATCGACGGTGTCGAGACGAAATTTCTATTTTTTCACACGGCCTGGACCCAAA
>CAVPLC010000101.1:0-22881 GCA_963705835.1 uncultured Actinomycetes bacterium
ACGGCGCGCCGCTTCCTAACCCTTGAGCGCTTCCTGCAGCTCGCTGGCGATCTCGTCGGCCGTGGCATCCACGGTCCTCTTCACCACTTTGTCGGCATTTGTGAGCGCCTGGTCGAGCGCCTTTTCGAGCGTCGGCTCGCCCACCGCGATCAGCCCTGCCTGGCTGGCGGTGAGTTGCGCGGCCAGCTCGTGGAGTTCCTTGCGCGGTAGGGTCCCGCCGCCGAACCACTCGGGGATGACACGGACGCCCGGGCGGTCCATCCGCTTGGCCACGTGGGGTTTGCCGTCCTTTTGGTCGATGATGGCTGCATCGAACGAGCCGATCACCTTGTCCTTGTGCAGGGCCTCGATGGCGTCCAGGTCTGTCTCCGCGGCCGAGACGCTGCCGTAGGTGGCGGCGTAGACGACCATGGGCTTCTGGTCAGGCATGACATCTCCTTGATCTCGGGTTATACGGCACATGGTTCAAGGCCGGCTGCCTCTGTTGCAGCCGGGCGGTGAATGTGCCTCTCATGGGTAGTCCACACGGCAATCACGCAGCGGTAAAGGCGATGCCGGCTCTCGTCGTATAGGCCTGAGCTATGGGCGCAGTAGCGGACCGAGTGACCATTGACGGAATGGCGTAGTCTGCTGCCGTGCGGAGCTGGATTGATCACGCCGGCGAAGTCGTGTGGGAGCCCGCTGCACCCGTTGATCAGCTCGCTTTACACCCAGTTCTCCGCGCTTGCCCTGGAGCTGGACAAACGGCTGGATGCACTCGAGCAGCGGGTTCTGCGCGAGGCCGACGACCAGGAGCTGGCTTGCGTTGCGGTGACGGTCTTCACGCTCAGCCGCCGCGGATGGAACTGATGCCTTCCGGCGGGCAGATCCTGACCGCGCAGGTCATCCGCTGGCTGAGCTGGCTATCATCGGGCACTACGGCCCGCTGAGCAACGCCGACCTCAGCTACGCCACGCTCGGCTCCCGGCGAGGCGGAATGGAGGACCGAGATTGGCTGGCCCATCCCCTACGCGCCTTAGCGCCCGGGCGCGGCGGGTCGCGCGACGGTTCGCCGAGGTGGTCTGCCCGCCCGGAATGCTGGCCCATCACCGGACCGACCGGGTGCTGGCCGAGTTCGAGCAGATGCTCGGCGCCCTGGCCCCCCCGGCCAGGAAGGGCCTGACCGCCGCGCTCGCCGCCATTGACCAGGGGGCGCGGCTGTACCCGCGGTCGCGGGGACGGCGGTTCACCCGGCTCGACGACCAGGCCGCCGAGGCCTACATCAGGGTGCTCCTGCGCAGTGAGCTAGTCCAGCGGATCAAGGGCCTGGTCGTGATGTGCTACTACGAGCTGCCCGTGGTGCAGCGGGAGATCGGCTACCATCCGGCCCCGTACATGGCGGCCGTGTCCCGGCGCCGCCTGGAAAGCTATGGCCCGGAGATCCGCGCGGGCGAGGCCGCGGTCACCGAACCGGACGCGGGTCAGCGGTGAGCGGGCTGAGCGGGCTCATCACGCAGGATGAGGTGGCCGGCGACCTGAGCGTGGAGTGCGGGGCGGTGATCGTCGGGTCGGGGGCGGGCGGGGCCACGATGGCGGCCGAACTGGCCGAGGCGGGCGTGGACGTCGTCGTGGTCGAGGAGGGCGGGTATCACCCGACCGAGTCGTTCGGGGCGCAGAGCGTGCGGGCGCTGCGGACGCTGTACCGGGACGGGTTCGGCGGGATGACGGTGGGGCGGCCGTCGGTGCTGTTCGCGGAGGGGCGGTGCGTGGGCGGGTCCACTGTGGTCAACGGGGGGATGTCCTGGCGGACCCCGGGCCAGGTGCTGGAGCGGTGGGCGGTCCAGGAGGGCGTCGTGGGCATCGGCGAGCGGGACATGGAGCCGTACTTCGACCGGGCCGAGGCGCGGCACTCGGTCGGACTGCAGGACCCGGAGACGATCGGCCGGGATTCGGAGCTACTGAAGGCGGGCGCCGAGGCCCAGGGCTGGACCGTGCTGCCGAACCGGCGCAACCAGCTGCACTGCGCGGGCACCAACAACTGCGCCAACGGCTGCCCGACCGGGGCCAAGCGGTCGATGCTTGTGACCAGCGTGCCGCGGGCCCTGGCGCTGGGCGCGCGGCTGTTCGCCGACTGCCGGGTAGAGCGGGTCACCCGGGCCGGCGGCACGATAACCGGGGTGACCGGGTACTTCGTCCGGCCGGGCGGAGGCCGGGGGCCGAGGCTTACCGTGCGGGCCCGGGCGGTGATCGTGGCGGGCGGCGCGATCCAGACGCCGGCGCTGCTGGCCAGGTCGGGACTGCGCTCGGGGCAGCTGGGCCGCAACCTGTCGCTGCACCCGAACGCCAACGTGATCGCGTTCTTCGACTCCGACGTCATCGGGTGGCACGGCGTCCACCAGGCGTTCCAGGTCAGGGAATTCATGTCCGAGGGGATCATCCTGACCGCGGCCAACCTGCCGCCGCCGATGCTGGCCGCGCTGCTGCCTGGCTACGGCCGTGAGCTCGGGGAGCTGATGGCGGACTACAACCGGGTGGTGACCGGGGGGCCGCTGGTCACCGACTCGGGCACCGGCCGGGTGCGGAACGTCCCCGGCCTCGGCACGCAGGTCAGCTACCGGCTCACCGACGAGGCCGCGTCACGCCTGGTCCGCGGCGTGGAACTGACCGCCCAGGCGCTGTTCGCGGCCGGAGCCCGGCGGGTGCTGCTCCCGTTCGACGGGGCACCGCAGGTCCGGGGCCCCGATCAGCTGCGGGACCTGCTGGCCCGGCCGGTGCCCAAGCGGTCGATCCGGGTGTACTCCATCCACCTGATGGGCACGGCGCGGATGAGCGAGGACCCGCGGCGCGGCGTCACCGACAGCTACGGGGCCTTCCACGGCGTGCCCGGGCTGTTCGTGGCGGACGCCAGCCTGTTCCCCGGCCCGGTCGGCATCAACCCGATGGAGACGGTCATCGCGCTGGCCATGCGCAACGCGGGCCGGCTGCTCGAGCGGCGTGACCGGTACGGGATCTGACCTGCGCCCTAGTGCCAGATGGCGACGGGGGTCCCGGGGACATACACGTAACCCTGGGTGCCGCCCGCGGGAGCAGACGACAGGTGCGAGTAGTCGATGTCGAACTCGTACCTCACCGCGGTAGCGACCCGGTGGTAGGTGGGGTTCGGCCCCTGGATGATCCCGTAGTCGGTGAACGACCCGTCGCTGAAGTAGAACTGCTTGGGGTTGATCACGAAGCCGTTCGCGCCGCCGATGATGACCCAGGCCACGATGGCGCCGCCGGTCTGGTCGCCCTGGGTGCTGATCTCGGCGATGCGGGAGCCCTCGGGCGTGGTGTACCAGGACAGATGGTTCGGGTCGATGCTGTCGGTGGCCTTGAGGCTGGCCTCCTGCGGGGTGATCCCCTTGACCGCGTCAAGCCGGGCCGTGCTCTCGTCCAGCAGGCAGGCCGCGACGCTGACCCCGTCGATCGTGCCGCCGGTATTGAACGCGGCCTGGCACACCGGCCCGCGCGCGGCCAGCCACGCGCTGTCCTGGGCCAGGATGGCGGCCTGCTTGGCGGCCGAGCCGCTCTGGTAGGCGGCCTGGCGCACGGCGTCGATGCCGGCGTCGGTGCTCTCGGTCTTGGCCTGGTAGCACTGCTCGATGGCCAGCGTGGTGGGCTGGCTGGCGCAGCTGGCCGGCGCGCTGCGGACCTGCGCCGGGTGGCCCGGGTCGAACGGCTCGACGATGGGCACGAACGCGCCCGCCGCCGCCGGACCGGTCCCGGTGGCCGTACCGCCCTCGACCGGGGCGACCACGCTCGAGTTCGCGCCGCTGCTGGACGAGGAGCCGCCGCATCCGGCCGTCAGACCGATCAGCGCAGCGGCTACCGCCGCCCGCGTCAGGTACCGAACCATCGGACGATCGTAGCGGTAACCGGGGAACGGCGAGGACGTCGGCGGCCAGGGCGCCGGACGGGCCGCAGATCAGCGGGTTGATGTCCAGCGCGGCCAGGGCGTCGCCGAGTTCGCAGGCCAGGCCGGACAGGGCGGTGACGGCGTTGGCGATGGCGCCGAGGTCGGCGGGAGGCTGGCCGCGTGATCCGGCCAGTACGGCGGCCAGCCGCAGCCCCCTCGTGATGCCCAGCGCGGCGCAACGCGTGACCGGAGGCAGCACCACGGACCGTTCGGAAAAAATTTCAATCAGAACGCCGCCGGCACCGATGATCAGGAGGGGTCCGAGAGCGGAGTCGTGGATCAGGCCCAGGGCCAGCTCGGTGCCGGGCGGGGCCGTCTGGCACACCAGCACGCGGGGGCCCAGGCGGGCGGCCAGGTCGTCGTAGGCGGCGCCGGCCGCCTCCGGGCCGGCCAGGCCGAGGCGCACTCCCCCGACGTCGGACTTGTGCGCGATGTGCGGCTCGTCGGTCTTGATCACGACCGGGTAGCCGATCTCGGCCGCGGCGGCCAGGGCGGCGGCGCGGGTGCGGGCCGGCCGGGTCCGCACCGCGGGGATGCCGTAGTCGCCGAGCAGGCCGAACAGGTCCGCGCCGCTCAGGTCGCCCGCGGCGAGCCGGTCCGCCCAGCGCCGGCGGCGGGCCGGATCGGGGGCCGGCGCCGGGCCGGGCGGCGCGGGAGGCGCGGCGTGATCCAGCAGGTGGCGCACTGCGAGCAGGCCGGTGCGGGTGCCCTCGAGGACCGGCACGCCCGCCGCGCGCAGCCGGGCGGCGGCGGCCGGATCGACGGCCGCGGGCAGGCCGGCCAGCACGGCGACCGGCTTGGTCGTGGCCGAGGCGACCGCGAGCATGGCGCGCGGGTAGGCCTCGTCGCCGTCGAACTCGGGGACCAGGTCGATGGCGGCGGCGACCGCGGCCACCTGCGGGTCGGCGGCCAGCGCGGACAGGCACTCGGTGAACAGCGGCTCGGTGTCCCTGCCGGTCGCCCACACGTCCAGGGGGTTGCCGGGCTGCAGGCCGGGGTCGATCGCGGCGGCCAGCCGGCCGGTGGTCTTGTCGCTGAGCGGGGCGAACGGGACGCCGAGGTCGGCGGCCAGGTCGGCGACGTGCGCGCGCTCCAGGCCGGAGTCGTGCACGGTGGCGATGCCCGTTGCTCGGCTCGTGCAGCGCCGACCGGAAGCGAAGAGCTCCAGGGTGTCGGCCATCTCGGCCAGGTCCTGGACCCGGTGCACGCCGTACGCGGCGGCCAGCGCCTCCCACGCGCCGTCGGCCGCGGCCAGCGCGCCGGAATGCGCGTTGACCAGGGCCTTCCCGGCCTGCGACGCGCCCACGCTGAGCAGGACGACCGGGACGTTCCGGCCCAGCGCGTCGTGCAGGACCTGGCGCAGCGCGGCCGGGTCCCTGATCGCCTCCAGGACCAGGGCCAGCGCCTGGGTCTCGTCCAGGTCCAGCGCGTACCTGGCGTAGGCGGCGGCGGGGGTGACCAGCTCCTGGCCGGACGAGACGGCCAGGCTGTAGCCGAACCCGCGGCGCGCGCGCAGCATGGTGGAGAACACCGACCCGGAGTGCGTGATCAGCGCGACCGGCCCGGCCGGGACCGGGTCGGGCTCGACGTAACCGACCGCGCGCAGCCCGCGGGCCACGTTGACGAACCCCATGCATGCCCCGCCGCAGACCGCCATCCCCGCGCCGGCGGCGATCGCGGCCAGCCGGTCTCGCAGGCCGCTGCGTCCTGTGGGGTCGAAGGCGTTTCCGAAGATTACCGCCGAACGGGCCCGGGTTCGTGCGGCCGCGGCAAGCTGCTCCTCCAGCGCGGTGTCGGGCACCGCGAGCAGGACCAGGTCGACCGGTTCGGGCACGTCATCGAGGGTGGGTAGACATGGCCTGCCGCCGATGTCGGCGTACCGCGGGTTGACCAGGTAGGTGCGCGGGCGGGAGGGGCTGCGGGCGACTTCGGCGATCATCCGCGCGCCCAGGCTGCCGGGCCGCGCGCTGGCGCCGACCAGCGCGATGCTGCGGGCCTCCAGCATCGCGCTGACCCTGTCGGTCACCGGCGGCGGTACCTGCGGCGTGCTGCCTTGCGGTCGGCGATCGCGGCGCGGGCCGCCTGCATGCCGGGGATGCCGCACACGCCGCCGCCGGCGTGGGTGGCGGAGCTGGCGTAGTACAGGCCGGGCACGGGCGTGCGGTAGTCGGCGAAGCCGGGCGCGGGGCGCATGTGGAACAGCTGCTCCAGGGACAGCTCGCCGTGGAAGATGTTCCCGCCGATCAGGCCGTAGTCGTGCTCCATCGCATGCGGGCCGACGACGTCGCGGTGCAGGATCGAGCTCTTGAAGTTCGGCGCCACCTCGTTGTAGCAGTCGATCATGCGGTCGGCGTAGGCCTGCAGTTCTTCGGTGTGCGGCTGTTCGTTCCAGTCGGCGGGCACCCACTGGGTGAACAGGCTCATGATGTGATAGCCGTCCGGGCAGAGGGTCTTGTCGAAGGCGGTCGGGATCACGCCGTCGGAGAACGGCCTGGTCGCGGGCCTGCCGTCCCTAGCGTCGGTGAAGGCTTGCTCGATGTAGGGCATGGACGGGGCCATCTCCACCGAGCCCGTGTGGTGCTCTTGCAGGCTGGTGCCCGGGTCGGCGGTGAAGTCGGGGAGTTCGGCCAGGGCCAGGTTGATCTTGACCACGCCGCTGCGGGTCTTCCAGTGCTCGATGTCGGCGACGAAGTCGTCGGGGAGGTTGGCCCGGCCCACGTGGTCAAGGAACGCGGTGCGCGGGTGCAGCGAGGTCACGACGACCTTGGCGGTGAGCTGCTGGCCGTTGTCCAGTTCGACGCCGTTCGCCTTGCCGTTGCTGACCAGGATGCGCTGGACCTTCGCGCCCGTGCGGATCTCGGCGCCGTTCTCGCGGGCGGCGGCGGCGACCGCGTCGGCGACCGCGCCCATGCCGCCCTCCTGGAAGCCCCAGTTGCCCAGGTGACCGTCGCCCACGTCGCCGATGGAATGGTGGGCCATCACGTAGGCGGTGCCAGGCTCGTAGGGCCCGGCCCAGGTGCCGATCACGCCGTTGACCGCGAGCGCGCCCTTGACCTGCGGCGATTCGAACCAGTCGTCGAGCAGGTCGGCGATCGACATGGTCATCAGCCGGGTCACGTCGGCGATCGTGCGCACGTTCAGGTTGCGGTGGCGCCAGGCCAGCCTCAGGGTCTGTTTGAGGTCCCTGGGCTGGCGGGAGCCGAGGTTCGGCGGGACGGTGAGCAGCAGCGGGCCGAGCACGTCGGCCAGGCCGGCCAGCCAGGCGTCCCAGCGCGGCATGGCGTCGGCGTCCTTCTTCGACCACCGGGACACCTCGTCGTGGTTGCGCTTGGCGTCGTCGGCATAGAGCTTTATCGACCCGCCCTCGGGGAAGGCCTGGTAGTACGGGCCCATCGGGTAGATCTTGTATCCGTGCTTTTGCAGCTGGAGATCCTCGATGATGGTCGGGGGCATCAGCGACATCACGTAGGACAGGCGGGTGACCCTGAAGTCCGGGGCGTCCGGCCAGGGGGCCTCGGTGGTCGCGGCGCCGCCGGTCTTGTTCCTTGCCTCGAGAACCAGGGTGCGGGCCCCCGAGCGGGCGAGGTAGGCCGCGGCGACCAGGCCGTTGTGCCCGCCGCCGACGATGATCGCGTCGTAGTCCTTGGTCGTCACCTGAGCCTCCGAAAGATTGACTGAACATTCAGTCTAGAAGGTGCTACGATTACCCACAAGACCGGGGTGCGAGGCACGGCTGTCAGGGAGATAAGGATGAAGGAGCACGCGGGGGCGGTGCGGGATTCCGCGGAACAGCGGCGTGAGCAGATGCTGCGCGCGGCGCTGGAGGTCATCGTCGAGCGAGGGTACGCCGACACCAGGATCGCCGACGTGGCCGAGCGCACCGGGACGAGCCCGGCCCTGGTCATCTACTACTTCAAGACCCGCGATCGGCTGCTTACCGAGGCGATCAGGTACTCCGAGGACACCTGGTACGCCGAGAACCTGCGGCGGATGGAGGGCATCTCGACCGCGGCCGGGCGGCTGGCCGAGCTCATCGCCATGATCTGCCTGCCCGGCAATCCCGAGCCGCGGAGCTTCTGGCTGCTGTGGCTGGACTTCTGGGCGCAGTCGCCGCGGAGCGCGGGGGTGGGCGCGGTGCGGCAGAAGTCTGACGAGCGGTGGCGGGAGACCATCCGCTCCGTCGTGCAGGCTGGTCAGGAGGTCGGCGAGTTCGCGCCGACCGACGTGGACAACTTCACGATCACGCTGGCCGGCCTGCTCGACGGGCTGGCCGTGCAGATCGCGCTGGAAGACCCGGAGGTGCCGCCGCAGCGCGCGTACGAGCTGGCGATGCGGTTCGCGGCCGGGCAGCTTGGTTTTGACTGGGAACCCGCACCCAAGCAGGCCCGCAAGCGCGGAAGGTAGCTTTCTAAAGGAGGCACCGTGGCCGGAGGAAGCATCGAGCTGTCCGGGCTGACCAAGCGGTTCAGCGAGATCGCGGTCGACAACATCGACCTGACCGTGGCCAGCGGCGAGTTCTTCTCCCTGCTGGGCCCCTCGGGCTGCGGCAAGACCACCACGCTGCGGCTGATCGCCGGGTTCGAGCAGCCGACCTCGGGCAAGATCCTGCTCGACGGGGTGGACGTCTCGGACGTTCCGCCGCACCGGCGCAACGTCAATACGGTGTTCCAGAGCTACGCGCTGTTCCCGTTCCTGACCGTGTTCGACAACGTGGCGTTCGGGCTGCGGCACCGCTCGGTCGGTAAGGCCGAGCTCAAGCGGCGGGTGGACGAGGCCCTCGACCTGGTCAAGATGAGCTCGTTCGCCAGGCGGCGTCCGGGGCAGCTGTCCGGCGGGCAGCAGCAGCGGGTCGCGCTGGCCCGCGCGCTCGTGCTCAAGCCGGCGGTGCTGCTGCTCGACGAGCCCCTCGGAGCGCTCGACGCCAAGCTGCGCCGGTCGCTCAAGGTTGAGCTCAAGGCGTTGCAGGAACGCGTCGGCATCACCTTCCTCTACGTCACCCACGACCAGGAGGAGGCGCTGACGATGTCCGACCGGCTGGCGGTGATGAACGCGGGCCGGATCGTGCAGATCGGCACGCCGCGCCAGGTCTACGAGGAGCCGGCCGACACCTACGTGGCCGACTTCCTCGGCGCGGCCAACCTGATGGAGGTCCTGGTGACCTCGGCCGGGTCTCCCGGCGCGGTGCGGCTCGGCGACTGGACCCTGTCCTCGCGGCGCTGCGAGACGGCCGCGGAGGGCCGGGCCCACGCGGTGATCAGGCCGGAACGCGTGCGGATCGAGCCGCACGGGTCGGCGGGCCATAACCGGGTGCCCGCCATGGTGGAGCGCGTGGTGTTCCTCGGCGCCGCGACCCAGGTCATGCTGCGCCTGGCGGCCGGAGTCTCGCTGCAGGCCCTGGTGCAGAACGACGGCGAGCACCCGGACCTGGCCCAGGGCACGCCCGTGCACTGCTACCTGCCGCCGGACGCGCTGCGGGTGCTGGCCGGTGATGCGGACGTTCCGGTCCCGGCGCCCGCCGAGGAGCCGCTGGTCGCGCACTAGCGCTCATGGTCTTTCGCTTATGGTCTTTGAACTCCGTGGCGGTCTGGACCGTACCTAACGGGTGAGGAGCGAGGCGAGGCGGCCGGTCCTGGAAAGGGACGGGCTCATGTCAGGCGGAATCATCAACCTCGTCGCGGGCAGGCGCCGGGCGGGGCTGGCCGGGCTGCGCAGGGTATCCGTGGCGGCCCTGATCATGCTGATCGTCCAGTACGGCCTGGGCATCGTGCTCAACCTGTACATCGTCGTCCCGGCCTCCGATGCGCACGCCGGGCTCATGCAGGAGATCGCCAGCGGCCCATTAATGCTGACCCTGCACGCGCTGCTGGGCCTGGCGCTGATCGGCACCGCGATCCTGCTGCTGGCCCGGGCGGTCGCCGCGGTGGACCGGCCGCTCGCCATGCTGGCGGCGGGCGGCCTGACCGCCATCGGCGGGGCGTTCGCCTCCGGGGAGATCTTCGTGCACAACGCCCAGCAGGGCGCATCGCTGGCGATGGCCCTGCTGACCGGGATGGCGCTGCTGTGCTACTACGTCGGCGTGCTGGCGCGGGCGGGCGCGCTGCACCGGCGGGCCGGGCGCACGCTGACGCACTTGTCCGAGCCCGACTACCCCGAGGTGTCGTACCGGTCGTGGTAGACGGCCTGGCCGACGTGGTACTGACGGCCGAGCGGGGTGAGGTCGAGGTAGTTGAACGTGCCGAGCAGCAGGTCGCCGCCGCGCGCGTAGGACGAGTAGGTGTGGAAGATCCTGTCGTCCTCGCGGAGGAACACGCTGGTGCCGGGCTGCTCGCCCTGGGTGGCCCAGCCCTGGCCTGCGGCCTGGAGTTCGGCGCTGGTCCTGTAGTTGTACTCGACGGGCGCGACCGACTCGTCGAGCGTGACGTGGAAGTCGTAGTTGAAGTCGCTGCCGTAGGAGGAGTAGAAGGGCACAGCCCAGCCCATGCGGGCCCTGAACCGGCTGAGCGTGTCCCACGGCCCGCGGGAGACGACCGCCAGCGTGGTGTTGCCCGCGTGCAGGTGGGCCAGGTGCCCGATGTTGTCGATCAGGAACGAGCAGCTCGGGCAGCCCGCGTCCAGGTCCCAGCGCCACATGAGGTGGTACACGATGAGCTGGCGGCGACCCTCGAACAGTTCGGGCAGGGTGACCTTTCCCGCTGGTCCCTCGAAGACATACTGCTTGCCGATCTCGACCATGGGAAGCTGGCGGCGTTCGGCGTTCACGGCGTCGCGCTGGCGGGTCAGCTCTTTCTCGCTGGCCAGCAGCTTCCTGCGCTCGGCCAGCCACTCCTCGCGCGAGACGACCTGGGGAAGATCCATCGATACCTCCTTGAATGGGCTTGTCGCCCTTACGACGTACGGCGGCGGGTCAGATGGACGCGTAGCGGCGGATGGCGTCGGCGAGTAGGGCGATGTGGCTCGGGGAGCCGTCGACGGCGACGATGGCCAGGTGGGTTGGCAGCCGCCACAGGTCCCGACGGTCGGCGAAGCCCTTATCGGTGGGCGCGGTTTCCCGGTAGGCGTCGAAGAGGCCGCGGCACGGGGCGGAAGAAATCGACCTGCGCGAGGTCGATCTCGGGATGGCCGAAGTAGGGCGACGCGTCGATCACTACCGCGCCCCGGGCGGTGCTGATGAAGTTGTTCTGCTGGGCGTCGCCGTGCAGCAGCGAGGGCCGCGGTTCGGGGCCGGCCAGGGCCGGCAGCCGTTCGGCGATCCGGGCGACGCCTCTGGCCAGGTCGGCGGGAAGGTTACCGGAATCCACGGCGGTCCGCAGCAGCGGGAGGATCCGGCGCTGCGCGAAGAAATCGGCCCACCGGTTCGATGTGACGGGCCGGTTGTCTTGCGGCAGCGGGCCGAAGAAGCCTTGGCGGTCGAGCCCGAACTCCGCGTTCGTGATCCGGTGCAGGGTGGCCAGGGCACGGCCGATCTCTGCCCAGTCGTGATCGGTGCGGTGGACGGGGAGCCGTTCGGGGAGGGCTTCGAAGAGCAGCAGCGAGGCGTCGGCGAGGTCGACGAGGCCCGTTGCTACGGGTACCGGGGTCAGGATTCCGGCGGCCTGGGTGAGCAGGCGCAGGCCGTTTAGCTCGGCTTCGAACTGATCGCGGGCGTTCCGGCCGAGCTTGGCGAATACCGAGAACGGCAGGCCGTGCAGGATCGCGCACGGATGTGAGGAGCGTTCGGCCAGGTCGGTGAGTCCTTGGCTCACCCACCGGCGGCCGAGGTGCTGCGATGCAGCGCGCTCGATCTCGGCCACCACCGCCGAATCGCGCAGCGGATGCACTGGTGCCATGAGCAGAAGGTAGACCGCCGTGGTGCCGGGCCGCGGGGCCCGGGAGGGTAACCCCGGGCGGGCCGGGGGTGCGCGCCAAATCTTGCCGGTGACTGGTGGGTACCCGGATCCAGGATTGGTCTGAATCTTCCGGGTGCCGCGTCTGGACAATCTTCTATCAAAGATCTAGCATTGTGATATCAGATTTCGGAAGCCGCCGGGGCAGCCGGCGGAGGTGCCAGAGGAGCACGCGATGTCAGTCATAGAGGTGGAGCACCTCAGCAAGGCCTACGGGTCCACCGTCGCGGTGGACGACGTCTCCTTCTCCGTCCAGGAGGGGGAGATCTTCGGTATCCTCGGCCCGAACGGGGCCGGGAAGACCACGACCGTCGAGTGCATGGAGGGCCTGCGAGCGCAGGACTCCGGGTCGGTCCGCATCCTCGGCCTGGACCCGCACGCCGACCGCGACGAGCTCACCCAGGTGCTCGGCGTGCAGCTGCAGGAGTCCGCGCTGCCGGACAAGCTGTTCGTCGGCGAGGCCCTGGAGCTGTACAGCTCGTTCTACCGGGACCCGTCGACTGGCGGGCGCTGGTGAAGACGCTGGGCCTGGACGGCAAGACGGGCACGATGTTCAAGAAGCTGTCCGGCGGCCAGAAGCAGCGGCTGTCCGTCGCGCTGGCGCTCGTCGGCAACCCGAGGGTCGCCGTGCTTGACGAGCTGACCACCGGGCTGGACCCGGAGGCGCGCCGGAACACCTGGGACCTCATCTCGGGGATCCGAGACCGCGGCGTGACGATCGTCCTGGTCACCCACTTCATGGAAGAGGCCGAGCACCTGTGCGACCGGGTGGCGCTGGTGGACTCCGGGCGGATCGTCGCCCTGGACACGCCTGCGGCGCTGGCGGAGAGCATCCACGCCGGGATGACCGTGCGGTTCCTGGCCCCGGCGACGTTCGACCCGGCGCTGCTGTCGGCACTGCCGGACGTCACCAGCGTCGTGCGCCGCGGCAACACCGTCACGGTGACCGGGAACGGGAACGTGCTGGCCGCGGTCACCACCGTGCTGGCGCGCCACGAGATCGAGCCACGTCAGCTCAGGGTCGAGCAGGCCACGCTGGAGGACGCGTTCCTCGCCCTCACCGGCCGGCACGCCGAGCACGAGAACAAGGAGGGCTGAACGATGTCAGCTATCACCACCGCAACCACCACCACCGTCGGCACGCGGCCCGCACGGCGGCCGTCTCCCCTCCGGCAGCTCGTGCTCACCGAGGCGAAACTGTTCGTCCGGGAGTGGATCGGGCCCATCTGTGGCATTGGGCTCCCGCTCATCCTGCTGGTCGTGTTCGGCAGCATCGGCGCCGTTCACAAGCCGGATGCCAGCCTCGGCGGCCGGCCCCTGATGTACCTGTACGTGCCGGTCGTCATCTTGATGGGCGCGGCGCTCATCTGCCTGATCGCGGCCAGCGGCACGCTGTCCGCCTACCGGGAGCGCGGGGTGCTGCGGCGGTTCGGTACCACGCCTGCCGGCGCTACCCGGCTGCTGGCCGCTCAGCTCATCGTCAACGTGGCCATGGTGCTGATCATGGCGACCGTGATCGTCGTCGTCGCGCGCCTGAACTATAGCGTGCCGCTGCCGACGCAGTTCGGCGGGTTCATCCTGACCCTGCTGCTGGCCGTCATGGCCTTGATCGGCATCGGGCTGTGCATCGCGAGCGTCGCGAAGACCAGCAGGATCGCGCAGGGCCTCGGGGCGCTGTGCTTCTACCCGATGATGTTCTTCTCCGGCCTGTGGGTGCCGATCCCGCAGATGAGCCCGGGCCTGCAGGACATCAGCCACGCGACCCCGCTCGGCGCGGCGGTGACCGCGATGGCGGACACCCTCGGCGGCACCTTCCCGCCGCTCCTCTACCTGGGCATCCTGGCCGGCTGGGCGATCGCGGCCAGCCTGCTCGCCCGGCGGCTGTTCCGGTGGCAGTGACCACCGAATGTCGGGCCGCGGGGGTACGGTGAGCGGGTGCTCGAGTCGTTCCATCCCGCGGTGCGTGCCTGGTTCGGGCGCCGGTTCCCGGCGGGTCCGACCGAACCGCAGGCCGCGGGATGGCGGGAGGTCGCGGCGGGCGGGCACACGCTGATCGCGGCGCCCACCGGCTCGGGTAAGACGCTGGCCGCGTTCCTGGTCTGCATCGACCGGCTGTACCAGCGCCGGCTTTCCGAGGATGCCCCGGCGGGGCCAACAGTGGTGTACGTGTCGCCGCTGAAGGCGCTGGCCACGGACATTCACCAGAACCTGGAGGCGCCGCTGCGGGAGATCGCGCTGGTGGCCGCCGAGCTCGGGCTCGGCGCGCCGGCGATCCGGGTGGCGGTCAGGACCGGTGACACGGCGGCCGCCGAGCGCGCCGCGATGCTGAAGCACCCGCCGGACATCCTCATCACCACCCCGGAGTCGCTGTTCCTGATGGTGACCGCGGAGCGGAGCCGGGCCATGCTGCGCAGCACCCGGACGGTGATCGTGGACGAGATCCACGCCGTGGCGGCCAACAAGCGCGGCTCGCACCTGGCCCTCACCCTGGAGCGCCTCACGCACGTGGCGGACGGGCCGGTGCAGCGAGTGGGCTTGTCCGCGACGGTGCGGCCTATTTCCGCGATCGCGCGTCTGCTGGTCGGCTCGGGTACCGATCGTGACCATCCCGACGGGACGCCGCGGTGCGCGATCGTGGACTCCGGGCACCGCAGGCAACTCGACCTGGCGCTGGAGATTCCCGACGACGAGCTCGGCGCGGTACCCACCGGCGAGCAGATGGCGCAGATCCTGGACCGGATCGCGGAACACGTGAACGGGCACCGCACCACGCTGGTGTTCGTCAACACCAGGAGCATGGCCGAGCGGGTCGCCCACCAGCTCGGCGAACGGCTCGGGTCCGAGCTCGGGGCGTTCGTCGCCGCGCACCACGGGTCGCTGTCCAAGGGGCGCAGGCAGCGGGTCGAGGCCCGGCTGCGAGCCGGGGACCTGCGAGCCCTGGTCGCGACGGCCTCCCTCGAACTCGGCATCGACATCGGCCCGGTCGAGCTGGTGTGCCAGATCGGCTCGCCGCGCAGCATCGCGACGTTCCTGCAGCGGGTGGGCCGGTCGAACCACACGCGGTCGGGGACGCCGCGCGGGGTTCTGTACCCGACGACCCGGGACGAGCTGGTGGAGTGCGCGGCGCTGCTGCGCGGGGTGCGGGGCGGGCGGCTGGACGCGATCGTCATGCCGCAGCGGCCGCTGGACATCCTGGCCCAGCAGATGGTGGCCGAGTCCGCGGCCGAGCAGTGGGCATCGGACGAGCTGCTCGAGCTGGCCCGGCGGGCGGCGCCGTACCGGGACCTGTCGCTTTCGGACTTCGAGGACGTCACGGAGCTGCTGGCCGAGGGGATCCGCACCGGCCGCGGCCGCCGGGCCTACTACCTGCACCGCGACCAGGTCAACGGGACGGTCAAGGGCCGCCGTGGGGCGCGGCTGGCCGCGCTGACCTCCGGCGGGGCCATCCCGGAGCTGGGCGACTTCCGCGTCGTGGTGGAGCCGGACGAGGTCCAGGTCGGCTCGGTGCACGAGGAGTGGGCGGTGGAGAGCAGGCCGGGCGACGTGTTCCTGCTCGGCACGCACTCCTGGCGGATCCGCCGCGTGGAGCCCGGCACGGTCCGGGTGGTGGACGCGCACGGGGCGCCGCCGTCGGTGCCGCACTGGCAGGGCGAGGCGCCGGGGCGGACCAGGGAGCTGTCCGAGGAGGTCTCGGCGCTGCGCCAGGCGGTCGCCGACCTTTCGCCTTCGGACGCGCGCCGCTGGCTGGAGGACGAGTGCGGTCTGGAGCGGGCGGCGGCCGACACCATCGTCGCGTACCTGCGCGCGGGGCTGGCCGCGCTCGGGGCGCTGCCCACCATGAACGCGATCATCCTGGAGCGGTTCTTCGACGAGGCCGGCGGCATGCAGCTCATCGGGCACGCGCCGTTCGGGGTGCGGGTGAACCGGGCGTTCGGGCTGGCGCTGCGCAAGCGGTTCTGCGTGACGTTCGACTTCGAGCTGCAGGCCGCGGCCAGCGACAACGCGATCCTGCTGTCGCTGGGACCGCAGCACAGCTTCCCGCTGGACAGCGTGCCGCGGTTCCTGGCCTCCCCGACCGTGGAGCAGGTGGTGCGGCAGGCGGTGCTCACCTCGCCGCTGTTCGCCGCGCGCTGGCGGTGGAACCTCAACACCTCGCTGACCGTGCTGCGGATGCGGGGCGGGCGCAAGAACCCGCCCGCGATCCAGCGGATGGAGGCCGACGACCTGATGGCGGCGGTGTTCCCGACGCTGGCCGCCTGCCAGGAGAACGTGGCCCCGGGCCCGATCGAGATCCCCGACCACCCGCTGGTCCGGCAGACGCTGGAGGACTGCCTGCACGAGGCGATGGACATCGACGGGCTGCGCGAGCTGGTGGCCGGCATCGAGGCCGGCCGGATCACGGTGATCACGCGGGACACCACCGAGCCTTCGGTGCTGGCGCACGAGATCCTGAACGGGATGCCGTTCACGTTCCTGGACGACGAGACCGAGGCCGCAAACCGGCGCAGCAGGCAGGTGCGGCTCCCCCGCGGGCTGCCGGTGGACGCCCGCGACCTGGCCCGGCTGGACCCGTCCGCGATCGCGCGGGTGCGTGAGCAGGTCCGGCCGCAGCCGCGGGATCTTGACGAACTGCACGATCTGCTGATGACGCTGTTCGTCATGCGGCCGTGTCCGGAGTGGCGGGAGTGGTTCGATTCGCTGGTAGCGGCCGGGCGGGCGGCGGAGATCTGCGGGCCGCACGGGGTTCTGTGGTGTTCTGCCGAACGGAGCGTGGTGCTTGCTCCCCTGTTCCCTGACTGGGCGGCCGCGACTTCGCCGGTTCCGGGGTTGAAGCCGATGGAACCGGAGGATTTGGGGTCCGTGGCGGCGGAAATGTTGCGGGGGCACCTGGACATCTCGGGGCCGCGTACCGCTGCCGACCTGGCCCGGGCCACGGCGCTCGGGGTCCCGGAGGTGTCGCTGGCGCTGGTCCGGCTGGAGACGGAGGGGTTCGCGCTGCGGGGACGGTTCAGTGACCCCGACGGGGCCGAGGAATGGTGCGCGCGGCGGGTGCTGACCAGGATCCACGCCTACACCAGGGAGCGCAAGCGGCGCGAGGTCGAGCCGGTCAACGCGCAGGACTTCATGCGGTTCCTGCTGCGCTGGCAGCACGTCACGCCGGACACCAGGCGTGAGGGCAGCCGCGGCGTGCTCGCGGTGGTCGAGCAGCTGCAGGGGTTCGAGCTCGCGGCGGGCGCCTGGGAGAAGGCCATCCTGCCGGCCCGGGTCACCGGCTACCGCAAGGAGTGGCTGGACGAGGTGTGCCTGGACGGCGGCGTGGCGTGGGGGCGGCTGTCGTTGCGGTCCGAGACGGAGGAGCAGCCCAGCCGGGGCCTGACCCCGTCCCGGGCGACGCCCATTACCTTGATGATCCGGGACGACCTGGCGTGGCTGCTGGCGGCGGCGCGCGGTTCTTCGTGCCCGGCTTCGCCTGGCCCGGGGCGGACCAGGGACGTGCTCGACGCCTTGGCCTCGCGGGGGGCGCTGTTCCAGACCGACCTGGCCGCCGCGACCGGGCGGCTGCCGGGCGAGATCGAGGACGCGCTGTGGGACGGCGTGGCCCGGGGGCTGCTCACCGCGGACGGGTTCCGGGCCGTGCGGTCGCTGTTCGCGCAGCGCTCGCTGGCCCAGACCGCGCTGGGCCGACGCTCGCTGCGCCGCGGCGGGCAGCTCGCCTCGCGGACGGCGGGCCGCTGGTCGCTGCTGCCCTCGCCGATGGCGGACTGTGACCCGGATGAGCTGGCCGAGGCGGTCGCGGAGCAACTGGCCGTGCGGTGGGGCGTGGTGTTCCGCGACCTGCTGACCCGGGAGAACATCGCGGTGCCCTGGCGGGAGGTGCTGTGGGCGTTGCGCCGGATGGAGGCGCGCGGCACGGTGGCCGGCGGGCGGTTCGTCAACGGGTTCAGCGGCGAGCAGTTCGCGCACCCGGACGCGGTGGCCGTGTTGCGCGAGATCAGGAAGCGGCCGAGGAACGGGGAGACCGTCCGGTTGTCGGCGGCGGATCCGCTGAACCTGGTCGGCGTCGTGTTGCCCGGCCAGCGGATCCCGGCGGTGGCGACCAACTCGGTCAGCTACACCGACGGCGCGGTGACGTCGTCGGCCCCGGTCCCGGGCCTGACCGCCTGAGCCGTCGCCTGGCCCTGGCATTTGTCTCAGGGCAGGGGTTTGAAAACAGGACTAGACGGTCGCGGTTTCGAAGTAGTGGCTCTGCCGCAGGTCCGCGATCAGGCCGGGGTGAACTGGCTTCCAGCCGAGCAGCTCCTGCGTCACGTCGCTGGAGGTCGGGTTGTCCATGGTTACGAGGCCGCCGAGGAAGCCGAAGTGCGCGTCGGCCTCTTCGCGGGAGATGCTGACCGCCGGCAGGTTCAGGCGACGACCGATGGCTTCGGCGATGTCGCGGAAGGGCACGCCCTCGTCGGCGGCCCCGTGCCACCGTGTCCCGGCCGGCGCGGACTCCAGGGCCAGCCGGTACAGGTGTGCGGCATCTCGTTCGTGTACGGCCGGCCACCGGTTGGACCCGTCGCCGACGTAGGCGGAGAGGCCCTTGTCACGGGCGATGCTGATGAGGCGCGGGACGAAGCCGTGGGCGTCGGCCGGTCCGTGCACGGTCGGCGCGAGCCGGATGACCGATGACCGTACTCCGTGCTCGGCCAGCGCGACGGCCGCGTTCTCCGACGCGATACGGGGCCGCGGCGGCTCCCCCGTGTCGATCGCGTCCGCTTCGGTCCCGAGGCGTCCCGGCGCGGCGAACGCGAGCATGAGCGTTCCCGAGGTAATGACGAGGGGCTTTCCTGAGCCGTCGAGCGCGGCTCCCATCGTCTGGACGGCCTGCAGGTCCACCGTGGCCGGGTCCGCGAAGTTACCGGCCTGCATGGCGTCGTGGATGTACGCCAGGTGGATGACGCTGTCTGCCGCGGCTGCGCCGGCTCGCAGGCTGTCCGGGTCGTCGAGGCCGCCTCGGTGCACCTTGGCGCCCGCCGCCGCCAGGGCGGCGGCGGATTTGTCCGAACGGGCCAGACCCGTGACCTCATGGCCGGCTTGCAGCAGTTCGGGCACGACGAGGGAACCGATGTGCCCGCTCGCGCCGGTGACGAAGACACGCATGGGAAAGACCTCCCGTATCGCTGATGTCAGTTACTGTCATCAAAAGTATCACTCGATGACAGCGGCTGTCATCACTTATAATCGGGACATGGGCGGATGGGAGCCGGGAGCATGAGCCGGTGGGAGCCGAACGCGCGCGGCAGGCTCGAGCTGGCGGCGCTGGAGCTTTACCGCGAGCGCGGGTTCGACCAGACCACCGTGGCGGAGATCGCCGAGCGAGCCGGGCTCACCGAGCGGACGTTCTTCCGGTACTTCGCCGACAAGCGCGAGGTGCTGTTCTGGGGCCAGGACATGCTGCGCGAGATCTACGTGAGCGCCATCGCCGACGCGCCGGATTCCGCGACGCCGATCGACGCCGTCGCGGCGGCGCTTTTGGCTGCCGCGCCCGTCTTCCGCGATCGCCACGACCTCGCCCGGCAGCGCCAGGCCGTGATCGCCGCGAACCCGGGCCTGCAGGAACGGGAACTGCTCAAGCGCGCGTCGCTCGCCTCCGCGATGGCCGACGCGCTGCGGGAGCGCGGTGTGGCCGACCCCGCCGCGAGCCTGGCCGCGGAGGCCGGGGTCATCGCGTTCAAGACCGCGTTCGCCCGCTGGGTCAGCGAGCCTTCGGAGCAGGACCTGGCGCGGCTCATCCGGGAGTCGCTCGACCAGCTCCGGGCCCTGACCTCCTAGGGTGGGTGTGGGGGAAAATAGGGTCAGTTAGAGGGCGATGGCGATGATGGCCAGGGTGCACAGGCCCAGGCCGGCGCGCTGAACGGGGCTGAACCGCTCGTGCAGGAGCGCGCGGGCGAGCAGGACGGTGACGCCGGGGTACAGGGAGACGAGGACGGCCGCGACGGCCAGCATGCTGAAGTGGGTGGCGTAGAAGTAGGCCAGGGTGGCGGCCATGCCGCTGGCCCCGGCCAGCACGGGCAGGCCGGCGGCGCGGACCGGGATCCGCAGCGGCTCACGGGTCTTGATCGCGACGGCGAGCACCACCAGCAGCGTGCCGGTCTGCTCCGAGGCGACCGGCCACAGGCCCGCGTTGTGCCCGGCCTGGGCCAGGCCGACGAACAAGATGCCGAACGCCACGCCGGCGACGAGGCCGTCGGTCAGGCCTTTGGGGGCAGCGCCGAGCTTGCCCCGCACCGAGCCGCTGGCCGCGACCAGCACGATGGCGGGCAGGGCGACCACGACGCCCGCCACGGCGAGCAGGCTCGGGCGCTCGCCCATGGCGACGCCGGCCACGACCGGGACCACGGCCGCGCCGACCGCGGATAGCGGGCCGACCACGCTCATCTGCCCGCGGGCCAGTCCCCGGTACAGCACCAGGGTGCCGATCCCGCCGCCCAGTCCGCTGGCCAGCCCCCACGCGATCGCCCGGAGAGTCGGCTCGGGGCCGCCGGACACGATCAGCGCGGCCCAGGCCAGCACGGTGGCGACGGCGCAGCCGATGACGGTGACCCGCAGTGGCCCGAAGCGCCGCGAGGTCACGCCCCCGACAAAGTCAGAACTGCCGTACAGCACGGCGGCGACGAGGCCGAGCAAGATTCCCATGATCATTCCTCTCTTATTGGGTACAGCTCAACCCTGACAGGAATCGGTCCTGGTGATAAGATCCAGTTCGATGGGTGAAAACAGGACCAATTCTGAGCTGCTCGTGATGCTGCGGCACGACGCGCACGTCCCGCTGCACCGGCAGATCGAGACCTCGATCCGTGACTCGATCCGGGCCGGCCAGCTGACGCTCGGGTCCTCGCTGCCGCCCTCGCGGGTGCTGGCCGCCGACCTCGGCGTCTCCCGCGGCGTGGTGGTCGAGGCCTACCAGCAGCTGTCCGCCGAGGGGTACCTGGCCAGCCATGCGGGCGGTTACACGCGAGTAGCGGCCGGCCCGGCTCCGCCGGACCCCTTGCCGCGCCCGGCAGGCGGGCTTTTGGGGGCCAAGCCGGCCATCGACCTGAGCTATGGCCGCGCCGACGTGTCCAGCTTCCCCCGGGGCGCGTGGCTGCGGGCCATACGCACGGCGCTGACCGACGCACCGAACGACGTGTTCGGCTACCTGACCGGGCGAGGGGTTCCGCAGCTGCGCGTGGCGCTGGCCGGTTACCTGAACCGGGTGCGCGGCGCCGTGGCCGAGCCGGATCACATGGTGATCTGCACGGGCTACGCCCAGGGCGTGTCGTTGCTTATCGGCGTGCTGGCCGCGGCGGGAGCGAAACGGCTCGCGCTGGAGGACCCGTCGTCTCGTGACGATGCGCTGCTGGCCGCGCGGGCGGCCGGGCTCGAGGTGGCCGGGATCCCGGTCGACGGCGACGGCATCCGGGTCGACCTGCTGCGAGACAGCGGCGCCGATGCCGTCATCCTGACACCCTCGCACCAGTGGCCGACCGGATCGGTGCTGTCCGCCCAGAACCGGGCCGGGGTGATCCGCTGGGCCACCGAGCGCGGCGCGGTCATCATCGAGGACGACTACGACGCCGAGTACCGCTACGACCGGACGCCGGTCGGCGCGCTGCAGGGCCTGGCCCCCGACCACGTGGCCTACGCCGGCTCGGCGAGCAAGACCCTGGCACCGGGGCTGCGGCTCGGGTGGTTCGTGATGCCGGGCCACCTGACCGAGCCGATGGCCGAGGCCAAGATCGCGGCCGACCGCGGATCGCCCGCGCTGGAGCAGCTCGCGCTGGCCGACTTCATCACCCGCGGCGAGTTCGACCGGCACCTGCGCCGGATGCGCCCGGTCTACCGGCGGCGGCGCGACGCGCTGCTCGCCGCGCTGGCCCGGCATCTGCCCTGGCTCGAGCCGGTCGGCGTCTCCGCCGGGCTGCACCTGGTCACCTGGCTGCCGCCGGACCTGGACGAGGCCGCCGTGGTCGCCGCGGCCCGGCGGGCCGGAGTGAGCCTGGACGCGGTGGGGCCGTACCGCATCACCAACCCGGGCCCGGGCGGCCTGATCTTCGGGTACGCGACCGTCAACGAGCAGGCCATCGCGGAGGGCGTCGCCCGGCTCGCGCGCGTCATCGGCGAGATGTGACCCGGGCCCTGCGCGGTGCGGCCGTGGCGGGTGCCGAAAATGTCAGTGGTGTCGCACACAATATCGGATAGGGCCGGGCAGTGAGCCCGGCCGAGATCCAGGTAAGGAGTTCTGCTGATGGCGGCAGGCGACACTCAGATCACGATCACGGGGAACCTCGTCGATGATCCGGAACTGCGGTTCACCCCGGCGGGACAGCCGGTGGCGAAGTTCCGGGTGGCCTCGACTCCCCGGTTCCGTGACAACGCCACGGGCGAGTGGAAGGACGGCGACAGCCTGTTCCTGACCTGCAACGTGTGGCGGCAGGCGGCCGAGCATACGGCGGAGAGCCTGACCCGCGGGATGCGGGTCATCGTCTCCGGGCGGCTGCGGCAGCGGTCGTACGAGACCAAGGAAGGCGAGAAGCGCACGGTCTACGAGGTCGAGGTCGATGACGTCGGCCCCTCGCTGCGGAACGCCTCGGCCAAGGTGACCCGGGCCGCGCGCTCGGGCGGTAACGGTAATGGCCAGGGCGGTTCCGGGGGCAGCCGGGCTGAGGGCTCGGGCGGCTCCGCGGCTTCTGGGGGTCCTGGGGGTTCTGCGGTCCAGGGCGGCGGGGACGCCGATCCCTGGGCGAGCGACAACCAAGGCGAGTTTTCGGACGAGCCGCCGTTCTAGGTCTCGCCGCGTTCGGCGAGGACGGCGCGGAACTCATCGATGGCCTGGTCCTGATCGGGGCCGAGGTCCTCGACCACGACCATCTCGGTGCCGGTCCAGTAGGCGCCGACGAACTGGCCGCCGTCGGCCGACGGGACCAGGAGCGAGTGGTGCGCGATCTTGATGTGGTCGTGCACCTGCTCCCAGGTGACGCCGGGCGGCACCAGGCCGATCGCGGGAGCGTCGCTGTCGTCGAACTCCAGGTCCTCAAGCAC